>DATJGE010000046.1:0-131708 GCA_035495295.1 Nitrospira sp. | reverse complement strand
CAATCGCGCACGGTGGCGGGTCTCTGGGCCGCCATTCCAGCACGACGACAAGGCGGGCTATCATACTGGAATCGACGGCTGGAGCGCGAGAGAGGATTCGCTGGTTACGCCGGCATGAGTCGGGAACTCTGTCGATGCACGACCCACACTCCGCACAGGATCAACAAGATCCCGATGATCTCGACAGGCCCGACTGCTTCTTTGAGAATCAACGCCGAAAGCACCACCGCTGCAACCGGCGTGAGATTGCCGAACACCGACGCACGCGAGGGACCGATGCCTTTGACCCCGAACAGCCACGCCTGTTGAGCAATCGCGGTCGCAAAGAGCACGAGGTAGGCCAGGGCAAGCCAATCGGACAGCGCGACCGAGGCGATTCCCGCCGCCAGCATTTTGCGATCGGTCCAGAGCAGCGGAATCTGAAGCACCGTTGCCACCAGTGTCGTAGTCCAATTGACCGTCAAGGCGGAAATGCGCTCCATGATTGACCGGCTGCCGATCGTATACACTGCCCAACTGGCCACGCCGAGAAAGACCAGGGTGCCGCCAAGAAGCGGCTGTTCGCCGGCCACGCTGAACCCTGCCACCGATACCACTCCCACACCGAAGAACGACAGCAAACTGCCTGCCCACACGGCTTTGAACGGCACATCTTGAATGAACAGCGCCGATAAGAGCGCCGTCACCACCGGGAGAGATCCGATAATGACGCCGGCCACCGCGCCGCTCACATACTTGAGGCCAATGAGGATCAGCAGATGATTGCCCAAGACACCGAGACCCAAAAGCGCGAGCGTCACATAATCCCTCGCCGTCAACGAAGCCAGTGACCCGTCCTGCCACCACCACGTGAGGATGAGAATGACCAGTCCACCGATGTCGCGCAAGACGGACGCTTCGACCGCCGAGAATCCGCTCAAGGCCAGCTTCTGGGCAACGATCGAGCCGCCCCAGAGCAGCGCGGCAGCCACAATCGCGCCGTATCCCAATGCGAGAGCGCCTTTAACCATGATGAGGGCATACAACCCTTCGCTACTGCGGTCAAGCAGAATCAAGATCGCCAGGTTCAACGCGATCGACAATTCCCGAATCTCGGGATTTTGCTAGGTGTTTTTTAGGGGCCGATTCCGTTTTCATAACAGCATGAATCCTGACTTTTCCCGCACCTCGCGGGCGCAGGACACTGTCGGCTTCCATATTGCCGATTATCGGGCCGTCTTGAGCGACTTGGACGGTGTCATCACGCAAACGGCACGCCTGCACGCGGCCGCATGGAAACGGTTGTTTGACGATTACCTGAAAGAGATAGGCGTCCGTACCGGGTCGACGTTCAGAGCGTTTGATCTCGACGATGACTATCGACTGCATCTCGATGGCAAGCCGCGACACGAAGGCGTACGTGATTTCCTGAAATCGCGCGGGTTGAGCCTGCCGCTCGGATCACCCACCGACGGCCCAGATCGCGAAACCCTTTATGGCATGGGCAACAAGAAGGACGGATATTTTGAAGCCGAGTTGCGGGAAACCGGCGTCACCGTTTATCAGGGAACCGTCGAGTTCCTCCGGATCGCCAAGCAGGCGGGCTTGAAGCTGGCGGTGGTCTCCTCCAGTCACCATTGTGCTGGCATCGTAGCGACCGTGGGCTTGACGTCGCTATTTGAGGCCCGCGTCGACGGCCACGATATCGACCGGCTTCACCTTCCAGGCAAACCGGCTCCCGACGCATTTCTTGAAGGGGCGCGGCGCCTGGCGGTCGAGCCCCAGCGCGCGATTGTGATTGAAGATGCGCTGGCCGGCGTCCGAGCTGGACATGCGGGAGGCTTCGGATTGGTGATCGGCGTCAACCGGCGCAATCAGGCTGCGGCGCTTCGAGAGCACGGCGCCGATGTCGTCGTCGCGGATCTTGCCGAACTCTTGCCGCACCCCTCGGAACCCTCATCTCACCCACAGCGGTAAGTCGCATATCTCGAGGGAGCCTACATGATCCATCGTCCTCGGTTTCATCCGCCTCCGCATATCTATCCGCCAGATGAATGGAACTTGATTGAAAAACGATTCATGCCTGACCTGCTCGAGCAGGGCGAGACCATGTTCGCCTTGGGCAACGGCTACCTTGGCATGCGCGGCTGCTTTGAGGAGGGCGGACCAATAGGTCAGAACGGCACCTTCATCAACGGGTTCTACGAAAGCTGGCCGATCATCTACCCTGAGAACGCATACGGGCTGGCCACGACAGGTCAAACGATCGTTAACGTTACCGACAGCAAGAACATCAAGCTGTACGTGGATGACGAACCGTTTTGGCTTCCGCATGCCAACGTCCGGAGCTTTGACCGGCGGCTCAATATGAAAGCCGGGACTCTCGATCGCGACATCATCTGGGAGACACCGTCTGGCAAGCGCGTTTCGATCACGTCACGCCGCCTCGTGTCGTTTGAACATCGTCATGTGGCGGCCATGTTCTATCAAATCACGCTGCTGAACGCCGCGGCCCCGGTTGCACTGTCATCCGAAATGATTGCCAACGAGGCGGCCCCCAGGCGCGCCAATTACGATCCGAGACAAGCGAAGATGTTCAGCGAGAAGGTGCTGAACCACCGGCTCAGCTATGCCAAGGATCGGCGTATCGTGCTCTGTCATGCGACGAACAAGAGCGGAATCGTGCTCGCTTGCGCGATCGACCATGTGCTGGAAACATCGTTGCGCGCGACGTGGAAAATCAATTACACGCCCGACGGGGGTCAAGTAGTCGCCAGTATCGACGCCGAACCAGGCCAGCCCATCACGTTGATGAAATATGTGGTCTACCATACGAGCCACACGGCATCGGCTGAAGAGGTCTGCGCGCGGGCTGAACGCACGCTTGACCGGGCGGTGGAATCGGGGTTTCCGGCGTTGCTGGCCGAACAGCAACGGTTCATGGACGACTTCTGGGAACGCAGCGACGTGAAGGTCATGACCAATCCCGATCGAGCCAAAGCCTCGACCACAGCGGTGCAACAGGCGTTGCGGTTCAACTTGTTTCATGTGCTGCAAGCCTGCGCGCGCGCGGAAAACACCGGCGTACCGGCGAAAGGACTGACCGGAGCCGCCTATGAAGGGCACTACTTTTGGGACACTGAGATCTATGTGCTGCCGTTTTTGACGTATACCGCGCCTCGGATCGCCAAAAATTTATTGAGGTTCCGGCATGGCATGCTCGACAAAGCGCGCCAACGGGCACGGGAACTGAATCAGCGGGGGGCCATGTTTCCCTGGAGGACAATCAACGGAGACGAAGCCTCGGCCTATTATGCGGCGGGGACCGCCCAGTACCACATCAACGCGGACATCATGTATGCCTTACGGAAATACATTCAGGCCACCCAGGAGGACGAATTTCTCTTCGATGAAGGCGTCGAGATGCTTGTCGAAACCGCCCGGCTCTGGCGGTCCTTGGGGTTCTATTCGCCGAGAACCAACGGCCAATTTTGCATTCACTGCGTGACCGGCCCCGACGAATACAATACGGTGGTCGATAATAACGTCTATACGAATTTGATGGCCAGGGAAAACCTCCGCTATGCAGCCGAGACGGTCGAACGTGTGCGCGAACTCCGTCCGGACCTCTTTACCGCCCTAGTGCATAAAACCAGGCTCGATCTCTCCGAGGTGACGGAATGGAAGCAAGCGGCCGACCGCATGTTCGTGCCCTATGATGAGCGGCTCCAGATCACGCCGCAGGACGACCAGTTTCTGAATCAAGAGCCCTGGGATTTTGACCGGACGCCGGCCGACAAGTATCCGCTGCTGCTGTACTTCCACCCCCTTACGATCTATCGCTATCAAGTCATCAAGCAGGCGGATCTCGTCTTGGCCATGTTTCTGCTCGGCCATGAGTTCACACCCGACCTCAAGAGACGGAATTTCGCCTTTTATGATCCGATTACCACCGGTGATTCATCGCTATCCGCCTGCATTCAGAGCATCATGGCGGCCGAAGTTGGCGAGATGGACAAGGCCTTGGACTACGCACGAGTCGCGACGCTCATGGACCTTGGCGATGTGGCGGGCAACGTCAAAGACGGATGCCATATTGCCGCCATGGGCGGCGTGTGGATGATTTTTGTCTACGGTTTTGCAGGAATGCGCGATTACGGGGGTCTACTTTGCTTTTGGCCGTCACTGCCGGACGTGCTGCATTGCATCCGATTCCAGCTGCGATACCAAGGCCAAACGCTCGAGGTGAACGTGGGCCAACAGGCAACGCAGTATCAGTTGAAGAGCGGCAGCGGCCTGACGATTCTCCACGAAGAGGAAGAGGTCAAGTTGTCGCCCGACAGTCCGTCGATCGAACGGCCCAACCGCACTCACGAAGCGGGATCGAAACAGAGCACCTGACCGGTTACAGGCTACTCAGATCTGCTGGACGAGTGCACCGCCGGCTGGCAATTGATCGATAACGCTCGACGCTTGTTTGCCGGACCTTCATCACTGCGCCAGGGTACGCGCAGCTGCGAAATCTTAGGAACCACGAGCGCAGAGGACCTTAACGGAAGACATGTCGGGGTCATTCAAGTGTATATCCGAGATGTAATCACGCGGCCTCTTTCTTCTTCACCAAGAAAATTCCATCACGAATCGTGATCATCACAGCATTCACTTTCGGATCACTTGCAATCATTTGGTTCAGTTCTTGGATTGCCGCCGTCCGTTCATCCGGTGGAGGCTGTCTCAGCACGTCACCATCCCACAAAACATTGTCGATAAGAATAACGCCGGCCGGTGACAGCAGGTCCAGCGCTCGGCGAAAATAATTGCAGTAATTTTGCTTGTCAGCGTCAATAAATATGAGATCGAAGCGACCACTGAGAGTCTGCATCGTTTCAAGAGCAGGTCCCATTTTTACCTCTATCTTTCGGCCGACGGGCGACTGTGCAAAATATTTCCGGGCGATAGCAGCAGCATCTTGATCGACCTCGCACGTAATGATCTTTCCATCATCCGAAAGCGCCTCGGCAAAGCAAAGGGCACTATACCCGGTAAACATACCGATTTCCAAAATCCGCTTGGCCTGAACTGTCTGCGTCATGAGCTTTAAAAACGCACCTTCCAAGGGACCAACCATCATCTGCGGGGCTTCCATGCACCGACAAGTTTCTTCTCGTAATGCTCGACAAGTAGCAGACTCTGCCATCGAATGAGCTTCCGCATAGGCCTCAATTTCCGTAGACACGATGGCGTTCACAATTGCACCTCATGCGCTAAGGGAGTTAACAAACTATGCAGCCTGCCGTGTGAGCGTTCTCAGCCAAAGGACATTGCCGAGGGCCGCTTAGGTTGTTGAATGTCTCTCATGCATATCTCAAGGACATGCCTGGCGGGCGTTTCACCCGAGCGCCCGCAAATATCCGACTCAGCCAGGGAATGCGCCGTTGCGTACGCTTCAAACTCGGCGCAAACTAACGCCTACATGGAGACGCGCCTCCTGAATTTGAAAGTTGAATGCTTGCATGCGAGACTGGATGCGCGTCCGCAGACTCAAGCAGCACATGATCATAGCATGCCTCCGGTGAAGGAAGGTTCCCTATGAATACTCTCAAGACGCTGGAACCGCTGACAAGCCGGCTCCTGGAAATTCAACGCATCAACAGCGCAGCCTCCGTGTTGTCCTGGGACCAGGAAACATACATGCCCACGGGCGGCGGCGCCGCCCGCGCCGAGCAAATTGCCACGCTTCAAGGAATCGCGCATCAACAACTGATCTCAGCCGACACTGCCCGCCTCCTGGGACGCTGGGTCGACCTACAGACGGGAGTGCCTCTCGAACAGGGCGGAGCACGGTGGGATGAATCCTCAAGCGCCCTGCTGCGCGAAGTATGGCGCGACTACAGTCGGGCGACGAAGCTGCCGTCAGAGTTTGTCTCGCAACTGAGCCGCGAGTGTTCGCTGGCGCAACAGGTGTGGACCGAGGCCAAGACGCACAGCAATTTCAAGGCGTTCCTTCCAAACTTGCGTATCGTCTTGTCACTCAAACAAGAAGAAGCCCAGTACCTCGGATTTGAAAAGACACCGTACGATGCGCTGCTCGACGTGTACGAGCCTGGCTCGACGGTCGCGGCCTTGCAGCCGCTCTTTGCGCAACTCAAGACGCGTCTCGTCCCGCTGCTCACGCGTATTCAACACAGTCCAATGGAAATCGACGATAGCTTTCTGTACCACGCATACGATCAGACGAAGCAGATGGAATTCGGCAGGCTGGTGCTGACCGCAATGGGCTACGATTTCGACAAAGGCAGATTGGATTTGTCGGCCCATCCCTTCACCACGTCCTTCCATCCCACCGACGTGCGCGTCACCACCCGCGTCTACGAGCACGACCTCCCGTCGTGCCTGTTCAGCTGCATACATGAGGGCGGCCACGGATTGTACGACCAGGGACTGGATCCTGCCTATTACGGCACCCCGCTCGGGGAATCCGTCTCCCTTGGCATACACGAGAGCCAATCGCGCTTGTGGGAGAATTGCGTCGGGCGATCGCGTGCTTTCTGGAAGTATTTTTACCCCATCCTCCGGTCGACGTTCGAACAGCAGTTGCGCTCCGTCGACATGGAGCACTTCTATGCCGTTATCAACCGCGTGAAACCTTCCTTGATACGTGTGGAGGCCGATGAACTGACGTACAACCTCCACATCATGCTGCGGTTCGAGATCGAACAGGACTTGGTCGAAGGCAAGACGCAGCCGGAAGATCTTCCCGACATCTGGAACCGGAAGATGAACGAGTATCTCGGCATCGTCCCGTCGCAAGATTCAGAAGGCGTCTTGCAGGACGTCCATTGGTCGATGGGAGGCTTCGGCTATTTCCCCACGTACACGCTGGGGAATCTCTATGCCGTCCAGTTTTATGAACAGGCGCACCGTGAGATGCCCAGACTCTCGGAGGAAATTGCCGCGGGACAGCTCATGGGCCTTCGCCGCTGGCTCGGGCAGAAGATCCATCGGTGGGGGCGGATGTTCACGCCTGATCGCCTGGCGCAACGCGTCACCGGCGCCGGTCTCAACCCTGAACCATTCCTGGCCTACCTCGAACGGAAATATGGGCAGCTGTACGGGCTAGGCAAGTGAAGGATGCAGCGGAATGGATGACACGCGCACACCGCCGTCAGTGATCACCCATGACTGGACCATCGGCTTAATAGCCCATGGCCTGATTGAGCTTTGAGAGCAGCGCCGGCGAGAATGCAAACTCCGCCTGTACGTCGATGCGATGAGGCACGAGCAGCGTGGTATGAAACACGATGTCTCGAATAGGGATCTTAAATTCCGGATCCTGCGGCGTACTCAATTCGACCGCTTCGACTGAGGCGGTAATCGCGCCGCTGTCTTGAGGTCCGTAGGCGGTAATCACCGCTTTGAGAACCTCCATCACTTTTTCATTCGTTTCAACGCCCGTCACCCCTTGCTCGATGAGGGGAAGGACGGCGTCGCGCGCCTGATCGGAGAGCGAGAAATTTTCGACGCGCTCCTTCCGTCGAAGAGAAGTCAGGTCATTGTCCAAGTCTTTGCTGAAGGCACCATAGGCGAACCGGAAAAATTCGAAATGGAAGCCCTTAAATCCCTTCCCGAACATTTGCAGTTCGCACAGGAAGCAGAGTTGTTGAAGTTTGACGTCGCTCAACACTCCGTGAGGCTCCGCCAGGTGCAGGGCGTAGAGAAGCAGCGCGCGGTCTACGGCAATCTGGTGTGGCTGACGCATCGGCTGGCGACCCCTTTTTACACACCCCCGGACGGGCGTTGCACTATAGACAGCAGGACAAAGACCGTCAATCGCCCCCTTGACCGGACGAACGGTTTTTGTCTTTAATGGCCACCGGTTGGAGACGTCCCGGCATGACAGCAGGCAGATTCGCAAAAGAGATGAACGTCCTGAAGGAACACCTCGGCAAACACCAGCTGAAATTCACCCGTCAGCGGGAACTCATCCTCACCGCATTTCTTCGGCAAGAGCACATCACCGCCGAGGCGATGTACCATCAACTCGCAAAGACGGATCCTCACCTCGGGCTGGCGACGATCTATCGCACGCTGAATCTATTTTGCGACGCCGGCATCGCCCAGGCCAGGCACTTCGGCTCGCAAACCCAGTACGATAACGTCGCCCACAAGGGTCATCACGATCACCTCATCTGCACAGGCTGCGGCAAGATCGTGGAATTCGAAAATTGCGAGATCGAAAAGCTGCAGGAGGAGGTCGCCGCGCGGAACGGCTTTACCATCCAGACCCACCGGCTTGAACTCTACGGTCTCTGCTCCCGCTGCCGTCATTGACGATTGCGCCTACCTTCTGATATCTTTTTGAGATGGCTTATCAATTTCAATTTTCTGGCATGCTCACGAGGGTAGTTCTCACCGTTGTTTCGCTCTCGCTCCTTCTCGCACAGCCTAACCCGATCGCGGCCGCCGAAAAATTGACGGTCTATTCGGGCCGCGCGGAGCGGTTAATCAAGCCCGTCCTGGATGAGTTCACAGCCAAGACCGGCATCCAGGTCGACCTCCTCTCTTCGGGAACTACCGAACTTGTGAACCGGCTCAAGGCGGAGGGAGATCGGACTCCGGCCGATCTGTTTCTCACGAACGACGCCGGCAGTCTCGAGCAAGCTCGGGCGGCCGGAATCCTTCGACCGCTGAACATGCGGGAGATCGACCGTGCGATTCCGCCGCAGTTCCGCGCGCCCGACAACGCCTGGATCGGTCTATCGGGCCGGTTTTGGATCATCGTGTACAACACCACCCAGGTGAAGGCCGATGACCTCAAGTCCTTGTTGGATCTCGCCGATCCCAAATGGAAGGGCAAGATCGCCATCCCGAATGCCGGAAGCGAATACCTGCAGGCAGGGGTCTCGGTCATCCGCGCCAGCTACGGGGACCCGAAAACCAAGGCCTTTCTGGAGGGACTCAGGGACAATGCCGGCGCCCAGGTCTATCAAAAAAGCTCACAGATCGTCGAAGCGGTGGCCAAAGGGCAGGCCTCGCTCGGCATCGTCAACCATTACTATGTGTATCGGCATCTCGCGGCTCAACCCGGTGCTCCGGTCGCCGTCTTCATGCCTGACCAACAGGAAGGCGGCATCGGCGCGATCATGAACGTCGCGGGCGTAGGCATCGTCAAATCGACCAAGCATCTCGATGCGGCGAAGCTGCTCGTTGAGTTCCTCGTGGCCCAAGCCGGACAAAAGCTGTTCGCGGAGTTGGATAAAGAATATCCTCTCCACCCCGATGTGAAGGCGGATCCCGCCCTCGTGGACCGCAAGAGCTTCCGTGCGGCACAGGTGCCCTTGACGAGGCTGGCGGAATTGCGGGAACCGACGCTCACTCTCATCGAACAAGTAGGGCTTCGCTAGGCTGACGAGACCCTGTGATCACGACTCGCGCCCAGTTCACGTCGCCCTTGCAGTTCCTCACGCTCGCCGTCGCCGCGCTCATTCTTCTCCCGCTTGCCTACGTGACTTCCCAAGCCGTATCTGCTGATTCGGCCGTCTGGACCAGGCTGTGGACGACGCGCATTCCGGAATTGCTGACCAATACCATTCGACTGGCAGCCGGCGTGGCTTGTCTCACGCTCCTGCTCGGCGTCTCGACAGCGTGGCTCGTGACGAGGGTCGAGTTGCCCGGACGGCGCTTGTGGGAGGGTGCCTTAGTCCTTCCCTTGGCCATGCCGACCTACGTACTGGCCTACATCTATTCGTACCTGCTGGGGTTCGGCGGCCCCGTCGAACAGCTCTGGCAGATTGTCGCCGGGCCGCAGGCGCATATTTTCTCTCCGCACAGTTATTTCGGCGCGACGTTGGTCATGACCCTCGATACGTTTCCCTTTGTGTATCTGCTCAGCCGCAGCGCGCTTCTCAATATGAATGTCTCATTTGAAGAGGTCTCACGGGCCAGCGGGATTTCTCGCCTGAAGACGTTATGGCTCGTCACGCTGCCGCTCATGCGCCCGTCCATCGCGGCAGGCGTGGCGCTGGTCATTCTCTACGTCGTCTCGGACTTCGGAGCCGTCTCGCTGTTGCGGTACCAAACCTTGACGTACGCCGTCTTCCAACAGATGACGGGCCGGGCCGATAACACGGCCGCCAGCATCTTGAGTCTTTTGCTCGTCGTATTGGCGCTCCTCTTTCTCGTGACCGAACGGTGGTTTCGCCATCGCAGCCGCTTTTATCAGACGACGGGACGCTATCGCCAACCGGAACGGCATCGCTATGGATGGCTCGGAACGTCTCTCATCACGGCCTATCTCGCGATCATCGTTGGTGCATCATTCGCACTGCCGGCCTACCTCCTCGTGACCTGGAGCCTAACGCCTGATGCGCAGGCCACCATTGATGCCCGCTTTTTCGGGTTTTTGTGGAATACCGGTTTCCTGGCTGCCTGTGCAGCGACTGCCGGCGTGCTGGTGGGACTTCCGCTCGCCTACATGGCCAGCCGGCGCCCGAACTGGCTGAACCTTGGATGCTTGCAGGCCGCCTATGCGGGCTACGTCTTGCCGGGCCCCGTGGCGGCTCTCGCCGTGTTGGTGTTGTGCCTGAATCTGGCGCCGTTTTTGTATGGATCGGTTGTCGTCCTCCTTGTCGCCTATGTCATCCATTTCCTGCCGGCGGGCCTGCAATCGCTCGAGCCGGCCTTGCAGCAAATCACGCCGAACCTCGAGGAAGTCGCCCGTACGCTCGGTCTCGGCGTACGGCAGACGTGGCAGCGCGTGACGCTGCCTCTCATGCGAAACGGATTCATCGTGGCCTGGGTGCTTATGTTCTTGCAAACGATGAAGGAATTGCCGGCGACCTTGCTGTTACGGCCGGTGGGATTTGACACGTTGGCGATCAGGGTGTGGATGGAAGCGAGCGAAGAATACTATAGGTTGGCAGCTCCCTCTGCCCTCTTAATTGTGCTGCTTGGCCTGCCGACCTTGCTGCTGCTGTTGTCGAAGGATTGGCGTGCGGCGTGACGAAGTGAGACCGGAACGGAGAACGCCCGCGGAACCGCTCATGGTGGAATCGAACCTGCAACCCGACCTCTACCGTCCGGCGTCGTCGGTGCTGGAATTGCGTGGAATCTCTTGTGCCTATGACGTCGGTCGTCCGGCCGTGCGCGACATCGCATTTGCCGCTCATGAGGGGGAGATTCTCTGCCTCTTGGGGCCGTCAGGTTGCGGGAAAACAACCATTCTGCGTGCCATCGCCGGTTTCGAGCCCGTACGCGCCGGGCAGGTGTTCCTCTCCGGCCAACTCGTGTCGTCGCCGAACCATATGGTGCCCACAGAAGAACGGCATGTCGGCATGGTGTTTCAGGAATATGCGCTATTTCCGCATCTGCGGGTCCACGAGAACATCGCGTTCGGTCTCCGCCGGTTCAGTCGCAGTGAACGAAGAGTACGCGTCCACGACATGCTCCGCCTCGTCGGGCTCGAGGGTTTTGACCGACGCTACCCGCACGAACTGTCCGGCGGCCAGCAACAACGGGTGGCGCTTGCCCGAGCCTTGGTCCAGCGTCCGGTGCTGCTCCTGCTCGACGAACCGTTCAGCAATCTCGATCCGGATATGGCCGGACGCATGCGGCAGGAATTGCACGACTTGCTGCGCCGCACCAAGACCACGACGATTCTTGTCACGCATGACCACGACGAAGCCTTTGCGATGGCCGATCGCATCGCCGTGCTGAACCAAGGCCGGCTTGAACAGTTCGACACTCCGGAGACGATTTATCATATGCCCGCCACGCCGTTCGTCGCCGATTTCGTCGGACAGGCCGACTTTCTGCCCGGCACCGTGTCGAAAGGCCTCGTGCAGACGGAGTTGGGAGAATTTCCCGACACGCTGGATTGCGAAGATGGAACGGCGGTCGTCGTGATGATCAGACCCGACGACATCCATCTTGTGCCGACGAAAACGGCCGCCTCGCATGTCGTCTCACGTCAGTTCAGAGGGTCGGAAAATTTGTATGCAGTCAGCCTGCCGTCCGGGCAAATCGTGCACAGCAGTCAGAGCTCCACCAGCGTGTATCAAGAAGGCACTCCCGTCGAGTTGCGCGTGCTGGCCTCTCACACCGTGCTCTTTAAGCAGGACGAGACGGGCCGACAACATTGACAGCCCTTTTCCGCTTCTGGCACAGTCACCGGCCAAATAGCCATCTTCCAGCGGCATCAGAGAAGGAGTACGTTTATGGAGGCGCTGAAGAATGCAGTCGACTACGGCATTGTCGGACTGCTGCTGACCTTGAGCGTCTGGTCGGTCGCCGTTGCGATTGAACGCTGGTTGTATTATCGCCGTATCGACCTGGCGCAGTTTGCTTCGCAGCAAACGCTCGAAATCGCGCTGACCAAGCGGCTCGTCGTGATCGGTACGGTCGCGGCGAATGCGCCGTATATCGGCCTCCTCGGAACGGTTCTGGGAATTATGCTGACGTTCCACACCATGGGGACTTCGGGCACCATGGCCGTCAACACCATCATGATCGGATTGAGCCTCGCGTTGAAAGCGACGGCGGTCGGATTGCTCGTGGCCATTCCATGCGTCGTATTGAACAACATGCTGCGTCGACGCGTGACCGAGCTTGTGGCTCAGTATAAGGTGATGCATGGATCGCGAGCTTGATCAGATCAACGTCATCCCTCTCGTCGACGTCATGCTCGTCTTGCTGGTGATCGTCTTGACGACTGCGACCTTCATCAGCACCGGACAGATTCCGGTGAACTTGGCAAAAGCCAAAGAAGCCGGCGACCGCAAAGACGTGCCGATTGTCATTACGCTCAATGCCGAAGGCCATTTGTTCGTGAATGATCGAGCGGTTTCGGCGGACGGTCTGAAGGACACCCTCCGGGTCGAGCCACGTGAATCAGCCGTGGTCGTCCGCGCGGACAAGACAACGTTGCTCGAACGATTTGTCTCGCTCGTCGACGATGTCCGCGGGCTTGGATTCCAACACGTCAGCCTGGAGGTCGTTCGCTTGTGATCAATGGGATGGGCCGGATTCGGAGGATAATCTCACTCGATTCCTGAGGCCTGACGAGATGCGCACCCGGCCATCGCGGTCGACGATGATGGCTTCGACGTCCGCGAGTCGTTCCACAAGCTCCATTCCGCGATCGGCGCCCAACACAAAAATGCCGGTATCTAAACCGTCTGCCATCACGCCTTCCCTCGCAATCACCGTGACGCTTTGACAGCCGCGAGCCGGCTGGAGCGTGTGCGGGTCAAGGATATGGTGGTACCGAACGCCATCCTTCTCAAAAAAGCGCTCATAGTCTCCGGCCGTCGAAATCGCCTCGTCTTGAAGATCGATCTCGGCAAAGATTTCTCCCTCCTTCCTGGGATGGCGGATACCGACCGGAAATGGCGCACCGTCCGGCAGCCGGCCAAATGTTTTGATGTCGCCGGACAAGGCCACGACGCCCGCGGCGGCTCCCGCCTGTTTCATGACAGTGACGACTTGATCAGCGGCGTACCCTTTGCCGATCCCGCCCACATCAATCCGCATGCCCGTCTTTTGCAGGTAGATCGTGCGTTCCGAGACATCAGCATGAACGTATTTCAAGTCGACGAGCGGTTTCAGCGCAGCCAATTCTTCGGGCGTCGGAAGGCGCGGCTCTGCGGAAACGCTCCAGGCGTCGACGGCTGGGCCAATGGCAATGTTGAACGCCCCCTCCGTCATTTCGGCAACTTGAAGCGATTTTCTGACGACGACCATCGTGTCCAGACTCACGCGCACGGGAGTTCTTCCAGCCGCAGCGTTGACCCGGGATAACTCGCTCTCGGGAATCCAGGTGCTTAACAATTGTTCGAGACGTTTGACTTCTTGAAATCCGGCGGTAATAGCGTCGTTCGCCCGCTCGGCCGTCGGACCGACAGCGGTGATAGAGACCAGCGTCCCCATGTGCAGTTGGGTCCGTTTCACCGTGACCAATGAAGACGCCGATGGCCCCATTCCAGTGCAAGACAGGATCGAGAAGGAGAGACAAAGAATCGGCACCAAGCAGAAGCGAGAGGTCATGCGCGAGAAGTTCACCACCAGTGGCGACGGAAATAGCGTGGCACGCGAGGATAGGGCATCACTTCATAGAGACGCGTCTGTAGTTCCGGCGGATCGGGCAGCACCGTGGCGACCTCCTGTATGTCCGCATGCTGATCATCATGGCCGAGCGTCTGCAAAGCCTCTGCGCGGTCTTCTTCATCAGTCACCATCGAGACGGACACCATCCGGCCGTATTTGGGAGAGTCCACTCCGAAACGCCATGTGCCCAGATACGTGACGGGGTCCTGTCCAATGGAAAATCTGGAAGCGAGTTGGGCCATCGAGAGAAAAGGCCCCTCATTGATTTGGACGCGAGTCAGTTCGTAGTCACCCGGCGCGAGCGGCAGAATAAAAGACTCATTGTCCGAGTCAATTTGAACGTTATAGCGTTGTTTCGTCTGCCGGTTCTGGACTTCGAAGGATTTGACAGCGGGCTCATAAATCCGGCTTCGCTCTCCCGTCAGCACTGCCACGACTCGTCCGACGGCCACATTCGACGGGAGGCTCAGGTCATCCGGAACAGCGGACAGTTGGGTGACGCACCCTTGCAGGTACAGCAACCCCAGAGCAGAGAGCCAGCCTAATAGCGACCGCATCTTCATAAACAGATTATACGGGATTGCTTTCCCGAAGGGAGCAACATTCCCCTAAGGGCCTCTTGACAGGCTGACGGCGCTGACCCTATACTGCAGACGATTTTAATAATTGTTCTCAAAATCAAGGAGTCGTTCCACATGTCTGAACGGGGACGGGAAATGCTGGCTGCAGCCTCAGAAACACGATGTGAATGCGGCCAGCTCATCGCCAAAGTCCGTGGCGAAGGGTTGGAACTGAAATGTAAGCGATGCAAGCGCATCGTGGTCATTCCCTTCTCCTCCATCGAAGGATGGGGCACTGTTCAATCACCCGCTTATCTATGAAGGGAGGCGCGTCAAATTAGCGTCTGGCAGTGACAGTCATATTGAATGCCAATGGACCAGAGACCGTTGAGTCCCGAGTCTGACCCACACCATTTTACATGGAGGATTTCGATGAGGATCAGGTCAATCCTCGGGACTCTCGTGATCGCAAGCTTGCCGGTGATGCCGGCCTTAGCCGTCGACATGACCCCCGAAGAAATCAAAAAAATGGTCGATGACGCAGTCGAAAAGAAGATGCAGGAACACGAACGTCGCGAAAGCCCGTTAGAACGAAGCATGGAGCAACGAGAAGGTCCCCCCGGCTCCCAGTCTCCGACAGGCGTCGGTCCGATGACCGACGTCAGGGTCGAGCGGAAGGGAGAAGAAAAAGTGCCGCTCTCGTTCGGAGCGACCGGTTCGGGGCGCTTGGTCTATGCCAAGCCGTTCGTGGCGGCGCCAAAGGCCATCGTCGGCGGCTATATGGATATTCAATACCGCGCGCAAAGCAAGAATAGCATTGAAAACGGATACCCCGGCGGGCTGACGAACGGTTTCGACCAACAGCGGTTCGTCCCCTTCATTTATGCCGACATCACTGAGCACGTGAAATTTGCCTCGGAAATTGAGATCGAGCACGGCATCAGAGAAGCAACGGAAGAGCACGAGTTCAGCTTGGAATTCGCTCATATCGACTACCTCGTCAACGAGGCGTTCAACATGCGAGCCGGGATCTTGTTACTGCCGGTCGGCAAATTCAACCTCTTGCACGACTCGCCCCTGAACGATTTAACCGATCGACCGCTGGTCAGCCAATTCATTATCCCCACAACCCTGTCGGAAACCGGAGCAGGATTTTATGGAACGTTCTATCCGGGACGAACGAGCAAACTCGACTACGAATTGTATGTGACGACCGGCCCTTGCTCGTACGAAACCGATGGAACGCCCAGAATCAATGAGCAGAATGGGACAAAACTTTCAAGGCAGCGGACGTGCAATTCAGACGATGGGTTGGATATCAACAATGGGAAAGCGGTGGCCGGCCGTGTGGCGTTCAGTCCCATGCTCGGCGTCGAAGTCGCGGGGTCAGGCTACTACGGGAATGGTTCACTCAACGGAAACTACAACCCGCTGAGCATTATGGCCGTCGATTGGACATTGCAACGCGGTCCTTTCGAACTTATTGGGGAGGCTGCCTGGGCCTATGCGAGAGGAAACAGCCGAGCGATTGTCGCTCCAGGCAGTACGTTCGCGCCAGGCTCATTGCTCACTGGAATCGCCGGAAACAGCGGCATAGGTATCCCACCACAACGCATGAGCGGTTATTACATACAGGCCAATTATCATTTTATGCCTGACTTCCTGGCAAAGTGGTCTCCGAGGCGGTTCGGCGAAGGGTCCACGTTTACGGCAGTCATCCGATACGACAGAGTCAATACCAACCTCGACAACAGCAATGGAACCGGAGGAGACGGAAACCTCGAACAGGTTTCCTTCGGCCTCAATTATCGGCCGATCGAAGATTGCGTCTTCAAGATGAGCTATCAGTATCAGCCGATGTCATTTAATCCCAACACCGGCACGCGAATTCATGACAGCGCATTTGTCATCTCGGCAGCGACGTATTTCTGACGGCCGACGCGACGCAGCCTCCCCGGCGGAGGCTGCACCTTCTGTTATTGGAGCCTGTGCGTGATGGCTTTCGGCCGATCATTGATTCTGCTCTTATTCGTCACGGTTCAGGGCTGTGCCTCAGTGAGCGGAAGCCACGACCAGTATTTCGTCTGTTCTTACGACACGGTATGGGATACGACGCTGGAAACGATGAAGGGGTATTCCATCAACTCACACAACAAGGGCGAGGGGACGATCGAGACCTCCTGGGTGGAAATGGAAGGCAAGGAACGCACATTTGGCATCTTCGGCCGAGAAGGCTTCGGCAACCGTGAACGAGCCCGGATGTCGGTGAAGGTGAAACAATTGAACGACGTTTCCTCGGTGAGCGTGCTCGAGACCAGGCAACGTTGGCATGCACGAGGCGGTGCGACCTCGCAGGCGACGAAATGGTGGCCAATTGATCCGTCCCAAGAATCGATGGATGAAGTCGCACAAAAACTCAACGCCCGGCTGAAAGAGAAAGGTTGTCAGACGACATGAAGAGACATCCGCTGTACTCCGCCCTGTGCCTGATTCTGCTCTCGACCTTGCCCGCACACGCCGAACGTGTGTGGGACAGTGAATTGAAGCGGTTCCTGACCGACCAGGAACTCACCCATGCGGAGGTGTTTTTGACTGAGGACGAGGCACTCCGGATCATGCTGCCGAAATCCGAACGCATTCGGCAGGACGTCATCCGGCTGACACCGGAAAAGAAAAATCAGATCGAGGAGAGAATCGGCTGGAAGTTTCCGGAACAGGCGTTCGAAGTTTACATCGGTGAGACTGGCGCACAAGTCGACGGCTATGCGGTGGTGCAGAACACGATCGGCAAGCACAAACCCATGACCTACATGGTCGGCGTCGACGGCGAGGGCTGCATTTCTGATATCGAACTGCTGGTGTTTCGTGAAGCACGGGGCGCCGAAGTCAGGCAAAAGCGCTTCAACTCGCAATACGAGGGGAAAACGGTCCTTGACCCCGTCCGAATCAACAAAGACATCATCAATATCAGCGGAGCCACGATGTCCGTTCGATCGATGAGCGCGGGCATCAAACGGGTGCTGGTACTAGTCGACGAGTTTTATCTGAAACCAGCCGGGCGGGGTAGTGATACGGTCACGGCGCGCAAGGCCGAGAAAGGATTCTTTGGCTCGCTGTTCGGAAACTGAGAGAGCGGACCACGAGTCCCCGCATGCGGAACTTCAATCAACGATTCAAACTTCGTGATTCTGATCGCCACATTCGGTTGCTGTACACGTTGTTCTTGCTCTTGATGTTGGCGGGATTCTTGTTTTCATTCTTTTGGGCGCACAGCATGACGGGATTGTCGCCGTCCGGAATCGCCGATCATTATCGAGGATCCGACGCCACGTTCGGCGAGCCGATGTCCTTCCGCGAGCTCGCGGAGGTGACGCACTTCCATCTGTTTACGATGCCGGTCGTGTTTATGATTCTGATTCATGTCATGTTCCTGACCAACGCCAGTCACGGCTTGAAGGCCGCCATGACATGGGCGGGGTTTGGCGGGGTCATGCTTGACCTAATTTCGCCTTGGCTCATCAGTTATGTGTCTCCGGTGTTTGTCTTGACCATGCTGACGGGAGACCTGCTCATGATGCTGAGCTTCCTCGTCATGATGAGCATACCGTTGTACGAAATGTGGGTGTTGGGCCAGCCGTTGATGGCCGGCAAGCGAGGAGACGACAAATAGCGACACTCACTCCCACGACTATTAGAGCGGCCAGAGGTTGTTCGACCCAGAGCCCAGGATCACAGAGATCTTGGGCTCTTTGTTTTTTTGGACGTTATGCCATCAACCACGGCAGTCATGAGAGAGTCGGCACTCGAAGGCATTCAGCGGATGCTGGGAAAGATCGATGTTCTTCCGGTCCCACCGCGGGTCGAACGCCTTCTTGTCCGCCAGGCGGCAAAGATGATGGATCGTGCTCTCCCCCGGCAACGGGGACATGGCCGGCGGACCGCTGCGCTGGCACGCCGCATCGGTTCCTGGGCCGGGCTATCCCCTGATTCACTGCATCATTTGACGCTTGCGGCACTGCTTCACGACATTGGTCTGTTGGCTTTGCCCCCCGCACTTGTTCCGGACGCCGGATGCCTCGATGTTCAGGCTTATGCCGCTCGGCAATCCCATCCGCGACTGGGCGCCGAATCGCTTGAGCCATACAGATTCCTTCACAAGGCCTCGGTCATCATCGCCCATCACCACGAGCGATGGGATGGATCGGGATACCCCTACGGGATCCGAGGCACTTTCATACCTCTTGAAGCCAGGATCCTCGCGATTGCAGACGCAGT
The DNA here is from genome assembly GCA_035495295.1 of Nitrospira sp. Lineage (GTDB taxonomy): Bacteria > Nitrospirota > Nitrospiria > Nitrospirales > Nitrospiraceae > Nitrospira_C. Next base: position 112,791 of record DATJGE010000046.1, on the reverse strand, counting down.
CGATGCCATTCAGGTGCCTGGAGTGAGCGATGACGTCGAACGTGAGAAAGCCGCCTATCGCATACTCATCGTCGGAGCCGGGACACAATTCGATCCGCACCTTGTCGAGATCTGCGCGCAACGACCGGCCCTTATTGTCGCTGTCAACTGATCAGGAGGAGTGACCATGTTCCCAACGGTTTTCCGGTATGTTGCGTCTACTTTTGCTCTCTTAGCTATTTTCACTGTCGCGTCGACCGGGTGCGGCCAAGGCGGTTCAACTCCACAGACGGCTGCCCTGACAGGAACACCAGGCGCAGAGCAAGCGGTCGGCGAGCGATTGTTCCTGGAAACCCGGTTTGCACAATCCTTCATGGCGCTCTTGGACGCAGGAGGAAACGTCAATGACCCAAATCTCGGTGATCCTGTCGTTCATTCCGTGGAAACGGTCGGCGCCCCGATCAATCCTGGTCCATTTGTAGGAAAGTCGATGAATTGCCGGTCCTGCCATTTCGTTGACGACGTTCAAACTATGACGGGAGTACCTGACGATATGCGGACCTATGCGGACTTTGCACCACGCAGTCCGATCCCCGCCCGCGCCGACGGCAAGACCCATGCACCTCGCAACTCGCCCCCGCTCGTCAATGCGACGCTCGACCGTCCGGACGGTGTCCTTCTGCATTTTGACAGCGAGTTCAACTCGATCGAGGATCTTGTCGCCGGAACCTTTACCGGTCGCAATTTCGGTTGGCTTCCAGGAGAGCGCGCCCAAGCCATTGCGCACGTCGCCAGGGTCGTCCGCGGCGACGATGGATCATTCGATCCGTCGGATCAGTTCGATGGCCTTCCGTACCGTATCCTGTTTACCGGCAACCATTCCGAGATTCCGGATGAATTTCGTCTGTCGCCTGAATTTCGCGTGTTTGTCGGCTCGGCCTCGGATCAGGAAATCTTTAATGCCGTCGTGAAGGTCGTTGCCGCTTACGTACACGGGCTTCGCTTCTCCCAGACAGACGACAGCGGCGCTCCCATTCGTTCACCGTTTGACGTCTTCCTCGAAAGGAACGGGCTCCCTCAACAGCCGGATTCGAACGAGTCCGATATCAATTACAGTCGACGGCTACGGGCGCTCATTCATGCTCCTGGGTTTAATCCCCAGTTCGTATCGTCCAATCCCAACACGGCCAACGGCCAATTTACGTTTCATTCTCAGCCATTCGAATTTGGCGCGACTGAGCTTGAAGGTTTGAAGATGTTTTTAGCGGAACCGGCGGCCACGGTCGCATCACCGGCGGAACTGACGGCGGGGAAAATCGGCAATTGCATCGCCTGCCATGCGGCACCGAACTTCACCGATTTCAAACTGCATAATACGGGAACGACTCAAATGGAATACGATAGCTTTCATGCAACCGGTGATTTTTTCTTGCTGCCGATTCCAGATCTTAACAGCAGAACCGCAAACGACCTTCCGGCCACTGAAGAGCATCCCACCGGGACCGATCGCTTCCGTTCGATTCCCTCCAGCAGTACCACCCTCACGGACTTGGGAGTGTGGAACATATTTGCCAATGCCGACATGCCGGGTTCTCAAGCGAAGATTAAGAAGATCCTTTGCGACGACCAAGCCCCTTGCCTTGTGTCGGATAAGGATCTCTTGGATCGTGCGATTGCGAGATTCAAGACCCCAAGTGTCCGGGACCTCGGCCATTCCGCGCCCTATATGCATAACGGCCAATTCGGCACGCTTGAGGACATCATGACCTTTTATCGCGATATGTCGACGCTTGCACGCGCAGGCGCATTACGAAACGGCGCACCCGAGTTGAAGGGCGTTGCGCTGAACGCACCTGATGCAATGGCCCTGACGGCGTTTCTCAGGTCATTGAACGAGGATTATCAATAGAGGGGAGAACGACACCGCAGTCGGTATCATGGCGTCACCGGGAGTGGAGCGGGACGTGACTTGAAACCGCTCCAACGGCGGGGGCCCTCGCTTCCTCCTGAGGCCCCCCGCCTCCATGTGGCAATTCCTTGTTACGATTCCTTTTTGATTTGCTCTGAGAGATAGTTCTCGAGGCCCACCTGCTTGATCGTTTCCATCTGCGTCTCGATCCAATCGATATGGTCGTCGACGTCCTTCGCCATGTCTTCGAGCATATGCCGGGTGGTGAAATCCATCACCTTCGTGCAGTGGACGACGCCGTCGTTTAGCAGGGACAGCATCTCCTGCTCGGCCTTTAAATCGAGCTTAAGCTGCTCAGGAACGGTCTCCCCGACCTGGACCGTGTTCATCCGCTGCACATTCGGCACGCCTTCGAGATACAGAATGTGGCCGATCAATTCATCCGCATCCTTCATTTCATCCATGCTCCGCTCGCGGACCTTGTGATAAAGACGCTCGTACCCCCAATTCTCGCACATTTTTCCATGGAGAAAATATTGGTTGATCGCGGTCAAATCCGCCGTAAGAATCTTATTGAGAAGGTTGACGACCCCTTCTTTTGCCTTCATATCACTCCTCCCTTCACGATCGGGTACGATTCGGTGCGGTCTCCCTTAAGTCATTATCTTCACGACTTCTTCGCTCGTCAACTCGGACGACGGGATCGTCTTGATTTCGTCTCTCAGTTTCGACGACATGAATTCTCAATTTCGGCGTGCATGTGTGACGAGGCCGCCGCAACACGGTGAAAGATCAGGAGCGAGAAACGAAGGGAAGGTTGGACGGAAAAATTTATCCGGCTTCGCGGTAGCCGCACTCTTCGTTGCGGCATTGCACGCTCCGGCCGGCTTGTTTGCTCACTTTTTCCACCAGGAACGGAGCGCTGCAGGTCGGACAGGCCTTGGGAATCGGCCTGTCCCACAAGGCATATTCGCAAGCCGGATATTTACTGCAGGCAAAGAACGAACGACCCTTGCGGGTGCGCTTCTGCACCAGATCACCGCCGCATCCCGGCTGTGGGCATTTTACGCCGAGCGCCAAGGGCTTGGTCGTCTTGCATTCGGGATATGCTGAGCACGCGATGAACTTTCCGAACCGGCCGGTCTTGACCAGCATCGGGCTCCCGCATTTGTCACACACTTGGTCGGTCGTCAGTTCCTGCTTCGGAATGATCTTGATCGTGCCGTCGGGCAGTTTTTCGAAGTTCTGGGTATTCTTGCACGGTGGATCCTCTTTATAGCCCGGGCAGGCCAGAAATTTGCCGTTGCGCCCCCACTTGATTTCCATCATCCGGCCGCACTTCTCACAAGGAATGTCGGTTGGCGGCTCGACCGTGTCCTTCGGGCCCGGAATGGATTTCGCCTTCTCCAAATCGGCCGTGAACGGATCGTAAAAATCGCGGACGGCGTCCACCCAAGGCTTGTTCCCCTCTTCAACCTCATCGAGCTCCGCTTCAAGCTGCGACGTAAAATCGACGTTGACGACGTCGGGAAACCCTTTGAGCAGGAAGTCGTTGACGGTTTTCCCGGTTTCGGTGGGGAGGAACCGCCCGTCCACTTTTTCGACATACTTGCGCTCTTGGATGGTCGAGATGATGGCGGCATACGTTGACGGACGTCCGATGCCTTTCTCCTCGAGCTCCTTGATGAGCAACGCTTCGTTATAGCGGGGAGGAGGCTGCGTGAAGTGCTGTTTCGAGGTCACGCCGGGAACGGTCTGCTCAGCTTGTGGGATCAGATGCAGCCGCTCGCCTTCGGTCAACTCTGGAAGCTGCCGTTCGCCGCTCTCCTCAACCTCCTCCTCCTGCTTCGCCTTCTGAGCAGAAAGCTCCTTGTCAACGCCTTCCATGTAGACGATCGTATGGCCCGGGAACTTCACGATCGTGCCGCTGGAACGGAACAGGTATCTGGCGGTCGTGTCCAAGGGAGAGGTTTCCACGCGGGTGACGTCCAAAATGGCCGGCACCATTTGCGACGCGATAAAGCGGTTCCAAATCAGCTTGTACAGGTTGTATTGATCTTGTTCCAGATAGGGCCGAATCGATTCGGGATCGCGCGCGGCCGACGTCGGCCGGATCGCCTCATGCGCTTCCTGAGCTGCCTTGGACGTCTTGTAGACGTTCGGCGTCTCGGGAAGATATTCGGCGCCGAACCGCTCCTGAATGACCTGTCTGACGTCGGCCGTCGCCTCTTGGGAGATCCGCGGCGAATCGGTCCGCATGTAGGTGATCAAGCCGGTAGCCCCTTCCGCACCGATTTCAACGCCTTCGTACAACTGCTGCGCGAGCGTCATGGTTTTCTTGGGCGTGAAATGCAGTTTACGGGCCGCTTCTTGTTGCAACCGGCTGGTGATGAACGGCGCGACGGGATTTCGCTTCTTTTCCTTCCGTTCGATCGACGTGACCGCAAAGGTCTTTCCTTGGATCGCGGAGACGATCTGTTGGGCCTGCTCCGCATTCCCGATCGAGGCCTCTTCACCATTGATACTGTGCAGCTTGGCTTCAAACGGCGGGGGGTTGGCGCCGGCGAGCAACGCGATAATTGACCAATACTCTTCGGTGCGAAACGCTTCGCGCTCGGCCTCGCGCTCGCACATCAGTCGCACGGCCACGGACTGGACTCGCCCCATCGACAGGCCGCGGCGAACCTTGTTCCATAAGAGCTGGCTGCCTTGATAACCGACAATGCGGTCCAGGACCCGGCGGGCCTGCTGCGCGTTCACGAGCTTCATGTCGATCTGGCCCGGAGACTGCAGCGCCTGTTTGATCGCTCGCTCGGTAATTTCGTTGAACAGCACGCGAAAGACTTTCCCGTCGCTCTTCTTCTTCGATTTGCCCCGCAGCTCTTCGGCGAGGTGCCAGGCGATCGCTTCCCCTTCACGATCCGGGTCGGGCGCGAGAAAGATCTTGTCGGCGGCTTCCGCCTTCTTCTTGATGTCCGCGAGGACCTTGGATTTGCCCTTGATCGTCACGTACTGCGGTTTGAAATCATGGTCGAGGTCCACCCCGAGTTTGCTCGTCGGCAGATCCTTGATGTGCCCGACCGACGCCATCACCGTGTAGCCTCGCCCGAGGTACTTGGTGATCGTTTTCGCCTTCGTGGGAGACTCAACGATGATCAGCGATTTGGCCATGTCGACTCCGGTTTCGCAAACAGGTCACGCTACCATCCGTACCAAATATAGCAGATGAGTGCAACCAGCCTTCCTGTTATGCACGGATTACACCTTCACAAACCGTTGTCCCGGCAGCTGCCGCACGCGCCGTCCAAGCTCGAGCGACAACAACGACGCCATGACTGACGACACCGGGAGATGCGTCTGCTCCAACAGATGATCGACGGTGAGCGGCTCGTACGAGAGCGCATCATACACTAGGCGTTCATGATTTCCAAAACTCTCGGTCACGGGCTCGCGCGGACAGTCCGCAGCAGACACACGAGCTCGCATCGGCGGTTCGAGCTGCGGTGCGATGATGTCGATGACGTCTTGCGCTCGCTCGACCAACGTCGCTCCTTCTTTGATCAAGGCGTGCGTTCCCCGGCTGGTTTCCGCGTTGACGGAGCCGGGCACGGCAAAGACCTCTCTGCCCTGCTCTGCCGCGAGCCGCGCGGTGATCAATGATCCGCTGTCGATCGTGGCTTCAGTGACCACGACGCCGAACGACAGTCCGCTGATAAGCCGGTTTCGGCGGGGAAAATGTGCGCTATGCGGCGGCGCATCGAGCCACAACTCAGACAAGACAGCGCCCCGCTCCTCGATCTCCCTACGGAGGCGCTCGTGCTCCGGCGGATACGTCCGTCCGAGACCGCAGCCGAGAACAGCAACGGTGCGGCCGCCGGCCGCAAGCGCGCCTCGGTGGGCGGCCGCATCAGCGCCTCGCGCCAGTCCGCTGACGATCGTAAAGCCCCTGCCTGCCAAGCCACCGGCCAACCGCTCCGTCACCACACGTCCCGCAGGCGTCGCACGTCGGGCTCCTACGACAGCCAGTGCCAATTCATCAGAGTCGGAGAAGGTCCCCGAAATGTACAGGAGCGGAGGCGGATCGGGAATCGTCAGGAGTCGGGCGGGATAGCTCGCATCCAAGATGCATCGGACATCGATGTGTCCTCGTTCGATGCCTTGAAGTTCGCGGGCAATACGCCGGGAGGCTTCATCGTCAGGCCCTCGGACGACGGCGCCCGCCAGTGCTGGGCTGCAGCCTCGCTGTATCAGGTCGTCCGCTGTGGCGCCGAGGACCGCCTCCGGTGTTCCCCATTCGCGCACGAGCGCGAGGACGACGTGATCGCCTACTCGATCGATGGCGCGAAGCTTCATCCACGCTTCGAGCGACGCCGACGAGTTGAGCCGACCGGCCACAGGACTCATGCTCCCTCATACCGCAGAAAGCAAGCACGACCGCCGCGACGATCCTACATCACGACGAGATCGTATTGTTCGAGGTGCAATTGCTCGTCCGGCATGACCAAGACCTTGGCGGCGCATTCGCGTTCCAATGCTTCAAGGCCTTGCCGCTCCTCGTCTTGCAGTAACCCGGCGACCGAGGGATGGGCGCCTACGACAATTCGCTGCTGCTCATTGCTCCCTCCGATTTTTCTGATCTCGCGGAAGATCTCGTAGGCGACCGTGGTCGGCGATTTCGTGTACCCTCGGCCTTCGCAGTAGCGGCATGGTTCGGAGAGGGAGCGCAGCAGATCTTCTCGTACACGCTCGCGGGAGATCTCGATCAAGCCGAGATCCGAGATGCGAGAAATCCTGGTCCGCGCCTTGTCTGAGGCCATGGCATCGACGAGGGCATGATAGACCTTGTCCCGGTTTTTCTCGCGCTCCATGTCGATGAAGTCGACGATGATGATCCCTCCGATTCCGCGAAGCTTCACCTGATAGGCCACTTCTTTTGCCGCTTCCAGGTTATTGCGCAGAATCGTTTCCTCTTGATCGCGCTTTCCCACGAACCGGCCGGTGTTGACGTCGATCACGGTCATGGCTTCCGTATGATCGATCACCAGGTAACCACCCGACTTGAGCCAGACTTTCCGGCTCAAGGCCCGCGCCATCTCCTGCTCAACGCCCAGATAATCAAATAAGCTCTCGTCCTTGTCATAAAAGTGGATCCGAGAGGTCTGTTCCGGGGAAAAACGCTGCACGAAATCGCGCACGGCGTCGTACTCCTGGCGGGAGTCGATCCAGAGCCGTTCGACCTTCTTTCCGAAAAGGTCGCGGACCACACGGAAGCTGAGGCTCAGGTCCGTATGCAGCAGCGCCGGCGCCGGCTGCTGATCGCGCTTCGTTTTGATGTCCTGCCAGAGGACATGAAGAAAATCGACGTCCGACCGCAATTCGTCTTCTTTGACCCCTTCACTGACGGTGCGGACAATATAGCCGCAGCCCGGATGCCGGACCCGCTTCATGATGTCCTTCAGCCTGGCGCGCTCTTCATCCCGGGCGATTCGCCGCGAGACGCCGATGTGTTCCACATTCGGCATGAAAACCAGATACCGGCCAGGCAGGGACACGTAGGTCGTCACCCGGGGGCCTTTCGTGCCGATCGGTCCTTTCGAAATTTGGACCATCAATTCTTGGCCTTCGCTCAGCAACTGTTCGATTGGCTTGGTGCTTTCCCGCTTTGGCCGCATTTCATCCGCGTCCTTGTCGTCGTCGTCCGAGTCCAGCAGCGTATCGTTGGGTTCGGCGTCGAGAGAGAGGTCCGAGACGTGCATGAACGCGGCCTTCTCAAGACCGATGTCCACGAACGCGGCCTGCATGCCGGGCAGGACTTTGGCCACTTTGCCCTTGTAAATGTTGCCCACGAAATCCTTATGCTTGGCACGATCACCGAACAGATCGGTGACCACTCCGTTGTCCAACACCGCCACACGGGTTTCTTCCCTCGCGACGGTTATCGCAATTTCCACACCCATACCGACTCCTTCCGTTTCGCGAACCGTTCGAAGCGGCGTGACGGTGGAACGCGGGCAGTCCCAGGTTCCGCAGTCACCTAATGTCCCGTCGATTCGACGATCCGCACAATGAATACGCACAAAAGGGCGACACCCTGGAGCGCCGCCGCCCGTTCAATAAAATAAACTCAATCGCCGTCGTTTCACGTTCAGCAAAAGTCCGAGCGAGGCCATCGTCATGATCGTGGCGCTGCCGCCGTAACTCATGAGCGGGAGCGGGATCCCGACGATCGGGAACATTCCGGCAGTCATGCCGATGTTCACGACGACACAAAAGCACAGCATCGAGATGACGCCGACCGCGAGAAGCGCGCCCAACTCGTCCTTCGCGCGCGTTGCAATTTCAAGCGATAGCCAGATCAGGGCCACGAACAGAAGCAATAAGATCAGCACCCCGAGAAATCCCCACTCCTCCGCGAACACCGAGAAGACGAAATCCGTGTGCCCTTCCGGAAGAAATTTCAACTGGCTCTGCGTGCCGCCATACAAGCCTTTGCCGGTCAATTCGCCCGCGCCGATCGCAATCCGCGATTGCAATGCGTGATAGCCCTTCCCTCCCGGGTCATAGTTCGGATCGACGAAGGCCATGATGCGCTGGCGCTGGTAATCATGCAATGAGCCCCACATCGCTTCCCAGGCGAATGGGAAAAGCATCAGCGAAAACAATAAGATGACGCCCAGGGCCTGCGAACGCATGCCGACCATGAGGAGCATGGCCGCATACACGGCCATGAAGCTCAGCCCGCTGCCCAGATCGGGCTGCTTGAGAATCAACAGCAACCCCGGCAGCATCAAGGCGCCGGGAATGACCACGCGCTGTAGCCAGCCGACCCGAGGCGCCTTGGAATAGTAGTGCGCCATCACCAGAATCAACACCAGCTTCGCAAACTCTGAAGGCTGGAAGGCAAAGGGACCGATCGGGATCCAACGCTGGGCTCCACGGCTCGTCTTGCCCTCGAACAGCACGACCGCCAACAGGATCAGGATAATCGCATAGGCAGGATACGCTAATCGTGCGATGCGGTGATAGTCCCAAATGAGCATGACCAGGAAGGCCACGGCGCCGAGGAGGATCCAGACCATCTGCTTTGCGAAAAACGGCAGTCCCGGGCCGCCTTGATCATGCGTCACGCTGTAGATGGAGACCACGCCGAGGGATAGTATGGCAACGATCAAGCTGAGAAAACGAACGTCGAAGTTGTCGAACCCCCTGCGGTCCATCATCCGGTCGATCATGGCGCCTCTGCTTTGGCCACGCGGCCCGGTGCCGTGATCGGATCGACGGTAGACGGTTTCGCGGCGGTCAGTTTGATATAAGTCTCGATGAGCTCCTTGGCAAGTGGGGCCGCCGCCGACCCACCGTGACCCATATGCTCGGCCAGGACCGCCACCGCAATCTTCGGATTCTCGACCGGTGCGAATGCGACGAACCAGGCATGGTCCCGGAATCGTTTCGGAATGTCTTTTTCCGGTCCAGTCCGAAGTGCGGCCGTTTGCGCCGTTCCTGTCTTTCCGCCGATCGACACAAGCGACGATTTTGCTCTGCCTCCGGTGCCTTCCGTCACCACTCCGGCCAGCGCTTCTCGGATTAATTTCAGCGTATCCGGCTTGACGTTCAATGTGGCTTTCGGAACGACGGGCAGCTGCTGCAGTTGGCCGGTCGTGCGGTCCATGATGCCTTGGACGAGGCGAGGCCGAAACGTGACTCCGTCATTGGCGACGGTGCCGATGAGGCTTGCCATCTGCAGCGGCGTGACCGTCACGTATCCTTGGCCGATCGCTGCCGAAATGGTCTCGCCCGGCAACCATGCTTCATGCTTGGCCTTTTGCTTCCATTCCGTCGAGGGCACAATGCCGACTCGCTCGGACGGCAGCTCGACGCCGGTTTCTTCCCCGAGCCCAAACTGGTGGGCAAACGAGGCCATCGTGTCGATGCCCATGCGCTGGCCGATGGTGTAGAAATAGACGTCGCACGAATGGATCAAGGCCTTCCGCAGGTCAACTGATCCGTGTCCGCTCGCTTTCCAGTCGTGATACACCCGCCGCCCGAACTGGTAGCCACCGTTGCAGAAGATCGTCGATGACGGCGTCACGGTTTTCGTCTCGAGGGCTGCCGCGGCCATCATGACTTTAAAGGTAGAGCCCGGAGGATATTGACCTTGTGACGCTCTGTTGTTGAGCGGCCGGCCCTCGTCCTGCACGATCTCGACCCACTGCTTCGGGGTCAGCTCACGCGACAGGACATTGGGATCAAAACCGGGACGGCTGGCCATGGCGAGGATGTCGCCGTTGGTTGGATCCAAGGCGACAATGGCGCCAGACTCCTGGCCGAGCAGCTCTTCGGCCATCTTTTGGAGCCGCAAATCGATCGTCAAATAGAGATCGTCCCCGGCGTGCGGTTGATCGACCATGACCGTACGCTTCTCATGCCCCAAGGCATCGACTTCGACGCTTTTCTGTCCTGCCAAGCCGCGAACGATCTGATCGAAAAATTTTTCGACACCATACTGGCCGACGATGCTGCCTTGATGGAGTTCCGCGAATTCCGGCTTCTCCAACTGCTCAGCGGAGACCTCGCCGACATACCCCAACACATGTGAAGCGGCCATCCCACCGAGGTAATTGCGGCGCGATTCGACTTGAATCATCACGCCCGGCAAATCGAGGCGATGAGATTCGATCAACGTCGCCTCCTTCAGCGTCAACCGGTCTTTGATCTTCCGCGGCAACTGTTTGGCCCCACGCACGGCAAGCTTTTTACGCACGAGTTCGGGATCGATGCCGATCAACTCGCTGAGCTCGCCGATGAGCGCCTCCCGGTCTTTGACATCTTCCAGCGACACGTACAACGTGAAGCTGGGCACGTTGTTCGCGAGCAACACGCCATGGCGGTCATAAATAAGGCCGCGCGCTGGCTCCAAAATCACCGAACGCGTGCGGTTGTTTTCCGAAAGGTCCCGGTAATACGGCCCCTCTCGGATCTGAAGATGCCAGAGCCGCAATGCCAGAAGCGCCACGACGAGCAAGAGCCCGATGCGAAGGACCATCAGGCGGCGCTGCAGTTCGCCTAATTCCGAATCATGTACGCTGGAGGTAGTCATCGGGCTTGCTTCTGTGCTTATGAGTACCGGTCCAGCATCCCGAATCGCGGCACAGCGAAGCGCTGTTCGAGGAACCAGAACAGTACGGCGCCGACGGCCGCGTCGAAGCAGGCCTGGGGAAGCACGATGAACTGCACCATCCACCAGGTATCAGTGATCGTCGCATGCTTCATGCTGAACGCGGCCAACAGGCCGCCCGCGAGAGACAGGACCAACAGACCGATGGACACAATGGTCGGTGTAATCTCGGCGACCTGTCTGGCTAGGAGACCGGCGAACAATCCTGCACCTCCTGTCGTGACGAGATTCAACCAGAGATCGCCGGCGGAATACAAATTCAGGATCCATGCGATCGCCAAGCCGACGAGGAGACCATCCAGTTCGCCCGCCAACACGCCAATGAGGGCGGCGGTGACCAACCCCAGATCGGGCTTAATGTCCCAGATGGCCAGGTGGGGAAGGAGCGTCGTCTGCACCGGCACAAGGAGGAGCACGAGGCCTGCGTAGGCTGCGATTTTTTTCATGGCTTCGCCCCGCCCTCCGGCTTTGCCGCGGGCTCCGTCGGGGGGCCCTGAACGGTTTGGATGACCAGAACTTCTTCGACCCGGTTGACGTCCACTTCCAACACGAGCTCCGCCGTTTGAAAGAGAGCGCCTTCCTCCCGGTCTATCGTCGTAATGGTGCCGATGGCCAGCCCTCGGGGAAAGCCGCCGACCAGGCCGGACGTCACGACACGGTCGCCTTCCTTCACCGCCGAAAGCAAGGGGATGTATTTCAATTTAGCCCGGCCTTGGGGGATCCCTTCGACGATGCCTTCGTCCCTCGTACGTTGAATCAATCCGGCGATCGCATTGTTCGGATCAGTGAGAAGCAAAACCACCGCCGTCGCTCCGGTGGTCTTCACGACACGGCCGACGACGCCGGCCGGCGTAATGACGCCCATGTCTTTTTGGATTCCGTCGCCCTCCCCTTTATTGAGAATGACGGATTTGTAACGGTTGCTGGAATCACGTCCAATGACCTGCGCAGCGACCATGGAGGGCAAGGCCTGCTCTTTAAACTGCAGCAACGACGTGAGCCGCTGCGTCGCCGCCGCGACCTCCCGTAATTGGTTGTTCTCTCCGCGCAGCCAGTCCATCTCCTGCTTGAGGCGCCGGTTCTCGTCGGCCACCTGCTGCAGGGAAACGTAGTGATGCCACATGGCGGAGATGCCTTGATCAATCGAGGACACGGCCTCGAGCGGAAGCCTCACGACCTGGCCCACCGGCCCGTCGAGATACTCGAGCAGCCCCTGACTTTGTCCTGGGAAGAGAAGGAGAGCCGCCAGGAGGAGGGCAAACATTCCTAGCGCCAGACGCCTAGCACCGTAGGGAGAACGCACGTTGACCATCCACATGGATCGGGATGGAACCTTTACCGGAAGGTGTTTGCCTGCGACATGACGGCGACCTTGGCGAGCAGATCCAGCTCATCGAGGATCTTCCCGACTCCCAGCACGACGGACGTCAAAGGATCGTCCACCGTGATGATCGGCAGGTTCGTCTCTTCGCGAAAGCGCGTATCCATGCCCTTGAGCAGGGATCCGCCGCCGGTGAGGACGATGCCGCGGTCGATGATGTCGCCCGCCAGCTCCGGCGGGGTGTTTTCCAGGGCAACCTTGATCGCGTTCACGATCGTTCCGATCGGCTCCTGCAGCGCTTCTCTGATTTCCGCGTCGTCCACCACCAACGTGCGGGGGATGCCGGAAATCAGGTCGCGCCCTTTAATCATCATGGTCTTACGCTCCTCGAACGGATACGCGGAGCCGATTTCAAACTTGATGCGCTCCGCCATATGCTCGCCGATGAGGAGGTTATATTTCTTCTTGATGTAGTTCATGATGGCATCGTCCATCCGGTCGCCGGCAACCTTCACGGATTCGCTGTACACGATGCCGCCCAGGGAAATGACGGCGATGTCCGTCGTGCCGCCCCCGACGTCAACCACCATATTGCCGGAAGGTTCGGTGATGGGAAGGCCGGCGCCGATGGCGGCCGCCACCGGCTCTTCGATCAGATACACTTCGCGGGCTCCCGCCAGTTCGGCGGAATCGCGCACGGCCCGCTGCTCCACCTGGGTAATCCGCGAGGGGACGCCGATGATGATCCGCGGCCGGACGAAGGCGCTGCGGTTGTGCGCCTTCTGGATGAAGCGCTTCAACATCTGCTCGGCCATTTCGAAATCGGCAATGACACCCTCTTTCATCGGCCGCACGGCCACGATGTTCCCGGGCGTGCGTCCGAGCATCTTCTTCGCATCGGCACCGACCGCAAGCACTTTCTCCGTCTTTTTCTCGACCGCGACGACCGAGGGCTCGTTGAGGACAATCCCTTTTCCATGAACGTACACCAACGTCGTCGCGGTGCCGAGATCGATCGCCAGATCGTTCGAGAACCAGCCGAAAATGTCGCTCGTAAAACCCACGTTGTGACTCCCTCCTACACGCGCCGGACCCGGGACTCACGCCGTGCCCCGACGTCTCCATCGTGCCACAGCGCCTTGGGCGCTGGCTCATTCCTCAGTCGGGCACTGCCAATCGGCCGGCATCCAACACCTGCGTCCCCGCCAGTTCGTCGCCCAAGCGGCGACCCTGCTCGTTGCCGATGATTAAGACCGCTTCGAATCCGATGATGGCGGCCGCGGCCAGCCACCCGACATAAGGAACGGCAAAGAGCAATTGCGCCGCCGCAAAAGGAATATTGCGAATGATGGATTCCCGAAATCCAGCCGGCTCGCGGATCTCCGGCAGCACCGTCTGAAGGCCAATGAGCCGCTTTCCGATGCTTCGGCCGCCGGCAAACCCGTCAGCCACGAACAGATAGGCCACGCCCGCAAGGAACCCGACAGAGGCAATGACTTCCGCCGCCGCTGCTGCCAGAAACACGTCGATCAGCTTGGCAATAAACCGATTCAGAACGGTCGCCTTGGGGTAGATCCCGATGCCCAATGGATGGATCACGCCTCTCCCGCCAAGGATCTTGTCGCAACTCGGGGCAAAGTATAACAAAGACGAACACCCAGCACAAACGAAACGCCATTCTTTGACGTTGCCGATCACTGCAGCACGACCACCCCTTCAACACTTGCGTTTCACGGCGCCGCTGCCGTAGAATCCATCCTCTTCCACCTCCACAAACACCGTCATCGATGATCAAAGTCCTCCGATTCGCCAACGAAAAATATCCGTGGTTTTTGGCCGCCACGATGGGCTTCATCGCCATCACGTTCATCGTCGGGATGGGTTGGTGGGGTTTCGGCGAGCACTCGGGGTCCGTCGTGGCAACCGTCGGCGACCTCTCGATCTCCTCGGAGGAATTCAAGCGCGCCTATGAAAACACGTACCGGTTCTACAAGGAGAAAGTGCCGGGAGAGTTCAAGGACGAAATGATCAAGCAATACGTCGTTGAACAATTAGTCGATCACCGCGTGTGGCTCATCGCCGCCCACAACATGGGGCTGACGGTGTCGAATGACGATTTAAGGGAATCGATTATGCAGATTCCCGAATTTCAAAAAAACGGACGCTTTGATGCTGAACACTACCAACGGTTGCTGGCCGCCAACCATTTGACCCCTTCGATGTTCGAAGCCGTGCAGATGAAAGAACTCTTGAGCCTCAAGGCGCGGATGATGGTGAGCGATGCCGTCGCGCTGACCCCCGCCGAGCTCGCAGAGGCGCAAGCGCTCATGCTTCGCCAACCGGACTCCGACCCGGCAAAAGCGGCGGCCGCGAAGGAACGCGCCATTCAGGACGTGCTGTTCCAAAAGCAACAGCGTGCCATGGCGGCCTATGCGCAATCGCTGAAAGCGACAGTGCCCATTACCATCCGACGGGAGCTGCTCTAACCACTACGCGTGCGTTCCCATGGCTCCTCGCCTCTAGCCTTTCTCCTCTTCTAATATCAGCATCGCATCTCCATAACTGTAAAACCGATACCTGCTCCGCACGGCTTCCTCATATGCATCTCGAAGCGCCTGTGTTCCGGCAAATGCCGCAACCAACATCAGCAAGGTCGTTTGAGGCAGATGAAAGTTTGTCAACAACGCTTCGACGATCCGAAAGCGGTATCCCGGCACGATGAACAGGCTCGTCTCACCATGATACGGCCGGAGGGCGCCCGGCCCGGAGGCCGCTGACTCGAGCGCACGCACGACGGTGGTTCCAACCGCCACAATTTTTCCTTTCCGCTGCTTGGCCCGCTCAATGGCGGCCACGGCCTCCGGACCAATGTCGACCCATTCGGGCTCGATCCGGTGTTCTTCGATCCGATCAACGGTCACGGGCTTGAACGTGCCGACGCCGACATGCAGCGTGACATTCGCCAGTTCGATCTTCCGTTCAGCCAACCGCTTGAGTAATGCGGGAGTAAAATGAAGGCCGGCCGTCGGAGCGGCGATGGCGCCTTCCTCCTTGGCGAACATCGTTTGGTACCATTCGCGGTCCTCATCGGTCGGCGGCCGTTTGATATACGGCGGCAACGGCATCCGGCCGTAGCTCCTGAACCATTCCAAGACCGGCAGCGTGCTTTCGATACGGACGACGGTCCGTCCGCCTGCCCGTCCCAGGACGGACAAGCGGCTGTCGACATCGACAGTGATGACTTGGCCGGCCCGCCAATTTCCTTTAATCAACACTTCCCAGTCCCGTTCCGTCACCGCTTTTACAAACAAGAGGTCCACGGCTTGGCCCGAGGGCTTTCGTCCTGTCACACGGGCCGGCCGCACGCGGGTGTCGTTCACCACAAGCAGGTCGCCAGGCGACAGCACATCGGCCAGATCGGCGACTCGATAATGCGTCAGCGACCGCCGCCGCGGACTCAGCACAAGCAGCCTGGCCTGGTCCCGCGGAAGCACAGGTTCACTAGCAATCAGCGAGGCATCGAAGGGAAAGTTAAATTCTGACAGCCGCATGGGGTGACGGGAGAGAGACGAGTCGTCGTGCCGGCAGGTGCCATTGCCGAGACCGGCTCAGGAAATTGGCGGGATCGGTTGTGTCGTCGTGGACATGTCTTGTAACTCGGTTCCCGGATAATAGTAGGCCAGGATGGTCGAAAAGGAATATCCAAGTTCAGCCAGTTCCTTCGCACCCCACTGGCACATTCCAACGGCATGGCCCGCGCCATACCCTGAGAGGACAATGTCGTGGCCGACGGCCTCGATTGTGAACTGTGTGCTGGGCACGATCGAATATCCCACCGCTTTGCGGAGATCCTCGCCGCGCAGCACCAGCTCCCCGTCTGAATGAATGACCCGCAGCTTGGCCACTCGCCCGCCACGGCTGTATGCGAGCGGTTCGATGGATGTGATCGCGCCCACCGCAAATCCCTGTTGGCGCAGGCTCTGCTCCAGTTTGTCCACTTGGAACGACGCTCTCCAATGATAGTAGGGCGACTCGAGATCAAATGGACATTCGACGCCTTTGAGATACGGATAGTCCTTCGACCACACATTCATCGCGTCTTCCGTAAGGCCCGCCGCCGTCGACGAAAAGGCGGCATAAATCGGCGCGTTTTCATAGGTGAGGACAAGACCCCGCGTTTCGTCGACTGCGCGCGAGACCGCGGCATCGACGCCGTTCTTTCCCTTGTAGACTTGGTCCTGGACGGTGGCGACCACATCATAGTCACGGGCGGCGCTCAACATCTGTTGGTACAGGGCATAGGTGCGAGCCGCCACGGCCTGCGCCTTCAGCATTTCGGGATGCCAGGACGAATTGACTTCAGAAGGCACGACGCCCTTGACGTATTCTTCGAGATCCGCCTGGTTGATCACCAGAAAGCCCTTGCCTTTTCGTAGAATGTGCACCAACCCTGTCACCGGGACGCTGACGCGTTGATCATGGGCAGCGCCGGGGATTTTCTCATTGGGCTTGACCAACAGCAAAGTGAGACCCTGCACGCCCGCGCGGATGGTGAGCCGCTCGTGCGCGGCCCGCACACCGTTGACCAAGAACCCTTTTCCCTGCGGCGTGATGTGCGCGCCCGACCGGATCGCGCGCCCGTGGCGGCTGGCATCGGTGAGCCAGACCGCACCCTCGGCTTCCACGTCGAGCTTGGTGACGTCCGCCGCCAATAGAACACGGATCGATTGCGCGCCTTCCACCCAGCACGGCCCGATCGAATAGAACACACATGCCGCCAGGGCAATCACGATCCGACGAACCACTGGCGTCACCGGCGGAAGATCCATGATAAAAGATAGAGTACCAGACTCAAGAGCACGCTCAAGAGAATACTGGTCCCCAGAGGGAAGAAGAGACTGAAATTGTCCCGTTTAATCGAAATATCGCCGGGAAGCTTGCCGATCCAGCCAAATAGGTGGCTCATGCCCGGAACCCGATCGGCGAGCAACAAGAGGACCCCAAGCCCCGCGATCGCCAAGCCGATGCCGATGAAGACCTTGCCCAGGCCTCCCCACTCGGTCATCAGCCGTGCACCAGGCATTCGGCGATCTGCACGGCATTGAGTGCAGCGCCCTTGCGGAGATTGTCCGAAACCACCCAGAGATTGAGTCCGTTCGTGACGGAGGGATCTTCTCTGATGCGTCCGATGTAGACCTCGTCCTTCCCGGTCGCATCCAGCGGCATGGGATAAAGCTTGCGATGCGGGTCATCGTACACGATGACCCCGGGCATCGCGGCCAGCGCTGCTCGCGCTTCGTTGGGCTTTAATGGAGCGTGTAATTCCACATTGATCGCTTCGGAATGGCAGCGCAGCACGGGCACGCGGACCGTCGTGGCCGTGACGCGGAGCGCCGGAGCACCGAGAATCTTTCTGGTTTCATGCGCGATTTTCACTTCCTCGGAACAGTCGCCTTGATCATTGAACGCACCAATGTGCGGCAAAAGATTGAACGCAATTTGATAGGGATAGACTTCACTCTTGACGTCCCGGAACGCCATCAAATCTCTAGTCTGTGTCACTAGTTCGTCCATGGCCGCCGCACCCGTCCCCGACACTGACTGGAAGGTCGTCACGATCACGCGTTTGACACCGACCGTATCATGCAGGGGCTTGAGGGCCATCACCAAAGGTGTCGTCGTGCAGTTCGGGATCGAGACGATACCCCGAGGCATCGAACCAAGCGCATGGGCATTGACCTCAGGCACGACCAGCGGCACGGTCTCCTCCATGCGGAAGACGCCGCTGTCGTCGATGACCGCGACGCCGCTCTTTCCCAGGCGGTCACCATATTCTCGGCTGATCGCATCGGTGGCCGAAATCAGGGCGATGTCGACGCCGGCAAAGGACGACTGCGGCGTCAGTTCCTCGACGGTCCAGGCCTTGTCCTGGCACGTGAGGACCTCACCGGCGGAACGTTTTGACGCGAACAAGCGGAGAGCGGCGAGGGGGAATTTCCGCTCGTTAAGAATTTCGAGCGTCTCTTTTCCGACGGCGCCAGTCGCGCCGAGGATCGCCATGACATAGGAGGATTTCTTCTTGAACATCATGCACTCACAGAGCGATGCCGATGGAAACCCGTTACTGCGTGATCTCCCGGACGCGATGGTTGAACGTATCGGCTATGAGGACGCGGCCGACGCGGTCAACCACAATCCCAAAAGGATACGAGAGGCCGGCCTCCGCCGCTGGTCCGCCATCTCCGCACTCTTTCGGCTCGCCAATGCCGGCTACTCGGTCGATTCGGCGGGTCGCTCGGTCCCAGCGCCGCACCAAATGATTGTCGGAATCGGTGATGAACAGGTTGCCAGCGGCATCCACGGCAATGCCTGAGGGTCGCGACAGACTCGCCGAGCAGGCTTCCATCGGACCTTGATACCGGTACTCTCCGCCATCACCCACTATGGTTGTGATCACTCCGGTCGCGGGATCAACGGCCCGAATCCTTCCGTTGAACGTATCGGCAATAAACAGGGTACCGTCCATTCCGACCGCGAGCCCACTCGGACCTGCAAGGGCCGTGTCCCCGGCCGGCATACCGTCTCCATTATATCCGGCGGGTCCGGTGCCGGCGACGCTGGTGATGATCCCGCTGGTCAAATCGATCATTCGAATCCGATTGTTGCTTTGATCCGCAATGTACAGCAACCTCCCGTGCACGGCCAGCGCCGCGGGTTCGTTGAGCCCCGCATGGATTGAAAGACCGCCATCGCCGCTGAATCTTGGCTGGCCTACACCGGCGAACGTGGCGATGACGCCGGTTTTGGCATCAACCCGTCGGATGCGATGGTTCATCGTATCGGCAACATAGAGGTTTCCATCTTCGTCGACGGCAACCGCCGTTGGAAAATTCAATCGTGCATCGACCGCCGGTCCACCGTCTCCCCCGAACCGCTTCCTCGCGCCCGCCCCATTGACCACATAACGGACCGTCCCGCTGATATCCGCTTGCTGTGCAAAGGCGGCTTCCGGCTTGACATCTCCCTCATTAAACGGATCATCAATTGCGACGGCCGAATCCTCGTTCATGCCCTTTTCCTGCGGATCCCGCGCGGCCGAACATCCAGCCACGGTCACGATCATCCCTGTTGACCGATCGAGCTTGCGAATGACGTGGTTTTCGGAGTCCGCAATGAGCAGATTATTCTTAGAGTCAAGTCCCAGAGCTTTCGGTTCATTCAGAGAGGCCGAAAGAGCAGGGCCGCCGTCACCCGAAAACGCAGCTGTACCGTTGCCGGCAATCGTCCTGATCGTGCGGGTATGAGTTTCGACCTTCATGCATTACCCCAGGCTTCTGACGATGGCGTCGCCCATCTCGCTGGTGCCAACCACCCGCATACCCCCACTCTGGATATCTTTGGTTCGGTAACCGAGATCCAGCGTCTTGACAATCGCCTGCTCGATGAGATCCCCTTCCTTCTCGAGCTTGAACGCAAACGACAGCATCATCGCCGCGGAGGCGATCGTCGCAATGGGGTTGGCGATGTTCTTCCCGGCAATGTCCGGCGCGCTCCCGTGAATCGGCTCAAACAGCCCCACCTGCGCGCCGAGGCTGGCGGAGGGCAGCATGCCGATCGAGCCGGTCAGCATGGCAGCCTCATCGCTCAGAATATCGCCGAACATGTTGTTACAGAGCATGACGTCGAATTGGCGGGGGTTCCTGACCAGCTGCATGGCCGCGTTGTCGACATACATGTGCCCCAGTTCCACGTCCGGATACTGCTTGTGTACGTCCGTGACGACCCGGCGCCACAACTCTGAGGATTCGAGTACATTGGCCTTGTCCACAGACATGACTTTCTTGCGTCGTTTGCGGGCGGCGTCGAAGGCGACCACGGCGATCCGGCGAATCTCCTCGGTCGTATACACCTCGGTATTGATCCCCCGTTCCGTCCCGTTCGGCAATTTTTCAATACCTTTGGGCTTGCCAAAGTAAATGCCGCCCGTCAGTTCGCGAACGACGAGGATGTCGATTCCCTCCACGACCTCTTTTTTGAGCGTCGAGGCGTCGGTTAAGTTCGGATACAGTTTCGCCGGCCGCAGATTCGCATAGAGACCAAGCGCTTCCCGGATGCCGAGCAAGGCCCGCTCAGGTCTCAAGCTGTAGTCCAGCCCTTCCCATTTGGGTCCGCCCACGGCGCCCAACAGCACGGCGTCGCTTTGCTTGGCCAAGCTCAAGGTGTCTTGAGGCAGCGGGACCCCGACCTTGTCGATGGCTTGTCCGCCGATGTCGCCGGGTGCAAACTCGAAGCTGTGTCCGCATTTTCCGGCCACCGCCTTCAAGACTTTGACCGCCTCGGGAACAATCTCACGGCCCACTCCATCGCCTGCCAACACTGCGATTTTTGCCTTCACTGATTTCGCCTCCCCTCGAGAGACCTAGAGCTCATGCGCGTGACCCGCCCGTCTATCCACGGTCATTCGAGAACACGTTCATCCTTAACGTCCCAAGCCGGATCGACAAGGCACAGAAACTCGATGTCCTTGCTGCCTGTATTTTCCAGCGATTGCCTGCCGCCCGGCGGCACGTATAACGTGGTGCCGGCTTCAACGCCCGTGACTTCGTCGTCAATCGTAAAGCGTCCTTGTCCTGCGAGAAAATAGTAAACCTCCGAGGAACCGAGGACGTGCCACTTGGAGCGTAGTCCCGGGGCCAAGGTTCCGTGCGCAAGGCTATATCCCAATTTCAGCCGATGCTTGGCGGGGTGAAGGAGCTCTCGGAGCCGTGTATGGTCGCCGGCGAGGAACTCGGGACAATCGGAGACTCTGATTTTGAACACTGAGGCTTCCCTTCAGCCACAGGACAGCACTAAGCGAAGAGGGCACTGTACCGTGGGGGGCTTCCTCAGATCAAGTTCACCCTCTGCTCCCCTTGCGCTTGCTTGGTCGCCAAATAGGCCAGTTTATTCAGGGCGCTCAGATACGCGCGCGCGGAGGCCGTGATGATGTCGGTATCGGCGCCGTGACCCGAGACCGTTCGACCGTCCTCCTGGACACGGACGGAGACCTCGCCCTGCGCATCCGTGCCGCCGGTGATTGCCTTGACCACGTACATGAGGAGCTTGCTCTTCGTTTGCGTGATCCCGGCGATGGTCCGATAGACCGCGTCCACCGGCCCGTCGCCTGTGCCCGTCTGGCTGATCGCTTTGCCGTCCACTTCGAGCTCGACGGTGGCCGTCGGCACACGGTCCGTCCCACTCGTCACGTTGAACGACTTGAGCGTGATGCGGTCGGCCATCTTGGCCAGCTCTTCCGACACGATCACTTCGAGATCTTCCTCGTAAATCTCCTTCTTGTGATCGGCGAGCTTCTTGAAGCGCTCGAACGCATGGTTGACTTCCTCATCGGTGAGCTTATAGCCCAGTTCTTCGAGTCGCTGGCGGAACGCATGACGTCCCGACAGCTTGCCCATGACCATCTTGCTTTCCACGAGCCCGATCGATTCCGGGCGCATGATCTCATAGGTCGTCTTGTCCTTCAGCAGACCATCCTGATGAATGCCCGACGTGTGGGCAAACGCATTCGCGCCGACGATGGCTTTGTTGGGCTGCACCACCATGCCGGTGATCTTGCTCACCAACCGGCTGGTCTTCGAAATCTCTTCCGTGTGAATGTTGGTGTCAGCGTGATACAGGTCCTTCCGTGTCCGCAATCCCATCGCAATCTCTTCCAGCGACGTGTTCCCGGCCCGCTCCCCGATTCCGTTGATGGTGCATTCGACTTGCCCGGCCCCTTCCATGACGGCGGCCAGGCTGTTGGCGACGGCGAGTCCGAGATCATTATGACAATGCACCGAGATCACCGCCTTGCCGCTGTTCGGCACACGTTCGCGGATCCCCCTGATGAGCCTGCCGAATTCCTGTGGTATGGCGTAGCCGACGGTATCAGGAATATTGACCGTGCCGGCCCCGGCGTCGATCACCGCCTCGATGACTTCATACAGATATTCAGCGTCGGAACGACTGGCATCCATCGGTGAAAACTCAACGTCGTCCACATATCCCCTTGCCCGCCGGACCATTTCGACAGCGCGCTTTTTCGCTTCTTCACGTGTCATGCGGAACTGATGCTTCAAGTGAATATCCGATGTCGACAGAAAGGTGTGAATGCGGACTTTCGGCGCACCTTTCAAGGCTTCCCAAGCCCGATCGATGTCTTCAGGACGCGCCCTGGCGAGACTGCAGATCGTCGGACCTTCAACCTCCTGAGCGATGCGCCGTACGGCCTCGAAATCCCCCGGCGAGCTGTAGGCGAACCCTGCCTCAATGATATCGACACCGAGGCGCGCAAGTTGCTTGGCGACCATAATCTTTTCTTCTACATTCATGCTGGCGCCCGGGGATTGCTCCCCATCCCGCAACGTCGTGTCGAAAATCCTGATCATGCGCGTCATCGTGTCACCCCTTCTATTCTTTGTGGCCCACTGCTAATTGCGACCGATCAAAATGGATTTTCTGCAAGGCCGCACTGAGCGAAACGGCGAGGCGTACGTTTTCTGATACGTCCAGCTGTTAAGCGATACGAGAACGAAACAGAAACCCATTTTCATCGGCGTCACAAACACAAAAGCCTTCATCCCTTCTTGTTCAGGGACGAAGGCTTGACGCGCTTCGTGGTACCACCCTGGTTCGGTGTTGAACGACCTTCTGGCCATCCACCACCCTTCATTCGCCCATCACGTGGGCAAGGCGGAATCCATTACTCTCGTTTCACGGATTCGGCTCGGAGGCGAGTTCAACAGCACCCAGATTGGCTTGCACCACCCGCCAATTCTCTCTTCAAAATGTTGCAACCGGCCCCCAGCTTCGTGCTTGCATCGATCAAAGGCTCGAGGTACCAGAAACGTACGCCTCGCCTTCTCACTCGCTGCCGCCTTGCTGGATGACCGCTCTCAACATTCTGTTGTCCTAGATTGCTGTTTACTACTCCTCGTCGTCGCCCTAAAACTTTAGTTCGCTGAGCGGCTGCTCCCTTTTCGGTTTTCCGGCCAATTTCCCGAGCATGCTGAGCAGACGTTCAACCGGCCCCAACAACGCATAGCCGGCGAACATGACAAATAGCATAACTTCCGGCCACGCCGCTACTAGCACCAGAGCAAGAATGCCCCAGACGAGGTAGGTGATGTGCTGCCGGCCGCGGAATTTCAGATCTTTGAAGCTGCGATATTTGATTGTGCTGACCATCAAAAAGGAGATGATCAGGGTCACGACCAGCACCGCCATCGGCTTGACCTCGGCTCCAGCCCGAAGGATGTAATGATCAAAGATGACCATGGAGGCGACCACCCCAGCCGCCGCGGGAATCGCCAGGCCGGTGAAATACTTTCCGTCGGACGGGCTCGCCGTCGCGTTGAACCGGGCAAGTCGAACCGCCCCCATCGCCACGTACGCGAACATGACGGCGACCCCGAACGTACCCTGCCCGCTCAACGCCCAGGAATATAGAAGCAGACCTGGCGCGACACCGAAGGATACGACGTCGGACAGAGAATCGTACTCCAAACCGAAGTGGCTGGTGCTGTTCGTCATCCTGGCGGATTTCCCGTCCAGGACATCGAAGATCATCGCGACCAAGATGGCAATCGCTGCCGCCATGTAATTGGCGTTGAAGACGGACAGAACGGCGAAGACGCCGCAGAACAGGTTTCCGGTCGTGAACAGGTTGGGAATGAGGTGCATCGCTGCGCGATGACGTTTTCCGCCCTTCGCAAATGATTGTCTCAGTGCCGTGCCTTTCATCGTAATACTCCAAGAATAGTCTCTCCGCCCTTGACTCGGTCACCGACAGCGACCTTGATCGCCGCCCGAACGGGGAGATAGGTGTCCATGCGCGACCCGAATCTAATCAGCCCGTACCGTTCCCCGCGCACCGCGCGGTCTTTCGGGTTCACCCACCAAACGATCCGCCTGGCGATCAATCCCGCCACCTGAACGCAAAGCACCTTGGCGCCTTCCACCGTTTTGATCATCACGGCGTTTTGCTCGTTTTTCAACGTCGCATGCGGCTTGCTTGCCACTAGAAACAGGCCGGGTTGATACTGCACATCTTCGATGGTCCCTTCGCAAGGTATCCGATTGATGTGTACGTCGAACACGTTCAAAAAAATCGAAATGCGAATCGCACGGTCCTTCAGGTACCTCGGTTCGAATTCTTCCTCCACCGCCAGGACCTTGCCGTCTCCCGGCGAAACGATGAGTCCGGCTCCTTGAGGAATGGCGCGCGGCGGATTGCGGAAAAACCACGAGACGAAAACGGTGACGAGACCTGCCGCCACGGCGATCGGCATCCATCCCAGCAAGCCCGTAATCAGTGTAATACCGGCAGCGGCGCCGATGAAGGGAAATCCCTCTTTGGCAAATGGAACACCCGCCGCACGATCCGCCACGTTGTCGCCTTCAACGGCCAGCAATCAGCGGGTTTCCGCAGACTCTGTCCACGGCTGACGGCTGATCGCCGATCGCTGCTCCTTAGTTCTTGTTCTTGTCGACGAGTTGATCTTTCTTCAACCACGGCATCATCGCGCGAAGCTTCGCGCCGACGCCTTCAATGGGGTGCGCTTCCCCCTTCGCCAGCAGCGCGTTGTAGACGGGACGATTGGCTTGGTTTTCCAGGACCCATTCTTTCGCAAACTGTCCCTGTTGGATCTCGCCAAGGATTTTCTTCATCTCCTGCTTCGTCTGCTCGGTCACAATCCGCGGACCTCGGGTCACATCGCCATATTTGGCGGTGGTGCTGATCGAGTACCGCATGTTGGCGATTCCGCCTTGATAGATGAGGTCCACGATCAGCTTTACTTCATGCAAGCATTCAAAATAGGCCATTTCAGGGGAATAACCGGCTTCGACGAGGGTCTCGTAGCCCGCCTGAATGAGCGAGGTCAGTCCCCCGCACAGCACCGCCTGTTCACCAAAGAGGTCGGTTTCGGTCTCTTCGCGAAAATTCGTTTCGATGACGCCCGCACGGGCGCCGCCGATGGCGCTCGCATAGGCCAAGCCCACGTGCTTGGTGTTGCCGCTCGGGTCTTGATGCACCGCCAACAGACAGGGTACGCCGCTCCCCTTTGAATACTCTGATCGTACCAAATGACCTGGCCCTTTGGGAGCGACCATGAAGACATTGACCGTTGGCGGCGGAACGATCTGTCCGAAATGGATGTTAAAGCCGTGCCCGAACGCCAAGTAAGCGCCCGGCTTGAGATTCGGCGCCACGTCTTGCCGGTAGATGGCGGCCTGCGCTTCGTCAGGCGCAAGAATCATGATGACGTCCGAGGCTTTGACCGCATCGGCCACCGGCATGACTTTTAGGCCGCTCTGCTCCGCCTTTCGCCATGACGCGCCTTCACGGAGACCGACCGTCACTGTCACGCCGCTTTCTTTCAGATTCAGCGCATGCGCGTGCCCCTGACTGCCGTAGCCGATGACAGCCACCTTCTTGCCCGTAATCTGTTGGAGGTCGGCGTCTTTATCATAATGAATTTTCATCATATACTCCCGGATCACAAGAGGTTCATACAGTTTCTTGTCAGACGAACGAACGGATGGCCCCTACTACTCGCGGGCGACCTTCTTGGGTTGTGTCGTAGTGGAACGAAGCGGCTCACGGGCAACGGCCACCCGGCCGGTTCTCGTCAATTCTTTGATGCCGAGCGGCTGCAGGAGATTGATGATCGCCTCGATCTTCTTCGGATCACCGGTCACTTCGATTGTATACGTCGCCGGCGTCGAATCGATGACGTTGGCGCGAAAGATATCAGCGATCCGCAAGGCTTCGGCCCGGTCTTCCTGCCGGGTATGAACCTTGATCAGCGCCGTCTCACGCGAGACGAAGTCGCTTTCATTGAGATCCACCACTTTGATCACGTCGATGAGCTTGTTCAACTGCTTGACAATCTGTTCGACGATCCGTTCATCGCCCGACGTGACGATGGTCATCTGCGACATCGACGGATCGAGCGTCGGTGCGACCGACAGGCTTTCGATGTTGAAACCGCGGCCGCTGAACAGCCCTGCGATGCGTGAAAGCACGCCGAACTTGTTTTCGACAGTGACGAGAATAATGTGTTCCATGCTAGGCCGTGAGGATCGTGTCTTTGTCCTGCGGCGCCGTCTTGCCGACCCCACTCTGCTTCTGCTTCAACTCAGGCGGATCTTCCAGAATCATCTCATGATTGCATCCGCCGGCGGGAATCATCGGATAGACGTTCTCATAGGGGTGGGTTGGCACATCGACGATCACCGGCCCCTTCGTTTCGATGGCCTGTTTGAGCACACCGTCCAGATCGCCGACTTTACCCGCGCGCAGCCCAAGGGCGCCGTAGGCTTCGGCCAATTTCACGAAATCCGGAGTGGTATCGAGATAACTTGACGCATATCGTCCTTCATAGAAGAGGTCCTGCCACTGACGGACCATGCCGTGGAATCGATTGTTGAGCACGATGACTTTCACGGGAAGCTTGTGGACCACCGCCGTGGCCATCTCCTGCATGTTCATCTGCACGCTGCCGTCGCCTGCAATACACAGCACCAGACGGCCCGGAAACGCCGCTTGCGCGCCCATTGCTGCAGGGAAGCCGAATCCCATCGTACCCAGTCCGCCCGAAGTTAACCACCGGTTCGGCTTAGCCATTTTGAAGTACTGCGCTGCCCACATCTGATGCTGGCCCACGTCCGTGGACACAATCGGGTCGAGGTCCTTGGTCAACTCATAGAGGCGCTTGATCACCTGTTGCGGCTTGATCGGCCCCTCGGAAGCCTGCTCGTAGGTCAGGGGGTGCGCCCGTTCCCACTCGCGGATCTGATCCCACCACGTCTTCCGGAGCTCCTTTTGCTCTCCGTTGACGGTGGCCTTGAGTATTTGATTCAGCTCTCGCAGCACCGCCTTGCAGTCCCCGACGATAGGGATATCGACGTGGATGTTCTTTCTGATCGAGGTCGGGTCGATATCGATGTGAATGATCTTCGCGTACGGACAGAATTCCGAGACTTTGCCCGTGACCCGGTCATCGAACCGTGCGCCGATCGCGACCACGAGGTCCGAGTAATGGACCGCCATATTGGCTTGATAGGTGCCGTGCATGCCCATCATCCCGAGCGACAACGGATGCTCTCCAGGAAAGGCTCCGAGGCCCATCAAGGTCATGTCGACGGGAATTTGCGTCAGTTCGGCCAATTCGATCAGTTCCTTCGACGCTCCCGAGAACACGACGCCTCCCCCCACATAGAGGATCGGCTTCTTGGCCTTCATAATGGCTTCAGCAGCCTGCTTGATCTGCCACTTGTTGCCTTCGTACGTCGGGTTGTACCCGCGTATTGAGACCGAGTTCGGATAGTTGAATTCCGTCTTGTCCATCGAAACGTCTTTGGGGATGTCCACGAGCACCGGTCCCGGACGGCCGGTGGTGGCAATGTAGAACGCTTCCTTGATGGTGGACGCGAGCTCGTTCACGTCCTTGACGAGGAAATTATATTTCGTACAGGGACGGCTCAAGCCGATGTTGTCCGCTTCCTGAAAGGCGTCGTTTCCGATGAGGCTGGTGGGAACCTGGCCGCTGAAGCACACTAAGGGCACGGAATCCATATACGCATCGGCCAGGGCAGTGATGACGTTGGTCATACCCGGTCCCGACGTCACCAAGCACACTCCCGCTTTGCCGGTAGCCTTGGCATAGCCCTCGGCCATGTGGCCGGCGCCCTGTTCATGTCGGGTCAACACCACCTCGATGTCTTTCTGCTGGTGAAGCGTGTCGAAAATTTTGAGTACGACGCCCCCTGGCAGCGCAAAGATGGTCTTGACGCCTTCACGCCTGAGGCATTCGATGAAAATTTCAGCGCCTGTCAGTTTCATGCCCAGCCTCCTCTCCTACTCCGCGACCGTACACGGAGGGAGACACCTCCGCCTCTGCGGGTGGTTCGAGATTTACCACCGATCACTCAGAAATCTGTGAAAAATCAATGAGAAAGATCAGAGATCCTAGCACCACGT
Source organism: Nitrospira sp. (assembly GCA_035495295.1). Lineage (GTDB taxonomy): Bacteria > Nitrospirota > Nitrospiria > Nitrospirales > Nitrospiraceae > Nitrospira_C. The sequence goes on along the minus strand of DATJGE010000046.1, from coordinate 84,386 downwards.
TCATACCAGGTCAATAGGATGACCGCGGCAAAGCCGTGCCGCTGGTCGACGCACATCCGAAGAAGTTTGCGAGGAAGGGCGCGGTGGAGGGGACCTATAAGCCGGATTCTGTTCCGCTTAGGATCTGCTCCCGAGCGGTGGTGATCATTTCTCTGGGATCCGAGTTGCCACGGACCTCAAGCGACCTACCCGAAGACCTCGGCCGGGCCAGCCGGTCGCCGCGTTCCAATGGAAGCGGCAGTCGTCTTCCTATTTGGCCTTGCATCAAGCGACGCTTACCGTGCCGGTGATGTCGCCATCCCCGCGGTGGGCTCTTACCCCGCCGTTTCACCCTTGCCTGATCCGCAGCGACTCGATTGGGATCCCGTCGCTTTGGCCATCGGCGGTCTGTTCTCTGTGGTGCAGGTGTCGGATTGCTCCGCCTGGGAGTTACCCAGCGCTCCGCCCGTGAAGTCCGGACTTTCCTCTCGTCAATGACGAGCGATCACCCGGTCCTCTCCCTCGCGCAACTGGCAGTATAGGAAACCCACACACCGGATGCAACCGGCGGGCGATTGTGGCTGGACTGGCTAATGACCAATCTGCGGCAATTCAGCAGCTGAAACCGGTTGTTTTGTTTGATAGATCGCCATCGCTTCCGGCATCCATGCTTTGAGTTGCTCGATCCTTGTCTCATTTCCGGGGTGCGTCGACAAGAACTCCGATGGGCCTCCGCCACCGGACATCTGCTCCATCCGTTCCCACAAATGCACCGACTCCCGCGGGTCATATCCTGCGTCGGCAGCAAGCAAGACGCCGATGTAGTCGGCCTCTGATTCATGTTTTCGGCTGAAAGGAAGCAACACTCCAACTTGCGCTCCGGCCCCAAGCGCCGCCATTGTGGCTTGTCCCAATGCGGCGTTGCCTGTGCCGATGCCCGCCGCCGCTCCCAACAGTTGGACGCCGAGATTCGTAGCCTCCCCCTGACTCATCCGCTCTCCTCCGTGACGTGCAAGGGCATGCGTCACTTCATGTCCCAACACTGCGGCGAGTCCTGCTTCGGTCTTGGCCACGGGAAATATTCCCGTATACACGGCGATCTTCCCGCCTGGAAGCGCAAAAGCATTCATCGTCTTGTCATCCTTGATGACCGTCACTTCCCACTGGAATTGCTTCGCCATCTCTGCATACTTCGACCGCTTTGCTGCTTCAACAATGTGGGCCGCCACCCGCTTCACCGGTTCGATCTCGCGCGGATCTTGTGAGTGCTTCATCTTCGGATCATTTTTCACCTGATCGTAGGCTTGTGCTCCCATTTTCATTTCATCCGAGACGGAGGTAATGAGAAATTGCGATCGTCCGGTGTACGGGTTGGTTTCGCATCCGCTCGTACCTGCGATAAGCGCGGACAAGACGCACGTGATCACCGCCGAACGCAGTGGCCGTGGAGATTTCCACATTGTGTTCCTCCGCCCATGGCGTGACGCAATCTCAATTCGTTGACCGACCATCATGGCTTTGGTACATTACCGCGCCTCAACGCTAATTTCTACTGGCGGCGGCGCAGCGGCAAGTTCCCGGCCGCCGTCTCATCACGTCACGCACGGATGACATCAGCTTCCATTGAACGTATCGGCATCGACGAATCAGGCAAGGGCGATTACTTCGGGCCGCTCGTCATTGCGGCGGTGTTCGTCGATCAGACGACGCAACACGAGCTTGCCCTGATGGCGGTACGGGACAGCAAAAAGATTTCAGACGGCCGCATTCTCGAACTGGCCCCAGACATCAGAACGATCTGCCCCCACAGCATCATCGTCATCGGTCCGCAAAAATACAATGAGCTTTATCTCAAGATCAGAAATTTGAACCGGTTGCTTGCATGGGGACACGCCAAGGCCCTCGAGACCTTGCTGGACCGCGTGTCGTGCACGCGGGCCATTTCAGATCAGTTCGGAGATGAGCGTCTGATTCTTAATGCGCTTCAGGAGAAAGGGCGGCAAATCACCCTCGAGCAACGCACGAAGGCGGAATCGGACGTCGCCGTCGCGGCCGCCTCAGTCGTCGCTCGCGCCGAGTTTCTCCTCCGGCTCAAACGGCTCTCGGATGACGTTGGCACGACGCTGCCGAAAGGAGCGTCGCCCGCCGTGGAATTAGCGGCCAAAATGGTCGTGAAAAAGCACGGAGAGCAGCGGTTGGGAACGGTCGCGAAGCTCCATTTTAAGACGACGAAGGCCGTGCTTGGAACGCCGACCGACTAACTAGACGCCGTCTGGGAAGAGGCACGTGGAGAGGAACAATTCAGACGGATTCACCGACTTCGAGATCGGACGTCTTCGATGGATTGGACGGTCTCTGCTCCTGTGCATCGCCGTCCCAGTACAACATGCGATGACAGTAGGGACAGGTGTGAAGATCCTGTGACCGTTTTACCTCGGCAATCAATTGAGGAGGAATCTGCAGACGGCAGCCTGCGCACATGCCGCCCTTGATCGCCGCCAGCGGCTGGTCCTTTCGGGAGGCCTTTAATTTCGTGTAGCGGACGAGGAGGGCCGGCTCGACCTTGGCGGAGCGATCCCGATGCCGCGATTCCAGTTCGGCAAGCTCGGCACTCAGCCGGCCATCGAGCTCATCAAGGACCTGCTTTTCTTTCGTGAACACCTGCTCGGCAGCTCGCACCTTGTCCTGCGCGTCCTTGGCAACCTGTTGCAGCTGTTCGATTTTCTCCATGCAGGCCAGCACCCTGTCCTCGATTTCAGACTTCTTCTTGTTCGCCATCTGTAATTCAAACAGATGGGCCTGATATTCCTTGTTGGTCTTTAGCTCCGATAAGCGTGCGCGCATCTTGTCCGTATGCGCGTCCTGCGCCTCGACATCCTTTTCGTGAGCGCGCCGCTCCTTGACGGACGCCTCCATCGCGACGCTGGTTTCGTCCAGCGATTGTTTCGCCTCCCGTAGCGGCACTTCGACGGCCTGGAGACGTTCGGGAATCCGCCGGCGCTGCTCGGCGATCTCCATGATGCGAAGATCGAGCTTCTGCAGTTCGATGAGCGGTGACAGATTTTGGTTCAACGCACTCCCATGCTTGATATTCACCGAGGAAGGAATTTTGCCGGTCCATTGGTGGGCCCACTAGGACTCGAACCTAGGACCAGCTGATTATGAGTCAGCCGCTCTAACCACCTGAGCTATGGGCCCCCGAACGGAACGCTCATCCTCCGCCGGCTCAGATTACGGTCGAGACCCCCGCGTGCGCCCGGCCGACTCGACGAATGTGATTCTAGGCCTGACCGCGAGACGGAGTCAAATCGTTCGGTTCCTCTCACAAGCTTTCGACAAAACTGCGGAGCTTTTTGCTGCGGCTAGGATGTCGCAGCTTTCGCAGGGCCTTCGCTTCGATCTGGCGGATGCGTTCGCGGGTGACCTCGAAATCCTGGCCCACCTCTTCGAGCGTGTGATCGGTCGCTTCCCCGATCCCGAAACGTTTGCGCAACACTTTCTCTTCTCTTGGCGTGAGCGTCTCCAGCGCGCTGTTGATCTGCCGTTGCAAGTCATACCGGATTGCGGCTTCCAGCGGTGAGATCGCCTTCTTGTCCTCGATGAAGTCGCCAAGATGGCTGTCCTCCTCTTCACCGATCGGCGTTTCCAAGGAGATCGGCTCCCGGGCAATTTTCAAAATCTTCCGCACCTTGTCGAGAGGCAAGTCCATGCGCTCGGCGATCTCTTCCGGCGTAGGTTCACGACCTAGCTTCTGCACGAGGTGCCGGGACGTTCTGATCAATTTATTGATCGTCTCGATCATATGGACCGGAATGCGGATCGTCCTGGCCTGGTCGGCGATGGCACGCGTAATCGCTTGACGGATCCACCAGGTTGCATAGGTGCTGAACTTGTATCCGCGCTTATACTCGAACTTGTCGACGGCTTTCATCAATCCGATGTTGCCTTCTTGGATCAAGTCCAGAAACTGGAGGCCCCGGTTCGTATATTTCTTCGCGATGCTGACCACAAGCCGTAGATTGGCCTCGACCAGTTCAGCCTTGCCCCGCTTGACCTTTTCTTCGGCCACGTCCAGATGTTTGACGGCATCCTTGATTTCTTCCCCCGAGACCAAGGCCTCTTCCGTCTCCAATTGACGGATGCGGCTCTTGGCCGCCTGGTACAGTTTCTTGATGTCGAGAAGCGTTTCCTCCGAGACGCCGCTTTTGCGTTTGACCGCCTGGAAATCCTTTCGCTCTCGGCAGAGTTTCCGCAGCAGTTCCGCACCAGCTTCACCGCCGACACCAAGACGCCGCTGGCAGCTGAGGATCTCGCGCTCCGCCGTTCGAATCTGAATCGCCATCTCGCGGACGCGCTGCACCATCCGGTCCTTGAGGACCCCGTGCAGGTTCACCGCCTCCATTTTGTCCACGACCTGTTCACGTATTGCGTCGATCTGCTTTTTGATTTTCTTCAGCTTGGCGGGATCCTTCGACGACTGGCGGGCTTTTTCATATAGCCCCTTGAGCGACATGGAGACCTTGCGGACGACGTTCAGCCCTTCCAAGGTCTTGAGACGCAACTCTTCATAATCGCGCTCGATTTGTTCTTCCTCGAAATCCTCCTCGGTTTCCTGGATTGGTACGATCTCCCGAACGTCGATCTTGCCGTTCTTGAGCTGATCTCGAAGCGACAGGATGAATTCGATCGTCATCGGCATGCCGTAAATGACGAACGCGATGTCCCGTTTGCCTTCCTCAATGCGCTTCGCGATTTCGATCTCGCCTTCCCGGCTCAAGAGCGCGACGCTGCCCATTTCCTTGAGATAGAGCCTGACGGGATCATCGGTCCGGCTCAAGGCGCCAGGCGTGAGGTCGATTTCCTTCTCGCCGTCGTCTCCGGAGTCGCCTTCGTCCGTCTCCTCCCCTGCGTCCTCCTGGTCGGCGGTCGGCCGCGGTTTCTGCTGACGCTCCCCTTCAGGCGCATCGACGATCTCGATATCCATTTCGCCGAACATCGTCATGATGCTGCCGAACTGTTCCGACGAAACCACTTCCGCCGGCAATGTGCTGTTCAACTCGTCGTAGGTGAGAAACCCCTTCTCTTTGCCGATTGAGATAAGTTTCTTCACTTCCACGAGCAATTCTTGTTTCGCCATACCTACTCCTTCACCAAAGAAAGCGTTCCTGCCGGCCGTCCGGCTTTCTGCAACCGCAATTCATTGACTTGCGCGTTCAGCGCCCGCGCGTCCTCAACCCGCCCTTCGCGTTCCGCGGCTTTCAATTGGGCGATCAAGTCGCGCAATACCGCTTCCGAGCGCTTGCGGTCGATGGTATGCAGGCACCCCTGAATGTGCGCACGCGGATCGTCAAAATGTTCTTCCGCCATCGACAATTCGGTCGCCAATGAGCCGCATTCCGGGTCGTCGACGACACTGTCGAGTACCCGACGAACTCCGACCCGGCCGTCGTCCTCAAGATTCGCCAGCGCTTGTTCGACGATTTTCCGGCAGGCCGGCATCGAAAAGTCCTCGGGGCGCAGCCTGCGCACATCGGCAGGCAACAATTGTCCATGCAGGAGGAGATAAACGAGATCGCGCTCCTCCAGAGCGCCTTTAAAAGGCGCCGGGGGGGCGGCGGGCTTGGAGGCCACGGCGGCCGGACGCGATTTCTCGCGCAGCGCGGGGTACCGGTCAATGAGACGTTGCTGGCTGATCCCGAACCGCTCGGCCACCAGGCGAATACGCTCCTCCCGTTCGATGGGATGTTCGCTCCTTTGCAAGATCCGCAAAATCTCATCCACACTACGGATGCGTCCTTCAATGGTCGTGCCTTCGGCGGTCTTGAGACTGTGTTCGAGAGCAAAGTCAAGCAAACTTGGCGCCTGCTGCTCGAGCTGGCCAAATGCGTTAGGACCGGCCTTTCGCACATAGGTATCCGGGTCGTCTCCAGATGGCAGCGTCACAACCTTCACGCCAAGTCCGCTGTTGACGAAGAGATCCAACCCACGCAAGGCCGCCCGCACGCCGGCGGCATCAGGGTCAAAGAGGAGAACGACCTTTGAGGCGAAGCGCCGCAGGACCTGCACGTGTTCGGGCGTGAGCGCGGTGCCGAGCGTCGCCACGGTATGGGTAAGGCCGGCTTGATGCAACGCGATCGCATCGAAATAGCCCTCGACCACGATGACGCTTTTCGTGCGAGTAATGGCCTCGCGAGCCACATCCAAGGCAAAGAGCGTCTGTCCCTTCTTGAACAACGCTGTGTCCGGGGAGTTGAGATATTTCGGCGTTCCGTCGCCGAGGACCCGCCCGCCAAATCCGACCACCCGTTTTCTAAGATCTGTAATCGTGAACATCACTCTACCCCGAAAACGGTCGTAATGGCCCGTCCCGCTGTCGCGTGCGATGACCAGTCCCGCCATGGCCAGTTCCTGGGAGGTGACGCCGTGTTTGACCATCGCCTTCAGTAAGCCATCCCAGTCCACAGGAGCGAGCCCGATGCCGAAGCTGTCGAGCGTCGCTTGCTGAATGCCCCTCTCCGCCAGATAGGCTCGCGCCGCGGCACCCAGTTGCTCGTGACGGAGATTATCCTGAAACCACCGTGCCGCCATCTGGTTGACCTGTTCAAGCCGCTGGCTTTGCGGGGCGGAGCGAAGATCAAGGCTCGACTCCTGGACTTCGATACCCACTCTCCGGCCCAGGTCACGAACCGTTTCCGGAAAGCTTCCGCCGGTAATTCTGCTTAGAAAAGTGAATACGTTGCCGCCGGCGCCGCAGCCGAAGCAATGAAAAATCTGACGGCTCGGGCTGACCGTAAACGACGGGCTCTTTTCCTGGTGAAAGGGGCACAAGCCTTTCAGATTCTGCCCTGCGCGGGTCAAACTGACGTGCTGTCCAACGACGTCGACGATGTCGATGCGGTCTCGGATCTGGCTGATCACATCTTCAGAAATCAAGCCTCGGCCCATGGGAGACGCAGCTCCTCACCCACCGACAGCGGTGAACCGGTATGCGTAAGTGATCGAAAAAATTGAACGGTCAGGGTAACAGACGGAAAGGAAATATGTCAATGTAACGATGGACGAGTGGTGCCGAATTACCCTGGCGGCCAAGCGAGGTGGCGGCCGCCTAAAACGTGGAGATGGAGATGGAAGACTGTCTGTCCGGCATCTCCACCGGTGTTAGTCACGATGCGGTACCCGGAACCGGCCAAACCTTTTTGTTTTGCAACGTTGGTAGAGGCGATCAACAGCTGCGCCAGGAGATCTCGGTCCTGGTCGCGACAGTCCTGTACCGTCGCTACATGTCTTTTCGGGATAACAAGCGCATGGACAGGCGCCTGCGGATTAATATCGTCGAAGGCCAGCGTGTGATCGTCTTCATAGACGATCTTGGCGGGGATGGTTTTCTGCACGATCTTACAAAAGAGACAATCGGCCATGGCATGCCTCAAGATGGGTGTCGCAGCCCGGACTTGCCGTACCGGGCGCCTAATTCTTGATAGATTTCCAGAAGAGAAAGGTCGTGATAGCCCAAGAGCATCAAGGTATGGAACAGGAGATCGGCCACTTCGTACACAATTTCCTGCCGCTTCCCCCCCTTTGCCGCGATTAGGACCTCCCCGGCTTCCTCTGCCACCTTTTTCAAGATCTTGTCATGACCGGCTTCAAACAGCTTGGTCGTGTAAGAACCCGGCTGCGGGGCGGCCTTGCGGTTCGCGATAATGCGCAGCACACTCTCGAGGATCCCGCCATGCGCCTCGGTGGATGTGCCGTCGAAAGTCTGATTTGCTTCATTGAAACGGGAAAAAAAGCAGGCGCGCTCGCCTGTGTGGCAGGTGGGGCCGATCGGTTGCGCCTTGACGAGGATCGTGTCTCGATCACAGTCGATGAACATGTCCTTCACGAGCAGTTTGTGCCCGGAGGTTTCTCCCTTCTCCCAGAGTTGTTGTCTCGAACGGCTCCAGAAATGCACGGACTTGGTCGCAAGCGTTCGGGCCAGCGCCTCTTGATTCATGTAGCCCAGCATGAGCACCGTCCCGTCCAGCCAGTCCTGGATGATCGCGGACAGCAATCCCTGCTCATTGAACTTGAAATCCTGATTGGCCATTCACGCCACCTCTGGTGGCGGCTGCTGCCGTATCGGCACACCCCGCTGCCGGAGAAAGGCCTTCGCCTCAGGGATCGTAAAGGTCCGAAAATGAAAAATCGAGGCGGCAAGAACGGCGTCTGCCTTTCCTATGACGAGTCCATCGTACAAGTGCTCGAGTGCACCGACGCCGCCCGACGCAATCACCGGAATCGACACGCATTCCGACACGGCCGCCGTCAGGCCGAGGTCATAGCCACGCTGTTGACCGTCCTCGTCCATACTGGTCAACAAGATCTCTCCCGCTCCGAAGCTTTCCATCCGTCGGGCCCACTCGACGGCATCAAGGCCTGTCGGCTTCCTCCCTCCGTGCGTGAAAACTTTCCACGCACACGCTTGCGCGGCCCGCTTCGCGTCAATGGCCACCACGATGCACTGGGTCCCGAACCGTTCTGCCGCCTCCCTCACGAATTCCGGCCTTTCGACCGCGGCGGTGTTGATGCTGACCTTATCCGCTCCGGCGTTAAGCAGATTTCGAATGTCGTCGAGCGTGCGTACGCCTCCGCCCACCGTGAGCGGCATGAACACGCTTGCCGCCGTGCGTTCGACCACGTCGATGATCGTCTTTCGGTTCTCATGTGATGCGGTGATGTCGAGAAAGCACAGCTCGTCGGCACCCTCGCGGTCGTAGATTTTGGCGGCAGCGACTGGATCGCCGGCATCTCGCAGATTCACGAAGCTGACGCCTTTCACGACCCGTCCATCTTTCACGTCGAGACAGGGAATAATACGCTTGGTCAACATGTCGCCTGTCGCTGTCAGCGCTCCTGCAGCGCAGCAACCGCGGCCTGATACTCCAACTTTCCATCGTAGAGCGCCTTGCCGACGATGACTCCGACTACGCGAGGGCCGATCGAGCGGATGGCCTTCACATCCTCGATGCGCGACACCCCTCCCGAGGCGATGACCGGAAACGGGGAATGCGCTGCAATCTCGCGCAGTGCGGAGAGATTCGGTCCATTCAGCATCCCGTCCCGTGCGATATCCGTATAGATGACCGCTCCGATTGGATATCCGGAAAGCTCCTTGAGCAGGTCGATCGCCCTGGTCTCAGAGACCGCGGTCCATCCCTTTACAGCCACTTTTCCATCCCGGGCATCCAGCCCAAGCAGAATCCGCCGGGGAAATTCAGCGCAGGCTTGATCGAGCAGTCTTCGGTCGGTTACGGCCGACGTGCCGAGTACGACGCGGGACACTCCGGCGTCCAAATAGCGCCGGACGGTCGCCATGTTCCGCAGACCGCCGCCGACCTGTATTTCTGCGTGCACAGCCTGTCTCACGGCGTCGATCTGCGGAAAATTTTTTGGCTCTCCCTCGACGGCGCCGTTAAGATCGACGAGATGAATGAGACGTGCCCCCGCCTCTTCCCACCGCCGTGCCATCGACGGTACGTCATGAGAATAAACGGTTTCCGCGGCCATGTCGCCTTGGCGTAAGCGGACGCAGCGTCCGTCCTTCACATCGATGGCCGGAATGACGAGCACGCGCTATTCTCCGGTGCCGAATGGAAACGTCTTGAGCACCTTGTCCACTCCGTACTCCGCCAGTTCCTGCGCCGTCACAAACACTCCCCCGTGCTGGATGTAGCCGACGATGTCCTGGATCATCGGTTGTTGCCGTTCGTAATAGTTGCCGACCCACAATACTTGGCCGTCGGGCGCCACGACCTTCACTTCAAAACCGACGCTCGCCGGCGGATTCGCCCCCAACCGGCCGCCCGATCGCTCCTGATACACGAGAACCTGCCCCATTAAGGCCGCGTCCGCTTTCAATGTCGCAGCCACGTCGGCCGCGTGCCGCTCCGGCACCGTCTTCTCCGTGTCTTCCGCCGCACGAATGGCTGCCTTTGCGCTCTGGGTCGGCGAGAGGACGGTGAGCCCCTCCCGGTTCTTCAACCTCGACCAGAAGAGTTGCGTCACCTTGTCAGCCGCATACGACGGCACCGTTGCCGTTTGCTTCAGCGGGGACTCGACGTTCGGAGGAACGCCTAACGAAATATCGGAGCCCTTGACGCTCTGAGGCGTGGACAGATACGTATCGGCCGTATCCCGTACCTGGGGCGTCGCCAATGTCGTAAAGGGCATCAAAGCGATGGTCCGTATCTGATAATGGGAGAGCTCGGCGGACGTCTGCGTCGTCACCTTTGAGCCGCTGCACGCGACCCCCACAATCGCAAAGGCCGCTAACACGAGTCCCCACCGACGGCCTTCGAGCCGTGGAAGATTACGCACGCCACGCTCCGAAGTTCTTCAACAACCGCAGGCCTACCGATTGACTTTTTTCAGGATGAAACTGGCAGGCCACGAGATTATCCCTCCAGACGCTTGAGACAAATGAAACGCCGTACGTGGTGACGGTCGCCGCGACGAGAGGATCGACGGGTTCGACAAAATACGAATGCACAAAATACCAATCAGATCCGTTGGGAATCCCGCGGAACAGAGGACAGTCGCCTTCACCGTGCGCCTGGTTCCATCCCATGTGCGGAACCTTCAGTGCGGCCTCGAGCCTGAACTTCCGGACTCTTCCCGGGATAATGGCGAGCCCCTTATGAAGTCCGAACTCTTCGCTCTCCGTGAACAGCAGCTGCAAGCCGAGACAAATGCCGAGAAACGGTTTTCCGGCCTCAAGGGATGCCCGGATCGGCTCGATGAGATCAAATCGGTCGAGGTTTGCCATACAATCGCCAAACGCACCGACCCCGGGCAACACGACGTGAGAAGCGTTCTTGATGACGGCCGACTCTCGCGTGACCACGGCGTGATGACCGACCGACTCGAACGCCTTGGAGACGCTGCGTAAATTGCCCATTCCATAATCCACAATTGCAATCATGGCTCTTCCTTCGAGGGACTGTAACAATACCGCAACCGAATCCAGCCCGCCACTGTGTCCGTCGGTGAAAACACAAGGGGCAGGTTTCTTCTTCAGAAACCTGCCCCTTCTCCTTCTGAAGACCTTCCCGCCCTCCTATAGACGATGCGGTCCCGCGACAGGTACAAGGACGGCTACAACATCCCCTTCGTCGAAAGCACCTTCCCCGAGAGCCGCTCCTCAAGCCCCGTAGCCTGATCCAGAGCCTTCGCCGTGGCTTTGAAGATCGCTTCCATGATGTGATGGGGGTTGCGACCGTACAGAAGATTCACATGAAGATTGAGCCCGCCGTGGGTGACGAACGCCTGGAAGAAGTCTTCAAAGAGACCGAGGTCGAATGCTTTGATCTTTCGGTCCGGCAGATTCACGTTGTATACGAGGTACGGTCTGCCGCTGAGATCCACAGTGACTTGGGCCAGCGTTTCGTCCAGGGGAGCTGAAGCAAATCCAAATCGTTTGATCCCCGCCTTTTCCCCCAGCGCCTGATGAAGTGCCTTTCCCATGACGATTCCAACGTCTTCAACGGTGTGATGCTCGTCGATGTCCAGATCGCCTTTCGCATGAACGGTGAGATCGAAAAAGCCATGCCTCGCCAGCAACTCGAGCATGTGATCGAGAAACCGGATGCCCGTGTCGATCTTGCCCTGTCCGCCGCCGTCAATCGTCCATTCCACTCGAATGTCGGTCTCTTTGGTCGCACGATGCAGAGACGCCTGTCTTGGGGCCGATCCCTCTTTCTTCATGAGAACCTGCTTTGGGCCGATTTGGCATGCGCGTCGAAGCCCTCGATCTGCGCGAGCCGTATGAGATGATCTTTGACTTTGCTCAATTCTTCCTTGGTGTAGTGCACGATGTTGCTGATCTTCGTATAGTCATGAATGGATAGCGCAGAAAAAAACCGCGCCGTCGCTCCCGTCGGAAGCACATGGTTGGGCCCGGCAATGTAATCCGCAACGGAAGGCGGCGTATATCGGCCCAGGAACAAGGCGCCAGCGTGTCGAATGCGCTCGAGATAATCGAACGGCTCGTCGACGGACAGCGTGAGATGCTCAGCGGCGATCTCATTCGCGACATCGATCGCCTCGTCCATACTGGCCACGACGAATGCCACCGAATATTTATCGATCGATTTTGCGGCGATCTTTTCCCGCTGCAAGCCTTTAACCTGACGCCTGACGAGTTCCACGGTCTCCTTGGCAAGCGATGCCGACGTCGTCACCAACCAGACCTGCGCCTCTTCATCATGTTCGGCTTCGCACAGTAGATCGGCGGCCACGTGCGCCGGTTTTGCTGCCTCATCCGCGACGACGAGCAACTCGCTGGGACCCGCGACCATATCGATGCCGACCGTCCCATAGAGTATCCGTTTAGCCGTGGCCACGTAGAGGTTTCCCGGTCCCACAATCTTATCGACCCGATTGATCGTATTCGTGCCGAAGGCAAGGGCACCAATCGCCTGAACGCCGCCCACCCGATAAATTTCCGTGACGCCGGCAATATCCGCCGCGACCAGCAAATGGGCATTGATGCCGCCCTTTTGGGGCGGCGTGCACATCACGATCCGTCGTACGCCGGCGACCTTCGCCGGAATGGCGCTCATCAGCACGGTCGAAGGATACACGGCTTTGCCGCCCGGCACGTAGACGCCTACGGCGTCGAGCGCCGTCACGACCTGGCCCAGCGTCGCAGACCCATCCTGATACATCCAGGTCTTGGTCCGTTGCCGTTCATGAAAGGCCTCGATACGATGGGCCGCAAAGCGGAGAGCATCACCCTCCTCTTTACGGATATGAAAGTACGCATCCTTGATCTCTTCAGCAGTGACTTTCACTTGCTCCGTGGTAAGTGCGACTTTGTCGAATTGCTTGGTAAAGCGCAACACCGCCTTGTCGCCGCCGCGTTCAACGGCTTGGAGGATCGCCCTGACCGGCTTCTCAACGGCACCGCCTTGCGCCCGTGCGCGCATTGCGATTTTCTTGAGCGTGGGAAGGAAGGCACGGTCGGTGGACGACACAATCTTCATGTCCGCGATCGCTTGTCTTTCCGGCCGACTGCCCGCATGGGCTTCGGCGATCCGGCCCGTGCAGGCGGGGAAGGAGCGGTGCAGGCCGACCGAAGATTTTTCAGCAGCTCCGCAATGGCCTCATGCTTCAATTTGAGACTAGCTCGATTGACGATTAAACGCGCTGTGGACCTGGCAATGCACTCGGTCTCGATCAGACCATGGGCCTTGAGGGTGTTGCCGGTTTCTACCAAGTCAACAATTCGGTCAGCGAGGCCGACAATCGGCGCGAGTTCGATTGAACCGTAGAGCTTGATAATTTCAACCGGCACTCCGCGCTGATTGAAATAACGTTCCGTGATCTTCGGATATTTTGTCGCAACGCGGATTTTGGATGAGAGCCGGTCGCGAGCTGTTTGCCCCCGGAATGCAGCGACGGCAATTCTACACGCTCCGAATCCCAAATCCAATGGCTCGTACACGTCGCTGTCCTGTTCAAGCAAGACGTCCTTGCCGACAATGCCCACGTCGGCCGCCCCATGCTCCACATAAGTCGGAACGTCGGCGGGCCGGACGATCAGAAACGTCATCCCGATTTGGGGGCAGGGAATCAGCAACCGCCGGCTATCGGCCGCCGGCCTGGCCGCGCCGTACCCGGCTTTCGCAAATAAATCGAGGGTCGGTTCAGTGAGCTTTCCCTTGCAAAGCGCGACGGTCAGCATTACTTCAGCCTTTTCGCCGCTCGATGACGGCGCCCAGCCCTCGAAGCTTCTCTTCAATACGTTCGTAGCCTCGATCCAAATGATAGACGCGCAGGACTTCGGTCGTGTCTTCCGCCGCCAGACCGGCCAAAATGAGTCCGGCGCTCGCGCGCAGATCGGATGCCATGACGGGGGCGCCGGCGAGCCGCTCCCTTCCGGTGACGACCACGCGGTTGCCTTCCACGCGAATCTCAGCTCCCATGCGTCGCAGTTCTTCCACATGCATAAATCGACTTTCAAACACGGTTTCCGTGATGATGCTGGTGCCCTCAGCCACGGACATCAAGGCGACCATTTGAGCCTGCATGTCCGTGGGAAATCCCGGAAAGGGCAGCGTTCGGATATCCACACCCTTCAACCGGCGGGGCTGCGTCGCATCGATGATCACTCGTTCTTTTTCAACGCTGATCGCTGCGCCCGCTTCCCGCAACTTGCTCAGCAAGGGCTCCAGATGCTCAGGCCGGCATCGAGCCACGGAGACCGCTCCCTTTGTAATCGCGGCAGCCACGACATAGGTGCCGGCTTCAATGCGGTCCGGGATGACCTCATGATCGCCTCCTCGTAACTCTCGGACGCCCTCAATCGTAATGACGTCGGTTCCCGCGCCCATGATCCGCGCGCCTCGCTTGTTCAAGAAGTCTGCGAGGTCGACGATTTCGGGTTCCTTGGCGGCATTTTCGATGACCGTCGTTCCCTGAGCGAGCGAGGCGGCCATCATCAAATTTTCGGTGCCGGTCACCGTGGGGACATCGCAGTAAATCGGCGAGCCTTTGAGCCGCTTGGCTTTGGTGCGAATGTACCCATGCTCGATTGAAACCTCGGCGCCGAGCTTCGCTAAACCGGCCAGATGGAGGTTGACGGGCCGTGAACCGATCGCACAGCCTCCGGGTAAGGACACGACCGCTTCGCCCCAGCGGGCAAGCAGAGGCCCGAGCACCAACACGGAAGCGCGCATGGTCTTCACCAATTCATAGGGCGCCTGCGTCGATCGGATGACATCCGCTTTAATGACAGCACGGTTGCCTTCGTGATGAACGTCGGCGCCAAGGATGCCGAGGAGTTTGCCCATCGTGACGACATCAACGACCCGAGGCACGTTACTGATAACGCATTGGCCGCCGCCCAAAATCGTCGATGCGAGGATCGGCAATGCGGAGTTTTTCGCTCCGCTCACCTGCACCTCACCGCGAAGCGGAAGCCCGCCCGAGATGACGATCTTATCCATGCCCACGCCTCATCATCTGGACCGTTCGACGATCATGATTCGGTCGATCCCCGCCTCATCGGGCACCACCTCCACGCCTTTATATACTGACATGCGCTTGATCTTCTTGCGGATATGGACGCTCTGCCCTTGTCCGATTTCCATAGCCAGAAATCCGCCAGGAGCAAGATAGGAAGCTGCTTCATCCAACAGTCGTTCATGGATCTCTACGCCGCTTGGGCCAGCGACCAACGCGACCCGCGGTTCATAGCGGCCGACTTCCGGTTGCAATCCGCTCCACTCCGATTCGCTGATGTAGGGCGGATTGGCGACAATCGCCGTGACTGCGCCCTCGCGGCATACGGCGCCGAGAGGCGCCAATAGATCGCCTTCGAACCAGCGAATGTCTGCGTCGACGCGGTGCCGGCGCGCGTTGGCCTTTGCCGTTTCCAAGGCATGAGGGGACACATCGGTGGCAAGGATTATTGCACTCGACAGGGCTCGAGCGAGTGTGACGGCGACACAGCCGGATCCTGTTCCCACATCGACAACAATCGCCCGTACACCCTGCGGCAGTCGACGAATCACCTCTTGCACCAGCAACTCGGTTTCAGGACGTGGAATAAGCACGGCCGAATTGACCTCGAATTCGAGGCCGCAAAACTCCTGTGTCCCCAGAATGTATTGGAGCGGTTCACGCGCGACCCTCCTGCTGACTGCCGCGTTCACCTTCGTCAGCTCCTGTTCGTCAAGGCGCCGTGTGCGGTCGAGTAACTGGCCTGAACTGACCAGTCCCAGCGCGTGTTGGATGAGCCACGCCGCTTCGCGGTCGGCCGATGTGATGCCGGCGGCATCGAGCCTCTGACGAGCTTCATCAAGCAATGATCCGAGGGAAGACCCGGGCTGGCGTTTGACGACCGCGCGTGTGGTCATGCCGTCTCCGCAGTCGCCGCATGATCCCGTTGTGCGCGCAACGCCTCTACCAGTTCGTCCATATCGCCTTCGAGCACCTGATCCAACTTGTGTAGCGTCAATCCTACCCGATGGTCAGTCACACGATTTTGAGGGAAGTTGTACGTGCGAATCTTTTCACTGCGATCGCCGGTCCCCACTTGCGCCTTCCGACTCTGTGCTATTTCAGCCTCCTGCTTTTCGCGTTCCGCCTCGACGATTCTGGCTCGGAGAGTCCGCATCGCCTTTGTGCGATTTTTAAGCTGCGACCGCTCGTCCTGGCACGAGACCACGACGCCGGTCGGTAGATGGGTGATGCGGACGGCGGAATAGGTCGTATTGACGCTCTGTCCCCCGGCGCCGGAGGAACAAAACGTATCAATTCGCAAATCCTTGGGATCTATCTGTACGTCGACCTCATCGACTTCCGGCATCACCGCCACCGTGACCGTCGACGTGTGGATGCGCCCCGCCGCTTCGGTCACCGGCACGCGCTGAACACGGTGAACGCCGCTCTCGTATTTAAATAACCCGTAGCCGCCCTTTCCTTCGATCACGGCGATGACCGTCTTGTATCCGCCCTTGCCCGTCTCCGACGCTTCGACAATGTCGACCTTCAGCTTGTGCTGCTCGGCGAACTTTGTGTACATGCGGAAGAGATCTCCTGCGAATAAGGCGGCCTCGTCTCCGCCGGTCCCGGCCCGGATCTCTAGGAACAGATTTTTGTCATCCCGCGGATCTTTCGGAGTGAGATGCTCGAGTGCCTGTCGTTCCAAATCTCGGCGCTCGCTCTCGAGTTGCGTAGTTTCCTCGCTGGCCAGCGAATGAAGGTCCGCCCCTGCCGCTGGATCCGCCAGTAGATGGGCCGCCTCATCCATTTGCTTGAGAATTTCCTGGTAACGGTGAAAGAGGTGTGAGACCGTTTCGAGCTCAGTGCGTTCCTTCGTGAGTTTCACGAGCAGTGAAGGCTGGCTGATGACGGACGAATCCATGAGCTGGCTGGTCAGCTCCGCGTAACGGTTGGCCGACGCCTCCCATTTTTTCATCAAGCCCGTTTCCACCATGAACCTCTCACAGCCGTTGCCGATTGTGGACACAAAAAAAGAGACCCTGCCTCTGCGAAGCAGGGTCTCTCCTATGTTGGCTGAGTCCGACTACTTGCCCTTCTTCGCGTACTTCTTCTTGAACCGCTCGACTCGTCCCTCGGTATCGACGATTTTTTGCGTGCCTGTAAAAAAGGGATGGCAGTTGGAGCAAATATCGACGTTAATGTCGCCGACGGTCGATCTGGTCTTGTAGCTATTGCCGCATGCGCAATGCACCGTCGCTTCGCGATACAGCGGATGAATTCCCTTTTTCATGTTCGCACTCCTGGCGTCAAAACGTTCAACCTTCGCCTATTCGAAGGCGCGTCAATGTACCCTGTCTCGATTCATGGATACAAGCATCAGCGGTTCATGGATTGCAAGAATTCTTGATTGGTCTTCGTGCCATGCACCTTGTCCATCAAAAATTCCATGGCTTCCATTGTGCCCAAGGGGCTCAACACCTTGCGCAAAATCCACATCTTGTTGAGGCGATCCTTGTCCACCAACAGCTCTTCCTTTCTCGTGCCCGACTGACTGATATCGATCGCGGGGAAAATCCGCTTGTCCGCCAAACGGCGATCGAGGTGCACTTCCATGTTGCCCGTCCCCTTGAACTCTTCGAAAATCACATCGTCCATGCGGCTTCCCGTGTCGACTAAAGCAGTCGCCATGATCGTCAGGCTGCCGCCGTTTTCAATGTTCCGCGCGGCCCCGAAGAATCGCTTCGGCCGCTGCAGCGCGTTGGAGTCGAGACCACCCGACAGTACCTTGCCGCTGGGCGGCGCGATGGTGTTGTAGGCGCGCGCCAGACGAGTGATGCTGTCGAGGAGAATGACGACGTCCTTTTTGTGCTCGACCAACCGCTTGGCCTTCTCGAGCACCATTTCGGCAACTTGCGCGTGCCGCTGGGCCGGTTCATCAAATGTGGAGCTGATGACTTCCGCCTTCACTTGCCGCTGCCAGTCGGTGACTTCCTCTGGGCGTTCGTCGATTAGCAGCACAATGAGTGTGACTTCTTTATGGTTCTTGAGGATCGCCCGGGCAATGGCCTGCAAGAGCATGGTCTTTCCGGTCCGTGGCGCCGCCACGATCAATCCCCGCTGACCTTTTCCAATCGGGGTGGTCAGATCCATGACGCGGGTGCAGTACTCCTCCCGGTCGAACTCCAACTGAAGGCGCTCCTCGGGATAGAGCGGCGTAAGATTGTCGAAAAGAATCTTGTCCCGAGCCACCTCTGGATCCTCAAAATTGACCTTTTCGACCTTGAGAAGGGCGAAGTAGCGTTCACTTTCTTTCGGAGGACGGATCTGTCCGGAAACGATGTCGCCGGTGCGCAGGTTGAAGCGGCGGATCTGCGACGGTGAAATGTAAATATCATCAGGGCCGGGTAGATAATTTGAGTCCGGAGCCCGTAGAAAGCCGAAGCCATCGGGCAGGGTTTCCAGAACGCCTTCCCCGAAAACGACACCGTTTTTCTCCGTTTGCGCTTGGAGGATGGCGAAGATGAGTTCCTGTTTGCGGAGATTCGCCGCCCCTTCGATCTTGAGATCACGCGCGACATCGTTTAAGTCGGCGATCGTTTTCTGCTTCAATTCGGCCAGATGCATAACCTCTCCCTTAGTTTGTGCCATACATGTCCTCAGGCTCGTGGCTGGTGGTCAGAGACGGGTATCGACGCGGAATATGATCAACCATTGAAACGATGCAACACGTTCGGTAGTGAATGTCGTTATTGTGCGTTCGCTAGAGGGGATGTGCCGTGAAGGACGTGTCCGTTGTCCATTTCGTAGATGCGCCTGTCAGCTGCAACCAAGGCCGAACTCATCCCTATCGTTACCATGCGTTTCTGAAGTTGCCTCGGAAGTCGTGTGTGGAGAGAACGCAGACTAAGTTGATCTGGAACGCTACTCATGGAGCATACCCCGCAAGTTGAAACTTGTCAACAGCGGTCTGCGATTTCGGCATCCGCCATTATCTCGCACGACGCCGCGTCGCTGGCAACCCGCGGTTGCAGCCGCTGCGAGGGGTATGCTACATCCAGGCGGGAGGAGACCGACGATGGGCCGTGATGACGATCAAGACCATGAACGGTTATTCACTCTCTCTGAAGCGAACCATCTTATCCCTCAATTAAATACCAGAATCGCGTCGGTACGTCAGGCAAAGGCGGTATTGGCTCGGACGAGGGATGACATTCGACGTGCCAGCGCCCGCGCGGACTATGGAGGCGGCAGCACGGCAGGTCCCTTGTACATTTCCAGCCTGCAGCAGATTAGTTCCAATCTCCAAGCCATTCAAGAGATGGGCGTGCTCATCAAAGACGTCGATCTAGGGCTCTGCGATTTTCCCCATTTACGAGAAGGCCGAATCGTCTTTTTATGCTGGAAATTCGGCGAGTCCGAGATCAAATGGTGGCACGAAACCACGACCGGCTACAAAGACCGCTGTCCCCTTGAAGGCTCAGCCTAAATTCCGGTCCCTGACCCGCATGAAATTCGTCATCATCGGATTTGACGGTCCTGACGGCGAAGCCAAACGAAAGATCCACCGTCCAGCTCATTTGGCCAACATGGAACCGCTCGACCAAGCCGGTCGCGTCGTGCTCGCGGGACCGCTCACCGATAAAACGGGAAGCCTCATCGTGATCGAGGCGGAGTCACTGGAAGAAGCCGAGACCTTTGCCAAGAACGACCCTTATACCGTTCACGGCGTTTTCGAGCGAGTGGAAGTGCATCCCTTTTCCCAAGTCTTTCCCAAGTAGGTCATCTGACCATAAAATCAATGGCTTAAGCCCATCTTCTTCTTTCTCGCTTCGTTCTTCCTCCGGCGATAATTGCATGACGAGCTTCCTGACCGCCGGTCTAGCGGTATAGTTGATGTCATGAGATGTACCTACGAACGAGGACTCGTCCTCGCTGCCGCGCTTTTCCTGGCATTGACTCCAACCGTGCGGGGGGGCGCAACAAAAACTGTGACCGCGGAAGCCCGGTATGTGATGGCGGACGGTGATACGTTGTCGAGCGCTGAAGAGAAAGTTCTCCAACGTGCTCAGCGCAGGGCGGTGGAGGAAGCAGGCGTCTACCTCGAGTCAACGTTCTATGACCTGGAAAAACAATCGCAAGGGCGGACGACGCGGCAAACTTCATGGGAGATCCGCACCATTGCGGCGGCCATCACGGAGACGGAGATTCTCGACTCCAGCCGGGCATTTGAGAATGGGCGGCCGGTGTTCTTCATGCGCATTCGCGCGACTGTCGACATTCAACAACTCGGTGATGCGGTTCGCCGTCTCCAGTCTGAAGCCCAACTAGCCAACCATTTTCATGAGCTGCAGCAGGAAAATTTACACCTTCGCTCCCAGCTCCGTGAACTACAGCAGGAACCGGCCGGCGTTCGAATGCTCGTGATCGAACCCAACGGAAAGGCCGAACCGGTGGCGAGAGCGAAACAGCAGCTCGAGACAGCGCTCCATACGCCGGATCTCTGGAAGAAAATTCAGCTCGCTTCGGACGCCGCTCAGTTGGATCCGAACTCCGCCGAACCGTTGATCGTGAGGGGGCAGGCCTATTTGCGCCTCGTGTCAGTCACCTATTCGGAGCGGAGCGGTGCGAGCGGTTACTCAGATTACATCCAAAAAGCCCGCCAAGACTTTGAGCAAGCATTGCAGCGCGATTCGAAAAATCCGTGGGCATGGATCGGGAAAGGGGACGTTGATACCTGGCTCAAACGCACCGATGACGCAGCGTCGTGCTTCGAGCATGCGCTGGCACTCGACCCGTTTTTTGATATGGCCAGGCAGCGCCTGGTCGGGCTGTACACCACTCAGGCTCGCCGCCAAGCGAAAGCCAAACAGTGGCAACAGTCGCTGACAACCCTCAACAAACTCCTGGATGCGCAGACACCGGAGAGCTGGTTGCCTGAGCGAAAAGACGCCTACCTCCTTCGGAGCGACATCCTGCTCAAGCTTAACCGCCCAGAGCAGGCCTTGGAGGATCTCTCGACGGTCATCAAACTCGATCCGACCAACGCCGGCGCCCTTCAGACTCGCGGTACCCTCTACAGAAACCGGCTGCAAGGACGGTTGGCAAAGGACGATTTTGAGCAGGCCTGCGTCCTCGGATCCGTCAAAGCGTGCGAACAGCTTCCGTAGGGTGCTTCTTCTTAAGTCAAGGTAATGTTGGCGTTTTACGATCCTCCCAAATGCTCGCACAACTGATTCCCCTACGGAAGTCTGTTTGACTTCGCCGAATGGGCGCTCCTATAATAAAAGAATAAAAATCTGCAGCGATATCGAGCTAGTAGCGCATTGACGGGCGGTTGACGGGTCCGACAGGGTCAAAAGGCCTAAGCCGCCCTTCTCGACTAGCCCATTATTTCCGCATGTTGGGCCTTCTGCGAGGTTGCAGAAATCGCGTGAAAAAGCTTAGATTGTCGAGGTTGATCTGTTCGAACAACCGACCCTCTCACCCGTTAACCCCATACGCGGAGTGTAGGCCGCAATGACTCAATATCGCGTGCTCCCTGGGCCCGAACATTTTCTTCCTCCCGCAGCCGCCTCGATGGGTGTGTACCTGCCGAACCCGGGCGAGGCGCATATTAACGGCGTCATTGTGTCGGAGGAGAAGGCGTACGAAGAGGCAGCCCGGCAATTCTTGATGGCCCAAGTTCCGACGATCTTCCCCGGTCCCTTGGTCCTGTGGGCCTGGAACGAAAAAGCGGCAAAAAAGGCGACGGCCATCCGGCATCTGTTCAATACGTTGAAAGAATGCGTGCAGGCGGGCCAAAAGCCGATGCTCATTCCGATGCCTGACTATCGGCCCAAATATCCGAAGATCAATCCGGAAGTCGAAATTAACCCGAATCACCCTAATCTGACGATCTGGCACAACAAGATCGATTGCTGCATGTTTGTGGGCGTGCATTGCCATCAGGCCAATTTGTCACTGAAGATCATTCGAGGCGGCACCTCCTGCTACACGATCGCCATGTGTGCGCAGGCCGGCCACGAAGACGCCATGCTTTCCTTCCGCGATGCGTCAGTCGAAAAAATCATGAAATTGGCCGATACCGTCAAACGACTAAAGGGAACGGTCCAACCACGACTAACCAAAAACGGAGCCTCTAGCTGACCGCTGGAGGATCGAGGCGAGTGAAAGGAGGCTGGGTCCATGGCTAACACCCCCTCAGTCATCGGAACGCAGAACAAAAAGGGTCAAACGTTTACCGATCCATGGAAGATGCTCCATGAGGCGCCTCGCACTCCGTCGTTTTTCACGGGCAGCGAAGTCATCAAGGAAGCGGTCCGGCGCGCCAGCTGCGATGTCATGATCGCGTATCCGATTACCCCGCAGAGCGAAGCCGCCGCTTTGATCGGCGAACTATTCGCTGAAGGCTATATCGGTGATTATTTCCGCGGTGAGAGCGAATTTGCCGTCATGTCGCAGTGCGCCGGCGCCGCCTTCGGAGGCGCGCGTGTGTTCACGACGACCGCGGGCCCAGGCACGATGCGCGCCATGGAAAACTTTCCCATGTGGGCGGGCGCGCGGCTGCCGATTCAGATGATTGTCACTTGTCGCGGCATCAACTCGCCGCTGTCGATTCAACCCGACACGCTCGAAATCGCGTATCTCTTGAATACTGGCATGTTGGTCTGGCACGCGGAAACCGCGCAGGACTTTTTCGATTGGATTCTCAAAGGCTACATGGTCTCGGAAGAGCCGGACGTGCACCTGCCACTGGCACTCTGCTGCGACGGCTTCTTCGTCACGCACACGAAAGACGTCGTGAATCTCACGCCGACTGACATGTGCCTGCCGCCGTACGATCCCTACCGCTCGCCGGTGCCCTGCATGGATATGGAATGTCCCCCGGTACGCATGATGCGCGATCCGTTCGTGATGAAGAGCAATTACATCAGCTATGCGACGCATGCCTCGTGGCAGCAGGAGATCTGGGCAGCGATCGAACGCTCGCGCAAGCATTCGATCCACTGGCTCAATGGCCTGATCGACACGGAGAACATCGACCAAGAAATTCTGATTGTCGCCTCCGGTACGGCGGTGTCGCAGGGACGGGAAGCCATCCGTCTCTTGGAGGACGAGGGTGTGCGATGCGGGTTGGTCAAGATCAAGACGTTGCGCCCCTGGCCCGAAGAAGAGATTCGCGAAGCGACGAAGAACGCCAAGCATATCTTCGTGCCGGAGTTTAACGTGACCGGATGGCTGGCAAAGGAAATCCGAGCGACGATCCCGAATCCCCATCGCGTACACGCCGGCCCGCACGTGTGCGGAGGCATGACCATGCCGCCGGAGATCATCGTGTCGGAAATCAAGACAGCCCTCGGGATGAAGAGTTTCTCCCTGGCCGGTCGTGGAAGCTGAGCAGCACACATATTGAAAACTGTTCGCTCCCGCGAGCGAATCTGAGGAGGCCATAATGAGTAAGGAACGTATCAAGATTTCGGAAGATCTCTACGACATCATGCCGTCGGATTACCAGGATCTGGTCAAGAGCGCGACCTACGGTAAAGAAGATCGGGGGTGGAAAGACATCGGCTCTTCCAAGGAGTTGATCGAGCAGCATTCGCTCTGCGCCGGCTGTCCGGAGTCCATGGCGTTCCGTTACATCTTGGCCTCGCTGCCGAATCCGGAAGACACCGTCATGGTCGGCTCCACCGGTTGCACCAGCCTCGTGTTCCCGATGGTGGCCGTCCATAACATCCACTCATTATTCGGCAACCAGAATGCGATCGCCTCCGGTCTGAAGCGCGCCCTCAGCGTGCGGTTCCCAGGCCGTGTCAAGGATGTGGTCGTTCTCGCCGGCGACGGCGCAACCGTCGACATTGGCCTCGATATGACGCTGCAGGCCTGGTTTCGTCAGGAAAAATTCACGACCATCTGCTTCGACAACGAGCTCTACGCCAACACCGGCGGTCAGGAGAGCGGCCTGATGCAGAAGGGCTTCGTGGCGAAAATGGCGCCGGTCGGTAAATTGTTCGACAAAGTGCGGCTACCGGAAATTGCGCGCGAATCGGGCTGCCACTACGTCGTGAATTGCACTGTCAGCAAGCCCTCGCTCGTGGAGAAAGTGATCCGCAATGCTGTGCACATCGCCCGCGAGATCGGGCCGACCTATCTCCAGCTCTATACGCCCTGCATTCTCGAAATTGGCAAGAACAGCATGGAAGGCCTCCAAGAGATGCGGGATTCGGAGAAGCCGGCCGAGCGGTTCGCGTACAAGGAATACGTCAGTGAGCCTGCAAAACAGTTGCTGGCTGAACTCGCTGCGAAGGACAAAGAGCGGAAGGCAGCGGCCAAGCAGTTGACGGGCCAAGCGCAAGCCTGAGGAGGGCATCATGATCAAGAAACGGCTGAATATCCGGATGTCAGGCTTGGGCGGCCAAGGCGCGGTCACGGCGGCGCACGTCTTGGCGATGGCTGCGAATCGGGACGGCAAATTTTCTATTTCCAATCCGTTTTTCGGCGCCGAAAAGCGGATGGCGCCGGCCGAGAGCTATTGCCGCATCGGCATCGAACGAATTTACGACCGCGGCGAACTCGTGTTCCCTGACGTGATTCAGGTATTCCACCCCCAGGTCATTACGATGGGCAAAAGCTATACCATGCCCTTTTACTCCGGCGTGAAGGAGGGCGGTGTGGTCATTATCAATTCCGCTCAACCCCTCCTGTCGGAGGAGGACGTGCAGCGACTGAAGGATTTGAACGTTGCAGTGTTCTATATCGCGGGCACGGAGCTCGCCATTGAAGTCGCAGGCACTGAATTGTCGACGAATATGGCGATGATTGGGTCGGTATCTGGCATCACCAAATGCGTCACGATGGAAGCCCTTGATGGCGCACTCCAAGAGCGGTTCGGCAAGAAGTTCGTCGCATCCGGCGGTACGGCATCTCTCGACGAAGCTATTAAGAAAAAGTTTGCCAAGAAGGAAATGCTCTTGGCCAAGAATCTGGCGACTGTGAAGCGGGCCTACGAGATCGCCAGTGAGTGGGCCGAAAAGAACAAGGTTGAGCTTCAGGTCGGCAATCCGGCCGTCGCCGCGTAAGAAAAGGAACCAATTTGAATGTATAATGTCGCGCAAGTTATCGACGACAAATGTACAGCCAAAAAAGGCTGTCGCCTCTGCATCATGTACTGTCCTGAAGCGAACTGCCTGGATTTGAATTCCGGCAAAATGGTGGCGGAAGTGAACATCGACCGCTGTAAAGGCTGCGAACTCTGCGTGGTCGTCTGCAACGCGGCTAAGCACGAAGCCATCCTCATGCAGGCCGTCAGCGCGACCGGTCAGCTCATGTCCAAAAAGGGAGAATCAGCGGCCCTCGGACAAGCCTATCAGGGTTAACTGCGCTCGCATCTATTGGAAAAACCCCATGGCGCTCGCGCTATGGGGTTTTTTTGTTGATCGCCCACGAGGTAACGGATGGAAAACGAAGACAATGTCATTGATGAGCTGTTAAAGGACATCTCCGGTCTGATTACGGCATATCCCAAGGCCATCGAACGCCGCGCCGCTATGATTCAGGCCACCGGCAAAGACCCCGAACTCGTCGAAAAACTCGTCAAGGCGGCGGATACGATGCGCGACAGCGGCAATCTGTATCTGACATGGGCGAAACATTATGCGGCTTTGGCGCAAGGAAATACCGACGCCTCGTCGGATGAAGATGAAACCGAGGACTTTGACGTCTAAAAAATCGTTCCCCCTGCCCTCCACATTTGCTACAATGCACCCTCTTCCAGTTGCCCTCGTTCCCCGGTAGCTCAGTTGGTAGAGCAGCCGGCTGTTAACCGGCTGGTCGCAGGTTCGAGTCCTGCCCGGGGAGCCACGCCATTTGAATACAAAACACTATGAGTCACCGTGTGAAATTCCTTTATATTCGTCCAGAAAGCCTTTCGGTTGCCTTGCTTTGCCTGTGCGCGCGGCTCATGCTCCCGCCCCTCAGGGGGGAGGCTAGGATTGAAAATGAGGGTTCTGCTCATCGACGGCAATCATGAGTATCGAGGCTATTCCCGGATCCACGGAGAATCTGCTCGCAAGACAACGAGCTTCATCCTTAGAACCGGCCTCTCGCCGACACTTTTCTGATCTCCCATAAAATGATAGGCGAGAGGGCGCACTGACGAATACGGTGCAGATCGAGGAAGCACCTTGAATTCCTATCTGAGACTGCCCGACCTCCTGCTGGCGATCACGCTGCTACTTGGCATTAGCGCCGTCGTGATTCCGCTTGCTCGTCGGTTGGGCATCGGACCTGAGTTGGGTTTGCTCTTATCCGGGGTGATCTTAGGATCGTCCCACTTTCTGGCGCCGGCCCAGGTCGATCGATTACGCGAACTCTCCGAACTGGGCGTCGTCTTCTTTTTATTCATGATCGGCCTCGAATTGGACCTTGGGAAAGCGTGGCTATTGCGACGGTACGCATTTGTGTTAGGAACGCTCCAAGTTCTCGCCACCGGGATCGTGCTGATGTTGTATTGGCGCCTGTTTACATCCACCTGGTTGATGGCCCTCCTTATTGGGCTTGTCTTGGCCAATTCGTCAACGGCGCTCGTCTTTCAAATCCTCGAACGGAAGCACGAGCTGAACGAGGAGCATGGACGTGCAGCCTTCGCTGTGCTTCTCTTTCAGGATCTTACCGTGGTTCCCCTCATTGCTCTCGTGCCGGTGCTCGCCGGAACTGGAGCGGGCGACTATTCGTGGTGGAATCTGATGCCGGCCGTTGCAGCCATGGCTGTCCTTTTCGCGCTCGGCCGCTACGTCTGTCCCTGGTTGTTTGACCTTGCGACCGTACGAGGCATGACCGAGACGTTCACGGCAGTGCTCTTTGTCGCGGTCCTTGGCAGCGCCTGGGTGGCGTATCACGTCGGAGTGTCAATGGCCCTTGGCGCCTTCGTCATCGGCGTTGCCCTGTCGGGCACCAGCCACAGGCACCGGCTGAGAGAAGAAGTCATACCGTTCAAGAATCTTCTCCTCGGCCTCTTCTTTGTATCTGTCGGTCTTAGTATCGATGTCGGGGTCCTCCGCGATCATGCGGGGAGGATTCTCATGCACGTCCTCGCGATTATTGCGGTCAAAGTCGCTGTGCTCTATCTTGCCGCTCGAGCCATCAAGATGGAACACGGTCCAGCGGCCCGTTTGTCGTTCCTGCTTGGACAGGCTGGAGAATTCGGCTTTGTCATCTTAGGAACATTGCTTGTAACAGGCGTCGTCACCCATGTGCAGTTCGCCAACGGCATCATGGTAATTGCCTTGACGACGATTTTGACGTCATGGCTCGATGCGCTCGGCGTTGCGTGCAGCCGACTGAGCCGTCCAGCGATGCCGAGTCCGAGGGCCTCAGCCCCTTAGAAGGGCCAATGACTGTACGCGGTAGCGAATTAGTTTTTCCCGGTCTTCCTCCGGTCCGCCGCACTGACGGTTCCCGCTTTCCGGCGTTCGTGGCCGCAAGGTTTCTCAAGAATCGTCATCTGATGACGCTAGTGCCGCGCTATTGGCCGCGGAAAGCGCTTTTAGCGGGCATTCCATGCGAACGCCGCAGCTTCCACACCGCTCCGGACACTCAACTCGTCGGCTTTTGCCACTGGCATGCGGACAGGCAGGCCGCCGACACTGTCGTGCTCTTGCATGGCCTGGAAGGATGTTGCGATTCTCATTACATGCATGGAATCGCCGCCAAAGCGTATGCCGCCGGTCTTAACGTCGTCAGAATGAACCAACGCACGTGCGGAGGGACTGAATCTCTCTCGCCGACGCTCTATAACAGCGGTCTCAGCGGTGATTACCGCGGCGTGATACGAGAGCTCGCCCGTACGGAAGGTTTGAAGCGCATTTGGCTTGTCGGTTACTCAATGGGAGGCAATCTTCTGCTCAAAGCGACGGGCGAGATGGGTCGAGACGAGCCGGCCTTGGCCGGCACCGTGGCCGTGTGTCCCAATATCGATCCCACCCGTTGCGTAATCGAATTGGAGCGTCCGGGCAACTGGATTTATCATCGTCACTTTCTCAGCGAACTCAAGGCACGTCTTCGACGCAAGGCCGCCCTGTCGCCGGGTAAATGGGATCTGACTGGGTTAGAGGCGATCACCCGCATCAGTGAATTTGACGACCGTTACACCGCTCCTGACGGCGGCTACCGCGACGCCGCCGACTACTACAATCGCTCGGGAGCGCGTCATGTCCTCGACCGCATTGCCGTGCCGACAACGATCATTACAGCCAAGGA
The DNA here is from genome assembly GCA_035495295.1 of Nitrospira sp. Lineage (GTDB taxonomy): Bacteria > Nitrospirota > Nitrospiria > Nitrospirales > Nitrospiraceae > Nitrospira_C. The sequence goes on along the minus strand of DATJGE010000046.1, from coordinate 56,162 downwards.
CGACCCCTTCATCCCTTATTCGATGTTCGTCACGCCGGTGATTGAGCAGCATCCACGGATTCGCCTGATAGCGCCCGCATACGGCGGCCACTGTGGGTTTTTCCAAAGGAAGCGAGCCGGCGAAGATCGCTACTGGGCCGAAAACCGGATCATCGAAATCATGACAGGTCTGCCCTCGGAGAAGAAGGCGGTTGCCCCGTAAGGCAACGGTTCGAATGCATTAAGCGACCTTTTTGAGACGGCGACCGTCCATCGATGCGAGTTGAGGCGCACACTTCTGGACCCATGTCACAATGAGCCATGCACAGCAAGCCACAAGGCCAATGACAAACGTCCAGTTGTACACCTCCTTGACAGGCTTCCCTAAGAACGGCTCACAGGCATATAGCAGCACTTCATAGGCGAGTCCCACGATGATCAGCGTCGTCAGAGGCAGAATGAGGGCCCGGTAAGGCACCAACCATTTCCAGTCGTCCGGCGGGTCCACAGCCAGCTGACGCGCACCCATCCAGCCGAAGACAATCGCACCGCCATACCCGACGAACTGGACAAGATCAGACGCCCGTATTTTTCCGATCGTTGCTTCTCGGAAAAGCGGCAGGTGCCCGAGAACGACCGCGCAGATCACTGCAAGGAGTATGGCCACGCCATACTCCATCATCCATTTCCGTGCTTTCATGGCTTGACCTCCCCTGGGATCAAACATGGCAGTTGAGTCACTACAAGCATAGCACCACGCCGGTTTACGCAGCGCGATCAAGGGGTTACCCAATCAGCGGCGAGCCAGATATGACCGGACTTCCTGGACGTATGTTTTGAAGGGATCGGCCATCGGGAACGCTTCCTGGCCTCTGACCTGGAAAATCGACCAATTGATGACATAGGCAGGGAAATAACGGTCGTCTTTCTTGCTCTCGTCTGATTCCGGCGCGGGGGCGCAAGTCAATAAATGTTTGACGAGTTCGCCTCGCCCGAAGGCCCGGGTATTGCGTGGCGGATGCTGCGTCGCTAGATCGATGGCCTTGTCAGTGGTGATCCGGGGCACCCGTCCTTCCTCAAGAAGGCCGTAATAGAGTCCCTTCTCTTGATCCAAATTGTGGTACTGAAGGTCCAGGCTCTTGAGCATCGGGTCGTGCCACTCAAGTCCTTCGGCCTCCCGGAACGTCTCGAGCAGCCAGAGCTTGGATGCCCAATCCACGCGGCCGACGAGACGGCGATAATCGCCGCGCAAATCTGCCAATACTCGCTCCCATTCTGCGATGACCCAATCAGTTTCTTCGTCTTGTCCACGGCAATGTGCCTGCGCAGCAGCCAGGAACTCTTCTTGGATGTCGATCGCGGAAACCTGCTTGCCCGATTGCAATCGGACCATCCACTGGCGCTCTTGATCCTGCGAAATCTCTTGAAGTGTCTCCACCGGCTCATTAAGATCGAGGTCACGAGGGGCGCGCCCTTCTTCAATAAGTTGCAGCACGAGCCCAGTCGACCCCAGCTTCAACGCCGTGGCATATTCGGCCATGTTGGAATCGCCCAGTAGAAGGTGAATCCGGCGATACTGATTTGGGTCCGCAAGCGGTTCGTCTCTTGTATTCACGATGGCTCGGTTTTGCTGCACCCACTCGAAGAAATCGTTCACGATGTGGTCTGCGCGCTGTGAAATTTGGAATGGCAGCGGGGGGGAGCCCGCCGCAGGACCGATCGCCGCCCGCGGCACGATCAACCGGTCCATTTGAATCCACGCATCTTGCGGACTTGCTGCGCCCACACGCCCCGAGCCGGTGAAGATCTGCCTGGTCACGAGAAACGTCACGAGCGGCGCCAGACCTCTGCGGCTGAACGGAAAGCGTCGCGCGACCAGGTAATTTTCATGCGAGCCGAACGTGGCATCCGTCTCATGATCGATGTTGTTACGAATGAGCGAAATCTCGTCGGTCAGTCCGAGATCCTGGACTGCACGCAGTAGGATCATATCGCCAGCGCGATCGCTCGCCACGACGTCGGTCAACGAATGACATTCGGGCGAGGCATATTCCAAATGCCCCATGTCCAAATAGACTCGTCCGGCGTTCATCAAAAAGCCGCCGTTGCCGGGCGGCTCGTCGTGACCACGATGATGCAGATCCAGTACACCGTGACGTTGAGCATGAAAGATATGGTCGCGGATCTTGTGGGCAAACGAGGTGGGCGAGTGGTCGGGGCGATCTTGATGCACGACGAGACCGTATTCGGTCTCCAACCCGAAGATCCGGTTCAGCATAAGGTTAGGACAATGAGGCTTGGATGTCCTTGGGCAAGAGCCGGCCCAATTCCTCCGGCATGACGGCGCGATACTTTGAGGATCCCGGCTGGGTGCGATCCAACACGACGCATTCGATGGATTTTTCAGCCACCGTCTCACGGACATGGGCATACAGAGCTGCGGTATCGATCACGGCTTGGGCTGATACGTCTCCACGATCGTTTTCATGCTCAGCCGCTTGACGCTGCAGTCGGTCGCCCATCGCCCATGCGCGAAGCGCGGCTGCCACCGCCTGCTCCAGTGAGAGCGGCCCGGACTCACCCTGAAGCGACGTCATCATTTCCTGCTCAACCGTCTTATTAGCGGCGAGCACGGCACCACGACCGCTTTCTTCAAAAGTGCCGTCGTAGTCGATCGTCAGAAAGATCTCTTTTCCCGCCTTCGGCCCGAGCTCCGCCAAGAGAATTTTGACGATGAACGGCGCTTTGAACACCTCTTCGAACGCCTGTTTGATCACTGGAGCGATTCCATACTTCACCATGCGGCTGCCCGTGACATCCGATGGAGAGCGGTTGAATCCCTCCACGTGCGCCATCTCCAGGAGACTGAATCGCAGTTTTTCCAAATCCGCCGGATGTCCCATCCCTCCCAATGCGAGGCGGTCGTAGATTTCGTACAGCTTCGGCGTCCCCTTGCTGACCGTCAGCAGCACAATCCCACCCTCATAGGCCAACCCAACAACCGGGCTGCCCTGTTTGAATTGTTCGTCGAGGTAGTGCCGGCGATTGCCGACCGCTTCCACCCACTTATACGGCTCTTCGTACATGCTCACTCCCAGGCGGTGAAAATGACGTTCATCTCACCCGTCCACCCGGCGCGCCAAGCCGCGCCCTTCACCAGCTGTCGTTCTCATATGGCTCGGACCTTCGATGTAATTACGGATGACACTGCAGGCGAAGCAATTATCCGCTCGCAGTTGATCGAAGCGAGCGGTTCAAGCGAAGCTACACGCGTCGAGAGACGCTGGCTTCGAACGTTTGCTTCAACTCCGTCTCGGGCATGGTCTTGACGCCTTTTGCCGTAATCAGCTTGATGACCGGATAGAGATTGGCCTCACGATTGATGCCGCCCGTGGCACTATCGAATTCGGCCGCACTCGTGAGCAGGCGCAGTGCCTGAATAGTCGACTCCTCTTCCGTCATTGCGCTGAGCGGCCGCTCGCCCCACGTATTCACATAGTGAAGGATGCCGCGAATGGTGGGAGATCCTGACCCTGACACGGCATATTCGACGCCTTCGAATTCAGCGCCCAAGATGTCGTAGAAATAGATCTTGGCGCTCTCCTGCTCCAAGTCGTAGCCGGCAAAAATCGGCGCCACGGCGCCGGTGCCGGCCAACGCGGCGGCCACGTTTTCTTTGAGCAGTTTGGAGACTGCCCGCAACTTGCCTTCGAAGCTGAGTTCCTGGAGCTGCGTTCGCCGGTAGTACTTGAAGGAGTGCTCCAGGATCCGCACCATTTCATAGGCGGTCGCCGGCACGCCGGCGATCGCCATCACGCTGAGCCGATCGATTTCGAGGACTTTGTCGGTGCGGTCGTACATCACCATATTCCCTGCCGTCGCACGACGATCGCCTGCCACCAAGACGCCGCCGCGGTATTTGAACGCGAGGATCGTCGTTGCGGTGGTGATCGATTCATCGGTGCCCGCACCGGCGGAAGCCCCGAACTGATAGCCCTGTGTCTTCAGCAGTTGATAGAAATCGCCCTGCATTCCCATCGTTGTCTCCCGGTCGAGCACGAGGCGAGAGGCTACTGTCCCGTTCGCTGCCGATACCGCTCAGCCTGCTTGGGATCGACCTTTCGCATCCGCTTCATCAAATTGTCCTGGTCTGGAGAGCCGCCTTCGGGACGGCGAGGCCCTTGACCTTCCTCTGAAGGCGATGGCGACTTGGGCATGGGATTGACCGGTCCTTCGCGTCGTTCGGGGTAGATCTCAACAATCATGACAATTTGTCCTTTCTTCTGTTCCAAGCCGCAAGCGCATCCGCGGGAGACGCGGCTTCTTCAAAGAGTATCGAACAGGCCTCAACGTCGTCCGGAGCAAAAAGATCTCCCATCTCGAGCGTCTGAGAGCGCCAGCCGCAGGAGAACCGTATCCGCTCCCACTGCATCTGGCTGATGCGGTCGGAAAAGCGGCGGACGCAGAGACCGCGAAGGCCGCCCCTGGTATCGGGCGGACCAGCGCAGAGAGCCTGCTCCACATCGTCGTCCGTCGTGAGACGCCAGACTTTCCCCTCCGCCTCGAGACCGCGATGAAGGCCTCGCTCGGGATTCACGTTATGATATTCCAAATCCAGACTGGCCAACCAGGGATCCTCCCACTCGATCTGTTCCTCGCGCACAAAGGTCTCCAAGAGCCACTGTTTGGTGACCCAGTCGAGTTTTCCAATGAGGCGGGAACGATCCTGCATCAGCAGCTGGATGGTCGCACTCCATTCATTCAAGATCCAGTCCGTCTCTGTGTCTAGGCCAGAGAGCTCTCGCCTGGCGGCTTCGCAATAGGCTTCCTGGATGTCCAATCCCGAGAGATGGCGTCCATGCTTCAGCGGGACCGCGGTTTTCAGATCCGGATCGCGGGAAATCTGTTTGACCGCCGTGACGGGTTCATCCAATTCCATGGCGGGGGCAGCGCCGCGCGCGATCAATTCCAACACGAGCTGCGTGGTGCCGACTTTCAACGCTGTCGCATACTCGCACATGTTGGCATCGCCCAAAATGAGATGAAGGCGGCGGTACTTTTTCCCGTCTGCATGCGGCTCGTCCCTGGTATTGAGGATCGGACGGTTGTGCATAGTATCGACGCTCAGTTCCGTTTCCATGAAGTCGGACCGCTGGGAGAGCTGAAAGATGCCGGGCGCAAAGCCTGATTCCTGCGCTTCGATTCCGACCTTCCCGGCTCCGGCTATCACCTGGCGGCTCACCAAAAACGGCAGAAGGCCGCCGACGAGGCGGGAAAAGGGAACGCCGCGAGCCAGGAGGTAATTATCATGGCATCCGTAGCTGTGTCCGTGAAAATCGGTGTTGTTCTTATACAGTTGCACCGCCTGATGGCCGAGCTGCTCGTTGCGGCGGTCAGCCGCCCGCTGCACGATGCGCTCCCCCGCGCGGTCCTGAGCCACGAGTTGTTTCAGCGTCCGGCATTCGGGCGTCGAGTATTCCGGATGCGTATGATCATTGTAAAAGCGGGCCCCATTCGCAAGAACGAGGTCGCTTTTCATCTCGTGGAACGAAAATGGGCGATGTGCGTCGAGGCGGGCAAACTGATCCTCTTCCTTGTCCTGCGCGAGCCCTGACACGCGAAAACCCCGTGCGTCCTCGTGCGGATCCTCGCCGGCATAATCCCACCGCCGCTCGAAGGGACCCTTTAGATATGCCCGGACGAGTTCCATCGACTCGACCACGGCGTCGATGTCGTCCACGTCCTGCCGTGCAATACCGTACTCTGTTTCGATGCCGAACAACCGCATAAGACTCACAATACTTGGAGGAAGGGACCTCTTAAGCCGCGAGCTCAAATAATCTGATTGACCAGCCGCTCTTCGGTCTGCCGACCTCGTCGGAACGACGAAATCCCTACGACTTGTTCCGGATGATGATCGAGCAGCTTCAGCCATTCTTCCGCGGCGTCATCCGGCGGCAGCACTTCGCCTTCCCGGAACTCTTCCGTCACGGCCTGGAACAGGTCTTCCACCAACAGGCCGGCCGGCCGGCCTGTTTGAATCGTCCGATCGATCGCTTTTTCCTTGGCCCGCTGCACGATCGACGCCAGTATTGCGCCGCTGACCAGGTCACCCCGATAGAGCACTTTTTGCTGGCCGTTTCGGAGCCGGATGGAGAGCAATCGGTTGTCGTCGGTTTTCCGAAAGATTCGCTCGATCACCTCTTGAGCGATCGAGGCCATGGCTTTCGCCTGCTCGGCGCCTCGCTCCGCGAGCAGCGATGAGTCGAGGGGCAGATCATCGGAAAGGTAGACTTTCAAGATTTCGGCCGAGGCGTCGCGGTTCGGCCGTGCGACTTTGATCTTGCGATCGATCCGGCCGGGGCGCAGGACGGCAGGATCAATGAGATCAGGCCGGTTGGACGCGAGAATAATAACGATGTCCCGCAGCGACTCGATCCCGTCCATTTCGCTGCAAAACATAGGCACGAGCGTGTTGGAAATATTGAATGAGCGCATCGCGCGTCTTGTGCCGAGAATCGACTCGGCTTCATCGATAAAGATGAACGGAAGGGCGCCGTCCTGGCGCCTGGCCCTCGCTTGGGCGAAGAGATCACGCACCATCCGTTCGGACTCGCCAAGCCACATATTGAGGATCTCCGGGCCCTTCACGTGTAAGAACGCGCCGCCGCTGATCGCCGGACGTGTGTCGCCGCTTGCTGCTTGCGATTCGCTGACCAATTTCGCAAGGCTCGCCGCCGCAGCCTGCCCGATGAGCGTTTTCCCGCAGCCCGGCGGCCCATAGAGCAGAAACCCCTTCGGCTGGGAAAACTTAAACTGCTGGAAGGTGGAGGCATGCAGGAGCGGATATTCAATTGCCTTGCGAATCGCCGTAATGGCCTCCTGTTGTCCCCCGATCTGTTCCCAGGTGACGTTGGGCGCTTCGTCCAGCACATGCTTCGCCGCCTTACGATCGGCGAGTTTTTCAAGAGCGATCCGGTGACTGGGATCGATCCGGAGTTCGTCTCCTGCTTTCAGCTCCGTGCCGATCAGGTCGCTGGACCGCCGCAAGATCAGCGCTTGCCGGCCCATCTCCTGCTCAAACCGCAGGCGTCCGTCGGGCATGGCTTCCGTCAGTTTCAAAATGGGACCGTTCCGGTCGTAGCCTAGCGTTCGAATGACCGCATAGGCTTCGTTCACAAGAATTTGGGCGCCGATTTTGAGATCGGGGAGGCCCACTCTCGGATCGACATTGGCGTAATACTCGGCACCGCCCACCAGAATATGAGCCAGGCCGTCGTCGGGCAGTTCCAATAACATGCCGATTCGGTTGGCGGGCGCCGTCAGTTTGGCCACCACGTCGCTGACTTTTTTGAATTCGACTTCCCGCTGCTGGTTCGCGGCCTGTGACAGCATGACCGCGTGGCGCAGCTTGTAGAGGAGTTTTTGTCGAGGATCAGATTCGGCAAACAGCGCCAGGCACTGTTCGAGAAGTTCGAGAGGGTCCGAGCCGGTTTTGTTCGTAGACTCCTCAGTCTTCTGTTTCGGCTCTCGAGGGGAATCCGGGGTACGGCGGTCGCTCATCGATGGTCCTCCACGAAACATGACTGGCTGATCCTACCATAGGGGCCTTCCGGATTACCTCAAGTGCCGCCGTCTGGAAGCCGGAGCGCTAATTTACTGCCTGCAATGTCACCATGATCTTTTCCCGCCGATTTGCGCGAAGGGTCTCGACGGAAATTTGATCGCCCACTTTATGATGCTCGAGTACATCCATCAGCTCATTGATCGTTGCGACCGGCTTCCCGTCCACGGCCACAACGATGTCGCCAAGTTCAATTCGACCCGACGGCGTCTCTTTTGCGCCTTTGAGACCGGCCCGCTCGGCTGCTCCTCCACGGGAGACCTTCCCGATGACCAAGCCTTTGATGCCCCAGCGCCTGGCCATCGCATCGGGAACGAGGGACACGCCGAGACCAGGCCGGATGAGTTTGCCGTGCTTGATCAACTCGGGAACAATGCGGTTGACCGTGTCGACCGGTACCGCAAATCCGATTCCCGCGTACGCCCCGCTCGGACTGACGATTTGAGTATTCACCCCGATCAAGCGGCCGGCGCTGTCGAGAAGCGGTCCGCCCGAATTGCCGGGATTGATCGCCGCATCCGTCTGAACGGCGCCCTCGATCGTTCGGTTGGACATCGATTTAATGGTCCGCCCAAGCGCGCTCACCACCCCGGTCGTGAGACTGTGATCCAAGCCGAACGGATTCCCGATCGCCAACACTTTTTGTCCAACCCGCAGATCCTGCGAGCTGCCAACCGCTACTGGTTCGAGCATTGTCTCGGGGACCTGAATTTGGAGGACGGCCAAGTCATGATCCGGATCAGCGCCGACGACCTTCGCCGGATATTCGCTCCGGTCAGCCAACGTCACTTTGATGGCATTGGCGCCGTAGATCACATGGAAATTTGTGACGATGTGCCCCTGTTTGTTCCACACGAAGCCGGAGCCGGAACCTTGCGGCACCTCGAGCACATCAAATGACCAGAAGTCGCGCTGAATCGCCGTGTTCGAGATGAACACCACTGACTTAGTGACCCGCTCGAAGACGGCCATGGTCGCCCGCTCGTCAGCCCCCAATTCAAGCGGCGGCGGCGCGATCGATCTCGGTTTGACCTCCGGGCCCTCATACCCGGCCCCCAGCGGCCTTCCCCACTCGGCTTGCGCGATCCCCTGAAGACACAGGACGACGCCGAGCAGCACTCCCAAAACGGCTGACAGCACCGTCATGAGAGAACGCAACATGAAGCTTCTACTCTCCAAGGACTTGAATGATGAGGTCGCGGCTGCGGGGACGTGTGTCGAAATCGACGACCACGATCTGCTGCCAGGTACCCAGCAAGAGCGATCGGTCGGCGAAGGGGACGGTGACCGACGGGCCTTGCAGTTGCCCCCTCAAATGGCTGTGGCCGTTGTCTTCGCCGGGGTTTTGCTGATTATGCTGCCACGACGGATCGGCCGGCACGGCTCGGTTCCAAAACGTCTTGGTATCGGCTCTGATGCCCGGCTCATCTTCGATGATCATGATCGACGCAGTCGTGTGCTTGATGAAGATCGTGACGATTCCGGCGGAGGCCCCGGTGCGGACGAGCGCGTCCTGCACGAGCTTGGTGACATTCTCGATCTGCGTTCCCCCCTGCATCTCGATGCGCACGGGGACCGTGGTAACGGCCATGGTCATGGCTCCATTCGACGCAGGTGGCGTCGGTCCTCCGGTGTCATTTTGCGGCCTCGCGCTTCGGCAATGATCGCATCGAACCGGCCGGCGGCGGCCAAGTGCTTCAACGCCTTTATCACTCTGGCACCGACCACGCCTTCGCTCTCCAACTTGTCCAAATACGCAAACGCGTCGGCAATCGTTTCCTTCTTTCGCACGTAATAGTCGCGCCCCCGCCGCTGATTGCTGTAGGCTTCGAACTGTTCACAGGCTACAAGAACTTCCGCCAGTTCCTTGACCCAAGGACGAGCACCGGCCAACTTCTCAGGGTAGTAATAGTACAGCATCACCGCTTGCATCCAGCCTTCCCATCGGACGCCCATCCGTCTGATCGACGATCGCACGGCGCGCAGCCGTCTCGCCAACCGACGGGCATAGCCGAGCCGCATCTCGACCTGTTCCTTGGCCCAGGCTGTCATCCTAATGCCGTCGGCGGCAAGCGCCTGGCCGTATCGCGCGATAAACGCCTCCGTCTCCCGCCCATAACGCGTGTCGGGATGGACGGCACGCCACTCGCGCGGCCTCGTCGGAATCCCATGCGACTTCGCCCACGACCAGATTTTCCCGAACAAGGAACGATCAAGGCCGGCTCGCCCGAGATCGTGCAGCAGACAGGCGATTTGATACTGGCGGACTCGCGCTTGATCGTGGCCTAACGCCGACGCCACGGCGGCGCACATCCGGGCGGTTCTCACCGCATGCGCGCGATCATACCCGCGAATAAGCCGTCCCGGCCGAAAGGGATGTGACACGTCGTAGAGCCGCATGAGCTGCAAGACAAGCGATCGCGGGAGCAGAAGAGGGGCGCCGGAAGCCGCAACGGGTCTCATAGGGTGGTCTGGGGCCGTGAGGATATCCGTCGATCAAAGACACTGTCAAGGCGAGAACGGCAAGAATGCTCGAAGTACCTATGGATCTTTGTTATTCTCCCTACAGGCCACGCAATGAATCGGAAGACTCACATATTCATGTTTCCACCTTCGCTCGGCGGCCGCCGGCTATCGATAGGAGTCTTACTCTTGACTGCCGTGATTCCCGCGTCTCTCGCGGCGTCTGCGCTCGATCAGCTCACGGATTTGAGCGGCAAGGCCACCGTGTCGGTCACCCTCATGGGCCGCGACAACTTCAACAGCGAATACCGCTACGACCTCATCGTCCGCAACCGATCCAGCGATCCGCTGATCGCCGACAGCCTGATCGTGGTCCTGGAGAAAATCACCAACCTCGCCGGCGAAGACCGGGAACCGCTGAAAAGCGAACCGCTGCTGCAACGGTTCGAGATTCTCGGACAGGACGGTGAAACCGATGAGGGCAAGCCGTTTTTTCGCGTGCCGATTGGCGGCAGCCAGGATCTTGCTCCGCTCACCGACAGCCCGTCGTTTTCCCTGCGCATTCGAAATAAAGATTATGTGTCCTTGTTCACGCCCGTGTTCCGCGTCTACGGGAAGAGGCGCTCGCCGGCGGAGCCCAAAGTGTCGAACGGCCAGCCGCAGCCCGGAGCGACTGTGCAAGACCGCACCGACAGGCTCATTCAACTGCTGCTAAAGAAGGGCATCATCACCGAAGAAGAACGGAGAACGATCCAGCCATGATCGATCCATCGTGCAAGGCCTGCTCGGGCACCTGGCCCAGTTCCGACCACTTCATTGCCGATCTCGGATTGTCGATGGCGTATCTCCATGAGGATCAATTTTTCCCCGGCTGGTGTGTGGTCGTCTTCAAGCGGCACGCAACCGAACTGTTTCACCTGGCGCCGACCGAGCGCATTCAACTGATGGAAGAAGTGAGCCGGTTCGCAAAAATGGTGGCCGAGACGTTCGATGCCAAAAAGATGAACTACGGCCTGCTCGGCAACCAGATGCCTCACATCCACTGGCATCTCATTCCACGCGCAGCCGGCGATCCGGCTCCGTCGGAGCCGGTCTGGCGAATTCCGCACAATCGCGTCGTGCTGTCGGCCGCCGAGCTTCAGGCCACCATTGGACGCATCAAGAAGCGATTTTGACGGGTGTTATAATATCGGCCGCTCGGTTAACCGGGGGCAGATGGCCGATGGTCCGTCGATTGGTACTCGTCGTTGTGTTCAGTCTCTCCGCAATTCTCCGCTCATTTGCTCAGACCACGGAGGATCCATCCCGACAAGCGCCGCTCGAAAGTCCTCCGCCGCCACCCGAGGCGCTGGGCGAAGCCCACTCACTGCCTTCCGGTCCCCCGCTCGAGCAGATGAGCGCCGCGATGGCGCTCAGCGAATCGCGGGGCGCCGTCCGCCTCGCCCCTGATGAGCCAGGCCATCGGCTTGCGCTCGCGCAGGCGCTCTATCGCCTCGGAGATCTCGAGACCGCCATGGAAGAATGCCGTGCCGCCATCAAATTCCGGCCGAACGACGCCAAAGCGCATTTGCAACTGGGCATCATATTCATTGCCAAACAGGACTGGCGCGCCGCCGTCTCGGTGCTGCATGAAGCCGTGCGGCTCGATCCCGGCTTGACCGATGCGCACTACAGTCTGGGCGCCGCCCAGTACTCGCTCGGACAAGTGACCGCCGCCGTGCAATCGTATCGGCAAGTGCTGATGCTGCAGCCGTATCTCCCCGACGCACGATATCGTCTGGCGCTCTTGTTGAAACTCTCGAAGCAAGAACGGGAAGCGGCCCAGCTCATGGAAGAGGCGGCATTAGGCGGCGTGGCCCAGGCTCAATTTTTTCTTGGCAACGCCTATAAGAACGGCCAAGGCGTCGATAAAGACTTTGGGAGGGCCGTGCTCTGGTGGAGCAAAGCCGCCGAATATGGCTACCAACCGTCAGCCGAGTTGCTCACCAAACTCAGACGGCAGGCCCTATCGCCCGACCAGCCGGAACGCAAGCGTAAGGAGGCTCAGGACGCCTTTGTCGCTTATCGGCAGCGGCTCTGGGAAGAGTTTCGCGAGTACAGTCCGACGGACGACGAACAGACGATCGGCATCAGACTGCTTCGTGATCATCGCACGGACGCCGCCGTCCCGATGCTCCTCAGGGAAAACTATGCCTTAAGCGAAGCGGCCCAGGCTGAATTGGCTCGCTTGTATGAACAAGGATGGGAAAACGTACTTCCGCCGCACGACAAAAAGATCCTCGCTTGCTTTGAAGCGACGGCAGGAGACGGATTTCTGCCCGCTAAGCGAACGCTGGCTCGCGTCTACGGAAAAGGCATCGGGGTGTCCGCCGATATATCCAAAGCCAAAAAGTTCCTCAAAGGGCTTCCCCGAACAGAGGCCACTGCAATCATGGCTGAGTTTACCGCCCATTAGCCTATGAGCCTATGATCGTCCCGAGATCCTCCTCAAACGTCTGGCGGCTGTTCATCACGAATTCCTTCTGGCAAGCCATGACTATGGGACTTCTCGCTTCGATGGTCGCGACGGGACTATGGACTTTGGCGCCCGCCACCTTCACGACTTTCGAGTGGTCGCTGTACGACAGCTGGGTGCGAGGACGGGCGCCGATCGCTGTGAGCGAATCCTTGGTGATGGTCGTGCGTGACGCGGAGAGCGACGAGCGCTTTGGGCCCATGCTGGATCGGGCGGTGCTTGCTCAGCTCATCACGGCCGTGCATGAGGCCGGTGCCGCCGCCATCGGAATCGACCATCGGCTTGACCATGCCAGTCCTGTCTCGCTTGGCGGCGCCGCAAGCGATGCGCTGTTCATCGAAGCGTTGCAGGCGGCGGGACCGGTGGTTGCCGTCCATGCCGGCGAAACGGCCATTCCCGCCGCGGGGGTCCTGACCGGTCATGTCCTTCTGTCGGTGCAGCCGGACGGGGTGGCGCGACGGGTCCCCCTTCTGACAAGCATCGAAGGCCAGGCGGTACCGGCCTTCGGCGAGCTCTTGTATGATCTCTATCGTCAGACGGGCCTTTCAAGACAGCCTCTCACGTCGGCTCGCGTCTCGACCGAGACGCTGAATCCGGTAGGCGACGGATCGTTGACAGCGCTGCCGACGATCACAATGTCCACGGTCTGGGAATGGATACAGCTGCATGACCGCGGCCAGCTTGAAGAGCGTTTCAAGGGGAAGATCGTTGTCATCCTTCCCAACCGAATCAGCGAGAGCCCGTGGTGGCTTCCAACTGGGCTATACACCAGCGGCTTCGTGGCCCATTTGCATCTGCTCAACGGCCTCTTGACCGGAAGCCGCATTACCGTCGCCGGCCGGGGCATTGCGCTCGGAGTCACGCTTCTGCTGGCCTCCTCTATCGCGTGGGGGCTGCTACGTTTCCACGGCTCGAAGGGCCTCGCGCTTGCCATCGCACTCCTGCTTTCCTATGCCGCCGCAACGGCCGGTCTATTATGGGGATTTGATGTATTGCTCCCAGTGCCCTTCCCCATGACAGCCGCGACCTTTGTCATCTTCGGCTCGCTTGGGTGGACGCATCTGACGGCCGGTCCACGAATGATGCTGCTCGAACATGACATGCTGCGCGTCCGGCAGGACGCGGCCGCGATACGTGAGGCGTTGACGCTGCGTGAAAATCGCGCCGAGGCGCTCGAAGAGGATTTAGAGGCGGCAAAGACCGCGCTCGCGCGATCAACGGCGCAACAGGAAATCCTGGCGAGGGACATCGCCTCGCTCGAGGCGCAGATTGTCGAGGCGCGCGCCCAGGAGCAGTCCGCACGCAGCCAATTGACACAGGTCGAACGGCGGCTGAGCGAGCTCGGTAGCTCGTCCATCCATGCGCGCCCCCTCGCCGATGCCGAGTTGGAGGAGTTGACACAAGAGTGCCGTGGCCTGGGCATCATCACGCAGGATCGGGTTTTGCTTCGGATGTTCCGCGACGTGAAAAAGGCCGCGGCGTCGCCCCTGACCGTGTTGCTCTTGGGCGAGCCTGGCACGGGCAAAGAGCTCTTCGCCAGGGCCGTCCACCGGTTGAGCCCACGGGGCGGTCAGGCCTTCGTCGCGGTGAACATGGCGGCTATTCCCGGTGAGCTGTTTGAAAGCGAACTCTTCGGCCATATCAAAGGAAGCTTTACAGGAGCGAAGGCTGACCGGCGCGGCTATTTCGAGCTCGCGCATCGCGGGACCATCTTTTTGGATGAGATCGGCGATCTGAGGCTGGATCATCAGAGCAAATTGCTTCGAGTCCTCCAGGACCGGTCGTTTTACCGCGTCGGCGCGACGGCGCCGACCGCCGTCGACGTCCGCATTGTGGCGGCCACCAATCGCGACCTCCAGCGGGGCGTCTCGGAAGGCTGGTTCCGTGAAGATTTGTATTTCAGGCTGAAAGGCTTCGTGTTTCGATTGCCGCCGCTGCGTGAGCGCACTGGCGACGTTGCTGCCATCGCCGACTCGGCGCTGGCCGACATCTCCCAACGCATGACCAGGCCGCGTCCCCGCCTATCCATTGACGCCGTGAAGCTGTTGACGGCCTACGGATGGCCCGGCAACGTGAGAGAACTGCGCAACGTTCTCGAGCGCGCGGTCGCCCTCTTTGACGGAGACCTCCTCCCGGGACATGTCTTCTCACTCGACGACACGTTCACAGGCAGCGCGCGTGATGAGAACGCGGCCGCATTACCGGATGCCGCCGGCGACAAGGCCGTCCTTGACTGCCTCAGACGAGAAGGCTTTGACATGCAGGCCACGGCAAACATCTTCGGCTGGGACCGGAGCACCGTGACGCAACGCCTCAAGGGCCTCTGCTTCCAAGCTTTGATCGAGAGTCACGGCGATCAGACAAAGGCGGCGATGGCCATTGCCGGAGATCCGTCGCACGTACGGACCGTAGAACTAAAGCTCAGCGACTACTACAACCATCTCTTGAGCGTCATCGAACCCTTCGCATCCGCCGAGCAGGCCGTTGCCGAGTGCAGACGCCGTTTCAAAAACCTGCCTGACCGTCATTTCAGCTCGCTGGAACGACTGGTCAGACAGCATTTTCAGTCATCCGACAACATCTCACGCAAGCCATCGTTCTTCCCCTCAACGCTATAAGGTCTATCCCGGTTGGGCTGTACCCGTCGACGGACGGAAACTCGGGGTGTGTTTTGACAATGCGCAACGGAGCCGGAAGTTGTGAGGGCATCATCCGAGCAGGCTACCGCGAGCAGGTTACGGATGGATGAGCGACTGAAACATAATCACGGCATCTTGATACGTCCCATCGCTTTTCCGGACTGCGTCCGGCACGACAGCCAGTTCCTTGAAACCCAGTCGTTGCCATAGATGCCGGGCCGACAGATTCTCTGAAAACACGAGATTGAAAATGACGCTGCGGTATCCCAACTGACGCGCGTAATCCAACATGGTCGCCCCAAGGAGCCACCCCAACCCTTTCCCGCGCCACGCGGGAGCGACGATAAATCCCGCGTTGGCCACCTGTCTCGCCCTTCCAGGCCAATTCGGCTTCAGGTAGAACGCTCCGGCCATCGCTGATGCCCCGTCCCTGTCAGGCACATAAGCGGCGACCGTCGTTTTGCCGCGGAACCAATAGTCCATGAACTCGTCATCATCTGGAAATCGGTCGTGGGGATAGGACGTTCCCTCATTGACAATGATCCGGTAGAGCGCTCGGAGAGGTTCGATGTCATGCCGGCCGGCCAGCACCAATTGCACCGGCGAGCCATCGTTGAGCTTTGCCTGAATGGGAAACGTAAGACTCAATGACTGCCCTCCTCTGCCTGCAATACCGGTAGGCAGTCTATAGCCGAAGTTTGTTGATATCCACCTCCTCTCTGCATGCGGGGAAAGCCCCGCGAGGCTTGCAGGGTTTTTAATCCCCGCGCCGGGACGCGCCGCCCAACGAGTTTCAAGTGCTTCATTATATTTGCCTTTTATGGCTTCAGCTTTTCCCTGCCTCCGGCACTCCGGTTGCTCACCAGTCCGACCGATAGCGAGCCGACTCAGGGGCTGAAAGGAGGTGAACGGGCAGGCAGACCCCAGGTGGCTCACACAACACATCGCCATTGACCAAAACTCTTGACCCATTTGACAAGGAGGATTCCATGCAAAAAGGTCCATCACAAGTCACTTCCGGCGCGATCGCGCCCAGCCTCTCAGGCCCTAAGAAGGACAAAGACGTGCTCGTCGTTTCAGGGCTCATCGTCAGTCTGGCCGCCGTCATCGGGGCCATTTGGTATTACTCGTCTACGGAACAGGGCTTTGGGCCAGAACCATTGACCAGTGTCCAAGTCAGCGAAGCGCTCAAAACCCCTCCAGTCGTCACGCCGGTTTCACTGTCGCCGTCGGCAACCGCCGAGCCCGCGGTAACCCGCACCACGGCGGGGATCATCCACACCGATCTCTACTTCGAGGTCGGCCGCAAAGGCTTGACCGACGAAGCCAGAACGTTGCTCCACGCTCAGGCCTCAATCCTCAAGCACGATGCGAATCTCGGCGTCCTGGTTCAAGGTTATACCGATCAGCAGGGGTCAACCGGTTACAACCGGGCACTCGGACTGAAGCGGGCAGAAACGGTGAAGACGGAGCTGATCAATGACGGGGTGTCAGAACACCAGATCAAGACCGTCAGTCTCGGAAAAGATGGCGTCCTGTGCCTTGATATGAGCGACGTCTGCCGCCAGATGAATCGCCGGGTGCATCTGGAGATCCGTCCGATCGGTGAACAGCACATGCGTGCGCCGGCCGTCGCAACGATGCCGGCCCCCGAGCCGCCACAGGCGTCGGCCGATCCGGGTGAGAGCACTCAAGCCGACGACTCGTTGATCGAGAGCCTCGTACCTTCCGCTGACGCCTCGGAAGGGACACATGGACCTTCTGCCCTCGAACCAGCGTCCGGCAGCTGATAACCGCTACAGATCGCGTCCTCGGAACGACTCCGTTCCCAGGACGCCGATCTATGAACAGGCCACTCACCCCTGACTCGCGAGGGCATCATGTTTAACCGATTTCTCCCTGCATACATCGACCGGTCCGCTCGATACATCAGAGCTCTCCTCCTGTGCCCTGTTCTCTCGGCCTTCTGTTCCGTTGCGGTTCCCGGGACCGCCGCGCCGGTCGAGGCCGAATCCCTGGGCACAGGCGTCGTGCCGACGATGGGCATCAATGACGTGTCGGAGGGATCTCTCCTCTTCAAGACCAACCAACAAGGCCGCTTCGCGCCTGCTCCGATCTTGAAGACCGACGTGCGGATTGCGGTCACGGGCATCGTCGCCCGCACGACGGTCCGACAAGAGTTCCGCAATCCGAACCACCGGAAAGGAGGCTGGCTGGAAGGAATCTATGTCTTCCCCTTGCCCGAAGCCGCTGCCGTCGATCATCTTCGCATGCATGTCGGTGAACGCATCATCGAAGGCCTGATCAAGGAGCGATCCGAGGCGAAGACAACCTACGAACAGGCGAAACAGGAAGGCAAGCGGACGAGCCTCGTCGAGCAAGAACGAGCGAACATCTTCACCACGTCGGTGGCCAACATCGGACCAGATGAACGGATCACGGTCGAAATTGAGTACCAGGAAACGATCCGCTACGACAGCGGCCAGTTCCAACTCCGCTTTCCCATGGCGGTGGGGCGCCGCTACATCGCGGGGACGCCCGTGATCATCGAACAGCAGGCACCGAAGGGAACGGGAACGATGTTGGACACCGATCTCGTTCCTGATGCGTCCCGGATTACGCCGCCGGTGCAAGCTCCCAATCGAGGGTGGATCAATCCCTTGAGTCTCTCGCTCACCTTACAGCCGGGGATTCCAGTGTCAAAGGTGGAGTCCCCCTACCACCCGATTATCGTGGTCCCGGATGCGGATGGCGGATTCCAAATCACGCTCAAGGAGGATGTCGTGCCGGCGAATCGAGATTTCCAACTCGTCTGGCATCCGGCGCCTCGAAGCGAACCAGTGGCGACGATTCTCACCGAACAAAAGAATGGAGAGACCTACGCCCTGCTGATGCTTGCACCCCCAACGGAGCATGATGACAAAATGACCAGCCCTCCGCGCGATCTGACGTTTATCATTGATACGTCGGGGTCGATGGCCGGCCCATCGATCGTGCAGGCCAAAGCCTCTTTGACGGCAGCGCTGACGCGACTAACGACCCGTGATCGGTTCAACATCATCCAATTCAACAACACGGTCCGTTCGCTGTTCCCTTCGCTGGTGCCGGTGACAGCGGCGAGCATCAGCAAGGCGATCCGATACACGGAACATCTCTCGGCCGACGGCGGGACGGAAATCGCCTCGGCGCTGAGACAGGCGCTCAAAAGCCCGTCGGAGAAAACTCGCATCCAGCAGATCGTGCTCCTCACCGACGGTCAGGTCGGCAACGAAGAGGAGCTGTTTGAGTTGTTGCATCTTCGAGTCGGCACAAGACGACTGTTTACAATTGGCATCGGTTCCAGCCCCAACACCCATTTGATGAGAAAAACCGCAGAGCTGGGACGGGGCAGCTTTACCTACATCGGTAATGTGACGGAGGTGAAAGAGAAGCTCGACGCGCTGTTCAAGAAACTCGAACACCCGGTGTTCACCGACATCGCCTTCGATACATTCGGGGCAGTCGTGGAACAATATCCTCCGCGGATCGCCGATCTCTACGAGGGCGAACCGATCGTCATCGCGCTCAAAGCCGGCTCGCTCCCGCAGCAGGCGATGGTGAAGGGTTCGTCGGGAGACCAGCCTTGGTCGTTGCCGGTGTCGTTCAAGGCGGCATCTTTTCCAGGGGGGCTCTCGGGCTATTGGGCAAGGGAAAAGATTTCAGCGCTGATGGACGACAGTTATACAGGGACCGTGGAAGAAGCGATCCGCAAAGCGGTGCTCGACGTGGCACTGACCCATCATCTGGTCGGCAAGTACACGAGCCTCGTCGCCGTCGATGTGACGCCGGCTCGACCGACCGATAAGGCCATGGAGCCAGGGCAGCCGGAGAACCATGCAAACCGAGATGAGCAGGTCTCAATCGACGATCTCGCAAAGGGTGCGACGAGCGGACAATTGCAAATCTTCATGGGCCTTGCCGCCATCACAGTGGCGTGGCTGTTGTGGAGCGTTCGTCAACGGGTCGCATGAGCGCGGTTCGTACCGTTCCCTGTGTTCTTGTCATGCTGCCGGTGTGTCTCCTGGCCGTCGGATTGTGGCAGATCGGGGAAGGATCCTGGATCTATGCAAAGGCCGGGCTCGCGCAGTATCTGCTGCAGCGGGCCTGGTCTCGGACGGTGGCCGGCGAGACCGCCGCCAAACCATGGCCTTGGGCCGATACGTATCCGGTCGCAAAGCTCACGGTGCCCTCCCTCCACATCGAGCTGATCGTGTTGAACGGCGCCCATGGCCGCACGCTGGCCTTCGGTCCCGGCTACGCGGAATCGAGCGCATTTCCCGGATCGCCGGGCACGACGATCCTGACCGGGCATCGCGATACTCATTTTCGCTTCTTGAGGCGGCTTAGGCGGCAGGACGAAATCGTGATCGAAACTCAACAGCGAACGGCTGAGCGATACGTGGTGCAAGGCAGTCAGATCGTAGATGCGCGGACGGCGCGGATTCCATTGACTCCGGGCCAAGATCGACTTGCCCTGGTCACCTGTTATCCGTTCGACACCGTGTTGACGGGCGGTCCTTTGCGATATGTGGTGACGGCGATTCGTGTTCCCTCGGTGCTGCCCCTACGGGAGCCACGCAGTAGGGAACCGGCAGCACGAGGAGAATCAGCGCCGCGGAGGTGAGCATGCCGGCTGAGACGGCGGGCCGACAGGCGATCAGGCGGCGGCTGAGTCTTTGGAGCGACTGGTTTGATGCTGGCGAAGCGGAAGCATGAGACGGAAGGTCGTCCCTTTGCCTACAACGCTTTCAACGTCGATGTGGCCCTTGTGAGCATCGACCACGTCCTTGATGATTTTCGTCCCGAGTCCTGTGCCGCCGGGCTTTCGACTCACAGCGTGGGCACTAAAAAGGCTATCCCGAACTTCGGGAGGCATCCCACGGCCTGTGTCTGCGACCAAAATCTCCAGCATGTCGGAGTTTGGATGGACCTTGCCGACAACGGTGACAGATCCGCCGGACGAAACTTCCGGAATGGCATTGTTCACCAGGTTGTAGAAGGCATTGAAGAGTCGCTGTTCATCCGCCTCGATTGGAGGCAACCCATCCAGACCTTCGCAGCTGAGAGAAACTCCCCTTTTTTTCGCCACCAGGTCCAGCGTTCCAAACACGCTCAACACGACGTTCGCCACCTGACAGGGCGTAAACTTTGGCGCGGCGCTCATGCCCTTCACGCAGTCGGCCAATTCTCGGACTCGGTCCGAGATCCTGCGGACGTCCTCTTGCACCATCTGCAAGACTTCATGGCACAGCGCGCGACTTTTCTCCGACTGAACCGAATCCCGATCGGGCAATCTCCCGAACAGCTCATCGAGTTCGTCTTTGAGGACTTCTGCGCCGCACAGCACGGGCATGAGTAAGTTCTTGATGTCATGGCTCATATCGCCGGCCAATTTCGCCACTTGCGCCAGTTTTTTGGCTTCAAACAACCTTGCCTCCTCAATCACCGGCGTGGCGAGCGAGGAAATCATGGTGACAACTGCGATATCTTCTTCAGTAAATGGCTCATGGCGCTTGTTCAGAATTTCAATGACACCGATCGGTTCGCCCTGCCACCGCTTGAGCGGCAGGATGACCATATTCTTGATCACCGAGCCTGTGGCTTTATCGATTTTATCTGGAATGAGAAGATCGTTCTGGGCATCCACAATGACGGCATGCTTCGCCGATCGGAAGACGGCACCTGCAATCCCGTGATGCCATGGAATCGCTGCCCCCCGTTGCACCGGGTTTGCGCCGACACAATGATAATTGACGAGGTGTTGAGTGGCGGGATCCGCGATGAGAATTGATCCGCACTCCGCGTCCACTGCCTCCAGGGCGGTGTCCAAGGTCTGCGCGACCAAATCCTCGAACGTCGTGTGCAGCGAGAGCGCTCGAGAGATACGAAGCGCCGTCTCCAGCTCTCTGCTCCCCTGCGCAAGACCAAGCTCGACCATTCGCCGGGGAGCCCGGCGTCGATTCTGCTCTGCCTTGTGCCGGGGAGGCAGATTCTCCTCCTCAGGAAGCACCAGCCACCCTTTCGACCGGCCGTACCGGCGTCGTCAATTATGCGCGGAAATGATTCTTGAATAAGACATGCTTGTTGACGGCTTCCTCGGCAACAGCCAGCAGTTTCTCCTTCTCAATCGGTTTGACCAGATAATCCATGACGCCCTGCTTCATGAGCTTCGTGGCGGCTTGGACATCCGGATGCCCGGTCATGACAACGATCGGCACGGAAGGAAATTGGGAGAGGAAATGTGCGATCGCTCCGTGACCGTCGATTTTCGGCATCTGCATGTCACAGAGAATCATATCGACCACAAGGGGATTGTCGCCGGATTTGATCGCCTCGATTCCCTTTTCCCCGTCTTCCGCTTCGACCACATCGTACCCGGCCTTGGTCAGAACCATCTTGACCGTCGACCGGATATGCGCTTCATCGTCCACCACAAGAATCCTGCCCAGTCCCATAGTCCCCTCCTTCTTAGTCATGCAATGGTAGTGGTTGCCGAGATTATCCTGTGCCGATCCTGCCCCATTGCTTACGTATTGACAATCATTTCGTCAAAATCCGACACAACCGTCCCTATGTGGAACCGGGATTACTCTTCGACAGCGTGCCGACGGCAGTCCCTTGCAGTATGTCGTCACGGCGACTCGCGCTCTCTCGGCTCTCCCTCGCTCCAGCGATAGGCCAGGCGGTAGAGAATAGGCAGCACGAGAAGAATCAACGCCGCGGAGGTGAGCATCCCGCCGACGACCACGCGGGCCAACGGCTGTTGAGACTGAGCACCGATTCCCGTGGCCACCGCGGCTGGAATCAAGCCGATGGCGGCGGCCAATGACGTCATCAGCACGGGCCGCATCCGGACTTCCGCGCTTTTCAAAATCGCCGTACGAATATCGAGACCTTCCTGCAAATGGTCTTGAATACGGCTCACCAAGATCAATCCGCCCTGCACGGCGACGCCGAAAAGGGAAATGAAACCCACAGCAGCTGAAATGCTGAAATTGGTACCGGTCAGGAACAAAGTCAACACGCCTCCCACGAGCGAAAACGGCACTGCGATCAGCACAATCAGCGCATCGCGCATCGAATTAAGCACGAGATAGACGAGAAACAGAATGAGCAGCAACGTGACGGGAACAATTTTCGCTAAGCGGGCCTTTTCGTCCTGCAGCTGATCGTATTCCCCGTGCCACTCCATCCGATAGCCTTCGGACAAGGACACATTCGCCGCGAGCTTTTCCTGAGCCTCCTTCACGGTTCCTTCCAAATCGCGTCCGCGCACGCTGAACTTGATCGGGATGTACCGCTCGTTGTTTTCCCGATAGATGATAAACGCGCCGGTCTGCTCAGAAATCGTCGCCAGCTGTTTGATCGGAATCTTTGCCCCTTCGGGCGTGCTGACAAGAATCTGGCCGATGGCTTCGTTGTCTCTCCGATACTCCGGCAAGAACCGGACGACGAGATCGAACCACTTTTCGCCTTCGTAGACCTGGGTCACCGCTTGACCGCCGATCGCCGCTTGAATGACGTCGTTGACGTCGCCGACTTTTAAGCCGTAACGGGCGCATTCCTGCCTGTTCACTTCGATGATCAGGTTCGGCTGGCCCAACAGGTGGAGCACGCCGAGATCCTTGACGCCGCGGACACCTGCCATGTGGCGCTGAATGTGCGCGGCAAAGGCTTCCAATTGGCGGAGGTCGGGTCCAAAGAGCTTGACGGCGTTTTCGCCTTTCACTCCGGACATCGCTTCTTGCACGTTGTCCTGAATCGCTTGAGAGAAGTTGAACGAGATGCCGGGGAAGGACGCCAGTTCCTGCTCGATCTCGGCAATGAGCGCCTGTTTATCCTTGAGCGACGCCCGCCAAGCGGACTTTGGTTTGAGCGTCACCAGGAATTCCGCGTTGAAAAAGCTGGTCGGATCAGTGCCGTCGTCGGGCCGGCCGAGTTGCGACGCCACATCGATCACCTCCGGAACGTCCCGGAAGACCTGCCGAATCTCGGTGGCGAGCTGCGCCGCCTGCTCGAACGAAATGTCGACAGGCAGCGTCGCTCGCATCCAGATGTTGCCTTCCTCTAATGCGGGCATGAATTCACCGCCGATGAAGGGGACGGCGAAAATCGCTAATGCAAGGGCCGCCCCAGCGACACCTATGACGATGACTTCATGATCAAGCGCCCAGGCCAGCGTCGTCATGTACTTGCGTCTGAGCCATTCGACCACCGCCGTATCGCGCTCGCTCAGATTTCCCGTCAACAGCAGCGCGCAGAGCGCCGGTGCCAGAGTGAAGGCCATCAACAAGGCGCCGGTCAAGGCCAGACCGTAGGTCAGTGACATCGGCGCGAAAATTTTACCGGGCACCCCGGTCATCGTAAACAGCGGGATGAACGCCACGACGATAATCGTTGTCGCAAAAAAAATCGGCTGCCCGACCTCCTTCGCAGCCCGCATCACGTGCATAGGGACGGTCAGGCCCGCAGCCCGTTTGTGCGAGATGTGATAGAAGATGCTCTCGACCATGATCAGAGTGGAGTCCACAATGATGCCGAAGTCGATGGCCCCGAGTGAGATCAGATTTGCCGATTGACCGCTGACGGCCATGACGCAGAAGGTGAACAGGAGCGCTATCGGCACCGTAAGGGCGACAATCAAGGCGGTCCGTGCATGCCCGAGAAAGACATACAGAATGATCGACACGAGAATGACGCCGGCAATGAGAATATCGACCACCGTTTCGATGGTCGTGTGGATCAATACCGTACGGTCATAAAAGGTCTTGATCGTCACACCAGCCGGGAGTCGACTCTTGTTCAACTCGTCGACCTTCTGATGGACCCGTTCGAGCACAGGAAGAGCCTGTGCCCCTCGTTGCAATAGCACGACTCCCTCCACGACATCGTCGCGGTCATTGATACCGACTTTACCAAGGCGGACCCGATGACCGACGCTCGTCTGGCCGAGGTTGCGCACGAAGATCGGGGTGCCTTCCTTCTCCGTTACGACCGTATCCGCGATGTCGTCGAGGCTCTTCATCAGGCCCATGCCTCGGACATTGAAGCTTTGCGCTCCCATCGTCAGGTAATTGCCGCCGACGTCCGTGTTGCTCTTGGTCAGCGCATCCATGACCTGATCGAGCGTCACGTTGTAGCTGAGGAGCCGCCCCGGATCGAGATCGACATGGAATTCCTTGGCGGTGCCCCCGAACGTCGTCACGTCGATGACGCCGGGCACGCGCTTGAACTCTCGGCGGATTTGCCACTCCTGAATCGTCTTCAAGTCCGTCAGGCTCTTCCCTGGTCCTTCGACTTCATAACGGTAGATCTCTGCGATCGCGGACCAGGGTGAAATGGCCGGCTGAACATTCTGCGGCAACGTAATGACTTGCAGGCGGTTGAGGATCTCCTGTCGGTCGCGGAAATAATCGGTGCCGAACTGAAAATACACCTTGATGTCGCTGAGGCCGAAGATGGACAGCGATCGAATGTCGGTGAGACCGGGCATCCCTTGCAGCGCAATTTCAATCGGTAGGGTAATGGCCCGCTCGATCTGTTCGGCCGACCAACCGGGATATTGGGTGATGACCTCGATCATTGGCGGCGACGGATCGGGATACGCGACGACGTCTAGGATATGAAAGGCGTAGAGCCCACTGAGCATCAGCACGAGTCCGGCGACGCACACGAACACACGCTGTGTCAGCGAAGAACTGATGACACGCTCAAGCATCGGACTTCGCGACCTCCACCAGCACAGACCAGCAATAAACGGACATGATCCTCAGGTTTTCACCCGCCCACCCGGGCGCGCCGAGACGCGCCCTGTCCCAGCCTCACCCACCCACCGATTGCTTCGCAATCGATTACCCGAGACGACTGCCGGTCAGGGGAGGAAGGGTCTCCGGCACAAGGATCAAATGCGGAACGTTTTGAGAACTTCTGGCAGGGGTTGCAGCAAGACGAGCACGAGGAGATTGGAGCAGTGAAGCACCTTCGCAATGGCGCCGTGCGGAGCGGGTTCTATCCCGATCGGCAGAGACCCGATGGTATCTCCGACGGATGCCCGCACCTCGTCAAACGCCGTTTCAACAGCGCAGGCCCGATCGAACAAGGCGTGCTGCAATTCATCGGTGAGATCGAAGGAGTCTGCGAAGGCGAGGCCACCGGTCAGCAACCAGATGGCCATGAGCAGGAGGATTTTCTTCCCAATGAGTCGGTTCATTGACCTTACAGGGTATTCTCCTAGGAGGATGGTGCCCACCTTAGCAACAGTTCCGCCGTGCGGTCAAGCAAGCGCGGAAAAGGCGTAGGGCTGTTGGTCTCGTGCTCGCCCGACGCGCACACCAGATCCATCGTCTTGTTAGATAGGCGGTGCTCGTCGAGACAACACGTCTCCGCCATCATTCATAAATACGGATAAGACAATCCTGGCCATTGCGAGGGTGACGATATGGCCTGTCCCTGTATGCAAGCAGTGGTCGCCTTACCGGCCCAAAGCCGAGGCCTGTGATGTTCGTATTTGAGATATGAAATTGAGAGTTGAGGATGGCCGTGCAGCCATAGAGCGTAAGACTGACGACTTAGGCGGCCAATTTCGCCGACGGCCGATCGAGCGGAGGTTTTTTGAATTTCTGCCTGAGCCAGTTCAGAGTGTTCATGACTTTCGGTCTTGCCAGAATCCAGCGCTGCACTTTGAGTTTGCCTGGGAAATCGCCGAGCATGACGCCCAAGAGAATCGACAAGATACCTTGACCGGGCAGGACCAACATCGCGATGCCCAGGACGACCAATACCAGTGCCAACACATTCTTGACAACACGGAGGGGAATGCGGATTGCCACGGGCTGGTGATCGAGCCACCCCGGCCGCTTCAAATGGGAGAACGCGTCCTTCGGCAGTCTAACGACGAGCCAGGGAACTGCCACCATCCCGAGGACCAGCGCAAGAGCCGATCCGATGGATACCCATGTCAGCGTCTCGTTCGAGAACCACTGTTCCATAGTGCCAACGTACCGTACCCTGCTCAAGCGAGCCTACCGGGAAAATCCCTGTCGCGCGGATAAAGTTGATAGGGGCGTGTCGATGACTGACGTGCCGTTAATGCTGCTGCGGATGTTGCCTCGGAGCGGAGCGGGAAAGGCCGTGAGCTACCTCACGGCCGGAAGACGTCGCGGCGAGGGTGTCGAACCACTGCGCTTGAGCCACCTTATGTCCACAAAATGAGCAAATAAAATTTCCCGTAAAATAACCCTTGGCATTTTGTTCGAGCATAAAATGACAAGTGTGGTCATCTCTCGTTATCATGATTCCCACTCTACCGCGGCGATGCAACAGTTCTATCTAGCACCACCCCCAGAAATCACTTATGATTCTCACCAGTTAGAGCATGGTTTCGCCACCGCAGCCTACAAACCTGTACGAAGATTCAGTACTCCTAAATGCCGACGGCTATGACTATGGACATGACGCAGCTTGACGAGCCAATTCATCCAAATCAGTAATGTGCGCATCCAAGAACACTCCGAATTCAAGTCCCTTTGTCCATCGGACCGTTCCCTTGGCGACGACAATATCGGTAGGATTGTCGGTTGGCCAGATGCACAGCCGCAGATGAGTCCCCACTTCGACCGGCATGCGGCCGGTAATACGGCAGCCATTTTCATGCATGTCGACGATGCTGCCCTGTCCAACGAGCTCTCCGCTGCCATAGAACACTTGCCATGACAGCGCCTGGCGCGACCGGCGCCGACCACGCTCACGTAAAGTCATGTCGCCTCCCTGTATGAGGTCCACTCAGAAGTTTATGGGCAGACGATGGGCGCCGCCTTCCTCGTTTAGGGGAGCATCGCTTCCCTCCTTTGGGGAATGCACGCTCCGAGGGCGTGGGTGTACCGGCGTTCGCCTTTTGCACACCATCGGCGTAGGAGGCGTGGGTCGCGAGGGATGGCCGCTCGAAAGAGATCGATGCTCGAAGACCGTTCGTATGGGGGACAGGCGCGCCGGCAGTTACTTATCGGGGGTTTTTGACTCCCGCACGTCGGAGTTTTGCCGCACGTCCGTGACCATAGTCTCAGCCAATTCAGGCGAAGCCGGCGGTGGCTCTTGAAGAATAAGGATCGGCTGGATTGCCGCAGTGGCCCGCTGTATGGCGCTGTACAACTGGTCGACCGCCTTGTCCTTCGTCAGAACTTCGAATGCCCCGGCTTTGAGCATGGCCTCGACAGAATAACTCGGCGCATTGACCGACAGTCCGACCACCGCCATTTCCGGATATTGCGTTTTGATCAATCGCGTCGCGCCGATGCCGTCGAGGGTCGGCATGCCGATATCCATGACAACAATGGTGGGCTTCAGATTTGCCGCACTCATGACCGCTTCTTCGCCGTTTCCTGCTTCCCCGACCACCTCAATGTTCGGATACGATTGCAGGACCGCTCGCAGCCCTTGCCGGACCATCACGTGGTCATCCACAATCAGTACCCGGATCTTTTGTGCAGCCGTCATGGGAAAAGCGGAGATGTTGCGCCTCTCCGCCTCGGTTGAGATGCGTTCATTCGCCGCTGGCTTTGTTCAACTGCCGCCGCTTCCAGCTGCTGTAGACAGATTGAAGGATGTGGATGTGATTTTCAATGAAGACTTGTTCAATGAGCCCGTATTGCGGGTCCTGTTCGAGTCGTTCGGCTAACGCCATCGTACATTTCCCGAAATCTGACAGAACCTGGTCACTGGCATGAGACATGGTGCTTCCCCCGACCATAATGCGATTGCCTTTCAAGAATCGTCTAACAAGGCGAGGAGTTAGACAAAAGATCTGCTCAACACACCACGAAGTGGAGGCATGAGCATTCAGCCCCACAATAGATGGGAACTCTAAGCCCTGTCTGCCCAGTTTGTCTATCAGCAACGGCCTACAGGCTTGTAAGCGCATGGGCGCATACAAACAGTGCGGCGTTTGGCGAAAGACCCGCTGCAGCGCGCTTGAGACAACAACCTGATCTACGGACGGCGAAGCGACGGGTACAGTCACGACACCGTCAAGGTCTGGGGAGCCGCCTGATCGATTCGTGTTCTAAGCCAGGCAATTTCTCGATCAACCTTGGCTAACGAGCGCTCGCACGCGTCAACGAGCGGCTGATCATGGAGCGCCTTGGCGGCCTGTCCTACGGCTTCACACCCGAGATGCACTTCGTTCGACAACAGCCACAGATCGTGTAGGTCGCGCAGCAGACCGAGTCCGCCGCTTCGAGGGCCGTCGAAGAGCTGCTTGATCGATCCGTCCGGGTGGGAACTACCGTCGACATGATACGCGGCAACGAACGGTTTCAGACGTTCCGCCTCGTCGGCCGTCCAGGACGCCATCAACATGCACGTCGCATGGATGTCCGGCTCCGCGATGTGCTGACGAGCCACCTGCTTGAACGCCTCAGCCAGCTGCTGCTCGCTCTGCAAGGTCATGTCGAGAAACACGCTGATGGGTCGCCGATCTCCGGTCGTCGCGAATGCCTTTGCAATTTTGCCGGGCATCTCCATTACTTCCAACGCCGCTGTCTTGATCTGGCCGACGACAGTTTGTGTGGGTTGCGAACGTTCTGCAGCCGCATGCGAGACTTTTTTGGCCCGTACGGCCGCATGCTTGAAATACGGCTGCTTGCTCACTGGATCCCACTCACTGATCGTGAGCTCATTTGCGGCTCTCGCGCGCGTGGCATCATCCCAGTAGCCGTAGTGGAAAGGAACAAACAGGTGGCCCTGCAGGATGTCTCCGATTTTGGCCCGGACCGTGATCGTCCCCCGCCGTGACGCGACCTCAACGAAATCGCCCTCCGCGATGCCGAGGTTGGCCGCATCCTCTTCATGCATTTGAACGAAGGCGTCCGGCGCCGCTTCGTTCAGCTCCCGCGAGCGAGCCGATTTCGTCCTCGTGTGCCAGTGATATACCACACGTCCGGTGGTGAGCCAGAAGGGGTACTCTTCGTCCGGCTCCTCGTGCGGCGGTTGGTATTCCACGGCTCTCAGGAACGCCCTGCCTTGCGGATCCCGAGCCCGATACTCCTCAGGCGTGTTGACCGCGCCGGTCGTCAAATCGTGACCGTACGTCTCGCAATAGTCCGCCTGCGTATTAAAGCGGAAGTCCGCATAGAGCCTGGGCGTCCCCTCGGGGGCCTGCTCATGGCAGGGCCATTGAATCCCAGCGGAGCCGCGCAGTTTCGCATAGCTCAGACCGCTGTAGTCGCATGGCCGGCCCTTGGAGCACCGTTTCCACGCTTCAAAACATTCTTCCGGCGTCCTCCATTTGATCAGCGGCGCCCCGTCTTTGTCGCTAAAGTTCATGCGCTGCGCATAGTCGAGGAAAATATCGAAGTCCGACTTTGCTTGACCAGGCGGATCGACGGCCTTCTCCGACAAGTGCACCGTACGGTCGACATTGGTGTAGCAGCCCGTCTTCTCGCCCCAGAGCGCAGCGGGCAGGACGACGTCGGCATACTCGGTCGTCTCGGTGCGAAACGCATCTTGAACGACCACGAACAAACTGCCCTTGCTCAGAATTCGTCGGATCCGGTTCAATTCGGGCAATGAGACGGCAGGATTCGTCCCGCTGATCCACAACATGCGAACCGTACCCTCCTCGGCAAAGCGATAAATTTGCATCGCATGCGTTGGCGGCACGTACGTCGGCAGCTTCGTGCGCTCGACGTTCCAGATGCGCGCAAGTTCTTCCATATGAGTTTCGTTTTCCCAGTTTCGAAAGCCAGGCATGTCCCCGTCTGCACCGCATTCTCGCGTGTTTTCCGCCGTGGGCTGCCCGTTCATCTGAAGAACTCCTGCGCCGGGTTTGCCGATCATGCCGCGAAGCAAGTGGATGTTGTTGACTTGCACGGCAGCGGCCGTCGCTTGCATCGACTGATACACACCCTGCAACACCGTGGAAAGCAGCGTCGGGCTCTCGCCGATGATCGCGGCCGCTTGCTTGAGCAGCCGCTCCGGCACCCCAGTGACCCGTTCCACCCGGTCAGGCGTCCACGTCGACACCATGTGCTGCAGCCGTTCGAAATTGACCGTGTGGGCGTGGATGAACGAGTGGTCGATCCAGTCGTGCTTGATCAAGAGGTGCTGCAGCCCATTGAGGAGGGCCACGTTCGTACCGACGCGGAGGGCCAGGTGGACATCGGCCTCTTTCGCGGTTTCAGTCCGCCGAGGATCGATGACCACCAGTTTGGGCGGATTGGGACCGGCGCGACGGTCCAGCATCCGCATCCACATGACCGTCTGTTGCGAAGCCACATTGTGACCGATCAGCATGAAGGCGTCCGTCACATCGATATCCGCATAAGAAGCCGGCTGGCCATCCGTACCGAACGATTCCCGCAGGGCGTTGTCCGCTGTCGCCGTACAGAGCCTGGTGTTGCCATCCATGTGCGGCGTG
Organism: Nitrospira sp.; assembly: GCA_035495295.1. Lineage (GTDB taxonomy): Bacteria > Nitrospirota > Nitrospiria > Nitrospirales > Nitrospiraceae > Nitrospira_C. Next base: position 25,491 of record DATJGE010000046.1, on the reverse strand, counting down.
CCAATTCCGGCCTTGCCGAGAATCCCGAGTGTGTAGTACTCCTCCAAGAACAGCTGGCCGCTTGTATAGAAGGCGATTGAATTCGCCGTATGCCGGTCAATTAATTCTTTTGAGCGGCGGACGATCACGTTCATTGCGTCATCCCATGACGCCGGCTGCAATTCACCTTTTCGACGGATGAGGGGAACAGTCAGCCGGTCGCGGGAATGATTCGCTGCCCAGCCATGCAGTCCTTTGGGGCCAAGCCGGCCGTGACTTGTGCGATCTGATTCGCGGCCGCGCACTCCGACGATCCGGCCCTCTTTCACCCCAATGTCAATGCCGCACCCATAGGAGCACAGCAGACAGGCGGAGGGCACCCATCGCTCGGGCATTTCCGACGTGTGCTCGTCGACCCGCACGGGCCAACGCTCTCGATACGGAGTGCGTGGACCCCACACATCGGCAATGCTGTCACGCGACCGTGCCACTTTCGCACCTCCTTTGGACCGGCAACCCTAAACCCCGCTGCTGACAATCAGGCTGTTCAAAAATAGAACGGCCGAGAGCTGCGGCAAACTAGGAGCAACCCAAGCCTGCGCTCCTTCAGGGAAAACCGGTCTTTCCGGCTCGCGTGAACAGCTCGCCTCGCCCGACTTTTTGGCTGTAGCCAGGGTTGACGATTTGTATCCAGGTTGCCGTAGTCGCGTGGTCGTCATAGAGACGATCGGCGCGTTTCGCCACAATCCCTTCCAGATCGATTCGGCAGGCGAGTTGATACAGATCGGTCCCTGCGCCTCTCGTATGGTCCACATATAGAGCGTATGCATCGACCACGGGCAGATGGACGGCTTCGAGTTGCTGCTTTCGTGACAGCAGCGGTAAGGAGCGAAGACAGCGCAGGCGAGGCCGCAATTACGGCTGTCTTAAAACTTGCTTAGGGTATGTTCTGTTAGCGGCCTGACAATCAGAATTGATGCTTCAGATCACCGGAGGTCAGAAATGTCTCGAGTGCACGATTGGGCGAAGATTTGGAAGGTGCAGCCGGCCCGAAGAGATTAATCTCCGCCGAGAAAGGCCCACTCCCGGGCCAATTCCACATTCCATTGCATACGATCCGAAGTCTTGTTCGTGCGATCGAGTGTAGAAATCGCTTCGAGCATGTCTTGGTCGTGGCGCGGTTCACCGTCGAATGCAGGTTCGATGAGTTCGCTGATTTGCGGCATGTGAATCCCTCCTTCATGTATCTATGTCGTCGGCAATCGAACCATAAATGAATTTCAACGTATCAAAACCTAGGCGATTCCCTAGTGAGTAGATTTACTAGCGGCGCGAGGATGAGGACCATTGACCGGGACACGCCGCGGAAACCGATGTCACGCAAGACGGAAGGCGGTATGCTGCTGACTTTTCCCTCGCAGCGTCGCAAACTTCAGCACCAGTTCCTGCAGCCGTTGGCGATCAGCGCCGTTGAGTTTCGGAAACCGCACGCCGAACGAGTCGCCGTCGGACCAGGTGACGGTTGCACCGCAGACACAAAGCGGGTCTTGTTCGTCGGCGAAGTACAACACGATGGTCACACTGGTCCCTAGCATCAGAACCGGTCCAGTGATTTTGCACCCGGTTTTTGACAAATCCACAAGCCAGCCTTGACCACGCGATAAGCCCATCCGTTCATCCGTCACGTATGAAACATACGTGCGAAGGGGAACGCGCTCGGCGTCCCGGCGATCTAAGACCCTGGACGTCTTGCGCCAAGACGGCTCGCGCCTTGTTCCCACGTTGGCATGCGGCATCTGCTTGTCCAAATGGCGTCCTTTCATGGTCGCCTCCTTTATCTCACTCCATGCTACCAATCGGCTGTTGGTCGGGCATTCCTAGAAAGCATGAGATCGCATGCCTCGAAAGCATTCTGGAATAACTACTAGCGCTGGGATCGTGAGCCCCGCTTATGAGGGACGCGGAATCCCCTTTTCGGGGAACCTGACGATTTCATTCGATAAAGCCTAGAGAGACGAGAAGGGCACAGCGGCGGGCGGGCATCTAGGCGCGCCGGGATTGCTGGGCGGGAAGAGGGATCTCTGAAGAAAACGCCGCGTCTACTGGAATCGCACACGCTCGAGGATGGTTTTCCGGAACAAATTCGCCATGCGCTGATGTCCGGCCTTCGTCGGATGAAACCCGTCTTCGTCAAAAGCAAAATCGTCGGGAGACGATTCCCCAAACACGTTGACGATCGACGCATTGACGTAGGGGGCTTCCGTTTCAATGGCGCGATTGAAGGATCTCACCCGCTCGGCGGTGACAGCTGGATTCGGCGCGTCACGAAAAGCGGCGAACTGAGTCACATCGGGCAGATTCCCGATGACGACGATCGTCGAGACGGATGTTTGCAGTCGCCGCAGCAGCTCTCTGAGTTCGGTCTGAAACCGGGAAGGGTCATCCCCGTGGACCAGATCGTTCACGCCCAACCACACGGTGGCCAGATCGGCCTCGCCGCGAAAGTACTTGGCCAAGCGTACTTGTTCGTTCAGCGAGTCAATACGCGCGCTTGGGACGGCGAGAGTGACCAAAAACGTTCCCGGTTTGCGTATGTCAAGGTCATGATTGATGAGGTACACATACCCCTCAGTGAGCGGTGTAGCCCCTACGCCGATCACGTCGCTCCCTCCGAGCGCCAGATAGATAAACTCAATCTTCCGTTCTTCCTCAACGTGGGTACAGGCCGCGGAAACAACCGCCAGAAGAGCGGCGCCAATAACCGACATGCCACGGTTTCTCATGGTCGAGCGGACAATTGACCGCAAAGCCGCCATGCCCGTCCTACTCCAACAGATCATCGCTGACTTCGTGTTTTCTCGTCCAAATGTCCAAGAACGCCTGCAGACCGCTCACGGTCTGAGCCAGTGATTCCAGCTGTACCGACGTCAGCCGGCCGCCTTGCTGGAGATGTTGTTCTATCCGAACGCTCGCGGACATAAAGTCCGCAATGGCGCGGTTGATTCGTCGCAGTTCGTCCTCCACCGTGGTCCTCTCGTAATGATGATACGGTGACCCTCTGTGAACGCTCGCCCAACAGCGGTTCCGCCCATCGACGCCTTTGATTATAACGATTTTGCCCTGCGCGTGTGGGCGAGCGGAAGCGAGATGGGCCGCAGAAGCTCATGCATGACGCCGGAATCATGAACGATCGCTTCCTACCATCAGACTATCAGCGTTGGCCTACAAGCAAGGGGTCTGTGCATCAGATGCCGCCGGTCTCATCAGGAGTTCCCAGCAGTTGCATCACAGCCCGTCGGGAGATATGAGAGATTGATGGCAGGATGAAGAGCACCAAAGGCGGGACAGTGACGAAGAACAAGACCATCGCTCAACATGATCTGATGCTGCATGGCGTAGCTATCACACATCCCGACCGGATGGTGTTTGAAGAAGGACAGATTACGAAAGGAGATATCGCCAATTATTATGCGGCCGTCGCGCCGTTGCTCTTGAATGAAATACAACGCCGGCCCATTACCGTCGTGAGATGTCCCGGCGGCATCAAGGCGCAGTGCTTTTATCAGCGGAACGTGGGGTTTGGTTTAGGTCCAGATGTCCATCCGTTCTCGTGGACGTATAAAGGCAGCCGCTACAAATATATTTATGTCAAGGACGTCAAAGGAATCATGGAGATGATCCAGATGGGCGTCATCGAGATACACCCATGGGGTGCCACTGTCGATGCCATTCATACGCCGGACCGGATGATCTTCGATCTGGATCCCGATCCGATCGTCCCTTTCACGGAGGTCAAGCAGACCGCGCTTGAAATCAGAACACGGCTCAGACAGGTCGGGCTTGAAAGCTTTCTCAAATGCACGGGCGGCAAAGGCCTGCATATTGTTGTCCCATTGGCGCCCGTCAATAGCTGGGACGACGTCAAAGGCTGGGCCTCGGCATTGGCGCATCAGATGGTCAGAGAGGCGCCGCAAAAGTACGTCGCCACGATCACGAAGTCGAAGCGCAAGGGGAAGATCCTCATCGATTATTTCCGCAATGACTATACGGCCACGGGTATCGCCGCCTATTCAGTGCGGGCTCGGCCGGGACTGTCCGTCGCCGTCCCGTTGGCCTGGTCCGAGCTCGCGGGACTCCAGACCGGAGACCAATTCAACATGGACGCTGTCCTGAAAAGACTACCACGCCGCCAGGGATGGAAGGCATGGCCCAAGCAGCGGTTGCCCAAGGCCGAGGGAGAAAGGATCGCTAGGCATGGCCGCAAGAAAACCAATCTTGCCGATGGAGGCATTGCTCGTCGGTCGATTGCCTGAAGGCAAGGAATGGCGGTATGAACCCAAGTGGGACGGTTTCCGGTGCCTCGCTCATAAACGACACAACACCGTCAGCTTGCGGTCAAAATCCGGAAAGCCACTCGAGAGATATTTCCCCGACATCCTCAGCGTCCTCCAGTCGCTGCCGGCGAAGGTCTTTCTGCTCGATGGCGAACTCCTCATAAAAGGTGAATCGGGCTATTCCTTTTCCGATCTGCAGTTGCGCCTTCATCCCGCCGCCAGCCGGGTGAGAATGCTGGCAGAGGCACAGCCAGCGACATTCGTGATCTTCGACATTCTCGAGACGGACGATGGCCTGAAGACGATCTCCGCTCCATTGTCCGAACGCCGGGCACTGCTCGAGTCATTCTGGAAACAGTACTGCTCCAAAGAAGACGCCATCAAACTCTCGCCGCAGACCGATTCCATCGCCGAAGCCCTGAAATGGCTCTATTCTTCCGGTTGGTACATCGACGGCATCGTCGCGAAAAAGAGTACCGATGTGTACGTGCCCGAAGAGCGCGTCATGCAGAAATATAAGCTCATTCGAACCGCAGATTGCGTCGTGGGCGGCTTCCGTTACGGCAAAGATTCAAAAGAGGTCGGCTCGCTGCTGCTGGGCCTCTACGACAAGGAAGGGCGTCTGAATCACGTTGGCTTTACTTCGAGCATTGCCAAGGCCGATAAGCCAGCGCTCACCCGGAAACTGCAAAAGCTGATTCATGAGCCCGGCTTCACTGGCAGCGCCCCCGGAGGGCCAAGCCGCTGGTCGACTGACCGGTCCACTCAATGGGAGCCGCTCGAACCGAAACTCGTCGTGGAAGTCAGTTATGACCATGTCACCGAGCACCGGTTTCGCCACGGTACCAAACTCATCAGATTCCGGCAGGACAAGTCGCCGCGCCAATGTACGATGGAACAACTTTCGCAACCCTCTCCTGCCGCCGCGTGAGGCAGGCAGCGTCAAGCGAGTGATGACGAAACGCCACATCGCCAGCATCTTGTCTGAAATCGCGTTCTATCTCCGGCTCAAAGGCGCGAACCCGTACAAGTCCGCGGCATATGCACGCGCCGCCCGCGCGCTTCTCCTCTCTCCTCATGACGTGCATGACTTGTCCCACGGAACAACGCTCACCGACATATCAGGCATTGGGCCAAGCACGGCCGCCGTCATCCGCGAACTGCTGTCGACCGGCCATTCACACCTCCATGATCGGGTGAAAGGGTCCTACCCGGCCTCGTTAGTGGAGTTGGGCGACGTGCCGGGATTACGGCCGAAACTTATCCGCCAGCTGTTCGAGGAGGGAGGCATCCGATCGATCGCCGAGCTTCAAGCCGCCTGCCGAAATAATCAGCTACTCGCCCTCAAAGGAATCGGGCAGAAGCTCCAAGCCAAGATTGAGAGGGCCCTCGGCGAATTCCGCCGCGGCCAGGGCTACCGTCTGTATGCCAGCGTCCTCGACGAAGCACTCATGCTGCAGCAACATCTCACCGCAGTTTGCGGTGTCGAAAGGGTGACGCTCGGAGGCGCTCTGCGGCGGAAACTGGAAGTGATCAATCGATTTGATTTCGTGATCAATTGGCCGGAAGACGAGTGCCCGGCCGCCTTCCTCGAGCGACTGAACCACATTCCCAACGTGAGTGATGCCGCGGTCGACAACAACCGACGGGCCAGGGCCATCTCGCCGACGGGATTACCGATCGCGATCACGCTCGCCCGTCCGGCCGATCATGACTTCCACCTCTTACAGGCGACCGGGTCAGAGGAGCATCTCGAACAGGTGCTCAAGGCGTTTGCAAGACATGGATTACAGACCTGGGATGGTATTCGGCGCCGCGTCACGGGACTGAGCGAACGGGCCATCTATCGCGCGGCTGGGCTTCCCTTTGTGCCTCCCATCCTGCGCGAAGGCCGCGGCGAGCTCAAATTCTCGGAGAGCGAGATGGACGCGCTGATCGAACCGGGTCAGGTCCAAGGATTCTTCCATCTTCACACGAACTACTCTGATGGAGCGGGAACGGTGGAGGAAATGGTCCGGGCCGCTCGCGACCGCGGATATCGCTACCTCGGAATCTCCGATCATAGCCAATCAGCGTTTTATGCGAATGGGCTCAAGGAGCCACAGATCCTGCAGCAGTGGTCGGAAATCGACGCCGTCCAAGCGAAATATTTCGACATCCATATCTTCAAGGGCATCGAGGCCGATATCTTGCCGGATGGCAGCATGGACTATGCAGACGAGCTGCTTAGGCGATTCGATTTCGTGATAGCGTCAGTCCATAGCCGCTTCAACCTCTCCGAGGCGGAGCAAACCCGACGCGTCTGCCGCGCGCTGGCAAATCCGTACGTGACGATGCTCGGCCATCCGACCGGTCGACTGCTGCTTTCACGGCCGGGCTATCGTCTCAATATGCGGCAGGTCATTGAGACGGCGAAGAGATATGGGAAGATATTGGAAATCAACGGCAGCCGCCATCGACTGGACCTGGATTGGCGAGATGTCCGATCGGCAAAGAGAGAAGGACTCAAGTTCAGCGTGAATCCCGATGCTCATGCCGTGGACGAATTGGACAACATTGCGCTCGCCGTGAATGTGGCCCAAAAAGGAGGGCTGGTGGCCCACGATGTCGTGAACACCCGACCGTTGCCGGCAATGAAGGCGCTCTTACACCGGAACACGGACTAGAGGTTTGCCGAGTCTTTTCGTACGGCAGAGGCTTTACACTTTATTCAAGACCATGCGGAATAGTAGCGATCGATCTGATGTCCGGAACGGAGACCCTTATGCAAAAACGAATCACGCCTCATCAGATGAGAGAAGAAGCCTCCTCGGAGCCGCAATGGCTGAACCTCGAACGCCTTGCGGACGTTGAAGTCACGTCCGAGGACCAAGCTCATCCCATTGAATCAGCACTCCTGCCTGGGCACGGTGACGGCTGGCGAGCCGCGACGGTCGGAGATCAGACCATCCGTTTGCTGTTCAACAGTCCGCAGCAGCTTCGAAAGATCCGGTTGGATTTTATGGAAACCGACATCCAACGCACACAAGAATACGTGCTGCGTTGGTCCTCGGATCACGGGCGCTCGTTTCGAGAAATCGTTCGGCAGCAATGGAACTTCAGCCCGCCGGACAGCACGAAGGAACGAGAAGATCACTGCGTTGATCTCCAAGGCGTCACCATTCTGGAATTAAAGATCAGACCCGAGATGAGCGGCAGACCGGTATGCGCCTCTGTGGCGCAGATGCGACTGGCCTGACCGCCCTCTCTCGTGCGAGGACGTGAGCTCAAGCGCGGGACGCTGTTCCAAGAACGAGCGTCCCGTGGTTTCCCTCGCGAGCTTGCGCGCCGCAAATCGGCACGGAACGACTAGGCCGAAGTTCTAGTTTCGAGCGGCTTCATCCCGGATCCCGAGCGCACCGCCAACACGGACAGCGCCAGCGTAAGAAGCGCCACGATACCCAGCCACAGCGCGATCGTGCCGATCCGATCCACCGCCAACCAACCATGGTTTAACGTTCCACTTGCATGCGTTCCTGCGCATTCGTCTGTTTTCAGTATTAGAAGTGAAGCGCCAGTCCTCCCACGACGTGATTGATGATGTATGTCCCATTCAAACCGGCCGTCGGTCCACCGACAATCTGATTTTGATCGAACTTGAGATCGACGTAATTAAATTTATACTCCGCGAACAGCGCGACGTGCTCGTTGAAGAAATACTTCATGCCGGCCAGTGCATTGAGGCCGGCTCTGGCATTGTCTGTCGCTCGACCGAATTGATTTGAAGTTTCGGCAAAGAACAAACCTAAACCGGCTCCTCCATACACCTGCAGAGGACAACGTGCGTTGTCATGCAGCGCCGAACGATCGTCCGTATCCCAGTAGTGAGCGTCCCCAATGTCTGGATCTCGTGAATCCCGGCGATCGCGACACGCCAGTTTTTTTCGTGCGATCACGTTAAACGCCAGCGTGGTCACGCGCAGATGAGTGCCGGTCAGCCCTCCGCTTTCTCGGATATTGGGCGTCGAATTGAAGCCTTCCACTTCCAGGCCCAGCCAGTTCAGCCGGCCTGGATGGAAATACCCCAGCTTGAGGCCGTACACGGCAGAGTTCGCGAGATTAGGATCATCAATCGTGGCTCCAACCGCACTGCCCCGGCCTTCCATATTCGTGGTCGTGCTGCCGAACGTCACGCCGCCGAATCCCGCCACATATGTCTCCCCATGATGGCGATGTTCCTCCCGATAACGCTGTGCGCGAACCATCCGTTCTTCATCTGCTCGCCGTTGTTGTTCGGCGATCGCCTGATCAGTACGCGGCGTCTGCGTCCCAGGACCAGTCTGCGTCGTGCCTTGTTCGGTTGTTCCTGGCTGTGGGCCGAGGGGTGGATCGACCGTTCCTTGCGCTATGGCGACTCTCGTTTGCGAGACAACAATTGCGCCGATCGCGGCGATGAAAATGGACACCCGTGTTGCTCTGCCGATGGATGAGGTCATTCATCACTCCTTTGCTTGAAGGTTGTTGTGAGTCTTCGTGCAAGAGCAGTTCCGCTTGCAGCGGCTGATTCAACAACCTGGGCACTGCCGAGCGCCTCAAGGGTTCGAAGCAAGTAATCGCCAGCGATACCTGAGTGATCTCCCAGGTTCGCCGCAGCGCCGTGAGTGAAGGAGTGTCCGCCTCAAGACCTTTTATCCACGATGCGGTTCGAAGAGAGAGGAGGATGAAGGCGATCGGGAGCTGGAATGTTCTGACGGATGTTTGTGATGGAACTGGATTACGCGGCTGCCTCGTCGTTGTCTTTAGACTCGGCCAAGGTCCGGTTCAAGACAGATTCAGCGTTCTCTGCAGATTCTCGCAGAGTCTCAATATGAGTTTTGAGGGTGTGCAGTTCTCGTCCCATCGCAGCAATCCGACGGTCGGCCGTCTGGAGATCGCGTTTGAGGCGCCCGACGTCTTCGCCCCCACCCTTCGCTCTGGATGGTGTCGGCGGAGGCGGCAGCCGGCGGAGGGAGAGCCTCAACTGTGCGTCTGCTATCGCGTCTACAAGAGCCGTGCGCTCGGCTTCCATGCGTTTGGCCTTTGGAGCCCGGTTCACGAAGGCTTCGGCAGCCGTCATGAGCCGTTGGAACGTGGCTACTGCGTCGTCGTCGTTCGTTTTCCGTTTCATTGTGTCGCACCCGGAGCGCGGAACAGCTAAGGAGCCATTCGATATCAGCACACGTATCTTATCGATCGAACTGCCGGTGAGATACCTGGGAAACGCCCGGGCAAGAGCTGGAGAATATGGGCCGGACAAGCGGTGGGTGTTAGGACGGGCGGCGCGGCGCGGCTTTCCCGATCGCGGGATTCCACGTCATTCTCGGTTGGCGGGCCAGGTTTCTACGCTTCCATTCCACATAGGCCATGTGCAGCAACGCCAGCCGATTCTCGAGGCGGAGTTGGTCCGTTTCGTCGAGCGCCATGTCGGCTGCGATGGCAGTTCGAAGGGCTTCCGTTACCTGGCAAAAGCGATGTAGGGCGTCGTCGTCGGTCATGAATCGCCTTCCGTCTCGTCGTCGTGAGGAAAGGTGCAATACAAGCGCCAGTCATCGAAGTTTTCACAAAGTTCTCTAGAATGAAGTCAAGGACTTACGGGCTAGTTAAAACCCTGGGCGTGAGTCCAGGGCAAATTTTGTCATGCGCGACGACTTTTTGGAGAATCACTGACCGAGATAAGATTGGCAGGCTGCGCTTAAAGCGTGGTCAGGCCGTGGGCCAGCGCGAATTTGATGAGTTCGGAGGTCGTATGCACGCCGAGCTTCCTCGTGATGTTGGCCCGATGAAATTCCACCGTCTTGATCGAGATCTTCAGCTGCTCGGCGATCTTTTTGGCGTTCCCGCCTTGGGACAGCAGAATCAACACTTCCCGTTCGCGGCTGGTAAGGTTGCCGGAGAAATCCTCCGACCTAAACCACTCGTGTTCCAACGCCTCGCGCACCTCGGAGGGAATTTTTTCTGACAGGAAACGTTTATTGGCCTGCACGGTTTTAATCGCCAGCCGCAACTCCTCTGCCGCCGACTGCTTCAACACGTACCCATTCGCCCCTGACCGGAATGCCTCACTGATCGAGGTGGCTTCCGTCAGCATCGTCACGAGAATCACCTTCACTTTTGGCAGGTGCGTTTTTAACTCGCGTGTCGCGGCAAAGCCGCTTGTCCCCGGCATGCACGCATCCATGAGGATGACATCCGGCCGAGATGCGAGCGCGCAACTTACGATGTCGGAGGCTTTCTGCACTTTGCCGACGATTGTGAAATGCGGTTCCAGCAGAGTGCTGAGACTCTCGAGCACCAGCGGATGGTCATCGACGAGCAATATTTTGGTGGCGTCCATCTGCACGCTGATCATCACGTCCACAACGTGGACGTACTATAGCCGACAACGTCGTCTTGGTCACTACCCTACCTGGCCCAATACGGCTCGCGCAAAGGCGTCGAGGCATTGAACGAAATCTTTACAGACCGAATTCGACAGTTTTACGTGTGATGGAGAGCGGCTTAACACAGGCGGTGTGAGCCGCATGCTAGGTTCGCCGCGTTGCTCGGAGGGGAAAGGAGCATGCAGACATGCGGCGTGGGGACGTGATCTGGAACGGCAATGAATGGCGGCAAGCCTGGCGAATAGCCTTGAGGCGGATCAACGGAGCTCCGGACGCCGTCTTACAGGAGGTCGCATTTCGGCATGGCATCGATATGCTCGACGGCGCCTTCATGAAAGGCGATGCATTTGAGTTTCAGCTTGGGCTCATAACGATCCTCGATTGCTGTAGCCAAGTGATCAAACGAGGCCGCTGCCGTCAATGGTGGCAAGATTGAGTCGGCGCAGCTTATTCTCCGTGAGCGACCACACATTCCTTTCCCATTCCCTGAAATGATGTCAGGTGATACTCCACTCTGCTGACTTTCGTAATACTGCCCTGCTGCATCGCCTGATTTCCTGACATGTCGACGTTGGGACCGAGTCCGAATACGACATGAGCACATTGTCGCCCTTCTTTCGTCCCGCTCAGCGGAGGATTCGCATACAGAAGCCAGTCATAAGACTGGCAACTCGTCATGAGCGGCAGCATGACCACCATCACCGTCATAAGTCTCTTCATGACCCTCATCGTAAGCGCTCACGGTCCTTCAAGCAAGCTGCACTCGGACACTACCTAGGGTGAGTGCCCCGATCGCCAAGGTATTCTCCTAGGGACTATTCGCAGCTTAACACGCTAAGAGATTCCCGGAGGCGAACGCTCGCGCGGCGGCGCCGCCGACGGCCTGAAATCGCCGCGTTGCGGACGGCCTCCGGCGAAAAGGTGCGGCAAATGAAACCCTTACGACAGGAGGAACTATGTCTCGTACACGGATGTTAGGACTTCTAGGCCTCGGCGTCTTCCTGCTGACCGGCTGTCAGCCGGTCGCTTCTCCCGTGATGGGCATCTTCTTCAACGATACGAAATACGGATATATCGCGACGGAACACACGGATGCCACCAAAGAGGGCAAGGCCTGCGCACAGTCGATCATGGGCCTCGTCGCACAAGGGGATGCCAGTATTTCGGCCGCCAAGGCAGCGGGCGGAATTACTCAAGTAGCTCATATCGACTACACGGCTCACAGCATCCTTGGAGTCGTGGCGGACTTCTGCACCATCGTCAAGGGGAAGTAGGCTTGATCTGAGGCGGGGACTCGACGACAGTCGGGCCCTCGCCGAGATCTTATCCGATCGGAACCAAGGCCCCGTTGATTTGGGCGGCATCGTCCGAAACGAGGAATGTCAGCGTGTCGGCAATGGATTCACGCCGCGTCCATTTCGATGGATCCGCATCGGGCATGGCTTCTCTGTTTGCGGGCGTGTCGATCGTGCCTGGCAGCAGGGCGTTCACCGTGACGCCTGAGTCGTCCAATTCCTTCGAGAGCGTGCGAATCAAGGCCACAAGGCCTGCCTTGGACACGATGTATGCGGCCGCACCTGGAAACGGTTCGACTGCTGCGCGCGCGGCAATATGCACGATGCGCCCTTGTCGCCGCTCAAGCATCGAGGGCAATACGGCCTGTGACAGGAGGAACGCCGAGGTTAGATTCATTCCCAACATCCGCTGCCACAACGAAATGTCCGTATCGACAGCTCGACCGAGGGCAAAACCACCGATCAAATTGATCAGCGCATCGAGACGGCCGAATCTATGAATCACTTCATTGACGAGGCCTCGGACCTGTGTCTGGTCCGTGAAGTCGGCTTTGAGCCAATTTACGCCCGACAACTGTACCGGCTTCACGTCACCTACGATGACCGAAGCGCCTGCGGATACGAACGCTGGAACGACGGTCTGTCCGAGTGCCCCAGCTCCGCCGGTAATCAAAACGACCCTTCCTTTCATCGCCATACATTGCCTGCCTTGCGGTTGGTGAATGTTGTGCCAATCGAATTGAGACAGCGTCCAAGAACTTCACGTTTGTGAGACGGGGCCGGCCTACCTCGACTTGGTGGTGTCGAAGGACGCTTGTTTGTAACACGGAACCAGCCGCTTCTGTCGAGGTGGATTTCTTGGTGGGGAGTCACTCGATTGGGGTCGAACATGGGCAGGCGGACGACGTCGGAGATCGGCGCACCTCTACGCTCTCCACAGTCAGTGGTCGGACCAGAGGTCGTTCACTTCAGAGGCCCTACGCCGCTAATCTTCTCCAAAACGACGCAATCAGCGGCTGATATTCGGTATGGCCGCAGTGCGGACAGTGAAAGATGACAGCCTTTTCATCGTCGACCTCTTCCTTATATTGGATCGGGGATGCATCATCGATGAGCGCGTGGCATTGTTCACACCTCATTGGCTGCCTCCCTTCTGGATAACGATTCCACAGCAATGCTCATTGAAAATCTTCCCTAGGCTGCTTTCGCAAAACCTTCAGGATTCTGATTGAACTGCTCTTGACACTCGGGCCTACAGAAGTAAAAGGTCTGGCCCTGAAAGGCAGTTGTTGCGGCTGCATTTTCCGGATCGATTTCCATTCCGCACACAGGATCACGCACCGAAGACGGTTGACGCGGCATGACGGCCTCCTGGAATTCGTGAAGGACTCGGTTGATTATAGTGGGCAATCCCTCGATGCACCGCTAGAACATTCCCCTGTCGGCGTCCTGTCGTATTCGAGTCACAGGCAAGCCCTTTCTCCGGCACAGACCGGTGGATTGACCCTGGCACGAATTTGCCCAGAAGGATACTGAGCAATTGCAGAAGCACATGCCGGTTCGGCCAAGCCAGCGGTTCTTGCCTCTCATGCCTACAGAGGATAGGCCATCGAGATTGCGACGCAGCTAACTCAGCATATCCAGACTGTTACATGTCGGTTCAGCCAGGTTTGGCGAGGCTAGAATTGCGCGATACGGCAGGGAATTCACATCACTTTTTCTGACGCCGCTGCTGAGAGGAAGACGTTTTCTTTGGAACGACCTTGCGTTTCATACCTCCGTCCATTTCACCACGCACTTCTGCAATGAGGCCCCTCAATTGCTCTCTCGCTTCCGCGACATGTTCCTCAGCGGCATCGTAAAGATTGAGGCCCGCTTTTAAGATAGCTTTGGCCATCGGTTTGACTGCAGGGCCGAGGGCCGTTCGGCTGTGAGGTTTCTTAGCCATCGCAAGCGGCGTTTAGGGTATGACAGGATCGGAGGGAAAATCAAATCAGACGTGACGCGGCGTCAACGACTCGCCACTGTTCGCTGGGGAATGTTCCCGTTTTGATATTTGTGAAATATGCCACAATCCGCGTAATGCGATTACCAAAGGTTTCAATCTGATTACAAACCGAACAGATGGAGGCATGATGGCTATTTGGGATGATGTCACGAAAGGACCCGTTCCCATGTTGATCGGACTGGGGGTGGCAATTGCGGCACCGACTGTGATTCCAGCCGTCGCATCCGGATTACGGCCGCTAACCAAAGGCTTGGTTAGGACCGTTCTCACGGTTTACGATGCCGTGAAAGAAGGAATCGCCGAGGCAGGCGCAGAGGTCAACGACCTGGTTACCGAAGCAAGGGCGGGAATGGCCCATCGGACCCGCGAGCTGAGGAACCGGGAAGATGAGGAAATCGGGGCGGCAGGCAATCGCACTCATCGCCGCCGTTACCGGGGCTCGTCATAAGATTGCTGCACGCTGACCTCTACAGGTACGCAGATCCGGCTCCTCGATCGTGAGCGTTTACCTGGGGAGCGTCCGCAGAAAGTCTCCCAGCACCGTCCGGAATCGCTCCGGGTCTTCCGCCATCATGAAATGGCCGGTGTTGAATTCAACGAGCGTGGAGCCGGTGATCTGCGCTTGAATGCCCCGTGCGATGGCGGGAGTAGCCACGTCATCCTTGGCGCCGACGATAATGAGCGTGGGGACCGTAATCTTATGCAGTTGGCCGTGTACGTTGGCCTGCGACATGCTTGTTAGCGCTTCTCGCAAGACGGTTGCATTCCAGGTGGGGATGCGATCCAGCAGCGGCTGATACAGCGAGGGTGGAGTGCCGGGCGGAAAGCTTTCGGCAATGATGCTTTTCGACACCTCCCGATAATCGCGCGAATTCCCGATCGTCGGCAGGTCCTTATCGAGCACCATCGCGCCGTCGGTGGTCGAGACGAGGACCAGCGCCCGCACACGATCCGGGTGATCCAATGCCAACCGCTGCAGAATCATGCCGCCCATCGAGACGCCCACCCACACGGGTTTTTGAATGTCCAGCCTGTCGGCCAATGCAATCAAATCATTTGAAAACTGCGGGATGTTGAAACCGGTCTCCGGCTTCTGTGAGTCGCCGTATCCGCGCAGATCGACCGCAATGCCCCTATAACTCGGGGAATAGGCCTTCAGGTAGGCGGGGAAAATATTGCTGGTGGTGACGACACCGTGCACGAAAATGACGGGGTCGCCGGAGCCGCCCTCAAGAATGCTGAGCGCAACCCCGCCAATCGCGACCGAGCGCCGCGTGATTTCCCCGCTCGACCGAGCTTCGGAACCGGCTTGTACCGCCATATCAGCGGGTCGTCGTGCCGCAGCACGATGATCGCAGCTTGCCAAACCCCACATCAGCACAATACAGACGAATGCACGGCCGATCATGATTTCTCCTCATTCAGACATGGAGGCAACCATTAGCAAACATTTATATGGGACGCAACCTTGAAAACAAGTATTCGGAGGCGGTCTCAGCGCAAAGGGCGCTCACGTGGAGTTACATCTGTGCAGGGTTCGATGAATTGCCGGTCAGGATCAGTAGACTTGCCAGGGCAGAGTACCGAGTGCGCTCATCACTTCTCGATATAGCTGTGTTTCCTGTCCCAGTCGTACCATAAGACGAGATAAAAAATGAGGCCGATGAGCCACAGAATGGGGATACTCACGAGCATCAGCAAGATCATGGTCATGATGCCAGGCGGAGATCGCTCTCGCTCCGTTTTCTCCGAGCCATGTACTCGATCAGTCGCGTCTTCACGTCGGTGCGGAGATCCGCGAAAGCGATCCGCTCATTGTCGATGAATTCCGTCCGAGCCTCCGGGGTGTGAAAACGAAACGAACGGGTCAGCGCCTCGCCGGCGATGTCGTCAAAGTAATACCGCACGATCGTCATGGTTCCCCTGTCGTCCGGACCAAGTGTTTCTTCATGAAAGAACCACGTCGCCATATTCATCATCCCGTGATCGGGTCCTTAGATCGACGCCACCTTTTCATAGAATTGATGGTCTTCCCGGTAGCCGCCGTATCCGAATCCCACTTGGCCCAGCGAGGCCACCAGTTCGATGCGGCGGAGATATTTGACCATTTTGTAGCCGACTTTCGTCTCGAGACGTAATCGGCATGGCGCGCCGTGCTGAGAGGGCAACGGCTGCCCATTCATCTCATACGCGAGAATCGTTTGCGGATCATGCATTTCGTCCAACCGGAACGCCTCATAGTAATGTTCGGGCGCATATTCTTCCTGCACAAACGCATGGAAGACGATCCATCGAGCCTCTCGCGTTGGCCTGCACATGTTCAGGAGATCCTGCACTTTCACGCCCCCCCATGTCGCAATCCCCGTCCATCCCTGAATGCAATTGTGCATGGCGGTATGTGAGTGCTTTGGCATCCGTCGAAGATCCTCAAGTGAAAGTTCGAGCGGATGCTCAACCAGTCCACCCACGATCAATCGCCAATCCCGAAAGGCATTCGCCGCGAGGCGGCCATAGTCGCCGTTCTCCGGTGGGTATCCGTTCACATGGTGCTCCAGGCTCACGTCTCTCGGGTCATAGTCCTGGTGCGATCGCAGGCTGCCGAACAGCAGCCGAATGAGCGGTTCAACAATCCGCGTGGCCCCTCTCTGAAAGCCCCGCTGGTGCCTGCGTGTATACACCGTCGCCGCCACATGGGACAGAATCACGAAGAGCAGTGCGGCGCTGGCCACAATGAACGCGGCTGGCGCCGAAAAGGCTGGTGGACCGAACATGGCAAACATGTGCTCGACGTCATGCGGAAAGTGAACCAAGATCACCATCAGCAGATGGGTGAGCACGTAGCCGACCAACAGCGTGAGGCCGATAAAGTGCAGGCTGCGCGCGCTCTGCCGCCCACCGAACAGACGGACGTACCAGGGATAGCGTGCAATCAACGCCGGCGACTGCGCCAAGCCCGTCGCAATCATGAACGGACCAAGCAGAAACACGACGGCAGCGTAGACGAGCTGCTGTAGCGGATCGTACGGATGAAACGACGAAGCTGGCGGCACCTGCAAGCTGGCGAACGTGAGGATGCTCTGCCAGGCCTCGGGAACGATAGACCAACTCGTAGGAATCAGCCGCCGCCATTGACCGGTGGCGAAGAGCAATCCTACGTACGCGAGGCCGTTGAGCACCCAGAGCGGAATAATCAAGAAATGCCAGTTCCGTCCCGCGCCGAGATTGTGGTGGCCGCCGGGAATCGCAAAGACGGGGGAGACGTCTTCGGCCTCATCCATGGAGGTAAACAGCCGGTTGGTCGGCATCTTTTTTTTGCCGAATTTGATCCATTCGCTTCCAGGGCGACAGTGATCGTTCCAATACAATTTCGGGTGATCGGCGAGAATTTGGAGACCGCTGCGCATTAAAAAGAAGATGCAGAACAAGTTAATGAAGTGGTTGATCCTCAGCCAGATCGGAAAGCCGAGATCGTAGGTGTTCACGTCCATCAAAAACCCTCAGGTGCCCGACCGAAAGGTACACATGCCGGCTTCTCCATACGATACGAAATCCAATCCCTCGGCTCGACTAGAGAATCCCCGTAGGACGCCCCTTCCCTGGTCGATGTTGGGCGGGGCCTCGCTGCTGCGTCAGGCTGAAGACGGTGTTCACCAGCGAGAGATGGGACAGCGCCTGTGGAAAGTTTCCGAGCAGCCGTTTGGCGTCGAGATCGTATTCCTCGGCCAAGAGACCGACGTCATTCCGCAACTCCAGCAGCCGCCTCAGCAGAGCCACGGCCTCCTTGCGACGGCCTTGCAGCGTATAGGTATCCGCAAGCCAAAATGAGCAGGCCAGAAACAGCCCTTCTCCCGGAGGAAGGCCATCGACGTTGCAATCTTTGTCGTGAGAGTAGCGCATGACCAATCCATCACGCCGCAGATCGCGCTCGATGGCTCGCACAGTTCCCACCACCCGAGGATCGTCCGGCGCCAGAAACCCTACCAAGGGAATCATGAGGAGGCTGGCGTCGACGTGCCGCGATCCATAAAACTGAGTGAAGGTGCCGCTGCCGGCGTCAAACCCACGGGCGCAGACTTCGCGATGGATCTCATCCCGCACGCCTCTCCAGCGTTCGACGTCGCCGGGCAGTTTGAACATTTCGATGTCCTGCACCATGCGATCCATGGCCACCCACGCCATGACCTTCGAATGGACGAAATGCCGCTGCGGGCCGCGCACTTCCCAGATCCCGTCGTCGGGCTCTCTCCATTTCGATTCCAGATACTCCATCATGTTCGACTGGATCGCCCAACCGCGCGGATCCGTGTCGACTCCGGCCCGGCGCGCTTGATGCAGTGTGTCCATGACTTCTCCGAAGACGTCCAGTTGAACCTGGCGCCACGCATCGTTCCCTTTTCGTACCGGCACTGAGCCTTCGTAGCCGGGCAGCCAATCAAGTTCATGTTCCGTCAGCCGGCGTTCGCCACCGACGCCGTACATGATCTGCATCTCCGCTGGATCGCCCGCCACCGCCCTGATCAGCCAATCTCGCCAGGCTTCCGCCTCTGCCCGATAGCCGGCGGTCAGCAAAGCGTATAGCGTATACGTGGCATCCCGAATCCAGCAGTACCGGTAATCCCAGTTGCGGACGCCTCCCAGACGTTCAGGAAGCGACGTCGTGGGCGCCGCAATGATCCCTCCCGTCGGCGCATAGGTCAGCGCCTTCAGGGTGATGAGCGAGCGGACCACCGGCTCCCGCCACTCTCCATCCATGTGACAGCGCGACGTCCATTGTCGCCACCAGGCGGCCGTTTCTTCGGCCGCCGCCTCGGCGTCCGGCGGCGAAGGGGCTCGCTCGTGGGATGGATGCCAGATCAGAATGAAGGGCACTCGTTCTCCTTGTCGTACCACGAAGTCGGCGACGGTCGTGAACTGCTCCCCGCTGGTGGCGACCGGCGTGGAGACCGTCACGGCGTCCGGTCCGGCAATGGCGTTAATGCGCCCGGCCTGTCGTTGTACCCACGGGATCACCGAGCCGTAATCGAAGCGGAGAATGAGCTGCATGCGCATTCGCACCGCGTCTCTGATACCCTCCACGATGCGCACGACGGTTGGATAGGGCTGCTGCAACGGCATAAAATCGATCAAGAGGACGGCGCCCTCTTCGGTGTCATACTCGGTCTCGAGAATGAGGGTGTCGGTGCGATAGCGACGAGTGACCCGACGGTGAGGCGTTGCGGGCGAGATCATCCAGCATCCGTGACGTTCGTCTCCAAGTAACGCGGCGAAGCACGCATTCGAGTCGAAGCGCGGCAGACACAGCCAATCGAGACTGCCGTTGCGTCCTATCAATGCCGCCGTACGCGTATCGCCGATCAGCGCGTAGTCTTCCAGTCGCATGGCTATCACACCGGCCTATCCACAGGTGGTGATACGGACGGCCCGCCGGCGTGCTCTATCCGTATTTCAGTTTCAAGGCGAGATTGGCGACGGCCAAGACGAGTGTGACGCCATTGGCGAGTGCAATGGGAAGTGATTCGATCCAGATGCCGTACACCAACCAGCAGAGCACGCCAGTGGTGAACGACAGTAACATCGGCAGAGAGAGGTCTTTCGCCGATTTGGTTTTCCACGTGTGAATCACTTGCGGCAAGAATGCGATGGTAGTCAGAGTGCCCGCCAGCAGTCCCAATGCAGTCACGACGCTCATACGGTCACCGGCCCCCCGTTAGCTCAGACGGACGTGGACTTCCAACTGACCGTCGAGCTTGACCACGTCGACAGCCACCCGTTCCTTGTCGCGCCGGAACGTCAAGTCGACCACGGCCTCACCGACGTGCAGCCGTGAGACATCCAAGCGGTCAAGGCCTCGAGGCAGCATCGGACGCACGATCTCCAAACGCCGCTCTGACGCCTCAGGTTCAAGGCCAAGCAGCGTGCCCAGCAACGACGGAAGGGCTCCGGCAGCCCAGGCCTGCGGATGACAGGCAACCGGGTAGTTGATCGGAATTTCATAGTCTTCACGTCCGAAGCCGCAAAACACTTCGGGCAGTTGATGGAGATGAAAGTGGAAGGCGGCATCGAACAACCCCTGAAAGATCCGCAATGCCTCTTGGTCGGCTCCATAGCGCCGAAAACCGGCCGCGACAATCGCGTTGTCATGTGGCCACACGGTTCCCAGGTGATAGCTGATCGGATTGAAGGCCCGTTCCTTGGCGGAAAGCGTACGCACGCCCCAGCCTGAAAACATGTCGGCACCCATCAGCCGATCGATCGTGCGCTGCGCCTGCGATTCTCCGGCGATTCCGCTCCAGAGGGCTTGGCCGGCATTGGAGGAGATGACGGCCGCCGGCCGTCCTTCGTGCTGTAGCGCGAGTGCATAACAGCCTTGCTCTTCCATCCAATAATCTCGATTGAACCGTGCCTTGAGCCGCTCGCCCTGCTGCCGCAGGTGCTCGGCCTGCGCGGTCTCCCCGCTGCGTTCGAGAAGAGACGCGATGCCACGCCACGCTGCATAGACGTATCCCTGCACTTCGACGAGGGCCACGGGGGGCTTCGCCAACGTGCCGTCCGCATTGACGATGGCATTTCCGGAATCTTTCCACCCCTTATTCGCCATTTTCAGGCCATTGCCGGTCTCGCTGGCATACGCAAGGTAGCCGCCCGGATAGCGACGCAGACGCCCATCGATCCACTCGAGCGCCAAGTTGATCTGCGTGCGGAGGTCCTGAAAGAGGCGGAGGGACCCCGTCCATCGGGCGTGCTCGGCGACGAGAATCAAAAACAACGGCGTTGCGTCCACGGTGCTATAGGAGGGTGTCTGAGGGATGGCATGCAAGTTCGCCAATTCGCCCATCCGCAATTCGTGGAGAATCTTCCCCGGCTGCTCGTCGCGTTCATCGTCTTCCCGCCGGCCCTGATACTTCGCCAGCAACCGGAGCGTCTGCTCCGCGATGCCGCTGCGATAGGGCAGCATCTGCAAGGCGGTCACCAGGCTGTCCCGGCCAAACAGCGTCACAAACCAGGGCACGCCGGCGGCAAAGTATTCGTCCCCTTCGAGATGGGAACGGAGCATGTCCAAGCCGCGGAACGCGCGATCCATCAATTGATCCACCGCCGAACCGTTGCCGGAAATTTTCGTCATCTCCTCCGCCGCGTCGTGTATCTGACGAGTGCTCACCGATGGAGGAAGGGACATCTCCGCAGGGCGTGAGCGAGACGATGCACGGCCGCGAGTCTTGGACTCTTGAACGGTCAACGACACGCGGACGGTGTGGCGTTGCCCTGGATCCAAGGCGATGTGGAATGTCGTGGAGGCGTGGCGATGCTCATTCGGTGCCGGATGCGTGTGGATGGAGAGGGCCCGCGTGATGCCGTCCTGTCCGTGGTACGCCAGCCTGAGCACGTCTGCGTGCCATTGAGGGCTTTCCGACTCTCCACGCCGAGGCTTCGTCAGTCCACGCACGGCATACACATCTTCGAAGGCCGATCGGAACGCGAGGCTGATCGAAAATTGAACAGGTTTGAGACTGAAGTTTTGGAATCGAAGCTCGTCCAGCAATGCCGGCGTCTCCGACGCGAGTACGCGATGCCAGGTCAGCCCGAGTTCTTCTTTCGGAATCTTCCCGCCATTGGGCAGGACTAATTCAGGATTCGTCAGCGTAAAGATTCCGACGGCGCCCACGGCTGCCGAGGCCGAGAGCCCGACCGGCGGCTGGCCACCGAGCTTCAACTCATAGCCGTTCAGATAACGGCAATCGTGATAGTACAAGCCCAGGCCGTGATTGCCTGTCATGGGGACGCTGCCATCCCGTTGGGCCAAAAAGAACAAATTGTCCTTCTTCATCACAATGGCCTGGGCCAGGCTCTCGACGTTCGTCGGGCGCGTCTTCGTCAACGTCTCTTCGAATCGTTTGTTTTCGTCGTCCGCAAAGAGCTTGGATGGTGGCCCGAGGACGGAGCCGGCAAGTGGCCATGACAAAGAAACGCGCAGGAACGAGCGGCGATTCAACATGAGATGATGGACTTGGCCGGACACCACCGGCCCGGCCGAACGGCACCTTCAAACGCACACTACTTCTTTGGCCTTGTCTTCGACGACGGTCTTGATGATGTCCCGCGGTCTTTATGTCCCCTCCCGAGGCGCATTTTTTCCTGTGCCCGAGACGAAAAGTCTCGGGTGGACTGCTTCTCGATCAGCGGCGCCACAGGTCCCGCCCCCCGTCGGCGTGCAAATCTCGCATAGCCGGAGGCGGGCGAAGGCGGCCGCTTTTTCGTCGGGACCTGGAGGAGATGATGTTGTCCCTTCGTATCTTGAGCGCTTCAAACAATGCCGTTGATCCCGACGTCAGGCAAACTAAATATCACGCGAACACCCAGTGCACAGGGCATTGGCCATGATGCCTCCATGCTCCCGCGCTGTACGTGTCTCGGACAGCGTGCAAGCCGGATGCCCTTACTGCACAAGCCGTTTGGCTCATTGACCCTGTGAATTTCCGCACAGCCCGCACACAGCTAACCGCCCTCGCAATCCGATCCCATACATCGAAAAGTCTCTGTAGGGTTGGCCGCCGACACAGGTTATGATGCGCCTCTCCGGAGACACCGTGGTACAGAGTATCCGACCCATATTCGGCGTAGATGCTGCGCGCGTACATTTGATTCTGGCAGCCGCCGTGCCTTCTACGCATGGCCCCTTGGAACTATCGCCAAGTGCCGATCGGCGTCGTCATCCCGTGCAGCATCGTGGGCGAACCTCCTCGATTTCAGTGCTTTAGCTGGGATTTTCCGGCATATCTGCTAAAGTTAGCGTGCGTAGGCCCGCCGATGAAAATTGTAATGGTGTTGAGTGGTTGCCTGATGTCTCTCCTCTTGGTGAGCAGACCGACGGCGTACGGCCAGATCTCGATCGGGAGCCTTCGTTCGTCGATCGAATCCTCCAACCTTGAAATGGTCACGCTTGAAGGCGTGGCTCACCTAACCCGCCAGCGTCAGCAACAATTGGGGGGCAGATGTCCTGGAGCGGCCTTTGTATTAACCGATGACACAGGCTCCATCGAGGTGACAATTCGCCGGACCAATCGGTTACTCGCGCCTCTGCGCGAGGGCGACCGTGTGCAAGTCACCGCCCAAATCGAGGTCCTCCGTAGCCGCGACAATGTTCCGTACCGGATCTGTGTGGAAGCGACCGACATTCAGCACCTTACCCCATGAGGATATCGCCATGGCCATACGTTCCGCTCTCCTGAAATCGCTCGCCATCGGCGTGACGCTGTGGGGCCTTGGCGGCTGCCAATATTATGAGGACTATCGCGTGAAAAAGGCGACGGCGGACCTGAAAGAGGAACACGCGCAGTTATTACACGCGTATCGTCTTTGCCTCGAGAAGTACCAAGACGACCCTCCCAAGGCGAAGGAATTCTGCGCACCCTACACGCAGCGGCTTCGAGAGTTGGAAATTACGCATCAATCCGGCAGATAGCGAACGCGAGCGCAGTCGCCTCGCGAATCTAGCGAAAATAGCGTCCCACAACCTGCGATTCCACGTCCACACGCTTTCGTTCCAGTTTCTGGCGATTCCCTGCCAATTCTTCCAATGTTTTTCGGTATTCCTGCTGTCGATCGTTCCATTCGCCGGCCGCTCTCGATTTTTCCCCTGCATCCTCCCGCACCCGTTGAATCTGATTCACCGTATACAGCAGATGGTCGCGCTGCAGCATCCATTGTTGGAGATGGAGTTTCCAGCCGGCGAGATCGAGTCCCTGCAGCTCTTGGATGTTGGGATCGGAAACCGCCGGCATCTGTTCGAGATCTGCAATATGGCCGCGAAGCTCGTCAATGCTGCCATTCAGCTCGAGGATGCCTTGGTGCAGCATGGTAAGCACCGGATCGGGTGGTTGAGCCGTCCCTCTCTCCAGGCTTGATTCGGCGCAGCCGATGAAGATGCACAGGCTGACAGTCCAGACGAGCCGCCGCAGCACTTTCATCATCGTCGTTCCCTCCGATCGTTGGCAGGGCCATTCAGCGATACTTGATGGCCGTCCCTTTCAAGGTGGTGACGCGAACCGTATACGGCACTGCTGCATATTGCGGGTATCCCCACGCCGGTCCCCAAGGTCCATACCGATATCCCCACGGCCCCCAGTAGCCATACGGCCCGGGCCCATAATAGTAGGGCGCATAATACCCCCACGGACTGTAGACCGGCTGATAGTTGGTTCGTTGTTCGCTGTGTGTGACTGGAGTCGCGAAAACGACGGCATCCGCGCCGAGTTCGGCGGCTTTTTTCAGAAGATGCCGCTGAAGTGTGTGCAGATTCGAAGAGGAGCTTTCGCTCAACTCCGCAATCTTCAGGAAAGAACCGTCGGGTTCACGGCTCAAGATCGCCACATCGTCCACCGGCCGAGAGGGAAATGTCTCCGATGTGAGGCGGAGCACCTGGACCTGCGAACAACCCGCCTGCGAGAAAATCAAGAGCAGGGACCATCCGACGAGTATGACGATGCTTCTCATCACTTGCAGAAGGCCACCCTCAACCCACCGCGCAATATCGATCTTCGAAACGAACGGGTCGGCATTCCCACGAAGTGAACGGGTCATTCCGAGGAGAGCACTAACGCTATGCCAAAACAGCGAGGCGGGTTAACAACGTTCTCTCTGAAGACCCCTAGAAATCGGAGACACGTGTTTTCACAAGCAGTCGTCATCTGGTAGCGGGAGCGTGAACGTTTTGCTGGACCCTTGCGAGATAGGTGGCCATCGCGTGCTCGGGTACATCTTGGATGCTGAGATTCTTGAGATTGTCCCAGAATGACAACAGAGAGGCCAACTCCGCGGGATGTTCAGGGTTATAACGGTATTTTCCGCCCTCGTCGAGCACCACCTCGGGACCAAAATGCATATAAGGACCCTCGTCTAAGACGGCAGACACCTCCAACGGCGGAAGCGACGGCACCGGATCTTTGGCATTGACAAAGCGCAGCAGCGGCAAGGTGCGATATTTACTGACTCCATTGCGGTTCGTGACCTTCGGTTGGCCAAAAGTCATTGCCTGTCCAAGTTTGAATCCATCCTCCTTGAGCAGCATGAGAACGATCGCCGCCGCTGCGCCTCCATAGCTATGCCCGGTGACTCGCGTCTCATAACCCGTTTTGAGGAGCGGCTTGGCAAATTGGTAGACTTGAGCGGCCGCATCGGCAAAGCCTTTGTGCAGCGGGATGCCGAGGCGAGAGTCGTTGGCTTTATTGTAATCGACATCCGAGCGGATGTTGACAAGGCTCGACGTGCCTCGAACGACGATCCATTGTATACGTTTGGCGTCATTCACTTCGACATAGGCTTTCATGCCGGAGGACACTGGACTGCTGATGCTCACTTTGACATCGCTGCCGCTCCGGCTTTGAATCGTGGCATCTTGCTCATAGGCCAGAGCGGCCCGCTGAGCATATTGAACCGCCAGCGGGAAATCGAGCGGTGTGGGCGGTGTCGCGGTCGTGGAC
>DATJGE010000045.1:0-3900 GCA_035495295.1 Nitrospira sp. | reverse complement strand
CGCGCGATTGTGGAGGGACTCAATGCGATTCCGGGCGTGTCATGCTCGATGCCGGGTGGGGCCTTCTATGCCTTCCCAAACATCCAGGGTGTCCTTGGGAAGCACGGTCCGACCGGCCCGGTCAACTCACCGACGGACCTCGCGAGCTATCTTCTCAAGAACGCGCAGATCGCGGTTGTGCCAGGCGAACCGTTTGGCAGTCAGAGTCACATTCGCCTGTCCTATGCCACGAGCATGGACACAATCACGAACGGATTGAAGCGGCTGCGGGGTGCGCTGGAGAAGCTGATGTAACGACAGAGAAGAACCGGTTACCGTAGGAGGACCACCTGTGCCGATTTATGAGTATCTGTGCGACGGTTGTTCGTATCAATTCGAAGTGAAACAAAGCATCAAGGACGACGCGTTGACCACCTGCGAGCGATGCGGCAAATCCCTTCGCCGCCTCATCTCCTCGTCGGGCATCATGTTCAAGGGGAGCGGCTGGTATGTGACGGATTATTCGAACAAGCTGAAGCCGCCGTCCGAAGGAGAGAAACCTCCAGCCGCGGCCGGAGAGAAGAAAGAGACAGCCGCTGGATCCTCGGCCGCGCCGCCGGCGAGTCCATCCACCGCGCCCGCGAGCGGCTCCTCGAGCAGCGCACCGCCGGCTGCCAGCCCGTCCACGCCGAGTACATCGAACACGTCGAACACGTCGAACAAATAATCAGTCGAGCCCGCTAGTGCGCAGTCGACGACTTCGTCAGCGTCTTTTTTTTCACGGGCGCCTTGCTCGCGGTCTTCACCGATGGCTTGGTCGCAGGCTTGACGGTTGCTGGCTTGGAGCTTGCGACTTTTGCGGTCGCCGGCTTGGAGGACTTGACCAGGCGCTCCTGTAGCGACGTGACGCTGCTCTGCAGACTCGCGATCATCGCGCTTTTGTCCCGATTGGTCCGAACGAGATCGTCGACCTGCGCTTGCAGATCATCTTTCGCCTTCATCAGCGACGTCATCTGCGTTTGCAGTTGGGCCTTCTCCATCGTCACGGTCTGCAGTTCGGACCGGAGCTGTTCGATCTGCGTCTGCAGCGCCGGCGGCCAGTAATCGCACCCGCACAACATCGCCGCCATGACTATGCCCAGCCCTACCGCACGCCCCCCATGTCGCCCTCGACGGATTAGCATCGATCCCTCCTTTATATGGGCACTGCTGGCCCTGCTGTATACCACATTTAGGCATTCTTGAGGAAAAATCCTCGGGCGGAAAGCGCCGCCTCGATGGCGTTCCGAGGGATAGCCCCCTCGCGGACGATCCGAA
The DNA here is from genome assembly GCA_035495295.1 of Nitrospira sp. GTDB lineage: Bacteria > Nitrospirota > Nitrospiria > Nitrospirales > Nitrospiraceae > Nitrospira_C. The sequence continues at coordinate 2,604 of DATJGE010000045.1, read as the reverse complement.
GCGTCTCGTCCGCTTCGACGACCGTGGAAGGCAGTCCGCCCGGCGTGGGCCCTGCGTCAATAATCACGTCCACCTTGGCCCCGAACGCCTGTTCCACTTCACGCGCCGTGTGAGCCGGCGGAGTTCCGGTCCGGTTGGCGCTCGTTCCGGTCAGCGGGCCCACCTGCTCGAGCATCTCGCGCAACGGCCGACAGGAGCTCAGTCTGATACCCACCCGGCCCGTTCCCGCGGTGAGGGCGGGAGGCACTGAGGCTCGGGCAGGAAACAGAATGGTCAAGGCGCCCGGCCAAAACGCCTCCATCAACACCGCGGCAGCGGACGGCACGTGCTCCGCGAAGGACGCGAGATCTTTTGGCGACCCGACCAACACGAGAATCGGCTTTCCCTGTGCCCTTCCCTTGACGGCAGACAATCGATCCAGGGCGGTCCGATCGAACGGGTTCACGCCCAGACCGTAGAAGGTCTCGGTCGGGATGGCGACGAGCCCTCCCCGTAGAAGCACAGCTCTCACCTGTTGTCCGAGAGCATCGAGGGCGGTTGCGGAGTACGGTATGATCGAAGCCATAAGGAACCGGCGGGAGCCGGCTAGCCGCGCGGGGCGAGTGCTCGATATGCAATGTCGTGGCGGTAGTGACATCCCTTGAACGCGATCTGCTTTGCCCTGCGGTAGGCCGCCGCCTGCGCGTCCGCCAACGTGGCTCCTCGTCCGGTGATGCCCAACACGCGCCCGCCCGCGGTGACGATGTCCTCTCCGTGTCTGGCAGTCCCCGCATGAAAAACAGTCGCGCTCTGAGGGGCAAGGCTGTCCAACCCGTGAATGGGTTCGCCGACGTCATAGGGGCCTGGATAGCCGGCGGACGTCATGACCACACACACCGCGTGTCCGTCGTGCCACTCCACCTGCACCTGATCCAGCCGGTGTTCGACGACCGCTTCGAGGACGTCGAGAAAATCCGTCTTCAGCAACGGCAGCACGACCTGCGTTTCAGGATCGCCCATGCGGGCATTGAACTCCAGCACGTAGGGGACTTCGTGGACGAGCATCAACCCCGCATACAACACCCCTTGAAAGGGGGAACCCAAACGCGACATGACGTCGACGATCGGTTGCAGAATGTCCCGCGTGACCTGTGCACGCAAGGCCAACGTGCCCAGCGGTGCGGGGCAATAGGCGCCCATGCCACCGGTGTTCAAGCCCGTATCGCCGTCACCGATCCGCTTATGGTCCTGGGCGGGCAACATCGGCGCGACCGTGCGCCCGTCGGTGAACGCCATGATGGTCAGTTCTTCGCCCTGAAGGCATTGTTCGATCAGGACCTGCTTTCCCGCGTCGCCGAACACCGCCTTTTCCATCGAATCGATGATGGCACCGCGCGCCTCCTCTCGCGTCTGTGCGATCAAGACGCCTTTGCCCTGTGCCAACCCATCGGCTTTGATCACGACAGGCAGGTCATGATGCTCCACATAGGCGAGCGCCTCCGCCGGCTGGTGGAACGCCTTGGCGCGGGCCGTCGGAATGCCGGCCTTTGCCATGATCTCTTTTGAAAAACTTTTGCTCGCTTCGAGCCGTGCAGCATTTTTCGTGGGACCGAAAATTCTCAGCTTCGACTTGCGGAATTCGTCGGCGATCCCCAGGGCCAGCGGCGCTTCCGGTCCGACGACGGTGAGATCGATTCCTTCCTGTTGCACGAAAGCTTTTAAGCCCGCAATGTCGTCGGCCTTAATCGGCACACAAGTCGCGAGCGACTCAATGCCCGCGTTTCCCGGTGCACAGAAGAGACGAGGCTGGCGCGGGCTGTGGGCGAGCGTCCAGACCATCGCATGTTCGCGTCCTCCGCCGCCAACGACGAGAAGTTTCATTTCAAACCCATTTATCCAATGAGTTGAGACGACCTAGCTTATCTATTGTGTAAGTCGTCCCGACGTCACCCATGGCTGCTCAAAATGGGCGATCGCAAGGCCGCAGGGAGTCTAGACGCCAAGGCGTACTTTGTTTAGTACGTCGAGGCGGATGGACGACCGAGAACGAAGCGAGCGGTCATTTTCAGCAGCCTCTTAATGGCGGAAGTGGCGCATGCCGGTTAGAATCATCGTCATCCCGTGTTCATCGGCCGCCTTGACAACCTCCGCATCGCGAATGGAGCCGCCAGGCTGGATGACCGCGGTAATACCGGCTTGCCCCGCGGCATCCAGACCGTCTCGGAACGGGAAGAAGGCATCCGACGCCATCACGCAACCCTTCACCGGCAGCTGCGCCTTCATGGCCGCGAGCTTCACGCTATCGACGCGGCTCATCTGTCCGGCGCCGATGCCGATCGTTTGCCCAGGCTTGGCATAAATAATGGCGTTGGACTTCACGTGCTTACAGACCTTCCAGGCAAACGCGCAGGCGGCGTATTCTTCGTCCGTCGGCTTCCGGACCGTCGGCACGGGCAGCGTCCGCAAATCCGCCAAGGTCCCCAAGTCCCGATCTTGGACAATGAGACCGCCGACCAGTTTTTTCAAATCATAGCCTTCCTGCTTCACCTTCGTGAGAGACCCCACGTCGAGCAGTCGGAGATCCTTCTTGCGTTTGAGCTCGGCCAGCGCATCATCGGCGAATCC
>DATJGE010000044.1:0-3402 GCA_035495295.1 Nitrospira sp. | reverse complement strand
GGTCATTATTGTTATGGCAGCACCGCGATGATTCTGACCGGTCCGCCGGTGCCTCCTTTGATTTTGATGGGCAAGGCGATAAGAATGGCGCCTTTGGGCGGAAGCCTTTCAAGATTCGCGACGTTTTCGAGGCCATAGAGGTTCGCGCCGTTGACGATCTGATGGACGATGAAATCCTGCGACGGACCATAGTCGATGCTCGCCGTATCGATGCCGATGCCGTCCACGCGACGCTGCTTCACAAGAAATTCGGCGGCCTCTCTTGAAAATCCAGGAAAGTGCAGTGTCTTGGGATCTGACGGCGTGGCGGTTCCAAGATAGCGCGCTCGATCCGGCCATCGCTGTCCCCACCCCGTCAGCATGAGCACCACGGCCCCCGCCGGGATCGGACCATGCCGGCTCTCCCACTGGTCCACGTCGTCCCTAGACAATCGATAGTCGCGGTTGTCGGCCACCGATGAGCGGACGTCGATGACCACCGCCGGCGCGACCAACTTTTGCAGCGGAATCTCGTCGACGGCGAGCTGACCTTCTCCGAAGTGAATGGGCGCGTCGATATGCGTGCCGCCATGCTCCGACATGGAAAAGTCACCAGAGGCATACCAGTAACCATTGGCCGATCTTCCCCACGCGGCCTTGTCCCTGATGAAGGGTTTATTGGTTGGCCAGAATACGGTCTGTTCATCCAGCGCATACGTAAGATCGACGAGTTTCGTTTCATCGATGCCTGCTGACACCGGCGCGGCGGTCCACCAGAACAGAAGGCTTAGACATAGGATCGGCTGCAGCATGGTCCTCCTCCATGAGGGGCGCGTCTGGTTTTCAATTGCTCTGCTGTGTTATCTGAGCACATGGGCCTGCCGTCTGTCTTACTGCTGATCCCACCGCTGACGCAACTGAACACCCCCTATCCGTCCACCGCTTATTTGACGGGTTTCCTTCGCTCACGAGGCGTCAGCTGTGAGCAAGCGGATCTCGGAATTGAAATGGTCCTGCGGCTCTTCAGCCGGGACGGTTTGACCCGCGTGTTCTCTGAACTCGAACCGCGGAGACAAGCGTTGCCGTTGGAGGCTAGGCGCATGATCGCTAATCGGGCGGCCATACTCGATTCCATCGATTCCGTCGTCGCCTATCTCCAAGGGAAGGCGCCGGAAATGGCGCGGGTGTTCGCGCGACGCGGCTCGGTTCCACATGGGCCGCGATTTACGACCCGGCAGCCGCTGCCTCGTCATGCTTCCACCGAGGACAGAGCCAAGCAGGCCGCGACCTTGTTTCTCGAGGATCTTGGCGATTTGGTTCAGGCGACGATCACGCCTCATTTTGCGCTCAGCCACTATGCCGAGCATATCGCCCGGTCGGCGTCGTCATTCGATGGCCTGCTTGCCGCGCTTGAAGAGCAGCCAAGTCTGACCGACCACTACATGCTCGACGCCCTGTGGCGGCATATTGACCATGTGAAGCCAAGCCTTATCGGCCTGTCGGTACCCTTCCCGGGCAATCTCTTCGGCGCCTTTCGCATCGCTCGAGCGATCAAGGAACATGACGCCGGCATCGTCATCGTATTGGGCGGCGGCTACGTCAATACCGAATTGCGGCGCCTCTCGGATCCGCGCGTCTTTTCGTATGTGGATTACGTGACCTTGGATGACGGCGAGCGTCCGCTGCTGTCGCTGATCGAACATTTGAAGGGTCAACGTCCGCTGACAGGCCTGTGCCGAACCTTTTACCTCGACCATGACCGAGTGCGGTTTGCGGATAATCCGGGCTTGCAGAACTTTTCGATGAGCGAAACCGGTTGTCCAACCTATCAAGGGCTGTCCCTCGATCGCTACCTGTCTATCCTGGACAGCGCGAATCCGATGCACCGACTGTGGTCGGAAGGTCACTGGAACAAACTGACCGTCGCACACGGCTGTTACTGGAAGCAATGCACCTTCTGCGACGTCGGCTTGGATTACATCAGCCGCTACGAGATCACGCCAACCGAACATTTGGTGGCGCAGATCGAGCGTTTGATTGCCGAAACCGGGCGGCCGACGTTTCATTTCGTTGATGAAGCGGCGCCGCCGGCGGCCTTGAAAGCCCTGGCGATTGCCCTGCTCGAGCGGAACATTCGGATTTCATGGTGGGGCAACATTCGCTTCGAAGCGGCCTTCACGCCGGACCTGTGCCGCCTGTTGGCCGCGTCAGGGTGCATTGCCGTCACCGCGGGACTCGAAGCCGCCTCGGACCGCTTGCTCACAAAGATGAAAAAAGGCATCACCGTCGATCAGACGGTACGCGTGGCCGCAGCGTTCAGACAGGCGGGCATTCTCGTCCATGGCTATCTCATGTACGGATTTCCGTCCGAAACGCTGCAGGAAACCATTGATTCGTTGGACCGCGTCCGCCAAATGTTCGCCGGTGATCTCATGCAATCCGCATTTTGGCACCGGTTTACCGCGACCGCCCACAGTCCGATCGGTCTGAATCCGAAGGCAAACGGTCTCCGCATCCTCGGGCCGGACTTTCGGGGCTTTGCCGAAAACGATCTCGTTCACGCCGATCGCCAGGGCGAGACGCCGCCATGGCTCGGCGAAGGATTACGCCGCTCGATGTTGAATTTCCTGGAAGGACGAGGCCTGTCGATGGACGTCCGCCGCTGGTTTGACCATCCCGTTCCGCGGCCGCGGGTGTCGGCCGGCTGGGCGCAGTTGGTGCTCAAACGGCGTCTAGCTGGGGACGATTTCCAGGCCGAACGCCGTTGCCTCTGGATGGGGCGTTTGCCAGTCGCTCGACCCATGCGGGCGAACCGCACGACGCTTCAGATTGCCGGGTCGGAGCGGGAAATGACGATGACCCTTCCTCAGGATCAAGCTGCGTGGCTGAAGGAGGTGCTGACAGACAGTCGGCTTGGAAAGGACCGCTGCGGCCTCTATCCGTCGTGGCGAGACCTGAGGCGCACGTTCCCAGGCCCGGCGGCAGAGTTTCGGTCGTTCATACAACAGCCGCCATGGAGACAAATCCGTGCTGCCGGCTTCTTACTCGTATGAACGTCTCCACTACCAGCCCGTCACCACCAGCTTCCCGATCATCGTACCGGACTCAAGCTTGGCATGCGCTTGGCGGAGGTTCGCCGCGTTGATCGGGTGCAGGGTCTCACTGAGAATTCCTTTGATCGCGCCGCGATCGATCCAGTCGGCAATACGCTCCAGCGCCTTGTGCTGGGCGATCATGTCGGCGGTTTGATATGTTGGCCGGGTGAACATCAGCTCCCAGACATGGGTGACGCTTTTGAGTTTCATGAGCTGCTGATTCAACGGACCCTTGTTTTCGACAATCGTACAGATCTTTCCCTGAGGTATGATCAGATCCGCCATCACGTCCCAATAGCCGTCCGTATCGGCGCAATTCAGGATATAG
>DATJGE010000043.1:0-4855 GCA_035495295.1 Nitrospira sp. | reverse complement strand
AACCGCTGTTGCTGCCCGCCCGAGAGATTATAGGCGAGCCTGTGCAAGCGGTCCTTCACCTCTGGCCAGAGGGCAGCGTCTTTGAGCGATTGCTCCACGACGGTGTCCAGATCGCTTCGTGTCATTGACCCGCGGATACGCAGCCCATAGGCCACATTCTCATAAATGGACGTGGGAAAGGGATTCGGCTTTTGAAAGACCATGCCGACCCGTATGCGGATCTCGATCGGATCGATGGTCTGGTCGACGATATTCATCCCGTCGGGGTACAGCACGACGGCGCCGGCATAACGGTTGCCGGGATATAGGTCGTGCATGCGGTTCAGACAACGCAAGAACGTCGTCTTCCCGCAGCCGGAAGGACCAATAAGCGCGGTGGCATGTCGATCGGCAAGGCCCAACGAAATGGATTTGAGCGCCTGCCCCGTTCCCCCGTAATAGAAGCTCAACTCCTTCGCTTCGGCTTTCATGGCGGGTGTGATATGAATTTGGGTCGTCATGTTCACCAGTGGATTCGTCGCCGAAAACGCGCTCGGATCACGATGGCCAGAGCGTTCATCGCAAGGGTCATGAGCAACAAGATCACGCCGGCTGCGGCCGCATTGATATGAAATTCGTCCTGGGGACGTGAAACCCAGTTGAACATTTGAATCGGCATGACGGTAAACGGATCGAAGAGCCATTGGCCGGAAATGAATGGAAACTCAGACGTCAAAGGCAGATGGGGCAGAAAGGCAATGAATGACAATGCGCCGACAGTGATCAAGGGAGCCGTCTCACCGACTGCGCGGGATAGGGCGAGGATCATGCCGGTGAGAACACCTCCCATCGAGTAGGGCACCACATGGTCACGCACCGTCTGCCATTTTGTCGCTCCAACCGCATAGGCGGCTTCTCGAATCTGCGGCGGGACCGCCCGCAAGGATTCTCGAGTCGCGATGATCACCATCGGTAAAATCAGCATGCCCAGCGTCAAGCCGGCGGTGAGAAAGCTTTGTCCCAAATGAAATTCGTAGACCAAGAGACCGAGTGCCATTAAGCCGTACACGATCGACGGTACGCCGGCCAGGTTCGTAATATTGATCTCGATGAGATCGGTCATCCAATTCTTCGGCGCGTACTCCTCCAGATAAATGGCCGCCCCCAGGCCCAGCGGGACGGCCGTGAGAGCCGTGAGCAACATAACTAGCACCGTCCCGATCCACGCGCTCAAAATGCCGGCCTGGGACGCAAACCGTGAAGGGTAAGAGGTGAAGAACTGCCAGGAGATACGCCCCATGCCGTCGTAGACCAATTGGCCCAGCAGAGCCAGCAGCACAACAGACACCCCAGCCATGACCGCCAGCCCAGCAAAGGCAAACGCATGGTCGCGCCGTCGCCGTTGCACGATTTGTCGTCGCAGACGATCTTTCTCAGTAGACTTGTCGATATCTCTTTTTAAGGACATGACCGGCGATATTAAAGACGAGCGTGATCAATAACAGCGTTAATCCGGTAGCAAAAATGGTTTGATAGCCGACGCTGCCGTGCGGCAGATCCCCAAGACTGACTTGGACAATGTAGGCGGTCATGGTGGCCGCCGGTTCGAGAGGATTCCATGTCAATGTGGGCTGCATGCCGGCGGCGATCGCGACGACCATAGTTTCTCCGATTGCCCGTGAAATTCCCAGGATATAGGCGGCCGTAATACCCGAGAGGGCAGAAGGAAATACGACACGAAGCGCGGTTTGCATCCGCGTCGCTCCGAGGGCAAACGCGCCTTCTCGAAGATGCAACGGGACGGCACGCATGGCATCCTCGCTGACGGAGCTGACGTAGGGCACAATCATGATCCCGATGACGAGACCGGCGCTGAGCATGTTAAATCCGGGCAGTTCCGGCCACAGTTTCTGAAGGGCAGGCGTCACGAACAACAAGGCGAAATACCCATACACGACCGTCGGCACGGCGCTGAGCAATTCCAGCGCCGGCTTGATGACCTCACGAGTGCCGCTCGAGGAGTATTCGCTCAGATAGATCGCGATCAAACTGCCCATCGGAACCGCAACAGCGAGCGCAACGGCCGTGGTCACGAGAGTGCCGGAGACCAGCGGCAGAATGCCGTAATGCGGCTCTGAGAACAGTGGCGTCCACTGCCGATCTGTGAGAAATTCCCATAAGGAGACTTGTCGAAAAAATCCTGTCGACTCGTACACCAGTATGCCGACAATGCCCACCGTGATCGCCACGGAGGTCAAGGCGGCGAACAGCAAGAGCGACTCGATGGCCTTTTCCTTCACCTGCGTGAGTAGACGCGACGACAGTCGCCACGTTTCCGCCTTTTTCAGGACCCCCTCGGCATTCATGTCTTGTCCTGCTACAGTTTCGCTTCTCGTCGCAAGAGATCTTCGATCTTCAGACCGATGGTCGAGGCGCCTTGGAATGCAGTGCCCAGCTTTCCATTCTTGAAATGCGCGACGGCCAATTCATACGCCTCCCGTGGCAATGGCACATACTTCACTTGGGGAACCAGGGTCGGCGCCTGCGCGAGATAGAACTCGACGAATCGCTTTACTTCCGGTTTCGAGGCTGATTTCGCGCTGACATAGATGAAGATGGGCCGGGAGAGCGGCTGATACGCGCCGTTCTCGACGGTCTCACGAGACGGCAATACCGGTCCATGGCCCCCATCGACCGCCACGGCTTTCAAGCGCTTTTTATTCGGCTCGTAGTAGGCATAAGGAAGGTATCCGAGTGCCTGTTTATCGTTGGCGATGCCCTGCACGAGCGTATTGTCATCCTCGCTCGCCGTGTAGTCGCCCCGGCTCGCCTTGGCCTTTCCAACGACCGCTTCAGTGAAATAGTCGAAGGTGCCAGAATCGGAGCCGGCACCGAAGAGTTTCAGCGGGATCGAAGGCCATGTATTCCTCACCTGATTCCACGTCATCACACGTCCTTGCGAGGCGGGATCCCAGATCTGCTTGAGTTCGGCGATCGTGATCGCATCCACCCACGTCGCCTGGGGACTGACGGCGATCGTTAGCGCGTCGAACGCGATAGGCAATTCGTAATATTGAATGCCGGTCGCCCGACAGGCGTCCATTTCACTTTGCGAAATGGGCCGAGACGCATCCTGCACGTCGGTCTCGCCTCGACAGAACTTCTTGAATCCGCCACCGGTGCCGGAAATGCCGACCGTCACGCGCATGACCCCCCGAGTGTCTTTTTGAAACTCTTCGGCGACGGCTTCCGTGATGGGAAAGACGGTGCTTGATCCATCCACCTTGACCACGGTGTTGGGTTCTGAACCGCTCTGTTGAGCCAATCCGGTGAGCACAAAGACGGTCAGCAGGCCTACCAATATGACAGCTCGATGATGCATGAGGTGTCCTCCGAAGAGAGCTCGAGAATGTTGAGATAATTCCGTGAGCATCATGAGCATAAAGACCCTCCACCCTCATTACGGTTACGCCTGCGTTAACTCTGTGTTAACTCTGACTGGGAGCGGGTCCGCAAGATCTCGAAAGGAGGAGTAAAGAAACTTCAGGTAAAACAATTATTAACAATCCTGTAACACGCAGGCAATCAACCCGTCACTTCCTCCAGCTACTCATTGACCGTACCTACGTCCCTCACGTCTAACCAGGAGAGATCGAAATGAAGGTGTTTCTATCGCTATTCTGGTGTGTTCTGACCGCCATGTTGATGTGGCCGGGCACCGGCGAGGCCGCGGAAATAGGTCCCAACAAACCGCGGGCCCCCGTTTTCGTCGCTCAGAGGACAGATGATGCGTCCAGCCAATCGCAGGGAGCCGCACCCAGGGAATATCCGCTGGGTGGAACGTCTGTGGAGGATCTGCTCCTGCAGAAGGGGACGATCACTATGGACGAATGGATTCAGATCAAAGCGGAACAGGAGTATCGTGTCGCTGATCAATCACGTCGGATCGATTCACTGGAGGAATGGAAGAACCGGACCGAGTTATTGCCGATCCTCAGAGACAAAGTGAATTTCGGATTGAACGCCTTGCAGTTCCTCTACTCGCATCTCGATGCCCAGGTTCCGGAAGGCCGCAGCCAGGACGGTTTTTCCATTCGCCGTTCTGAGTTGCTGTTCTGGGGCAAAATCAGCGAGACGATCCCTCGTTGGCACATTCTGATGGAGTTTCAAAGCATCAACCTGACAAACAACACCCCCACGAGCGGCGCATCGACGCCGACCTCGGCGACCTTTTTCCGGGAAACCTACATCGACCTCCGCCCGGTTCAGGCTTGGGCGCCCAATCTGAACGTGATCCGGATGGGCATTTTCCGTATGCCGTTCGGCATCTTTACCGAGACTTCAGGCGGGTTGCGCGATGTGATCAGCTCGCCCTATCTCACCTCGGTCGGCGGTGGCGGCGGTCCCCCCCCGAACAGCAACGGAACCGGCGGCGCCATTGAGTTCATACAGGAGCGCGACTATTTCGTCGATGTGCGCGGGAAGATCGCCAACCGGCTGGAATATGCCATCGGCGTCATGAACAACAATAACTTTCAGGCCAATGCCCTCGTCAGCACGACTTCCGGCCTCACCGGAGCCAATCAGCCGAAAGCGTTCTACACCCGGGTACGCCTCTTCGGAAACGACGTCTCATTTGTCAGTTTTACGACGCTTCAGGGCGAATCCAACAACGCCGGAACGATGATCAATGGGCGCGGCAAAGGGGCTTTTGACCGCTACGGCATCGACTTCAGGTATGCGTCCAAGATTTTCCCTGGCTTCATGACGCAGGGTGAATACTGGCAGGGACACGACGGAGCCAATGCAACGACGGTTGGAACGGCCGCGAACGGTGCCTGTCAAGTCATTAGTCAGTGCGGTGGCTCCGGCGCCC
>DATJGE010000042.1:0-55364 GCA_035495295.1 Nitrospira sp. | reverse complement strand
GAGCAAGAAAACGCTGTACGCCTGCTTCGCGAGCAAGACGGCGCTGGTAGAAGCGGTGCTGCACGACAAGTTCCAAGATGTCGATGCCGATCTGACCCGTATAACGGCGGCCGCTTCCCTCGACTGCCTGACTGCGCTCCACCGCCTACTTGAATGCGTCCAGACGCATGTGGAAGAAATCCGCCCGCCGTTCGTCCGCGACATCCGGCGGGAGGCCCCGGATCTGTTCACCATCGTCGAACGCCGGCGGCGTGCCGTCATTCAACGTCATTTCGGGAAAGTATTTCTCGAGGGTCGCCGGGCCGGGCTCATTCGTCAGGACATCGCGCCGAAACTGGCGATCGAGATCCTGCTGGGCGCCGTCCAAGCCATTATGAATCCGCCGAAGTTGGAGGAATTACGCCTGACGCCGAAAAGCGGATTTTCGGCCGTGATCCGCGTGCTGCTCGAAGGACTGACGACGGAGAAGGGCAGGTCCGCCTGACCGTGCGGTGTGCAAGGTGGAAGCCATGAAGCGACTCGTCCTTATCGTAGTCGGGGCCCTTGCCGTGATGGCGGGAGGGTATCTCTATGTGCGCTCGGCGGCTACTCGAGGCGATGACCATTCGTTGCGGATCTCTGGGAATGTGGAAGCCCATGAAAGCGTGGTGAGCTTTAAGGTGCAGGGCCGGATCGTCGAGCTGCCCGTGCAGGAAGGCCAATACGTCAAGCAGGGAGAGCTGCTGGCAAGGCTCGACGATGATGACTATCGTCAGCAGGTCAGCATGGATGAAGCCACCGTCCGGACGCGCGAAGCTGAGCTGGAACTCGCTCTGGCCGGGAGCCGTGTGCAGGAAATCCAGGCGGCCAAACAAACCCTCGCCGACACGCAGGCCGACCTCGATCTCAAGCGGGCGGAATTCCATCGGCGCAAAGCGCTCCTCCCTGAGGAGGGCGTCTCCAAGGAGGATGTGGACAGCGCCTCATCCCAACTGAAACGCGCGCAGGCGACCTACGAGCGAGCCAAGCAGAACTACGATCAAATCGTCGAAGGCACGCGTAAGGAAGAGATTGCCGTGCGGCGCGCCAATCTCCAGTTGGCCCGCGAAACGCTTGAAATGTCGCGGGTGAAACTGTCCTATACCGTGTTGACGGCTCCCGTCACCGGCGTCGTCCTGGTCCGGCAGGCGGAGTTGGGCGAGGTCGCCTCCCCCGGCTCGCCGGTGGTCACGATCGCGGATGTCGATCACCTTTGGGTGAGGGGCTATGTGAATGAGACGGATCTCGGCCGCATCCGATGGGGCCAGCCGGCGACCGTGAATACCGACACCTATCCAGACAAGAGCTACCAGGGCCGCATCTCTTTCATTGCGTCACAGGCCGAATTCACCCCGAAGAGCGTCGAGACGCACAAAGAACGGGTGACGCTTGTCTTTCGCGTCAAGATCGATCTGGACAATCCGAATCACGAACTCAAGCCGGGCATGCCGGCGGACGTGGTACTGGATGTATCGCCGCAGTGACATGCATGTCCACCGCGATTACCACAACCGATCTCACGAAGCGTTTTCCCGGCGTGACCGCAGTCGAGCGGTTGCGCTTTGAGGTGCACTCAGGCGAGATCTTCGGTCTCGTGGGGCCCGACGGCGCCGGCAAGACTACGACCCTCCGGATGCTGGCGGGTGTTCTCTCGCCGGATAGCGGATCGGCCATGGTCGCGGGTTACGACATCGTGCAGGATCCGGAGTCGGCCAAAGCGCACATCAGTTATATGCCGCAGCGGTTCGGCCTCTATGAAGATCTGACCGTCGATGAAAACATCCGGTTCTACGCCGATGTCTTCGGCGTTCCGCGTCACGAGCGCGAGCAGCGGAACGCCAGGCTGCTCGAAGCGGCCGGCATGGGTCGGTTCAGGGACCGGCTGGCAGGCAAGCTCTCGGGAGGCATGAAACAAAAATTGGGGCTCGTCTGCGCGCTCATCCATCGGCCTCGCGTCATCCTGCTAGATGAACCGACCAACGGAGTCGATCCGGTCTCACGCCGGGACTTCTGGCGGATTTTGTATTCGCTCCTCGGCGAAGGAATCGCCATTCTCATGTCCACGGCGTACCTCGACGAAGCCGAACGCTGTCACCGGGTGGCGCTGCTGCACCAGGGCCATATCCTCTATTGCGACACGCCTGCCCGACTCAAAGCCAAACTGAACGGTGCCGTGCTCTCGATTGTGTCTGACCGGGCGCGAGCCATACGTGATGCCCTCAAAGAGGCCGACGGCGTCCTGAATGCACTGCTCGTCGGCGACGGCGTGCACCTCGTTGTGGATGAGGCGGCCAGGCGCATTCCCCAATTGCGGGCCGCGCTGCAATCGGCGGGACTCTCATTCGGCCGGCTCGAGGAAGTCGCTCCCTCGATCGAAGACCTCTTCGTCGCGGCGACGTCAGGAACCGACGGAGGCTCCGCATGAACGCCGACGCGTCGCCCGTCGTTGCGCGCGGCCTCATCAAACGATTTGGCGACTTCGTCGCTGTCGACGGCATTAGCCTCGAGGCGCGAAAGGGCGAAATCGTCGGATTCCTGGGTCCGAACGGTGCCGGCAAATCCACGACGATCCGCATGTTGTGCGGCTTGCTTCGCCCCAGCGGAGGTCAGGCGCTCGTGGCCGGTTATGACGTCGCGAAAGATCCGGAGCGGGTGCGGCAACGGATCGGCTACATGTCCCAAAAGTTCTCGCTCTACAACGATCTGCAGGTCATCGAAAACATCCGGTTCTTCGCCAGCCTCTACGCTGTCTCGTCGTCCCAGTTGAGAGAGCGGGAGTCATGGGTCCTCGCCATGGCCGGCCTGCGGGGCCGGGAGTCGGCGCTGACGGGCACGCTGCCCACCGGATGGAAACAACGGCTGGCGTTGGGCTGCGCGGTGCTCCACCGGCCGCCTATTTTATTTCTCGATGAACCGACGTCGGGCGTCGATCCCATCTCGCGACGCCAATTCTGGGAGCTGATTCATAGCATGGCGGCAGAAGGGGTGACCGTCCTGGTCACGACGCATTACATGGACGAAGCGGAGTACTGCAACCGGCTGGTGTTGATCTTTCAAGGCCGTGTCGTTGCGTCCGGCTCTCCATCAGAATTGAAACAGCACGCCATGAGCGGCGACCTGTTGCTGGTCGAATCCGAGCCGCTGGCGTCCGCGCTCGAGCTGCTGCAACAGAGGCCGGAGGTGAAGGACGCGGCGGTCTTCGGCAATACGCTGCACGTCGTCGTGCAGGATGCGAGGACCGCCATGCCTCGGCTACGCGCCTACCTCTCGCAACACGGCGTCACGGTAACAAAGACGGAGTCCATCCGGCCGACCTTGGAAGATGTCTTCGTATCGTTGACCGCCGCCCAAAGCGCGAAAGGAAAGGCCTAGCCGTCCATGCGTGGCCATCGGCTCGGCGCGATCATCCGCAAGGAAGTCATCCAGATTCGCAGAGATATTCCCAGTCTGCTCATCACCGTGGCCATGCCGTTGCTCCTCATGCTGGCGTTCGGATATGGCGTGCGCTTCGACATCCAGAACATTCCGGTCTACGTGTACGACCGCGAAGGGAGCCAGCAAAGCCAGGACTTCCTGAAGCGGTTCCAGGCCTCGGACTACTTCCGTGTGGTCAAGTCGGTCGACCGTTATCAGGGGCTAATCGACGGGCTGAATAGCGGCGCTTGCCGTCTGGCGATCGTCATCCCAACCGACTTTTCCGAGCAGCTTCGTTCGGGCGGTTCGGTGGCCATCCAGGCTCTGGTGGATGCCTCGGACAACAACACCGCCAATGTCGGCATCGGCTATAGCGAAGCCGTTGTGCAAGCGTATAACCAGCAGATTCAACTCGAGTGGTTGCAGCACCATGGCCAAACAAAGCGGCAACCGCTGTTGTCGGTGGATACGAGGACCTGGTTCAACGAGGACCTGGAAAGCACCGCCAACATCGTGCCCGGGGTCGTCGCCATCATCATGGCGGTCATTGGCTCCTTTCTCACCTCGCTGACAATCGCCCGCGAATGGGAACGCGGCACCATGGAGCAGCTGGTCTCCACTCCGGTGACGCCGCTCGAACTGATGACGGGCAAGCTTGTGCCGTACTTTATCATCGGATTGCTCGATACGGCCCTTTGCGCTGGATTAGCCGTGTGGTGGTTCGAGGTGCCCTTTCGCGGACAGTGGAGCGTGTTCTTCATCAGTTGCACCCTCTTTTTGACCGTTGTCCTGTCGCTGGGGTATGTCGTGTCGGTCGTCGCGAAGACCCAGCTCGCGGCCAGCCAGGTCGCGCTGATCTCGACATTTCTCCCGGCCTTCCTGCTGTCCGGCTTCATTTATCCTATTGATCAAATGCCCACGGTGATCCAGTTCATCTCACACGTCATTCCGGCACGCTATTTCATGACCATCATTCGTGACGTGTTTCTCAAAGGCACGTCGCTGCCCTTGTTGCTGGACGATCTGCTCGCCCTGGCGCTCTTCGCCACGCTGCTGACGCTCATTGCCACTCGGTCTTTCAAGAAGAAGCTGAGCTGAGGACACCGTTATGCTGGGACGCCTCCGTGGCATGCTGATCAAGGAATTCATCCAGGTGTTCCGCGACAAGCGCACGCGCTTCCTGTTGTTTGGGCCGCCGGTCATTCAAATGCTGGTCTTCGGATACGCGGCAACGCTGGACATCCGCCATATCCCAACCGCGGTCCTCGATTACGATAACAGCCAAGTGAGCCGCGACCTCATCTCAAGGTTCATCGCCAGCCCTTACTTCGACGTCCGCAGGCGCGTGAACGCCCGAAACGAAATCGGAAATCTCATCGACCGCGATGAGGTGACCGTCGCGCTCCAGATCAATGCAGGCTTTACGCAGGACCTCCGCAAAGGGCAGACGGCGCGCTTACAGGTTATCGTCGACAGCAGCAATTCCAATACCGCCTTGATCGCCGTCGGCTACGTCAATCAGATCGCCGCACGCTTCGCGCAGGAATATCAACTGGAGCATGTCCTGCGCACGTCGGCTGCATTACAGCCGCCGATCCCGTCGGTCGTGCTCGAACAGCGCCCGTGGTTCAACGCGGACCTCGATAGCCAGTGGTTCTTCGTTCCCGGCGTGATCGGCAACCTCATTCTGGTCATGGTGGTCAGTCTGACAGCGTTCGCCGTCGTGCGCGAGCGCGAAATTGGCACGCTCGAACAGGTGATGGTGACGCCGATCGGTCGCCTGGAATTCATTCTCGGCAAAACGGTGCCGTTTTTCCTCATTGGCCTACTCGACACCGCGCTGATTTCGCTGGTCGGGACCGTCTGGTTCGGTGTGCCCTTTCGCGGCAGTATTAGCGTACTCATCCTCGGCGCCGTGCTGTTCATCTTGTGCATGCTGGGTATTGGACTGTTCATTTCGACGATCTCGATGACGCAGCAGCAGGCAATGGTCGCGGGATTCTTTTTCAATATGCCGGCCATTACCTTTTCCGGATTCGGCACGCCGATCAGCAGCATGCCGGACGTCATGCAGTGGCTCACCTATCTTGATCCCTTGCGGTACTTCCTCGAAGTGCTGCGAGGCGTGTACTTGAAAGGCGTCGGAGTGGACGTCCTCTGGCCGCAGATGGCGGCCATGACGGCACTAGGACTCATCATGCTCACGATCAGCGTGGCCCGGTTCCGCAAATCGCTCGACTGACGGCGGGTAGAGCGCTCGCTTCGCATCACGCACAATGTGGTAAGCGGGCCAAGATCGGCCCTTGGCGCGAGTGACCCTGAAACCGGCTACCCATACTCTGAAATCGGCGTGCAGAAGCTGGCGATCTTCGGTAAGGCGATATTTCTGCCCGTCAATACACACTGTTTCTGAGTGCAAAGGTAACCTGTGCGTTCTGTGCGGAAGCTCACATGCTTGCGCGATGGACAAACTGTCACTGAGAGAAGAGCTACCTAGCTAGCCTTTTAGCGCCGTACGGCGGGTAACCCCGCCAACGCTGCCATCTGCTGCAACATCGTGGCTGAGGATACAATAATCAACCCCTGTTTAGGGAAAAGGAGGATAGCGGCCCCCGTGCGCGGGCAGGATAATCATCTCGACGGTCGACATCATGGCCATCAAGCTGAGCATTAGTCCTGCCCAACTCACCATCAATAACGGCAGTACCTGCCTGGTGACGGATCTCCACGGCCAGATTGCCTTCCATAGCCAGCTGGGGCTTTATGCCGATGACACCCGTTTCATTAGTCAGTATGAACTGTCGTCGAATGGGAAATCATGGACTCGACTCACGTCCAGCGCCACCAGTTACCTCGCGGCCAAAATCTATCTCGTGAACCAGGACCTGACGGATGAAGATGGAGCGGAAGTGGCGGCGAACACCGTCTCACTCGTCGTCAGCCGGCTGGCACATGATGGGATTCACGAGGATTTCGACATTACCAATTATGCCGGGCACCGCATCGCTTTCAATTTGGAAGTGCGAATCCATTCCGATTTTGCCGATTTATTCGAGATCAAGGCCAACAAATATGTGCGTCGGTCCGAAGTGTCTACCGAATGGGATCAGACGGCGCGTGAACTGCGTACCTCATATCGGAAGCACGACTTCGTGGGTACCTTCCGTTACTCTGTGCTAGCCAGCGACTCGCCGCCGCACTTTGCAAACGGCCTATTGATTTTCCGAATTGAGTTGGAACCGCTGGCCATGTGGCATGCCTGCTGCACATGCAGCATGATGCTCAATGGCCGTGTTCGCGAGCCAGAACGCCGTTGTCCGCTGAACCGCGCAGAGGTCCCAACAGCCGCTCTCTATCGGAATTGGACGGACAGCGCTCCCGATCTGCATACGTCAAATCGGGACGTCCAGCGGCTCTATCGGCAATCGGTTGAGGATATTGGAGCACTTCGTCTGTATGATCATGATGTCGCGCGTGACATCTGGATCCCTGCGGCTGGGATTCCGTGGTTCTTGACGGTCTTCGGCCGAGATAGTTTAGTCGTCAGCCTTCAAACCATGCCGGTGAATTCCCGATTGGCCCTTGGCTGTTTGCAGAAGCTCGCCGAGCTTCAGGCCACCGAGTACGACGATTGGCGAGATGCGGAACCGGGAAAAATCCTGCATGAGCTGCGACAGGGTGAACTGGCCCATTTCAACCGGATTCCTCACACACCATACTACGGAACGGCGGATGCCACGCCGCTCTATCTGATCACCTTGCACGAAGCGTGGAGATGGACTGGAGACGATGGCCTGCTGTCGAAGTACCGCGAGACCATTCTACGCGCGTTGCACTGGATCGACCGCTATGGCGATCTGGACGGCGACGGCTTACAGGAATATCATTCCCGGTCGCCTAAAGGCATAGAGAACCAGAGCTGGAAGGATTCGAGTGAAGCCGTGGTCCATCCCGACGGATCGCTGGTAAAGGCTCCGAAAGCGCTGTGCGAATTGCAGGGGTATGTCTTTGAGGCCCGCCTTCGCATGGCTGAGATCTTCACTACCCAAGGAGAGCACGATGTGGCGGCCGAGTTACGCCGGCAGGCCGCCATCCTGCAACAACGCGTCGAAGAGCAATTTTGGTGTGAGGACTTGCAGTATTATGCCTTCGCCCTGGACGGTGATAAACGCCGGGTGCCAACGGTCACGTCGAATCCGGGCCATCTTCTGTGGACGGGCACCGTCCGGCGGGACCGCGCTGATTCCGTCGTCCGACGCCTCCTTGGACCGGACTTGTGGAGCGGCTGGGGTATTCGAACACTGTCGGCCGCTCATAGCGCCTATAATCCGTTTGCCTATCAATGTGGGGCTGTTTGGCCCCATGATAACGGACTGATCGCGCTGGGTTTGAAACGTTATGGCTATCATGCCGAAGCTGCACAAGTGGCGCGAGGAATTATTGAAGCCGCAAGTCACTTTGTCTCGTATCGGCTCCCCGAATTGTTCGCAGGCGCCGAACGGACGGCCGAGGGCTTTCCCGTTCAATATCCCGGAGCGAATATTCCCCAAGGATGGGCGGCAGGGAGCGTCTTTCACCTCCTGACAGCCCTCTTAGGCATTCGAGCCGATGCGCCGAACGGCTGCCTCTATATTGATCCCTACCTCCCCGAGTGGATTCCCGATGTGACCCTCCGGCGGCTCTCAATCGGTACGTGTCGCGTTGATCTGCGCATCTGGCGGGAGGACGACTGCACGCATTGGGAAGCCGATGTGCGGGAAGGACATATCGATATCCGAAAGCAATCGTGGGATCCATGGACCATTACAGATTCGCTCTCGGATCACAGCGACACTGCCAGCCGCTGCACGACGCGACCACGCGACGTCATGCAACACAATCTTAAGACGTGAACAGCTCGAGTAATTCCCAGGGCTTCTCAACTCTGCAGTCCCTCAAATTATGAGGCGCCATCAGCCATACGCCTTAGACACTGCCAGAATTTTCACACATTCACAAAAAGGCCGCGAGCCCCGATTCTACTTCACCTTTGAAAAGTCGGCAGGAATACGGATCTCCTTGCCGTCCTGCAGGTTGATGACAAATACCGACTGGGCGTTCGGATCAAAACCCTCGTACGCAAACACGGCCGTAAAGCGGGACCGGTAGGCCGGTCCGCTGCCTTCGTTCTTGCGCCCTCGCTCCGCCTTGCCGATGTCGATCGCCTTGACCTTTTTGGTCCCCTGCTGCAGCTCAATGAGTGCGCCTTCGGCAAAATATTCATCGTCGCCGCACAGCTGCACTTCGACCTCCATGTTGGGCATTTCGACGACTTTCTTGATGAATTCGTCCGGCATGCGAATGTCGGTCTTCCGCTTCTTGGATTCCGAAGCCTCCTGACGGCCGAACGCCTCAAGCCTATAGCGTTTGGTCCTCAAAATCGCGCTCGCTCCGCAGGCATCCTTCTCCGGATCGGCGCCGACGCGGGTCACCATCGATGCATGCTGCAGGACCTTCTTGACTTCTTCGGGACTATTGGCTTTTTCCATCGGTGTCCGGCCCGCTTCCAATGCCTTTTGCGCCTCTTCGTTCGTGAGCTTGACATCTATGGCGAACGCTGGAGTGACGAAAACGAAAAAAAATCCGGCCAGCCCCTTGACGAGGTTCCCTTGAGCAACCATGAGACCCCTCCTTAAAAAAAGCAAATGAGGCGGCATTCTACGAAAAGCCCCTCCCCTTTTCAATCAGCCGGGGAACCGCGACCAGTTCTCGTAGGGCTTCCTGACGTACACGGACTCAACGTCGACCGGAACGGTCACTCCTCCTTGGACCAAGAGCCGGGCGACGATTCGGAGCGGAAAGCCGACGACGGTGGTAAAGTCGCCGTCGAGCCGTTCGATCAACTCTGCCCCGGGCCCTTGGATGGAATACGCGCCTGCTTTCCCGAGACTGTCCCCGGTCGCCAAATACTGGTCGTGGGCATGCACGTCAAACGGCTTCATCCATACACGGGCCGTCGATACCTCGGTTCTTTCGAACCCCCGCTCTCGACAGAGCGCGGTCACCGCGGTCTTCACCACGTGGGCGCGGCCAGCAAGCTGCCGTAACATTGATCGGGCCTCTTCCATATCACGCGGCTTTCCGAAAGGCTTATCGTCGCACTCGATCAACGTATCGCTCGCCAACACCAGGGCCTCGCGGTGCTGGTCCGCAACGGCATCAGCCTTGGCCCTTGAAAAATCGGCGGCGAGATCACCGGCCGATTTCCGCGGCATCATCATCTCGTCGTACAACGGTGGCGAAACTTCGAAGGGGACCTCAAGCAGAGCCAGCAGTTCACGGCGACGCGGCGACGTCGAGGCCAGCACTAGCCGCATCGAGAAGCCAGGTGGGCGGTCTCACGTTCCTTGGCTGTCGCGTCGTCCGCCGGACGGTCATCTAACAGCCTTCCGTGTTGGTAGTCGGCGATCGCCGCCTCAACCTCTGCGACCGAAGAGACGAGGAACATGCGGGCACGGAGGGCCGCGGCATAGGGAAATCCTTTGCAGTACCAGCCCAGATGCTTGCGCATGCGCCTAAATTCGTGCGGGCCATAATGGGCATCGAATTGACGGGCATGAGCGAGAAGCACCTCGAACCGGTCGGCAAGCGACGGCGCCCACGGCGCATGTTCCCACGGCTGTCCGCTCTGTGCCCGGCGCCGTGCTTCCTCCTTGTCCCGAAAAAACCAAGGCGCGCCCAATGCCGCTCTGCCGACCAAGACGCCGTCTACGTTTGTCTCGCCGACGCGACGGAGGACATCGCTTAAGCTCTGGACGTCGCCGTTGCCGAACAGCAGCGTGTCAGTTCCGCGGACGATCTGCGCAGCACGGCCGATCGCCGACCAATCGGCTTCGCCGCGATACATCTGTTGCAAGGTTCTTCCGTGCAGGGAAATAACGGCAGGCGATTCGAGTAAGAGATGTTCGATCCAGCGCTCGACGATGACCTCGTCATAGCCGAGACGTGTCTTGACCGAAAGCGGAATTGCCGATCGTACAGCGGTCGGTCGTTGCCTGCGCCGTGCATTCCATCGATGGACGATGTCCGCACGTGCGGCCTTTAACCCCGAGCCCTCCAAGGATTGCCCGCCGGTCCAATCGGCGATGCCCTGCCGAGCCGCACGCATGATGGCGTGGGCCAAATCCGGGGTTCTGATGAGCCCGGCTCCAGATCCCGAGGATGCGACGTTGCGGGAGGGACAGCCCATGTTGATGTCCAAGCCGTCAAACCCCAGTTCGCAGACCACATGCGCCGCTTGATAAAAGAGCTCCGGGTCCTTGCCGTACAATTGGGCCATAACCGGACGCTCGGCCTCGTCATACCGCAATGACTCCATCAGAAACTCAGGGCCCCGGCAGACGTCGTGGACGTGCGTGAATTCGGTAAAGATGACGTCGGGTTTCCCCTGGCAAGCCGTGACCAGGCGAAAAGCGGAATCCGTGACGCCGTCCATGGGAGAAAGACCGATTACCGGACGGGACAGCGTCTTCCAAAACGTCATCGGGAGGACTCCATCTGCGGCCGGCCGCCGTTACTGGCATCGGAATAGGCCGCGCGCAACACCCCGGCCTCTCGCGCGGCAAGACTTTGGACTAGAGGTGCGCGTTCCGACACGAATTCCAGGAAGCGATCGATTTTTAACAGGAAGAAATCATACGACTCATGGGTTGGCCTGGCCTTATGAAACCACCAAGGCACGAAGTCATCGAGCGACAGCCGCTGTTCCTTGAGACCTTTGCAGGTCTCGGGGAACATGTCGGAAATGTCGCCGCCCCAACGAAGAATCTCATGCGGAAGATACCCGTTGAGATAGCACTCGAGCCCGGAGGGGTCATCTGTCACGGCCTGCCACGGCGGTCCGGCCGCCGGCCGCTGGCCTGAGGCGATCTGCGCATAACGAACATACTCGTCTTCGAGCGCGCTCCGGTCAATCCTGCTCTCGCAGGTGCCCGAGAGAGCCTGGCACGACACGGTCGCGGGATGCCTCGTCTCTTGTTCCAACAGACGCGCGATCGTCGGTCCCACTCGCGCCGAAGCCTCCGTAAATTCCGCCAGAATCCGTTCGACCGGCTTCGTATCGACTTCGAGCGCCACCGCCCGGAGATTGCGCAGACGAGGATGCCGCAGAACTTGCTCGAGGATTAGCCAGGACACTTCAGGGATCGATGCCGCATGGGCATCGATCCATGCCGGCAGTGGAGCGTCCGCGGCTCCCAGGACGGCTGCATGCGCCGCCAGGCCGGCCACATGGATCTCGATGATGCGCTCCATCGGAAATGCGTCGAGAAATTTGGCGGCGAATGCTTCAAGCGACGACTGCCGGAGGCTGGGGGAGTAGCGGTAGACGGTCCACAAATGCCCGACATCGAGCACGAGTCCGCATGGCGTTCGTTCGGTGATCAGATGAAAGTACTGCGGTATCTCCATGGTGCCGGCCATGAAATAGGTAAGCGGCGGCATTTCCAACAGAAACAACGGTCCGAAGCCCTCTGCTATGCGACACTGATCGTCCAAACGTTCTTGCACGAGGGCGATGTTCTCCGCCACAACGGCGGCACTCGCAGGCGTATATAAAGGAGGGAGATAGGTGCCGAAGGAATACCCGGCCATCTGCTTCGTCGCACATTCGTGATTAAGCCAGGGGCTGGCTAAAATACGGAGTTGCGACGACACCTCGTGAAGTTCGTCTTCAAACCGTGGCGGGCGGCCGAACTCCGGCTGCGTGATCCACAAGCCTTCTCCGTGATACGTGAGCGGCATGTCGGGGAAGGATCGCCTGACCGCGTGCAGCGCGGTCTTGGTCGCTCGAAAGATTTCGAGGTAGGCCGGACGGCAGCAATGGCGCTCGAACCGGCCCATGAGATCCCAGAGATCCGGCGAGTAGACGTCGACCGATAGTCCCAAGCCAAGCTTCGGAACGGCGGCCGCTCGTTGCTGAAACTCCTGTTCGGCCCACATCCGGTTGCGTCTCGCCGCCTCTTGTGCTGTGACAATAATTGCCCTAGTCTAGTCTTCGAAACCATTGTTTGACAAGGCAACTCTCGCTGAGGGCCGTCTCTCTTTGTCTGCTATACTTGGCTTACGCCGCAGGGGCGGCCCTCACGAGTCGTCCATGAGTCACGCCGAATCGCGAGAGGCCGATGGCCGGTCCAAATGAGCCCCCTTTCCAGCCGCAAGACTCAATACGCACGGTGGTAGCCCATATGATGACGCCGGGAGTGGTCCAAGTGCCAGGCGATGTGTCCGTCAGCGAGGCGGCCTTGCTGTTGGAACGCGAACATGCGCCTTGCTTGCTCGTGAAAGATACGGAGACGGTCTTTGGGTTGATGACCCCCGGCGACATCGTGAAAAAAGTTGTGGCCCGAGGACTCGAACCTCACGACATCGAAGTCCGCAGCATCATGACTCGCCCCGTGCAGTTCATTGAATATGACGAAGCGCTCGAAGAAGCATCGACGATGATGGTCGCGACAGGCGCGTCGTTGTTGATCGTCACAAAAGAGAACCAGCCGGTCGGCATCTTGAGCGCCCAGGACTTGATGTTGACCCCTCCTCGACGTGCGGCGAATATCCCGGCCGTCGTCACTGTCCTCGACGAAGTGGCGGCCCCGCAGCAGGCGCATAACGCCACGATCGTCCAACTGAGCCACGTCAGCGCTCGTCTGGAATCGGCATTCGGCTTGTGGGCCAAGAGCCGCGTGATGCTGGCGTTTTCCGTGCCAGGACAGAATACGCCGCTCACGATTCAAGGCAAAGTGTTGTCGTCCGATACGTCGGCGTTCATCGAGACCGACGCGGCCGGTCGTCGCACGTTCGCCATTGAAGTGCAATTCGCCGACCTCGCTCACGCCGATCTCGCGCGTCTCAAAGCCTGGGCATTGCAAGCGATTCCACCAGCCCCCGATCGTTCCTGACGCTCATCGCCATTTCTTTGACCAAACGCCCTCGTACTGATAAAATTTTTACTCTCGATCATTCACCACTTGGATAGGACTTCATGAAAACCACCGCCAGCCGCTCACGCACAATGCCGTCCAACGAGGATGTGCTGACTCAAGTCCGCTCGCTGCTCGAATCGCCGGAGGACGACCTGTCTGCCGGGTTGGTGAAAGAAATTTTGATCGGGATGCTCAAGCTGCATGAGGCGCATCTCGAACCGCTCGATCTCAAGATCGTCAACCGCGCCATCAAGGAGCTTCGGCACGCCTTCCGCGTGTTCCGGGATTACCATCATCGCAAGAAGGTCAGCATCTTCGGATCGGCCCGCACGGCTTCTGACGATCCCAACTACCACATCGCCTTCGAGTTCTGCCGCAGGGTCGTCGAGGAAGGATTCATGGTGATCACGGGCGGGGCCGACGGTATCATGCGCGCGGCTCAGGAAGGCGCAGGCCGGGAAAATAGTTTCGGCGTCAACATCATGCTGCCCTTCGAGCAGGGCCCTAACAATACGATCGCCGACGATCCGAAGCTGGTGACGTTCAAATATTTCTTCACAAGGAAACTAATCTTTCAGAAAGAAGCCAACGCCATCGCGCTCTTCCCGGGCGGCTTTGGGACCCATGACGAAGGATTTGAAATTTTGACGCTCGCCCAGACCGGCAAAAGCGATCCGCAGCCGATTCTCTGCCTGCAGGCCGCAGGATGCGATTACTGGGACGACTGGTACCGCTTTATCACGCGCCAAATGCTGGATCGCCGGCTGATCAGCTCGGAAGATCTTGGGCTCTTCAAAATTACAAGTTCCGTCGAAGAGGCCATCGAAGAAATCCGAGTGTTCTATCGGCGGTTTCACTCGACCCGCTACGTCGGTCGCCAAATGGCGATGCGATTGCAGAGCCCCATTTCGGCGGAACAGGTGGCCGCCATCCATGACCAGTTTGCCGATTTACTCCTCGAAGGCACCTTCGAGCTTCGCGGCGCCCTGCCCGAAGAACTCGACGAACCCGATCTCAAAGATCTGCCTCGCCTGGTCTTTGCCTCAAACCGCCGCAGCGCGGCGCGCTTGCGGCAGCTGATCGATCACGTCAACCGGCTCTAGCTGACTTCCGTACGCGGCAGACGCGCTTTTGTCTCGGCAACGGCCATGGTATGCTCGGTGTCAATGGCCGCTCCAGGTTCACAACAACAACATTTCTCGTTTGCCCCCACCGTTGTGCTTTACCACGCGGAATGTGCCGATGGTTTTGGCGCCGCGTGGGCCCTGTGGCGTCGCTTTCCTCATGCGCGCTTCCTACCGGTCAAGCACGGAGTGCCGCCGCCCGACGGACTGAAGGGAGCGCGGGTGGTCATCGTCGACTTCAGTTATGCCCGAGACGTGCTGGAAGTCATGGCACACGAGACTGATCGGCTGCTGGTGCTGGATCATCACATTACCGCGGAAAAGGCTCTCGCCGGTTTGCCCTACGCGTATTTCGACATGAAAAAATCCGGCGCCGTCCTGGCGTGGGAGTGGGCGCACGACCATCCGGCGCCATGGTTGTTGCAATATGTCCAGGACAAGGATTTATGGACATGGGCCTTGCCCATGAGCCGGGAAATCAACGCGGCGCTGGCGTCGTATCCGTTTGATTTCCACGTATGGAGCGGTTTCAAACAGAAGGAACTTGAGCAAGAAGGACTGGCCATCTTACGCTATGAACAGGAACTCGTAAACAAACTCGCCGGACAAGCGGTGCTCGTCGAATTTCAGGGGGAAACGGTGCCCTCGGTGCAAAGCGCGATATTGACCAGCCAGATCGGCGAGCGCCTCTCAGCAGACGCACCGTTCTGTATCATCTGGCATGACCGGGAGGGACGGCGCTATTACAGCATGCGTTCGCGCGAGGACGGCAGCGATGTCGGCGCGATTGCCGCCTCCTTCGGGGGCGGCGGCCATACGCATGCGGCAGGGTTCTCAATTCCGCTCGGACCGGATGGATCGCTACCACCGAATCCCGGCTTGCCACGATCGGTTGTCGACCGCCGTCGTCCTACGACGTAGGCGCAGGGCGGTATGATCCCGCTCCAAGACGACAACCCCACGGTACTCACCCCGGTCGTTACCGTCACGTTCATCGCGCTCTGCGTCTTGGTGTTTGTCTATCAGGCCAGCCTCGCTCCACGTCCGTCGGAAGCTTTCGTGTTTCAATATGGGGCGATCCCCGCCCTGTTGTTCGGCGAAGCCGACCTACCGCCGGCGATCGCCGTCGGCATCCCCGCGTACGGCACCTTGGTGACGAGCATGTTCCTTCACGGTGGCTGGATGCACCTCATCGGAAACATGCTTTATCTCTGGATCTTCGGCAACAATGTCGAAGACGTGATGGGACATGCCCGCTTCGTGGTGTTTTATCTGACCTGCGGCGTGCTCGCCGCCTTGAGCCATGCCGTCACCGATCCCACATCAACCATTCCGATGGTCGGCGCGAGCGGCGCCATTTCCGGCGTCCTGGGCGCCTATATCTTATTATTTCCCCGAGCGCATGTGCTCGTCTTCATGCCGGGCGTCGGCATCATGCGCGTGGCAGCCGGTGTCGTGCTCGGCCTATGGTTTCTCATGCAACTTTTGAGCGGCGGGATGAGCATCGGCGGTCCAGGCGGCGGTGTGGCATTCTTCGCACACATCGGCGGGTTCGTGGCCGGAATGGTGCTCATCCGTTTTTTCAAACGTCCGGAAGTGCCTTTCTTTTCGCGGGCGAAGACCGGCCGTTGGGATCTCTAAACAGCGTCGATCAACTCGCGGACTTTTTCGAGCAGGCCACGTTGTCGATACGGCCGTCGCAGGAGAAAGCGTCGATTGATGCGGTGGGAAATGATGGCCTCGTCGTCGTACCCGCTCACGAATAAGGCTCTCATGGTCGGATGCTGCTTGAGAAGGCGCTTGGCCAACTCGCGGCCGCTGATCTCCGGCATGATGAGACCGCTGACCGTGACGTGCACCGCTCCAGAATACTGCTGCGCCAGCATGAGCGCTTCCACCGGCGAACTTGCCTCCAATACCCGATATCGGTGCCGCCTCAATGTCGACAGCGCCAGTTTCCGTTCAATCTCATGAGGCTCCACCAATAACACGGTCTCCTGGCCTTTCGCCGCAATCGACGAGTCGCTCGGATGGGTGGCCGTCACGACATCGGCCATACCAGGCAAATAGATGCGGACCGTCGTGCCATGACCTGGTTGACTCATGACGTCCACATGCCCGCCGTGCTGCTTCACGACGCCGTACACCGACGTCAACCCAAGACCGACGTTGGTCTCTTTGGTGGAAAAGAACGGTTCAAACATCCGTGATTGCGTCGCTCTCGTCATCCCACTTCCGGTGTCGCACACTTCCACTCGGACTGCAGGCGCGCTGCCCTGATCGCATAAGAGCGGCGCCTCGCCTACGCCGCAGTGAACCGCCGATACGCCGATCGCCAATCGGCCGCCCTGAGGCATCGCGTCCCGTGCGTTCAATGCGAGATTCAACAGCACCTGCTCGATGCCTTCGCGATCGACCTCAACATCCAATGAGCCGGGCTCGATCATGATTTGAGACTGGATATGATCCGGCAGCAGGCCGCGGATGGTCGGGGCGAGATCTTCCATCAAGGTCCGCATTGAAATGACATGACGAAATTGGCGGTGCTGCAAATCGAGCGCCGCCAGTTGGGCCGTCAGCGCCGCCGCCTGTTCACCCGTTCGAAAAATTTCATCGACGGGTCCATATAAAGGGTCTTCGGGCAGCAGCCGGGAGAGGACGACGCCCGTCTGCTTGCCAATCACCGAAAACAGATGGCTGAACTCGCCGGCCAGACCGCTCGTGATCCGCCCGATCGCTTCCATTTTTTGCGCCTCGATTAATTGCCGCTCAAGTCCTTGTCGTTCTGATTTTTCGTGCTGCACCAATGCGTTCGCTTTCGACAAATCGTCCTTCAAGCCTTTAATGCGGATCTCCAACTGCTCGCGGGACGCCTGCAGCGACTGTTCCGTCTTCTTCAACGCCTCGATGTTCTGCAGCAGCTGCGTCTTTTGCTCACGTTGGGATCCGATCGTTTCGAGCGCCATCCCATAGAAGATCGCCATGACAAGCAGCACCGGCACGCCGAGCAGCTGGCCGACTGAAAGGGTCCCCGTTTGGACGCTGCCTTGGTACAGCATGAGGGCATAGCCCGCACACAGCAGCACGGAAAACGCAATGACATGGGACAGGCGCCGAAGAGATGCCGCGATCAGCATGAGTATGAAGTAGGCCAAATACAATTCCGATCTCGCGTGGCCCGACAGATACATGACGCCCGTGACCAACGCCGTATCGACGGCAATGAGAATGCCGCTGAACCAGCCGGTTTGAAGCATCCAGGCGGGAACCGCGAGCAGGCAGCCGATCAGGACGATCAGCCCTCCGACGATGAACTCGCTCGTGAGGCGGGAGACGATCGGCTCGGGGCCGAACAACAACTGGTAGCCCAGCATGATGCCCACCAGCGCCTGCAGCACGACGTAGCGTCCCCTGGACACGGCGCCGATGTGATCTTCGTTGACCGCTGTAGGAATTGTCTCGGGAAGGGCCAGACTGGTGTGCATGATTCCCCTTGATGCCGAGCCAATCATCTCAGCAAGTCCCGTACCCACCCACAGAGTGAAAACAAACTTGATTTTGTTGGTTTCAGAGGCGCAGGAGAGCGCGCACTTTCGGCCGGGACCTGCAGAAAGTCACAAAAAGGAACGGCGTTCAACTCCGAAGCTCGGCGGCAAGCAGATTAAAGGCGACCTGTTATCGTGCTTGCGCCGCATGAAGACGATCGCGCAATTCTTCGGCGCGCGCTTTCACGGTGGCGCGCTCTTCGGCAAGAAATGTCACGTGGCCCATCTTGCGCCGCGGTCGTGTCTCCCGCTTCCCATAGTCATGCAGAAACGTATGAGGGAGTTCGAGGAGTTTCACACATTCCGGCTCCTGCTTCATCCGGTTAAGCTCGTCACCGATGAGATTGACCATGGCCGCCGCGCTGAGAAGACGCGGCTTCTCCGGCGGCAGGCCGCAGACGGTTCTTACTTGTTGCTCGAATTGAGAGAGACTCGAGGCGTTGAGTGTGTAATGACCCGAATTATGTGGGCGCGGAGCCACTTCATTGATCTGCACATCATTTCCGGGAAGTAGAAACAATTCCAGACAAAAGAGTCCGACGCCTTCCAGACGTTCAACGACGGCGCGGGCAAGGCCCTCTGCCCGTTCCGCTACGGCTTCAGAGACGAGGGCCGGAACGAGGGTGGTCCGAAGAATTCCCTGTTCGTGCTCGTTTTCAACCAGCGGATAAACGATCACCCCTCCGTCGACACCGCGCGCCGCCAGGATCGAGAGTTCGCGCTCGAACGGAACGTAGGCTTCAACGATCCATTGCATCCCCGGTCTCGCGGACGCCTTAATCGAGGGCAGAATGCGAGGCACTGCTCTTGGCTCATCGACTTTCCATTGACCTTTGCCGTCATAGCCGGCCATGGCGGTCTTGCACACGGCGGGAGAGCCCACTTCTCGAAGCACTTCCGGCATCTGATCGGGATTTGTCAAGGCGGCAAATCGTGGAACGGGAAAGCCTTCCCTGGCGAGAAACCGCTTTTGGACGAGGCGATTTTGGATGTGGCGTAAGACACCGCTGGACGGCCGAACCGGTTTCTCGCGCTCGAGCCGCTCGCAGAGTTCCGCCGGGACATTCTCCCATTCATAGGTCACGACCGAGACGACTGCGGCAAACGCTGCGAAGGTGGTGAGGTCGGCAAAGGGAGCGGCAAACGAATAGGCGGCGAGCCGATGCGCCGGAGCATCAGGGTCGGGGTCCCACACAGCGACGCGATACCCGGCTGCATTCGCGGCACCCGCAAATAAGGCACCTAACTGGCCGCCGCCAAGAACGCCGAGCACGCTTCCCGGTTCGATCGTCTGATCAGTCACGACGGGCGACGAGACGACGACCGGCGGTCCGCCGCCGAGCCCTTGGCTTCCGGCGACTGCAACACAGTTCTGGTTTGCGCCGCTCGAAACGCTTGCACCCGTCGGGCAATGTCCGGATAGCGGCCGGCCAAGATTTGCGCGGCGAGCAGTCCGGCGTTTTCGGCGCCGCCGATCGCGACCGTCGCGACCGGAATGCCGCGAGGCATTTGCACGATGGAAAGGAGGGAGTCGAGTCCGCGGAGATTTTCCGTCGGAATGGGCACGCCGATGACGGGGAGATGCGTTTTTGCCGCTAACATGCCGGGCAGATGCGCTGCGCCGCCCGCACCGGCGATGATGACTTGAATCCCTCTGCCCGGCGCGTCCTCGGCGTAGGCAAACAAGCGATCGGGCGTCCGGTGGGCGGAGACCACCATCAACTCATTGGGGATGCCGAGCTCCGTCAGCACGCTCACCGCTTTCTCAAGGATCGGGAAGTCGGATTTGCTTCCGCCGAGGATGCCCACGACGGGACGGGAACCAACGGACGTTGATCCTGAACCCTTGCGCTTCCCTTTCCCTGCCACCCCCACTCCTTCGAAATCCCACCGCCGGGACCCCACCTTAACGGCTCTCGCCGGAGCCGGTCAAGCGATTACCGGCGAGACTGACGTTTTTTGAACGGAAATTGACCCATTACGCTGCTTTCCTCTATGATAACTGCTCGACCGCAACGCCGCGTGCAACGAGGCTTCCGTGGCAGGTGTCGGACAAAGCTTACGCCAGAAAGTTCGCATGCTCGTCCAGCGGCCCACCGGCTTGGATGAGATCGCGGTGGATGATCTGGCCACCTCGAGTAAACTGCGGGCGTGGGAAGCCGTTCAAATCCCCGAGCGTCTTCGATTTTCCTCCCGCCTCGCCATCAAACTCGTCCTATTGTTTCTCCTGATCATTGCGTTCGTCCCCTGGACCCAGACGATTACGGTGAACGGGCAACTATCCGCCTATACGCCGTACGAGCGCCCGCAGGACATCGAATCCCAAATCACCGGCCGCATCAAGAAGTGGCATATCTTTGAGGGTGTGCGGGTCAAACAGGGCGACTTGATCCTCGAGCTGGATGATTACGATCCGAATTTCATGTCGCCCGAGCTGCTCCCCCTCCTGGAGCAGCGCAAGCAAGCCTTGAGCGAAACGCGGCGCGCCGCTCTGGGACGGGCGGAGCAGCTGGACAAGCGTATCAAGGAGATGCACAACATCGTCAAGGCCGCGGTGCCTTCGGCCCAGGCACGCGTCGTCGAAGCGGAAAGCAAGATCCGGGAAGCCCATCAAAAAGTGGAAGCCGCGAAGATCGCCGTCACCACCGCCGAATTGAACGTCGACCGCCACAAGCAACTGGCCGAGCAGGGCCTCGTTTCTCAACGCGAGCTTGAAGTGACGATCCAAGCGGCCATCGCCTCGAAAGCCGACCTCACGGGTGCCCAGGCGCATCTGAAAGCCGCGGAAGGGGCCATGAGAGCGTTGAGCTTCGGCCGTGACCAGGTGAGCGCGGAGGTTCTACAACGTCTATTGGATGCCGAAGCGGCTCGAGATGCGTCCGTGGCCGAAGCGGCGAAAGCCACCGATCAGGTGGCCGATATCTCACTGCGCATGTCCAACGCAGAGCAGCGCCGCGTGGCCAGCAGAATCCTGGCGCCGATTGACGGCACGGTGGTCAAGATGGCGCAAACCGGCGTCGGCGAGACGGTCCGCCCGGGCGATAAACTCGTGCGCGTTTCGCCCGCCAGTGCGGACAAGGCCGTTGAAATGATTGCCGACGGACTTGACGCCCCACTGCTCAACGTCGGGCGCAAAGTGAAAATCCTGTTCTATGGCATTCCGGCCATTCCGCTTCCCGCCTGGCCCGAATTGATGGCCGGCACCTACCAGGGAGTCATCAAAGTCATTGATCAAGTCGACGACGGCAAGGGCAATTTCCGCTTTTGGGTCGTGCCGGACGCCGACGAAAAACCCTGGCCGCCTCAAGAGCATGTCCGCCAAGGGACGAAGGTCATGGGATGGGTCATCTTGAACCGCGTGCCGCTCTGGTACGAACTGTGGCGCCGTTTCAACCTCTTCCCGCCCGATTACCAGGAGCGTCCTCCGACCCTGATCGACACCCTCTTGCCGAAGGCAGGACGAGGTGCAAAGTAGGCCAGATTCCCTCGACCTCTTCCATCGACTTTCGCAGCTGCACATCGCCAGACGCTTCGACACGGCCATCACGAAAGGAGTGTGCGTTATGTGCCATCGACTTGTGGTTGTCGCCGGCCTGATCTTTTGCCTCGGCCTTCTCTGCAATCGTGCAACCGCGGCTGAGCCGTCCAACAAACGGGAGCTTCCACCGATTCCACTGAGCGTGGATGAAATCCATGCCTGGATCGATCGTTCGCATCCTCTCCTGAAAGGAGCCGGAGCGGAAAAAATCATGGCCCGCGGTCGGATGCTCAAGGCGTTGGGGGCCTTCGAGCCCACAGTCGTCAATGACACTGAGCTCGAGCGGTTCATCTCGAGCAGCAATCCGGGGCAAGGCACCCAGACAGGCGGCTTCAACGACACCTTAGTGGAAGCCCGGCATCCTCTGGGCTTTCGCTACAGCGCCGGAGTCCGCCAGGCGATCGGGAACGCCAAGATCCCAGATCTTTCGTTCAATAATGGCAACCAACAAGTGCTGCTCGGCGGTTTCTTTCCCCTCTTGCGTGGGCTGATGACTAATCCCGACAACGCCGAGCTTCAACGCTCGGAGCTCGCTGACCCCCGCGCGGACGTCCGCATCGCGCAAACGAGGCAGGACCTGTTTCTGGCGGCGGCCACGCAGTTCTGGGACTGGGTCGCGGCGGTGAAATTTTTGGAAGTGCAGCGCCGCGCCGTCGGACTCGCGGAAGACCGGTTTCGGCAGGTGGAAGGCCGGGCCAAAGCCGGCGCCGTGGCGCCGCTGGACGTCGTTGAAGCCAATCAGGAGGTCCAACGGCGAAGGGAAGTGGCCATTGCCGCCCAGCGATTTGTCGAGCAAGAGCAATTAAAACTCTCTATGTTTCTGTGGGAGAACAACGCGCCGGTGGTTCCCCCGTTGGAACGCGCACCCGAATTCCCGGCCCAGGCACTCATACCGACAGCAGAGACCATCAAGGCTCACAAGGTTCAGGCCAAGGCCGATCGTCCGGAGGTTAAGGAGATCGACATCGAGGCCAAGCTCAACAATATCGATCTCGAACTGGCGAAAAACAATCTGCTCCCAAGTTTGGACGCCGAAGCCGCGCCCGCAAGGCAACCGGAGAAGTTCGTGTTGGGCCTGGGCTACCGGTTTGGGCTCGAGTTTCGCGTGCCCATCTTACAGCGGCGGAGCCGGGGCGAAGTTTTGGAGGCGCAGGGCAAGGCGGACCGCTTCGTGCTCACCCAAAAATTCCGCGAGCAGCAGGTCGTCGTCGACGTCGACAATGCCTTGTCGGCCATTGAGCGGACGAAGGAGCGGATCGCCGCGGCCGTGGAATCGCTTCGACTCGCAAAAACGCTGGAAGACGGAGAACGCTTCCGGTTTAGTTTGGGCGCGACCAGCGTGCTGTTCGTCAATCTGCGCGAGCGCAATTCGGTGGATTCCGAGGGACAGGTCATTCGCGCCAAAGCGGATTATCAGAAGGCCTTGGCGCTATATCAATGGTCAATCGGAGCCTGGGGCAAGTCGCTGCCATCGAGCATCCCGGTGAATTACAGAGCACGTGACTGAAACGGGGAGAATTGGCTTTTCCCCCAGTACTTTGATAGCGTTAGGACGGTTCGGCGGCCGGGTGAAACAAGGCGGGTGTCCGTGGGAAGTCATGTGGACGAACAACCCAACCTCTTTCAATCGGTGGTTGGGTACGTCGCCTTGCTCTTGCGGCTGGAGCGGCGCCTGCTGGCTCTGGTCGTATCGTACTCTCTCGCGATCGGTTTGTTTTCGCTGATCGTTCCTCTGACCGTCCAGGAGCTGACCAACACCTTCGCATTTTCGATCCAGCCGGTGACAATCGTGACCTTGGCCGGCGTCATGATCGCAGCTCTCCTCTTCGTGGGCGCCTTCCGATCGCTGCAATATTATGCGGTGGAAGTCCTGGAGCGCCGCCTCTTCGCCCGCGTCGCGATCGGAATGGCGCAGCAGATTCCCCAGCTGCAAGTGCTGGGGTTCAAGCCCCGCTATGCCAATCACTTCATGGAGACGGTGTTCATGCAGCGGGCGCTTTCCGTCCTTTTGGTTGACCTCATCAACGTCGTCGTCGGGGGCGCCGTCGGGATGACGATCCTTGTCTTCTATCATCCCTATTTCCTGCTCTACAACGCACTCTTGCTGGCCGGATTCAATGTCGTCTTTTTGCTCTCGCACGGTGGCCTGAAAGCGACCATCGCCATGTCGCACGCCAAATACGACACCCTACACTGGATGCAGGAAATCTCGTACAACCTCCTGCATTTCAAAGCAACCGACAGCCGGGCGATCGTCATGCAGCGCACCGACGAGCTGGTCGGCAAATACATCGATCGACGGCAGACCCGCTTCGGCATTCTAATCCGGCAATATCTCGGCTCCGTTGGATGGCAGGCGATCGCCCATGGTGGGCTCATTGCCACGGCCGCATGGCTCTTATCGGTCGGGCAACTGACGTTGGGCCAGCTCGTCGCCGCTGAGGTCGTCGTCAGTGGGCTTTTGGCGAGCTTCGACGAGGTCGTGAAACGGATGGGGCACATTTTTTATTTCATGACCGGCCTCAACGAACTGGATTTCGTCTTCTCGCTCCCGAAGGACCAGGCCTCCTCATCGTTGTCGGTGCCGCTGCCGGATCCGACGGTGCATGGCATTCGCTTGACGTGCAAGGACCTCTCCGTGCACCACCCCGGCGTGCCGGCCATCTTTCAGCAGTTCAATGTGGAGGTGACGCCCGGCGAGAAGATCGGCATCTACGCCAGCTCGACTGCGGCAAAAACCGCCTTAGCCCGCGTGCTGGCCGGGCTTGAAACCCCGACCGGCGGGGTGATCCGCTACAACGGCGTCGACCTGCGCCATATCGACATGGGCGCCATCAACCGCTGTCGTGGGTTCATGATTGACTCGCAATTGACGCTCTTCGAAGGCACGATCGAAGACAACATCGTGCTGGGGCGGTCCTATGTCCCCTATAGCGATGTACGCTGGGCATTGCGCTTTGCCGAGCTCGAAGAGGACGTCGATGCCCTGCCGCAAGGACTCAAAACGCATATTCGGGCGCCTGGGAAGATTCTGGCGCCGACGCATATCATGCGCATCTTATTGGCACGCGCGGTGCTCGCCAGGCCGCAGATCCTCGTGTTCGACGGCATTCTGCAGAATTTGCAACCGGTGTTGCGCGAGACGATACTCCGGCGACTGTGTTCGAAGGACGAACCGTGGTCGGTGATTTTCGTGTCGAACGATCCGAATTTGACGCCGCACGTGGATCGACGGCTGATTCTCGAATAAGGAGCGCCCGGTGTTTTTGTTCGGATGGCTGAGGTCGTTTCGTCCAAGCGCCTCTCAGGTGCTGATCAGCCTGCTGATCGCCGGCCTCGGCTGGCTGAGCGGCGGCGCGCTGAGCCGGGTTGATCAAGACCTGCGCATCATGTACACCGAATATACGCTCGGCGCGGCGGATCTGGCGCATATTTCCGCCGACGTCATGCGGTATCGCAATACGATCATTCGCGCCCTGCAGGCGGATAGCCAAAAAGATTTCGAACGGATTACGGAATCTCTCCCGGGTCAGCGGGCGAGAGTGCAGCTAGCGGTCGACCGCTATGCGGCTGCCGGCCTACGGGTGTCCCGCAGCGGCAGGAGCGAGCCGGAAGACATCGAAGCGGTACGCAAGAGTCTGGATCAGTACTTTTCTGCCGCCAGTACCACGATCGATCTGTTGTCGCGCGAGTGGACGGCCTCTTCTCCTTCGGAGCGCGATCGTCTCCGACGCAATGCCGAAGAGCATGCCGCCGACAACGCGGGGCCGAAAATGATCCAGGTGAGTCTCGCCTTGGACCGTCTGCTCGATACGGTGGCGGACGTGGCAAAGGACATGCGGGATGAAGGCACGAAGGCGATTCAGTCGACCAGCATCCTGCTCGTCGGAGGCAGCTTCTTCATTGCACTGCTTAATCTATTCCTCACCAAGCGTAAAGATCCCGACAGGCCTGAAGACGGTCGCTCTCCGGAGGCGTCGCTCGGGCCCTCGCGTCCATCGGTGCCGCTTCACGCAAGCGCCAATCCTCACCATTCTGTCAGGTCGTAGGCGCTGACTCCGCCTCACCGGATTCTTCCCACGGCCCGCAGCAACTCCTCCCGCTCGCGCGGCGTGAGGGGCTTCCATGCGCCCGACGGCAGGCCGGCCAGCGTGATGTGCATCATCCTGACGCGGTGCAGGGCAACCACCCTGTACCCGACGGCCTGAGACATCCGCCGAATCTGCCGATTTCTTCCCTCCGTCAGGACGATCCTAAATCTTGTCTGCCCGAGCCGTTCGATACGACACGGCTTGGTCTTGCGTCCAAGTATGACCACGCCCGCTGCCAGGCGGTCGAGCAGGCCTTGGTCGAAGAGGTGGTCAACGGTGACTTCGTATTCCCGCTCATGGCCGAACTCGGTCCGTAGAATTTCGTTGACGATGTCACCGTCGTTCGTAAGCAGGATCAGTCCGGACGAATCTTTATCGAGCCGGCCGATGGGAAAAATCCGTTCGGGATGTCCGATTTCCCGGATGATGTTGCGCGGGACATGGGCTTCACTCGTGGTGGTGACGCCGACCGGCTTGTGATACTTGATGTAGATGCGGGCCTGACCCCAGGGAATCACCTGCCCGTCACGGGCAATCACGTCGCCGGCGCCGACCTGGTCTCCCAATTTTGCGACAACGTTGTTGACCGTCACGCGCCCCGCCTGGATCAGGCGGTCGGCTTCCCGCCGCGAGCAGATCCCATGCTCTGTAAAGAACTTGTTGATGCGAATCTTATCCACGGCAGAAGAGATATATTTTCGTTCTAGTGAGGCTAAATGCGATGTGAGAATGCAGCGCCCGGTGCAAAAAGGCGCGTCCCGGCGCGTCGGGGTGGGCGGGTGAGCTTGGGCAAAGCGCACATCTTGGCGTGCGCGGGCGGGCGGGTGAGCTTGGGCAAAGCGCACGTCTTGGCGTGCGCGGGCGGGCGGGTGAGAATGTCCATTTTCAGCATTCCCCTTCAGTGGACACGTCGACCGGCCTTCACCCGTCCAAGGATCCGATAGATCAGCCGCGCGATGCAAAACTGGGGGGCCACGAATCCTTTGATCGGTGCAATTTCGCTAATATCCATTCCAAGGATGCCCGGGCCATTGGCCAGCGCGGTCACGAGATGCAAAGTATCGTACCATCCGAGTCCGCCCGGCTCCGGCGTCCCCAGTGCGGGGACGAGCGACGCATCGAGGCCGTCACAATCAAACGTGAGGTACACAGGCCCACGGCAGGCCTTGACCACCTCGGGAACCCACCGGGATGATTTTCCTTCGTACGGTCCCGAGGGATCGAGCAAGTGCGCCGCGAAGAACGTCGAGATATGGTCCGTCCCGGCGATCCGGGCGATTTCTTCGGGAGATATTGATCGGATTCCCACCTGCACCAAGGGCAATCCATCATCCACGACCCGTGCCATGACGCTCGCGTGGCTGTAGAGATTGTCCTGATAGGCATGGCGGAGATCGCCATGGGCATCGATTTGGACGACGGTGAGGCTACGGTATCGCTTGGCATGAGCCCGGATGGCACCCAACGCCCCCGTGTGCTCGCCCGTCAAGGTGACGACAAACCGTCCCTTCCCCACGTGCGGCTCAACGAACGCTTGAATCGCTTCCACCGCCGCCCCATCGACTCTGCCCCTGAGGTCAAGCGGAGCGACGGTGGCGATTCCACCCCATTCCCGAAAAGGCTCACAGCGAAGCATCTCGTCATAAAACTCCACCTGATGGGAAGCTTCGATGATCGCCGACGGGCCTTCGTCGGAGCCCGACATGTAGCTGGATGTGTGTTCATAGGGGGCAGGCAGGACGTAGACGCCGGCCTGGTCAGGGTGGCACCAGGGTTCGTCGAGTCCCAGAAAATTGTGTTGAGAGCCTTCCCAACCAGCGGGAAGCGTCATGGGTATGTACTCGAAGACTGTATGAAAGGGCAGCGCCGCACAGTCGCGCTGCGCTTGCTAACGACGGGCCCGCTTCGGCAGATTCTCCAGAGGAATGAAGACGGCCAGCGCGACGACCGTCGTCCACCGCCCCGGTTTGCCAATGGCCGACTGCGTGATGTTCAGGGTCCGCACGATCTTGCCGCCCATCTTGAAGACCTGCTCGCGTTCCTTCCAGGCAATGTTCGGATCGAATTCGACGCCCAATGTGGTCGCGAGCATTTGCGCGGCCAGATCCTCCGTATATTCGCCGGTCTCTTCGTCGGTTTCACCGTGAGCGTGATGCTCCGATAGATACCCGTACGTGCGGCGGTCGGTCGGAATTGCCAAGCCGATCGAGGCCGAAATCAAGCGGTTTCGCTCATTGGTTTCCGATCGCGCCATCACGCAATGCGTGATCTCGCCTGGATTCAACAATTTTTCGCCCCGCTTCCTTGGGATGATTTTACAGTTCGGCGGAAGGATCGATGATACGCTGACCAGATTGCAGTAGGCCACACCGGCGCTCCGGAGGGCTTGTTCGAACGACGCCAGCTTTTCGCGGTGGACGCCGACCCCTCTGGTCAAGAACATATGCGTAGGTACCATCGTCTCATCTCCCTTGCTTCGTCCAACCGCACGAAACGCGAGGCCTGGCGCGAAGTTTCATCGGGCACAGGGTCGCTGTTGTATCAAGAATGTGTGAGGATCGCAATATCCCCGACGATTTTTCACCTAGACAGCCGAGGGCGGCCGGACGTTCAAGACAAGGAATCGAGGCTCAGTCATTTCTTCAATGGCCGCCTTGACGCCTTCACGACCGAGGCCGGAATCCTTCACACCCCCGTAAGGCATATGATCGGCGCGAAAGGTCGGTATCTCATTCGCGAGGACCGCCCCCACCTCCAGATGACGAAAGGCATGAAAGACCTTGTTCACGTCTTGCGTAAAGACACCGGCTTGCAGCCCGTAGTCGGATCCATTCAAGGCGTCAATGGCTTCTTCAAACCGCTGATAGGGCGTCACGGTCACCACCGGCCCAAAGACTTCCTGGCAGGAGATTTTCATCGTGGGTGTGACGTTGGTGAGCACCGTGGCTTCGACGACTGCGCCCATCCGCTTGCCGCCCAAGAGCACCCGTGCGCCTTGGGACACCGCCTCTGCAATCCATCCCTCCACGCGATCGGCCGCCTTCTGGTCGATCAGCGGGCCGACGACCGTTCCCTCGTCGGTCGGGTCGCCGTTTTTCAACCTGGCCACCTGCAGCAACAATTTTGTCGTGAAGAGATCGGCAATGGAGTGATGTACGAGAATTCGCTGCACGGAGATGCAGGTTTGACCCGCGTACCCGAATCCGCCGGTTGCGCAGCGCTGGGCGGCGAAATCAAGATCGGCATCCGGCTCGATGATGACGCCGGCATTGCCGCCCAATTCCAACACGACTTTCTTTTTCCCGCACTTTTCTTTGAGGCGCCACCCGACAGCCGCACTGCCCGTAAAGCTCAACAGCTTGAAGCGAGGGTCCACCACCAATCGCTCCGCTACCTGATTGTCGCAGGGAAGCACGTTAAGCCCGCCCGGAGGAAGACCCGCCTCGAGCGCAATTTCGCCAAGCAACAAGGCCGTCAACGGCGTCTGGGGCGCGGGCTTGATAAGAATGGGATTCCCGGCGGCCAACGCGGGGGCCACCTTATGCGCGACCAAGTTCAACGGGAAGTTGAATGGCGTAATACCGAGAATAGGTCCGATGGGAAAGCGGCGCAGAATGCCGAAATGGGAATCCGTTCCCGGCGTCCAGTCCAGCGGAACGACCTCTCCCCCAATCCGCTTCGCTTCTTCGGCGGCGACGGTAAAGGTCTGGACCGCTCGCATCGCCTCTCGGCGGGCATCGGCAATCGGCTTCCCCGCCTCTCCTGACATGAGACGGGCAAACTCTTCCCGGCGATCGTACAAGGATCCTGCGATGCGCTGAAGAACATGATAGCGGGTATGGGCCGGCAGCGCGGCCATCGGCTTCGCCGCCTCTGCCGTCGACTGGACGGCGGCGTCGGCATCCACCTCGTTCGCCAGGGAAACTTCCGCGAGGATCTTCCCAGTGAAGGGATCGTGCACTGGAACAGCGGTGTTCCCCTGGCGCCATTGGCCGCCGATGAGGAATGGACGTGGTCCCTGCAAGAAGGCGCTCCGTTGGACGACGGGCCTACGTCGTAGACTCGACGGAAGAGGCAGAAGCCGGCTGCATGTTTGCCGCCTGTTCCGCGGCCTTTGCCCTGGCGACGAGATCCTCTGTGCCCCAGTCGGCGATGGCTTCGATGGCGAACGCCTCGTACGTCGAGACTCCGTGACAACCCGGACAATCGGGCATTGGAACTTTGCGATAGAAGACTTCCGAAAGACAGGACATGCACACCCAAAACGGCGGCTCGCCATCGCGCGGTGCAACCGGCCAGAACGACTGTGTATCAGACATACGGTAATCCTTCGTCAATCAGAGAAGTGAATGTTACGACCCGGACACCTTTGATAGCATCCGGTCGATCTCTTCGGCGAAGTCCTCAAACGGAAAAGCGCCGGGAATCGCCACAGCCGGAACGGTCTCCGTCGGTCCTCCGGCGGTCTGCATCAGAATGAATCCCGGCGTCCCGTGGAATCCCCACCGATTTGCCTCCCGGCGGTCCTGGAAAATCGATTCCAAATGTCGCCGTTCGTCGAAGCACTTTCCGAATTCGGCCTGGTCCAATCCGACTGATTTGGCCGCAGTCTTGAACCAGCCGGAATCCAACCGGCCGCCCTCCCCGAACAACCGATCGTGCATTGCCCAATAGCGGCCCTGAGCACCCGCACATCGGGCGGCGACGGCCGCTTCCACACCCACGCCCCGATCCGCCCGCGGATAGTCCCGGTACACGAACTTGACCTTGCCCGTGTCGATGTACGTCGCCTGCAATTTCGGCAAGGTCTCTTTGAAGAACTTCAAACAATAGCCGCAAGTAAAATCCGAATACTCGATGAGTGTCAGTAGAGCATCCGCCTTGCCTTGCACACGCCCGTCATCGGCGACCGACGCGGCGCCGGCGGCAGCGGTCCCGGCCGTCAGCAACAGGAAACATCCAAGGAGCCCCGTCATGCGCATGGAAGCCGCACGTCTCATCCGCGAGCCGCATGCTTGGCCTTCATACGCTCAAGCAGCCCCGCCATGAGCAACGGCCAGACGACCGTGGCATCGCTCAATACTTCGGCAAAGCGTCCGCCTTCTTCCGACGGGACGAATTTTCCCCAGGACACCCCTTCTTGATATGTGCAGCCGCTCAGCCCGCCCCAATAGTCGGGCTCCGGACAGATCCGCACCCCGTATTGGAACCGCGGCGGCTTAACGCTCAACCCCAGCCGCATATTGCTGATCTCAATGTATGGCCCCACCTGCTGGGACCAGTTGCGCGGAACGCCGCCGCCGATCGTGAAGATACCGAGCCGTTTTGCCGACGTAATCAGAGCCGTATAACTGTTGAGATCCTGGTATGGATTGAACGATGGGTACGACTTGTTGATTGCCCTTAAAATGTCGAGATCGCTTCCGCCCTTGACCTGCGCCCGGGCTTGATCCACCACGCGCGCCATCGCCCACGTGCCTACGTCCAAGCCCATCTCAGAATCGGTGAAGGCGGGAATGTATACAGGGACCTTTTTCAGGTATGCACTCTTCAAAATCCCGTCCCCGTCGAACCTTTCGGCCAGTGTGCACCCCAGCTCACGAGTGAGCAATTCGGAGGATAAGTTCTGATCGGCGCTGATCCGTTTCATCGTTTGGGCGACAACTTGTTCGACATAGTTCAGGTTGGCTTCCATCTCCAACGTGTCGTACACCCGGTTGTATCCCTTCTTAAAGAGTTCCTCGTCGCTCACAGACGGAGGTACGCGGTAATGCGTCTTTCCCACAGACTCGCTGAGCCCATGCGCAATCAGTGCCCCGGTCGATACGACGCATTGCACCATCCCGTAATCGATCATGGTGCTGATGATCTTGCCCATCTTCGCAATCGTCATCGCCCCGGACAGCGTCATGACGACGGAACACTCCGGGTCCTCGATCATGGCCCACAGCACTTCATACGCCTCGCCGAGCCGGCGGCCCCCGAAGGCCGTCTTACGCATGGCGACCAAGAGGTCGTCGAACGAACGGATGGCTTCCGGGTTCAGCGGCTCGAGAGCCTCGAAGCCGTCTTTCGCGCCGTCATGGAATTCGCGTGCGCCCATGAGTAGTGAGTGACCTGTTGCGAAGGGTGACCAACCGAGAGCGACTCCCTTATACACAACCAACGCGGGAGGCGTCAACGAATGAGAGGGTCTCTTGGCGCCCTCCAGAGATCAGCGAAAACGCAATTGAGCCGTATCATCAGTCAATTTCTGGCGCGCCGCGTAGACGGCGAGCGGGCCATTCATTGGGAAGAGTCAGCAGGACGCCAAAGGAGGCCGCGCTCGACCAATGACTGCGACGTGCCAAACAGGCGGTCAGCTTCCCGACGATTGGTTGGGATCAGGCTTTATCAGTTTAGACAATTTCGGGATTTGCTCTTTTAACGCAAGACGAAGTTGCTGGACCTCTTCTTCGCTGATTCTCCCTTCACTCCGCAGCTTGTCAATAAACTGGTCATAGGGATCCATGAGTACGCTGACAATCAGACTGAGAATGCGGCTCAGATCGGTCTTGTCCATGAGTGTGCTTTATGACAAGGGGTTATGCTCAGGAAATCTGGTAGTGCGCTCGTGTGCGATCCGCTAGGACTGGGCGGGATGAATCGATCCGGACGGTTGCCCGGTCTTTAGTTCTGTGGTGTCTCGGAAGATGAGAACGACTCCGGGGGAAGAAGGAAAGCCTTGGGCGTCGTACCACCGTTGGTCTACAGGAGAATACAGCTCGTATTGAATTGGCCGCTGGTCATCCAGCGCGTGTCTGAGACGCTGTTCGGCCACGGTCCCCCTGAGACCGGGAAACAACGCCCAGACCGACTCTCCAATCATTTTTCCGGGGTCGCGCCCTAGCCCGCGGACGATGTGCTCTGCCGCCTGATTCATCGTCATACACTTTCCTTGTCCATCGAGTCGCACGACCGCATCGGAGATGCCTTCAAGAGTGGTCATTAAATCAGCGGTCTTCATAAGCCTCGCCTGCGAGGAACGATTGTACTTGCGGAAGGCTCATAAGGCAAACCGCGAAGGGGCCAATCATCACGTGCACCTTCGCTGGTGACGAAAGACGGAGGTTGCTAATATTTCGGC
This sequence comes from Nitrospira sp., assembly GCA_035495295.1. Classification (GTDB taxonomy): domain Bacteria; phylum Nitrospirota; class Nitrospiria; order Nitrospirales; family Nitrospiraceae; genus Nitrospira_C. Next base: position 22,549 of record DATJGE010000042.1, on the reverse strand, counting down.
GAACTGTTACCTTGAGTCGCTTTCATCGCGTCGGGCCTCGCATGAAACATGAACTGATACGGCCCATCACCGATGTTGTCACCGAGAGTGTGATCGGAAGCCTGACCTAAGCCGCTTCTCTAGAGTGCGTCTTCGGCCTTCTCCTTCCCTAGTCGTTCTCATGTTCTCAGACAATGTCATTTTAGAAGGAGGACCCTCATGGGTTCAAAATTATACGTTGGCGGCCTGCCCTATGCGGCAACCGAAGCGCAAGTCACCTCTTTGTTTGCTGCACATGGCACCGTTGAATCGGCGCGTGTCATGACAGACAAGTTTACGGGACAATCGCGAGGCTTCGGCTTTGTCGAGATGTCGACGCCCGAAGAGGCGCAGGCAGCCATCACGGCTCTCAATGGGTCTCAGATGGACGGCCGCTCGTTGACCGTAAACGAAGCAAAACCGCAGGAGCCTCGCTCCGCTAAAGGCGGTCGGTTCGCTGGTTCTGGACGCGGAAACGATTTCGGCGGTCGAAACCGGTTCTAAACTTTGAACCACATGGGGCGCCTCATCGGCGCCCCAGCTCGTTTATTTCAGAGCGGACGAGTGGTGAGTGAGCACTCGCTATCGTTGGTTAGGTATGGTAGTGTTACGAGTCAGTTGTCCCGCGCTCTCAGCGCGCGGTCGGCTTTACGTTGCGCCGTTCATACTTCTCTTTGATTTCGTCTCTTCGATGTATTGCAGGCGTAGGAAGGGAAGAGGAGGCGCGCTTGGCTTGTACGTGATTCCTGAACCAAGAAGCGAAGCCAGCGAAGACGTGGCAGCTGTTACTTAGCCCCTGGAGGTACCATGGCGCGTGGAAGTTCCACCTTGGCGAAACGTGAACGAGAAAAGGCTCTCCAGAAAGCGCGCCAGGAGAAAGAGGCAAAGCGCGCGCTTCGTAAAGCTGAAAAAGCCTCGCGGAGACCTGAATCCGACGGGGAGGATCCTGATTTGGCCGGCCTTCGATGGGGCCCGCAAGAGCCGCTGTACTAAACCATCATCCTTTCTCGCGATTCCCCTACGCCCATCGCCGGAAGTGGTACCTTCTCGCGCACGGCACTATTCCTGACCTGAACCAACTGAAGGCGTTATCCGACCACGTCGATTGCGATAAGCGATTGCGGTTAGACGGGCAAGCGAGACGTCCGAACCCTCCCACACCCAACCTCGAAACACTTAAAGAGGCGTCGCTCAAGCGAACAAGCGACTATGTCTTGGGTTTGCGTGAGTGCGTATCCGCCGCGTAATGAAAAACGCCTTCTGAATAGCGGGCGGCTCTCACGAAGTACGGTATCCAAAGAAGGAAACCCACTGGATGGCTCATCCGTGCGCCATGTCGTAAAAAGAGCGCACGGCACGAGCGAGCTTGGTTTGGTGGTCCCAACGGGATTCGAACCCGTGTCTGAGCCTTGAGAGGGCTCCGTCCTAGGCCAGGCTAGACGATGGGACCGAATTGGGCGGCCCGAGAAGCAGAATGCTGACGGTACCATGGCACCCTTGATCTTTTCAATTCCAGCGGCGCTCCGAGGATGGCGATTTTTTTGCCATGGCATCTTGACACAGACGACCGCTTGGCCTATTTTTCGCTCGTCAACAACTCTCAGCACGATGCCTCACCCGCGTTCAGCCAAAGGTCTGTCCCATGCATAATCCGTTTCACGCCGACGCGGACATGATGGACTTCGAGGAAGCCACCGAAACGATCGTCGACGAGGAAAAGCCGGAGGTCGGCCTTGAATTACACGTCGGCTCAAATATCTTTCGAACGACGAATGGCGTCATCAAGCTGCAAGGCAAGGAACAGATTGTCATCGAAGTCCACGCCGACCCGCCAGCCTTGTTATTGACCATGGATTTTTACGATGCACAGGCGCAGCGTATCGGCCATCTCAGACGAAACCAGCTATCGGCCGCGGGATGCCATCGGTTTGCGGTGTGCGTCAGCTCGCCGCAGGACCCGACGCTCGACGATCCTCTCACGGTCGCGGTGTCGGAACGTTCGACGGGGGATACGATCATCGAGGTGTATTTGTTCCAGCGAAGGAAGATTCGTGTCACAACCGCGCGTTTCTATACCCATCGAGGAGACGTCGTGTCGATCACCCCGCATTTTTGCCGCATCGGCACCGGCTTGACAATGTTCGGTGATGTGGTCGAAGGCCGCGGCGGCACCGCAGCCATCGGTTAACCGCCCGCCGGCCTTCCTCACTTCCGTCACCGCGAACCTCATCAACGGGTTATCCCTTTGACACTGGATGGGACTCCCGTAGAATAGGTTGTATGTCGGACATCATCAAACCCAGCGTCCAAGCGTTTCTCGTTTGCGACCAGGTGATCGAGGACAGCGTGACGAAGAAGAAGAGTCTCATCGGCTTGTTCACGCACCTCCAGGCGCTGAACTTTCCATTCCAGCACCAGCAGATGGGCTTGTATTTTTGTCTCACTGATGCAGAAGGCACGTACCGGTTCGACATCGATCTCATCTACCTCAACAATGAACAACTCGTGTGCCGCGCCACCCTCCCAAACATCGTGATCATGGATCGCCTTCAAATTTCAGACTTCGGCATCAACATCCCGTCGCTCATTTTCCCGGCGCCTGGCCGCTACGAGTTTCGGCTGAGAATGGAAGGACATCTCATCGCTCAGAAGGATTTCAACGTCATGCAGCTCTCGACCCACCAAACAGCCTGAAACCGTTTGCACTCTCTAGCCTCGAAACGGCCTGCCCAGCCTGGTTCTTCGCCAGGTTGTTATGGTAGAAATGGCCTGAAACACGCACATCACTCCCGCTGATGGACAGACCGTGTCTGACGGAATACGTGCATCCAATTTCATTCGTGAGATCGTTGCGGCAGATTCCACCGCAGGGAAGCACGGCGGCCGCGTCGTCACCAGGTTTCCCCCTGAACCGAACGGCTATCTCCACATCGGTCATGCCAAATCGATCTGCCTGAATTTCGGCCTGGCGGCCGAGTATGCCGGCGGCGTCTGTCATTTGAGATTCGACGACACCAATCCGACAACCGAAGATCCCGAGTATGTGCAGTCGATCCAGGAGGACGTGCACTGGCTCGGATTCGATTGGGGGAACCATCGTTTCTTCGCGTCGGACTATTTCGACCAGCTCTATGAGCGCGCCGAACAGCTGATCAAGAATGGGCAGGCCTACGTCGACAGCCTTTCGGCCGACGAGATGAGGCAATACAGGGGGACCTTGACTGAACCGGGTAAGAACAGCCCCTTCCGCGAGCGATCAATTGCAGAAAACCTCGATTTGTTTCAGCGGATGCGGGCGGGCGAGTTCCCTGACGGGACACATGTCCTCCGAGCGAAAATCGACATGGCGTCGCCGAACATAAACTTGCGCGATCCGGTCCTGTATCGGATCCGGCACGCCGCCCATTACCGGACGGCGCGGAGTTGGCCGATCTATCCGTCTTATGACTTTGCCCATCCCCTCTCGGATGCTCTGGAAGGCGTAACCCACTCAGTATGCACCTTGGAATTCGAAGACCATCGGCCGCTGTACGATTGGGTTGTGGCACAGGCCGGCACCCCGGACCGTCCGCAACAAATCGAATTCGCCCGCCTCAACATCAGCCAAACGGTGATGAGTAAGAGAAAGCTACTCGAATTGGTCGAAGGCAAGCATGTGGCAGGGTGGGACGATCCACGGCTGCCGACGCTCAAAGGTCTGCGGCGGCGAGGCTACACACCCGAGGCGATCCGAGCGTTCTGCGAGCACATCGGCGTCTCCAAACGCGACTCGGTGGTCGAAATGCCGCTGCTCGAACACTTCATCAGGGAGGATTTGAACAGGCGGGCGGCGCGCGTACTGGCCGTTTTGAGGCCATTGAAAATCGTCCTCGACAACTACCCGGAGCATACGTCGGAGCAACTGGAGGCCATCAACAACCCTGAGGATCCGCAAGCGGGTACCCGTACGATTCCCTTTTCGAGAACGCTCTATATTGAGCGGGACGATTTCCTGGAAGCTCCGCCGAAAGAGTTCTTTCGCTTAGCTCCCGGACGCGAGGTTCGCCTGCGCTATGCCTACATCATCAAATGCGTCGGCGTGACAAAGGATCCCCGCACAGGTGAAGTGACGGAATTGCACTGCACGTACGATCCAGAGACGAGGAGCGGAGGCCCGAACGCCGGCAGAAAGGTGAAAGCTACGATTCACTGGGTGTCCGCCGCTCATGCGATCGACGCGGAAGTTCGCCTGTACAACCCGTTGCTGAAGGCAGACCTCTCGAACGTGCCCGCGGACGAGGATTGGACCGGCTATCTGAACCCAGACTCCCTGGAACGGCTGACCGGATGCAAGGTCGAACCAAGTTTACGTGGGGCAGAGATCGGGAAGCGAGTTCAATTCGAGCGCGTGGGCTACTTTTGCGTTGATCCGGACTCCATACAGGGCCGGCCTGTATTCAATCGCACTGTGCCGCTCAAGGACGCCTGGGCTAGAATCGAGAAGCGGCAACCCGCCCGGTGACCCCGCCCGGACTGTCAATATAGTCAAACCGCTCAAGTTTCGCGAGGTTCGGTTTCCTCTCTTTACAGATCAATGGGCCCTGCTACGCTTGATATGGCGTGCGAAAGTCGACTTTGCTTTACAGAGTAAGACGGCTTGCTACACTGGATCAGCTTCTCTCACATGCATGCCGGACAAGGAGTCGAAAATGATCGAATGTCGTCAACACCCACGAGTTCCAGTGGACCTGCAAGTGTATTTTTCGACGACAGGAAACACTTCGATTCGGGAAGGCACCATGTTCGATCTCTCGGCAGGCGGATGCGCCGTGACCAGTATGACGATGGTCCACACCGGCTCAGCCGTCCGAATCCTGATCCGGGCGACGGACTTGGGATCGCCGATCACCATTGAGTCGGCAGCGGTTCGCTGGAGCAAGCACGGCGAATTCGGTGTTGAATTCCTCGGCCTGTCCGAGGTCGATCACAATCGATTGCACCGTCTCCTTCAAGCGAAAACCAGCTATCCCATCCGCGCCAGCTGATCGGTTCCTGCGCCTTGTGGTAAAATCATGCCATGACTTGCCCGCTTTGCCGGCGGCCGACCCGGTGGAAAGGCAATCCCTGGCGGCCATTCTGCTCGGAACGCTGCCAACTCACCGATCTCGGCACATGGGCGGCAGAGGAATACCGTGTCCCGGGCCCGACCCTTCTCATGGAACTGCCAGACGAGCTCCCCGACGAGCGACAGAACAAACAACAGGGCCGTGATCCCCACTGACTCGAATCACCCTTCGATTGATGTTGGATCGGCCATCGTCGTCAAGACCTGCGTATTCACTAGACGGGACATGTGGCCCGACTCCTGCAGACGGCCTAGTCCTCGGGCCATGTGTGAATGAAGAATCAGCCGTTTTGCGCCTTCTTGGGCGGTTGCCCGGGCGACGAAGCGGCGGATGGCAAGAGACAGATCATTCCAGGCGAGACAAGTCGTCTCCCGCAGCGAGGATGCATATGCCGAAACCAAAGAGCCGGCCTAAGGAAATCAGCCGGAAAGCCAACAAGCCCAAGACCAACGTGAAAGAGCGCGAAGAAAGCCCGCCTTTGCGTCGAACACTCGTAGTAGATGTCGGTGGCAGCGGCATCAAAGCGACGGTGCTGAACGATCTGGCAAAACCTGTCACTGAGCGGTTGCGCAGAGAATCGCCTGCTTCAGGCATGCCAGGCGCCGTCATGGATGTTATTGTCGCGCTCGCCAATGAATTAGGAGAGTATGAGCGTGTGGCGGTCGGCTTTCCCGGAGTCGTCATCAATGGTGTCGCCATGGACGCGCCAAATCTCGCTAAGGAATGGCGGGGTTTCAACATCGCAGAGAGCATCCAGGCACGGCTGAAGAAACCCGTTCGGGTCGCGAACGATGCAGACGTCCAGGGCTTCGGCGCTATTGCAGGCAGCGGCGTGGAACTGGTCGTCACACTCGGGACCGGCGTGGGGACCTCCCTGTTTGTGGATGGCCGCCTGGCGCCCAACCTTGAAATCGGCAATGACAAATTAAGGAACTCAGCGCTGCAAAAAGTCGGCAAGAAAAGGTGGAATAAACGCCTGGTTAAATTCATCAAGCGTCTGGACGAGACCTTTCACTTTACGAAATTGTATATCGGCGGAGGAAATTCGAAGGAAGTCGATGTCTCTATGCTGCCTGCCAATGTCACGATCATATCGAACCTGAACGGCTTGGTCGGAGGCATCGCCTTGTGGCGGGACGCACCGCCGGTAACCGTACCTGCGGCGACAACGGAAGCTAACGGGCATCTGCTCGCCGCCTGATGAAGGTTGGGCAAGTGAAAAGTGGCTGGGGGACTAGGAATCGAACCTAGGTAGCCAGCTCCAAAGGCTGGCGTCCTACCGCTAGACGATCCCCCAGCGCGGTGCCGTGGGAGGCAATGATGGAATGCGAACGAGATTGGTTGGCTGGGGGACTAGGAATCGAACCTAGGTAGTCAGATCCAGAGACTGACGTCCTACCGCTAGACGATCCCCCAACCGGCGTTCAACGTAATACACGACCAATCGATCCGTCAAGCGTGAGCGGCTTCGGCACGCCTCACGCTCTCGCGAAGCCGTGAGAGCGTCCGCTCGCGACCCAGCACTTCCATGACATCGAAGAGTCCGGGACTCGCTGTCCTCCCGGTCAATGCGACGCGCACGGGTTGTGCGAGTTGGCCCATCTTGATCCCTTCTTCCTCAACCAGCCGCTTGAACTGTTCTTCCCACGCCTGCTTCGAAAATCCGGGAAGCGAAAGAAAGCGGTCGAGAAGCTTCCGGAGCATAGGACTGGTGCCGGGCGTCAAAAACTTCCTCGCCGCCTCCTCTTCCCAGACGACGGTGTCGCCAAAATACGGTTTCACCCATTCGACCATCTCGACGAGCGTCTTCGCGCGCTCTCTTACGAGAACGACCAACTGAGCCAGCCACTCCCGCGGCACGGCATCGATGTCATCAAGCAATCCCGCCTGTTTCAAAAACGGCACAAGAGTCCGTGCGACGGAATCCGGAGGACTTGTTTTGATGTACTCGGCATTCATCCAGAGGAGTTTCTCCGGATTGAAGAGGGCCGCAGACGATTGAACATTCTTCCAGTTGAACTTCTCGATGAGCTCGGCCACGGTGAACAGTTCCTGATCCCCGTGCGACCAGCCGAGCCGGACAAGATAGTTCACCATTGCCTCAGGCAGGTAGCCCATTTCTTTGTAGGCCATAATGGACGTTGCGCCGTGCCTCTTGGAAAGCCGCGCTTTGTCGGCTCCGAGGATCATCGGCAAATGGCCAAACTGCGGCACAGGAAAGTCTAAGGCGTGAAACATCGGAACTTGCCGCGGCGTATTCGTCAGATGATCATCCCCGCGGACGACGTGCGTGATTCCCATCAGGGCATCGTCGACGACGACGGAAAAGTTATACGTCGGATACCCGTTCGACCGCAGAATGATCAAATCGTCGAGAACTGCATTGTCGAACACGATCTTCCCTTTGATCAAGTCATCAACCACTGTCTGGCCGATTTGCGGCGCTTTAAACCGCAAGGCCGCCTCCCCAGATGGCTGAGTAATTCCTAGATTCCGGCAGCGGCCATCATATCGAGGAGAAAGTCCTTTCGCTTCCGCGTCTTTCCTCCGAGATTCCAACTCCTCCGCCCTACACACACACCAGTACGCCTGGCCCGATTCCAACAACCGCATGGCATGGCTTCGGTAGAGATCGATGCGTTCGGTTTGCCGGTACGGTCCCTCATCCCAATCGAGGCCGACCCATTTGAGGCCCTCGAGGATGGCCTGAATCGACTCCTCCGTCGAACGACTTTGGTCGGTGTCTTCAATTCTCAGGATAAAGACGCCGTGCTGTTGCCTGGCGTAGAGCCAGTTGAAGAGGGCAGTTCGGACGCCTCCAATGTGCAGAAACCCCGTCGGACTGGGCGCAAAGCGCACACGGACTTCAGTCATGGCCTATTACTGTCTCCGGCATTGCGAGAGTGCGTATCTATTAACATGCTTCCACGCCCGTGGAAAAGGACCCATGGATTTGATAAGAGTCAACTGGCGACTCCGAACCCCATGGTAGAACAGATCCAATCGGCGACGGTGCTCTCGGCCACTGATCTCACACCGCGCGTGCGGCAACTCGTGGTCTTGCCACGAGCGCAACCTCTCGCCTTTAAGCCCGGACAGTGGGTCTCGCTCAAGCTGCCTGTCGGCAACCGCCCACCGCTCAACCGGGCCTATTCGATGGCCGCACCCTCGACAACGTCCGGCGAATTAACCTTGATCTTCGACCGTGTGACCGACGGATTGGGGTCAAGCTATCTCTTCGAGGTGAAAGCCGGCGATGACCTTGTGCTTTCGGGACCCTATGGAAACTTCGTGCTTCCGCCGTCGATTGATCGTGAACTGCTCTTTATCGCCCGATACACCGGATTGGTCCCGATACGCTGCATGCTGAAAGAACTCTATGCACGACCCTTTCATGGTTCGGTTTTCTTACTTGCAGTCGCGCCGGCCGAGGACGAATTACTCTTTCACCACGAACTCTTGTCGCTGGCTGTCACGCATGCCAGCTTCCGCTACCTCCCGCTCGTTGCTGCAAATGGAGAACAGCAGGCCGTCGACCTGGCATTACCGATGCTCGCGCCGCTGCTGGAGAACAACGAGAAAGTCCTGCCGATGCTGTGCGGAACAAAAGGCTTCGTGAGAGCTCTCAGAAGCCGCTTTGTGGATGCGGGATACGAACGGAAACAAGTGAAAACTGAGACCTACGATTAAGTTCTTCCCCGCCGCCTGCCTCTAATGCCCTTCTTTCACGAGGTTCTTGTTCACCGCTGGGATTTCGACCACGATGTCCGTCGTGCCGTTGGGGACGCATTGACATGCGAGGCGGGACTGTAAAGTCGTCATCGGCGCCTCATCGAGCTGATCGAACTCATCGTCCGTGCCTTCATTACAGGTGTCCAGCCCCTGCTTGACAATGACGTGGCATGTGGAACAGGCGCACACTCCTCCGCATACATGCTCCACTTCAATGCCGTTTCCCATCGCAATGTCGAGCAGACTCCCGGGAAGACCTGTCTGACCATACGGAATTTTGCCTGGATCTACTTGGACTTTGGTCGTCGTCCCGGCAGGCGACAGATACGTGACCGTATATGGCTGCTTGGGAAGCTCAACATCAGCCTTCTCTATATAAGGGTTGGTTCCACCCATGTCGTGTCCTTTCAGATGAGGCTGCTCTCGGATTGTTCATTGACACGTCGAAATACTGCATGCTAGCATTAGTACGACCAGATTGATCGGAGATCATTATAGTCTCCGACTGGACCGATCGGCAATAGTAGCATGCTAAAAATCACGAAAAAAACTGATTACGCTCTGATGGCACTTCAGCACATTGCCTCGGTACAGCTTGGCGACACGACTCCAGGACGGGTGGTGAACACGAAGGAAATCGCCGAGGAGTACAACATTCCTCTCGAGTTGCTCGCCAAAGTTCTTCAACTGCTCTCGAAGAACGGCATGATCGAAAGTCATAATGGTCCCAAGGGCGGGTACTTGCTAGCGCGAAGCGCCAGAGAGATTACGATCGCGCAAATCCTGGAAAGCATTGAAGGACCCCTGGGGATTACCGATTGTTCCCACGAAAAAGAAGGCGAATTCTGCATGCAGCGTGAACATTGCAATATCCGGACGCCATTGTTGAAGGTGCAGGACAGCATCTATCAGCTGCTCAACAACATGACCTTGCAGGACATGTTAGGCGGCACCCCCCTGATCACCATTCAGTCACCGACCGCACAAGGAGTTGAACGATGAAGTTCCCGATCTTTTTGGATAATCATTCCACGACGCCGATGGATCCTCGCGTGCTGGAGGCCATGCTTCCCTACTTCATTGAGAAATTCGGTAATGCCGCGAGCCGGAACCACGCGTTCGGCTGGGAAGCGGAAGAGGCGGTGGAAAGAGCCCGAAAGCAGATCGGCCGCCTAATCCGGGCCGACGCCAAGGAAATTGTGTTCACCAGCGGTGCCACGGAATCCGACAACCTGGCGCTCAAAGGCGTGCTTGAAATGTACAAGGAGAAGGGTAATCACATTATCACCACTTCCACGGAGCATCGGGCGGTGCTGGATACGGCGAAGTCGCTCGAAGCCAAGGGCCTCGCCACTGTGACCTATCTTTCCGTGGATAAGCAGGGCAGGGTGGATCCTCAAGCCGTTCGAAACGCGATCACCGACAAGACCGTCCTCATTTCCATTATGCTCGCCAACAACGAAATTGGGACGATTAACCCGGTCCAAGAGATCGGTAAGATCGCCAAGGAAAAGGGCGTGCTGTTCCATTGCGACGCCACTCAGGGCGTAGGCAAAATTCCGGTGGACGTCCAAGCCATGGGCATCGATCTTATGTCGTTCTCAGCCCATAAGATCTACGGCCCCAAAGGGATTGGCGCGCTGTATGTCAGAAAGAAAAACCCCCGCGTGCGGATCGCGGCACAGATGGATGGAGGTGGGCATGAGCGCGGTATGCGTTCAGGCACGCTGGCCGTGCCCCTGATTGTCGGGTTCGGGAAGGCGTGTGAGCTCTGTGAGCAGGAAATGGCGGCAGAGTCCACCCGCCTGGCCGCCATGCGCGATCGTCTGCAGGCCGGAATCATGGCCGCACTCGAAGAAAGCTATCTCAACGGCCATCCGACTCATCGGTTGCCGGGGAATCTGAACATCTCCTTCGCGTACGTGGAAGGGGAATCGCTTTTAATGGGTATGAAGGAGATCGCCCTGTCCTCCGGATCAGCGTGCACTTCGGCAACGCTCGAGCCATCCTACGTGCTTCGGGCGCTCGGCGTCGGCACCGAGCTGGCGCATTCATCCATCCGCTTCGGTATCGGTCGGTTCAATACCGAGGAAGAGATTGACTATACCATTAAGAAGGTTATCGAAATTGTCACCAAGCTTCGCGAGATGTCCCCGCTGTATGAAATGGCGAAAGAAGGGGTCGATCTAAAATCGGTTCAGTGGGCCGCGCATTAGAGAAAAGGACAACTACAGATCTCAATCTGATTGCAGATGTCACATTCATTCGGAGGCTATCATGGCGTATAGCGACAAGGTCGTCGATCATTTCAACAATCCCCGAAACATGGGAAGCTTTAAGAAGGACGAGGAAGGTGTCGGCACCGGGATGGTCGGCGCGCCGGAATGCGGCGACGTCATGAAACTGCAAATCAAGGTGCAGAACGATACCATCGTGGATGCCAAGTTCAAGACCTTCGGCTGCGGCTCCGCGATCGCCAGTTCAAGTCTGGCGACCGAGTGGTTGAAAGGCAAGACGCTGGACGAAGCCCAGAAAATCAAGAATACGGACATCGTGCAGGAGTTGAACCTTCCGCCCGTCAAAATCCACTGTTCGGTGCTGGCCGAAGACGCGATTAAAGCCGCGCTGGCCGATTATCAGAAGAAAGCCGATCACAATGAGGGCACCAAGTAACGGCAGGAAAGGAGCGCCTCATGGAGACTACCAACACTGAGACTCAGGGCCCGGTAATTTCCCTGTCGGAAGCTGCGATTAAGGAAGTGAAACGCCTGATCAACGTCCAGGGCATTACGGATGGCGGGCTCCGTCTCGGCGTCAAAGGGGGCGGCTGCTCGGGCCTAAGCTATACGATTAATTTCGACGAGAAGATCGGACAATACGATCAGGTATATGACTTTGACGGCGTCAAAGTGATCGTCGACGCGAAAAGCGCGATCTATCTCCAGGGCACGCAGCTCGATTACCAGAAAGACTTGATGGGCGGAAATTTTAAGTTCATCAATCCCAACGCCAATAAAACCTGCGGCTGCGGAGAGTCGTTCTCCGCATAACGCACGAAGGCACAGAGCGAATTTCTATGCAGGCATGGCAAGACGCCATGCCTGTTTTGTCAGAGCCGATAGCGGACAATGGATCATTCTCACGCACACACCACCGGTCGTCGCGAATTGCAGATGGCCAGAAGCATGTGCTGGCACTGCCAGTCGGAAGTCGCAGGAGAATATTTCTGCGAGCGCTGTGTAAAGGTGCAACCCGTCTCAAAAGAGACGGATTACTTTACGTGTCTTGGTTTCCCGCGCCGGCTGACGATCGATCCTCAAAAACTCGAAGCGAAGTTTTATGAACTGAGCCGGGCGTTTCATCCTGATTTCTACCAAAACAAGAGCGAGACGGAACAGGCGATCAGTTTAAGCAATGCGGCGACGCTCAACACCGCCTATCGCACGCTTCGCGATCCGATCCGACGCGCCGAATACCTGCTGGCCATTGAAGCCGGAGCAGTCAAGGAAATCAGAACCTCGCCTCCGGCCGACCTCTTCGAAGAAATTCTCGAGCTACAGGATACACTCGAAGAATACCGGTCCTCGAACCAGTCGCCCCGTACCGGACAGAAACTTCGTGACCAGCTGCGCACAGCACAGCAGACGCTCGAGCGAAGAAAGCAGGAGATGGAATCCCAATTGCAGCGTTTGTTCGTCGAATGGGACAACCTGCAAGATCGCGAGGAGGCCACCAGTCAAGGCCGCGCTGAGCGCGACCACCTACTGAAACAGATGCGGGAGATCCTCTCGAATCGCACATATGTCAAGAACATCGTCGACGACCTCGTCGCCACCATTGGATAGGTTATGCCACGCATTGTCGGAATCGATCTCGGAACGACCAACTCGCTTGTCGCCTACATGAAGGAAGGCGCGCCAACAGTCATTCCCGGCCGGGGCGGACGAACCATGGTGCCGTCCGTCGTTGCGATGACGGACAACGGCCTGATCGTCGGCGATTCAGCCAAGGAGCATCTCACACGGAACCCGGAACGGACCGTCTATTCCGTCAAGCGCTTCATGGGGAAAGGACTGGCCGACGTGCAAAGCGAGCTGGCCTATTTCCCGTATTCGCTGACTGAACAGGGCGGCGTCATCAGGATCAAGCTGGGTGACAAATCCTATTCGCCGCCGCAAATTTCGGCGATGATCTTGAAAGAACTCAAGCAGCGGGCCGAGGCGCATCTCGGCGAAAGCATCGCGAAGGCCGTCATCACAGTTCCCGCCTATTTCAACGACAGCCAGCGCCAGGCGACGAAGGATGCGGGGATGATCGCCGGCCTTGAGGTTGTACGGATCATCAACGAACCGACTGCCGCCTCGCTTGCTTATGGATTACAGGAAAAAACGCAGGGCACGATTGCCGTGTATGACCTGGGCGGCGGCACCTTCGACATTTCCATTTTGAAGCTCAAAAACGGCATTTTCGAAGTCCTGGCCACCAACGGCGACACGCATCTGGGCGGCGACGACATCGACCGGCGCATCGCAGATGTTCTTCTCGATGAAATACGCCAGACGTTCGGTATCGACCTCTTAGCCCATCCCGACTACATGCAGACCGTCCGTCTCGAAGCAGAGCGCGCAAAAATCCGTCTCTCAGAGTCGCAGGAGAGCGAAGTGACCATCGCCTTGCCGGAGAGCAACGCCCGATTCATTCGTACACTCACGCGCGATCAACTGGAATCGCTTACGGCCGACATCGTTGATCGCACTCTGGGACCTTGCCGCCTGGCCTTGAAAGACGCCGGACTTGCCCCCGAGGCGATCGACGAAGTGGTCCTCGTCGGCGGATCCACCCGCATGCCTCTCGTGCGCCAGCGCGTACAGGCGCTGTTCGGGAAGCAACCCCATTGTCACCTCAATCCGGACGAAGTCGTGGCACTCGGGGCAGCCGTGCAGGCGGATATTCTGACCGGTGGGACGACCGACATGTTGCTCCTCGACGTCACGCCCCTCTCGCTCGGCATCGAGACGATGGGTGGCGTCATGAGCAGTTTGATCAGGCGCAATACGACTATTCCGGCCAGTGCCAAAGAAATGTTCACGACCTACGTTGATGGCCAAACCGGCGTCGACATTCACATCCTCCAGGGCGAACGCGAGCTCGTCAAAGACAATCGGAGCCTGGCACGGTTTCGGCTCAAAGTACCGCCGCTTCCGGCGGGGGTCCCCCGCATCGAAGTCACTTTTTTGATCGATGCGAACGGGATTCTCAACGTCAAAGCCACCGACATGCGGACGGGCCAAAGCCAATCCATCGAAGTGAAACCGTCGTACGGCCTCTCGGACAGCGAAGTGGAGCGGATGATCGAGGATTCGTTCAAGTTCGCGCAGGAAGATGTGAACGCGCGGAAGCTAATCGACGCCCGCGTCGATGCAGGCGCCTTGATCGCCACAATGGAAAAGTCCCTCGCAGAAGGCGCCAGCTTGATCTCGCAGGAGGAGGCAGACGCCGTGCGGCAAACGCTCTCATCCTTGAACGCGGCCAAAGACGGCAATGACACGAAGCTCATTCGCGCGCGAATGGCGGAACTCGAACAGGCGGCGAAGCCCTTGTCAGTGGCGATGGTGGAGGATTCGCTCAAACGGGGTCTTCAAGGCAAGAAAGTATCGGAAGTGACAAAGGGATAGCGGCGATTCTTAGGCAGCGCCGCCGGCGAGGAGCTGGGCTATGGATCTGAAGTGGCACGATGTGGAAGACATTGCGATCCGGCTGGTGGAAGAGCATCCGGAGACGGATCCCTTGACCATCCGTTTTACAGACATGCATGCATGGATCGTCGCGTTGCCGGAATTCAAGGACGACCCCAAGAACTCGAACGAAAAAATCCTCGAAACCATTCAGATGGCCTGGCACGAAGAGTACCAAGACTCGAAATCCTGAGCATTCGTTACCGGCCCGAGTTATTCCGGTTGATCGATGTTGTAGAAATCCATCGGATCGAGACGCCGTTGCGCCGCCTGCGTCGGCTCGCTTCCCCGCGCGAAGATCTCCACGTTGCCCGACTGGTCCTCCTGTTCCGAATTCAGAAGCCCGGTGGCCGGGTCCACCTTTACGAACGTAATGCCCTCCGGAATGGTAAAGGGAACCACAGGCATCGACTTCAGCGCCTCCTTCATGAAGGCGATCCAGATCGGCAGCGCGGCGTGGGCGCCTGATTCGGTCTCACCAAGCGAACGGCGGTCGTCGAAACCCACGAATGTTCCGGCAACGAGGTTCGGCGTCCCCCCAATGAACCAGGCATTGATATATTCGTTGGTCGTGCCAGTCTTACCGGCAATCGGACGGCCGAGCACTTTCGCTGCCTGTCCCGTACCCTTTTGGACCACGTCTTCCATCATGTTCGTGATCAGATAGGCCGTTTCCTTCGAGACGACTTCCTGAATTTCGGCCTCCTGACGCTCGAGCTGTTGACCTCCATTGTCGGTCACCGAAACGATGGCAAAGGGCTCCGCACGGCTTCCCTGATTGAGGAACACACCGTACGCCGACGTCAATTCCATCAGACCCACAGACGAGGAGCCCAGCCCCAATGACAAGTCAGGGGCCAGCGGGCTGGTAATGCCCACCTGCCGTGAAAAGTCGATCACATTTTTGATGCCGACTTTGTCCAGCAGCCTGACCGTCGCAAGATTATGGGAATGGGCCAGGGCATCGCGAAGGGTCACCATGCCGTGGAACCGTTTTCCGTAGTTCTCGGGTTTCCACGTCTTTTCCTCTTCGATCTGCTCATAGACAACCGGGGCGTCGAGCACGACGGAAGCCGGACTCATGCCTTGATTCACCGCCGTGGCATAGATGATCGGCTTGAAGGCGGATCCGGGCTGCCGATGGGCCTGCACAGCCCGGTTATACTCGCTTCGGTTGAAGTCGTAGCCTCCGATCATCGCCCGGATCGCCCCTTGAGACGGTTCAATGGCGATTAGCCCCCCTTCGACGATGGGAGTCTGTTCCAGCTGCACGATGACCTGCTCCTTCTCGACCTTCTTGATCTTCACCTCGATGACGTCGCCCGGCTTGAGGACCTGTTTTGGATTCGCCGTCATGACCACGTCCTTCACCACATCGGAACCGGTGAGGCGCTTTTTGGCCCACGCCATGTCGTCGTACGAGAGTTTCCCGGCCACGTTACCGACTTGAACCCAGAACAGGTCTTTACCCGCTTTCGTGACGACGGCTTCGCGTTCATCACCGACTGCAAGAGGCTGATCCGTCGCGACGACGGGGGAATTGCCCGCCGTGAGGGTGGACGGATCGACGGTACGCAGCGGACCGCGCCACCCCTGTCGTTTGTCGAGCTCTCGCAGGCCGGCTTTGAATGCGGCTTCCGCCGCCCGCTGCATACCAAGATTGAGCGTCGTCTCGATCCGAAGCCCGCCTTTGTACACCATCGTCTCGCCGAACTTGGCGATGACCAGCTGCCGGACGTATTCGACAAAGTACGGTGCGGTCTGTTCGCTGCCGGGACGCCTGAAGCTCAGCGGCTCCAGCACCGCTTCATCGTGCTGCGCCGCGGTCACAAATCCGGCTTCCAGCATTCGATCCAATACATGCTCTTGCCGCTTCTTGGCGCGGGTGTAGTTCTTAAAGGGAGAAAAATGGTTGGGAGATTTTGGCAATCCGGCCAGAAATGCGGCCTCAGCAATCGTGAGCGCCGACAGGTCCTTTCCGAAATACGATTGCGCAGCCGCGGCCACCCCGTAGGCGCCTTGGCCAAAGTAAATCTGATTCAGGTAGGTTTCGAGGATCTGTTCCTTGGTCGAGACGAGCTCCATCTTGTAGGCCACCACCAATTCGCGCACTTTCCGTTCGAACGTCCGCTCCGAAGACAAAAACAACGACCGTGCGAGCTGCTGGGTGATCGTGCTCGCTCCCTCGACTTTGCCGCCGCGGCGCACATTGGTCCAGGCCGCCCGGAGAATACCGATGTAGTCCAACCCTGGATGCTCGAAGAAGCGCACGTCCTCGACGGCGATGACCGCACGCCGCAAATGTTCCGGAATCTGGTTCAGCGGAGTTAAGATCCGCCGCTCGATGAAAAACTGGCCGATGAGCTGCTTATCGCTGGAGTACACCTGCGTCACGAGGCTGGGTTGATAATTCTGCAGCTGGCCGAGATCAGGAAGGTCCTGGGCGTAGTACCACAACAGGCCGCCGGTGCCGAGCAGTCCGCCGGAGACGACGGCCAACACGACGATCAGCGTGATCTGCCACCACTTCCAAGGACGTCGTGGCGGCGGCTGACGCGGCGTATCGGGAAGCTGGACCGGCCGATCAATCAAAGTCATTGCAACGTGATTGGGTCATGTCGGTGGATGAGATCATCAGGGAGGTTGGGAAGATCGTGACATCACGATACCCCGGACCCTCTCAAAACACAAGCAACTTACCGGCTTGTCGAGGCTGCGATGCTTCGGGTATACTGCCTGGTCGACGCCCGACAGTCGGGGCGTCTTTTTTTTTCCTTATCACAGGACAGAGCTACCCATGTCTCACTTCCGCGCGCCACATGACCGCCGTACCGACCTTCGCAACATCGCCATCATCGCCCACGTCGACCACGGCAAGACCACGCTGGTGGATGCGCTGCTCCGCCAGACACACGTCCACCGCAAGATCGATGATATGGGCGAACGGATCATGGACTCGATGGACCAGGAGCGCGAGCGGGGTATTACGATTCGCGCGAAGAATGCCAGCGTCACGTATAAGAACGTGAAAATCAACATCGTCGACACGCCCGGCCACGCCGATTTCGGCGGCGAAGTCGAGCGCACGCTCCGCATGGTGGACGGCGTGCTGCTGCTGGTCGACGCCAAGGAAGGTCCGATGCCGCAGACGACCTTCGTCCTCAGGAAGGCGCTTGCACTCGGTCACAAAGCTATCGTGGTGATCAATAAGATTGATCGGCCCGACGCCGTCATCGACGACGTCGTCAACCGGACCTTTGATTTGTTCGTGCATCTCGGGGCGACCGACGAACAATTGGATTTTCCCATCGTCTACACGTCCGCTATCAAAGGCATCGCGACGCTGGACGTGAACAAACCGGGCACCGACATTACGCCTCTGCTCGATACGGTGCTGGCGCAAATTCCGGCTCCGGCGATTCATGCGAACGCGCCATTACAAATCCTCGTGCTCGCACTGCTCTACGATTCCTACAAGGGAAAAATGGGCGTGGGGAAGCTTCAATCGGGTTCGATTGCCCGCCGGCAGCCGGTACTGATCCTCGGGAAGGAGGGCGCTCAAAGTCCCGGCAAAGTCTCCGATTTGGCAGTGTATTCTGGCCTTGAACGGATCGACGTTGAGCAGGCGGAAGCGGGTGAAATCGTCGCGGTCGCGGGACTCGATCAGGTGAGCATCGGGGATACGATTGCCGATGCCGAACAGCCCCTGGCGCTTCCCCGGGTCACCATCGACGAGCCGACCGTCCAGATGACCTTCTCGGTCAACAACAGTCCGTTCGCGGGCCGCGAAGGCCGGTTTCTGACCTCGCGCCACCTCCGAGAGCGTCTGTTCAAGGAGCTTGAGACGAACGTGTCGCTGCGTGTTCAGGAGACCGACAGTGCCGACCGGTTCTTGGTGGCGGGCCGTGGAGAGCTTCACCTCGCCGTGTTGATCGAGCAAATGCGACGTGAAGGGTACGAGCTACAAGTTTCGCAGCCGGAGGTCATCCTGCATCGGGACGGCGGGAGGGTCACCGAGCCGTATGAAGAGCTGACGATTCAGGTGCCGGAAACCTATCAGGGCGCGGTGATTGAAGAAATCGGCAAGCGACGGGGCGAGATGCGACATATGAAGCTCGTGCACTCGGATGCCGGTCCGAGCGAAATGCATCTGGAATATCACATTCCGACCAGGGGCATCATGGGCCTCAAGAATGCGTTGCTCGCAAAAACGAGAGGCACCGTCATCATGCACCATGTCTTCAAGGCCTACGAAGCCGCCAACGAGCAGGATCTCCTCGTCGCGCCGCACGGCTCCCTCTGTGCGTTTGAAGACGGCACCAGCACGGCCTATGCGCTGTTTATGACCCAGGAGCGCGGAGTTATGTTCATCGGCCCCGGCGTGGAAGTCTATCGCGGGATGGTCGTTGGCGAAAACAGCCGGGACGAGGATCTCGACGTGAACGTCTGCAAGGAAAAACACCTGACCAATATGCGAGCGTCCGGATCGGATGAGGCCTTGATCTTGACGCCGCCCCGAGAAATGTCATTGGAATTCGCCCTGGAATATCTCGGCTCCGATGAGCTGGTTGAAGTCACGCCCAATAGTTTGCGCATTCGAAAACGGCTCCTCCATCCGGAAGATCGGCGCAAGGCCAGAAAGGCCGCGAAGTAAGCATTTCGATATGAGGGAATCGCTCATGCCGGCAGGATCGCCAAAATGACCGTCCTCAAGGCCGCAGCGAGGGCAGAGATGAGACGTACTTTTGCCGTACGTTGAGTCTCTAAGCGATGTGAGAACGAAGCTGACGACCTTTTTCACTATCCCGCCATGCGCATCAAGAAGAAATCCCCGAGACCATCATCGAAGCGGCCGCCCTTGTACTTTGTGGGCTATCGCGGCACTCGTCCGATGCCCGAGGAACTCGTCCTGTGGTATGACCGGGCGTATGGAGGGCCGTTGAAGATCGCGTTGGAAGAGGGCGCCCCTGACGCCTGGCAGGTCAGTCATGGACCTTGGAGCGCCCATGTGGTCATACCGCTTCCCTCCACCCATACCGTTGGATTGGCGGATGAATTGAAGTGGGAGCATGAGCACATCGGCGCGGTTGCGCCATCGATCATGCCGCCACGGGAGATGCCGGACACATTGTTGCTCGCGGCGCGCCTCGCGCGGGGCTTGACGCTGCTTACCCAGGGAACGGCCTACGACATCACGACTCAGCAGTACCTGAACCCATCCGATTGGCAGGACCGCAGTTTGGATGCCTTCCTCTCCGACGACCACGTTATGATTGGCCGGGATGATGAAGAAAGGCCGGGCGTCACCTGGTGCTATACGCTTGGCCTCTCGAAGTTCGGGTATGACGAGTTGGAAACGTTTGTCGCCCAAGGCATTCCCGATCGAGCGGCCGAGGACCTCCTCGGGGAATCGGTGCAAGAGATCATCCGGCTGGGCCACTCGCCCAAGGTCGGGGCGTCACTTGAATTGCCGCTCTCCAACAGAATGATCACGATTACCAATCACCGCACGGCGGCGCCGACCGGTCGAATGCTGGGTTTTCGCGAATTGACCACATCAGCGGATTGATCGTCCTTTAGCCCCCCCGATTAAACACCGCCCCTACCGTCGTATTCGCCATCACTGTCACAATGCAATTCGCCGTTCCCGTGCAGGGGCCGGACCATCCACCGAACGTGTCTTTGCCACTCGGATTCGCCGTCAGCGTGACGACCATCCCTTGCGGGTAGCTCTGTGTACAGTCATTCCCGCAATTGATGCCGGCCGGCGTACTCATGACCGTTCCGGCTCCCGCGCCCGATTTATTTACCGTCACGGTGAACATGGGCACGCTGTTGAATGTGGCCACAATGGTCTGACTCGTGGCCATGACCGTGGTGCATTGTCCTGTTCCACCGCATCCACCACCACTCCACCCAACGAACGTCGTGCCTGCGGGCGCGGCTGCAGTAAGCGTCACCGTACTCCCCGTCGGGAACGAAGCGCTGCAAGTGCCTCCGCAGTTGATTCCGGCCGGGCTGCTGGTCACGGTTCCAGCGGCAGCTCCTGTTCCCTGCTTACTGACCGTGAGTGTCGCAGGGACCGCATTGAACGTGGCCGTCACCGTTCGGTTCTGATTCATCACGATTGTGCAGGGTGCCGTCCCGCTACAGCCGCCTCCGTTCCAGCCGCCGAAACTCGATCCGGCCGCCGGCGTCGCCGTTAAGGTCACGCTCAAGCCGTTTATGATGGGGGCACTACAATTGCCGGGGCAAGTGATGCCGGGAGGGGCACTCGTCACCGTGCCGAGTCCTGCTCCACTCGTATTTACTGTCAGGGTAAACGCATTGGGAGCGGGAAAGCTCGCGGTAACCGTCTGATCGGCGTTCATCACGACAACACATGTGCCGGTCCCGCTGCACCCGGCACCGCTCCAGCCGGTAAATGTCGAGCCTGTTCCGGCCACGGCTGTGAGCGTGACAATGGTGCCGCTTGTAAAATCGGCAGCGCAGGTCGTCCCACAAGATATTCCGCTCGGACTGCTGGTCACGGTCCCGTTTCCCGACTTATTGATCGTCAAGTGATGGGTGTTGGCCGCAGGGTTGAAGGTTGCGGTCACCAGAATGGTCTCGTTGTTGGCAGGATTGGCGGGCATCGTCAAGGTGCAGGCCCCAGTCCCTGAACAGCCGCCGCTCCAGCCGGCAAACGTTGCACCGGAGGCGGCCGCCGCCGTCAGTGTCACCGAGCTTCCTGCATTGAAGCGGCCTGAACAAGGTGGAGCGCAATCGATGCCGGAAGGCGAAGACGTCACCGTTCCATTGCCAATGCCTTGCTTGTTGACTTGCACGATGACAGTGCGAGCCAGCGTCACGGTCAAATCCACTGGCGCCCCGGCAGCCAAGGTGACATTCGAGGCGCTTCCTGAGTAGATTTTCTCCGGAGGCGTCGTGCCGCTCAACGCGGTCACTATGATGGTTCGATTAAGCCCGGCCGGTGCTTGGATGCTCACCGGAATGACTTGGCCGCTGGTCGGATTCGTCACCGCGACACTGGTGCTAGGCGGACTCGAGATGCCAGGGCCCTGGATCTCGACTTCAATCGTCCTAATCTCGGAGACGGCTTGCGCCCATGCGGCCACGCCGCCAATGAACCAACGGTCGATGAAGGCGATCAACGGAGACACGGGAGGCGATTGCTGCGCCGCCTGACTGGGATCGACGACGAGGGAGAGGTTTACCGGTACCGAATTGTCATGCTCCGGGGAGCCGCAAGCAGACAATAGCACCGCTAACATGAATCCGACTATCACGAATAACCCGGCCCTCACCTCTGTGTGTGTCATGTGTCACCCAACTTCCTCGATCCGGCAGCGGCCATCAGGGCAGCCGAATGTTCAAATTGACCGTCGAATTGCCTCCAAAGGCCGCGCCGGACGTGACCGCCGGCGGCGTGACCGGTGTGATGGGGAATGGCCAATCCGGCAGCACATAGGCTGTCGACGGCGCATTGCCTCCCAGCGTGCCCGACTTGGCGAGGACGGGAGCCGCCGCCACACGTTGGGCGGGAGCAGCCGCCCTCTCGCCGATGCCTGCCGCGGCCAACGCCTCGCGTGGTGATTCCTTCTTCGGCGTATCCGGCAAGACGGTGGCTGAAATGGCCGAGGCGACCGGCATGATGCTCGTCTGGATCGACGTCGGCGTGCTCGGTTGGCCCCCAGGTAATGCGATCGAGAATTGGCCGGGCAGCACGAGGACGGTGGCTCCTCCGGACGTAAAGGCGACATTGCCGGTTCGTCCGATGTTTGCGACGCCGCTGGCTCCCTCCATTTCCATGCTCTCTTCGTCCGCCTGACGTTTGCCGCTCGGCGGCTTTCCGTTGATCCAGGTCACGAAGTACGTCCCTCGCGCCGTGACCGCCGAAGTTCCCGCATCGATTTGGAAGGTTGAATTGCCTCCTTCAAACTGCCGGCTGACGAGCGC
>DATJGE010000041.1:0-87748 GCA_035495295.1 Nitrospira sp. | reverse complement strand
CTGGGCGGAGCCGAGATTGCGCGCACCGAGTGGTACCGGGAAGGCCGCGTGCCTCTGCATACGCTGCGGGCGGAAGTCGACTACGGCTTCGCCGAAGCCCACACGACGATGGGACAGATCGGCGTCAAAACCTGGATCTACAAGGGCGAGCTTCTACCGGCGCAGCCGCTCAAGCCCGAGGCGGCGTTTGAGCGGCGGCTTGGGTAAGCAACGAGGACATCGTGTTAGCACCGAAAAAAGTCAAATTCAGAAAAATGATGAAGGGCCGCATGCGCGGCAAGGCCTATCGCGGCGGCAACATCACCTTGGGTGAATTCGGCCTGAAGGCGTTGGAACCGGGCTGGGTGACGAGCCGCCAGATCGAAGCGGCGCGGATTGCGATCACGCGCTACGTCAAGCGCGGCGGGCAAGTGTGGACGAGGATTTTTCCGGACAAGCCGATCACCAAGAAACCGGCGGAAACCCGTATGGGTAAAGGCAAGGGCAATCCGGAATATTGGGTGGCTGTGGTGAAGCCGGGGCGAATCCTCTACGAAATGGGCGGGGTGACTTCCGATATCGCTCACGAAGCCTTCCGGTTGGCATCGCACAAGCTGCCGATCGCCACCAAAACGGTGACGCGCGGAGAGTTTTAGCCTGCTTACACCATTGTCGATAACAGCGCGAGTACGGACATGGATCTAAAAGAATTGAGACAAATGAGCGGTGCGGAACTTTCCGAGAAGGCCAAGCAACTCCGGCAGGAATTGTTCAACCTACGCTTCCAGTTGGGCACCGGCCGCCTCGAAAATCCGATGCAGATTCGAAAGACGAAGCGGTCGATCGCGCAGGTGAAAACCATCCAGCGTGAGATCGAACGGGCGGAAGCGAAGAAGGCGTCCTAGCGGCGAAAGGTGAGAGAGCATGGCTGAGAGTGAAGTCAAGCGGCGCGAGTGGGTTGGGCGCGTCATTAGCAACAAGATGAACAAAACGGTCGTCGTGGCGGTCGAGCGTCAGGTCGTGCATCCGATCTATCACAAGGTGCTTCGACGCATGACGAAGTTCAAGGCGCATGACGAGCAGAATGCCTGCGGCATCGGCGACCGCGTGCGCATGATCGAGACCAGGCCCATCAGCAAGGACAAACATTGGCGCGTGGTGGAGATCCTAGAAAAGGGACGTGCGGATTGAGCGGGGGCGTGCCCGGCAAGGGTGAGATAGCATCATGATTCAGAATTACACATACATGGACGTGGCTGATAATTCGGGTGCAAAACAGGCCATGTGCTTCCACGTGCTCGGGGGATCGAAGCGGCGGTACGCGTCATTGGGCGATGTGATCGTGGTTGCCGTCAAGGAAGCGATTCCCCAGGCCACGGTCAAAAAGGGAGATGTCAGTCGGGCGGTCATCGTGCGCACGACGAAAGAAGTGCGCCGCGAGGACGGGTCGTACATCAAATTCGACCGGAATGCCTGTGTGCTCATCAATAAGGAAGGCGAGCCGATCGGCACGCGCATTTTCGGGCCCGTTGCGCGCGAGCTTCGGTGGAAAAAGTTCATGAAGATCATTTCGCTGGCTCCGGAAGTTCTTTAACCGACGCAGGAGTGAACGTGCACGCGCTGCAGAAGACTCAGATTCGCAAAGGGGATACGGTGGTCGTGATCGCAGGCCGGGACCGCGGCAAGTCCGGCAAAGTCCTCTCCGTCGACCGCTCCGCAGGAAAGCTCGTCGTCGAAAAGTTGAACATGATCAAGCGGCACACGAAGCCCAATCAAAAGGTGAAACAAGGGGGAATTCTGGAGAAGGAGGCGCCGCTAGCCATCTCCAACGTGATGTTCTTGTGCCCCGTGACGAAAAAGCCTACCCGTTTAGGCGTCCGTATGCAGACGGACGGCCGGCGCGTACGGTTCAGCAAGAAGTCGAACGAAATCGTGGATTAGCAAGAGAACCATCATATGGCGGACGCAAAAGATCCCAAGAAAGCCAAAAGCGGTAAACCTGCCGGGAAGCCGGGCAAGAAAGAGGGCGCCAAGGCGCCCCAGGTGCTCGACGACGGGAGCGAGGAATCGAAGTTCCAGCCACGGCTCCGCGATACCTATCGCGACCGCGTGGTGCCGGCCCTTATGAAGGAGTTCGGGTACAAAAACGTGATGCAAGTGCCGAAGCTCGAACGCATCGTGCTCAACGTCGGCATGAGCGAGGCCATTCAGAACGTGAAATTACTGGAAAGCGCGGCGACCGAACTCGGCACGATCACCGGGCAGAAGGCCGTCGTCACGAGGGCGAAGAAGGCCATCGCCGGATTCAAGCTGCGCCAGGGCATGCCGATCGGAACGAAGGTCACGCTGCGGAACCGGCGCATGTACGAGTTCTTTGACCGCCTGGTGACGCTGGCGCTGCCGCGCATTCGCGACTTTCGCGGCGTGTCGCCCAAAGCGTTCGACGGCCGCGGCAACTACACGTTGGGACTCAAAGAGCAACTGATTTTCCCGGAGATCCAATACGACGAGGTTGCCTCGATCCACGGCATGGACATCACGATCGTGACGACGGCGCGTACGAATGACGAAGGCAAGGCGCTGCTCACACAATTGGGCATGCCGTTCCGGACCTAACATCGAACGAAGGAGTCACCTGTGTCGAGACTGGCGCTCAGGAATAAGACGGCGGCCAAGCCGAAGTTCAAAACCCGCGGTTATCATCGCTGCGGCTTGTGCGGGCGTGTGCACGGATATTTGCGGCGGTTCAAGATGTGCCGCATCTGCTTCCGTTTGCTGAGCCTGAAGGGGGAGATCCCGGGTGTCAGGAAGGCCAGTTGGTAGGAAATTTTGCAACCGTCAATGTGTGCTTCATGACCACCTCGCTCAGAACTTGGTGAAAGGGTTCCTATGGTAACCGATCCGATCAGCGACCTTCTCGTGCGATTGCGCAATGGCTTCCGCCGCCATCATGACGTCGTGACGATTCCTGCCTCGAAGCTGAAGCATGAAGTCCTGCGCGTCCTGCAGGCTGAGGGGTACATCCAAGGCATCGAGACGGCCACGGAAGACGGGCATCCCGTCTTGAAAGTCGCATTACGATACGTCGCCGAGGGACAACCAATGATCACGGGCATGCAACGTGTGAGCAAGCCCGGCCGGCGAGTCTATGTCGGCACCCGGGAAATCCCGCGGGTTCGCAATGGCATTGGCATGGCCATTCTGTCGACCTCAAAAGGCCTCATGACCGACCAGGCCTCGCGGAAGGCCGGACTTGGCGGTGAAGTGCTCTGCGCAGTCTGGTAAAGGAAGGATAGAGCAAGCCATGTCACGTATTGGTAAAAAGCCGATTTCCGTTCCGACCGGGGTCGATGTAAAAGTTACTGGCTCCGTCGTGTCCGTGAAGGGGCCGCTTGGCAAGCTCGATTGGACCTTGAAGCCCGGCATCGGGGTCACCGTCGACAAAGGACAGGTGGTCGTGACACGGTCCAGCGAAGAGCGGAGAATCCGCGCCATGCATGGCTTGGTGCGGGCCGAACTGAACAACATGGTTCACGGTGTGACAAAGGGTTATGAACGTAACATGGAAATTACGGGCGTCGGCTACAAGGCGGCAATCCAAGGAAAGACGATGAGCTTCAACGTCGGCTACATCAATCCGGTGCAGTATCCCGTGCCCGCCGGCATCGACGTGAAAGTCGATAAGCAGACGCTGATCAATATCAAGGGCGCTGACAAGCGGTTGGTAGGCCAGGTGGCGGCGAATCTCCGCGCCATCAAGCCGCCGGATGTCTACAAGCAAAAGGGCATCCGCTATGCGGGAGAAACGTTGAGAAAGAAAGAAGGCAAGACCGGGAAGTAGGGTGAATCGACATGAATAGCGCGGCAAAAATACATCAGCTTGCACGGCGTCAGCAGCGCGTCAGGCAGCGCGTTTTCGGGACGGACGAGCGTCCGCGGCTCAACGTGTACCGCAGCAGCGGCCACATCTATGCGCAGATCATCAACGATCTGAAGGGCACGACGCTGGCGGCCGCTTCGTCGTTGGACAAGTCGTTGCGAAAAACCTTGAAGTCCACGAGCAGCATTGCCGCGGCGAAGGCCGTGGGGACGCTGTTGGCCGAGCGGGCCAAGACCGCCAAAGTTCAACAGGTCGTCTTCGATCGAGGCGGCCGGTTGTATCACGGCCGGATCAAAGCACTGGCCGATGCCTCGCGCGAGGGCGGGCTGCAATTTTAGGTGAGAAGGGAGTCACAGCGTGCGAGTCAATCCAGACGAACTGAGCCTCAAAGACAAGGTCGTATTCATCAACCGCGTCGCCAAAGTCGTGAAGGGCGGCAAGCGCTTTAATTTCTGCGCGCTCGTCGTGGTCGGCGACGGTCATGGGTGGGTTGGCATCGGCAAAGGGAAAGCGGCCGAGGTGCCGGTCGCCATCGCGAAAGCCGTACAGCAGGCCAAAAAGAATCTGGTCCATGTGCCCCTCAAGACGGGCACGATTCCTCACGAGGTCCACGGATTGTTCGGCGGCGAACATGTCCTGTTGAAACCGGCGGTCGAGGGTACGGGCATTATTGCGGGAGGGGCGGTCCGAGCGGTCGTGGAGCTTGTCGGAGCGCACAACATCATTTCCAAGACGTTGGGGCGAGGGAATCCGTTCAACACGGTTCGCGCGACGCTGAACGGCCTCATGCAGCTGAGAAACCCTGAGCAGGTCATGCGGCTGCGCCGGGGCGACGAGCTTCATGCGGGAGTGATGGCGTCATGACCCCCGCTAAGCCTGCCACCGCACAGCGCGTCCGGATTACCTTGAAGCGAAGTCCGATCGGCACCCCGGAGCGGCACCGTCTTGTCCTGCGCGGACTCGGCTTGCGAAAAATCCGGCAATCGGTCATTCGTCCCGACACGCCGCAAGTACGAGGGTTGATTCATCACGTGAGCTATCTGCTGGAAGTGCAACCATCATGAAACTCCACGAACTCGCCCCCGCGAAGGGCGCCAACAAAAAGCGAAAACGGATAGGACGCGGTCCCGGCTCCGGCCACGGAAAGACGGCGACGAAGGGACATAAAGGATTGCTCGCCCGCTCGGGCGGAGGCAAGCAGCCAGGATTCGAAGGCGGCCAAATGCCGCTGATCCGCCGCGTCCCGAAGTACGGCTTCACTAATCCATTCAGGAAGGAATACGCCATCGTCAATGTCGAGAGTTTGGCCGACCTGGGAACCTCTGGGACGATCACTCCGCAGGCCATGGTCGACGCCGGCCTGGTCAAGCGGGTGACGCTGCCGATTAAAATCCTCGGGAACGGTGAGCTCAAGAAACCGATTTCCGTTCAGGCGCATAAGTTCAGCAAGTCGGCCGAGGCGAAGATCCAAGCGGCGGGAGGGTCGATAGAGGTTATTCCCGGTGTTTGAGCGGCTCCTGACCAGCTTTCAGAATATCCTGAAAATTCCCGAGCTGAGGACTCGTATCCTGTTTACGCTCGGGATGCTGGTGGTCTACCGCATCGGGGCGCATATTCCCACGCCCGGCATCAACGGCGAAGCGCTGTCGGAATTTTTACAGAAGCAGGGCGGGGCGCTCCTCGGCTTCCTCGACATCTTTTCGGGCGGGTCGTTGTCGCGGCTGACGATCTTTGCGCTGGGCATCATGCCCTATATCAGCGCGTCGATCATTCTTCAGCTCTTGACCGTCGTGGTGCCGCACCTCTCGAAGCTGGCGAAAGAAGGCGAGCGCGGGCGCAAAAAGATCATTCAGTACACGCGGTTCGGCACTATCGGAATCGCGTTGATCCAGGGTTTCGGCATCGCCATCGGGCTCGAGCAGATGAACGGCGGCGCCTTCGTGCTCGACAAAGGCTGGGCGTTTCGCTTGATGACCGTCATCACGCTGACCGCCGGCACCGGCTTCCTGATGTGGCTGGGTGAGCAGATCACCGAGCGCGGCATCGGCAACGGCATCTCCCTGATCATCTTTGCCGGGATTGTTGCCCGTCTGCCTTCGGCCGTCGCACAAACCTATAACTTGTATGAGATCGGCCAGCTTAACGCGTTTTTGTTGGTGGGACTGGCCGCCTTGATGGTCGCGGTGGTCGCCGCCATCGTGTTTTTGGAGAGCGGCCGGCGCAAGGTACCGGTCCAGTACGCCAAGCGGGTGGTTGGACGCCGGGTCTATGGCGGGCAAAGTACGCACATTCCGCTGAAGATCAACACGGCCGGCGTGATTCCACCGATTTTTGCGTCCTCGATCATCGCGTTCCCGGCCACGATCGCGGGATTTTTCGAAACGCCGTGGATCAAAGCCATCGGCGCCCAATTGTCGCCCGGATCGTTGCTCTACACGCTCATGTATGTCGGGCTGATTCTGTTTTTCTGTTTCTTTTACACGGCCGTGGTACTCAACCCGGTCGACATGGCGGACAACATGAAGAAGTATGGGGGCTTTATTCCCGGAATCCGCCCGGGACAACGGACGTCCGACTACATTTACAAGGTGCTGACGCACATCACATTCGCCGGGGCGATCTATCTGGCGATTGTCTGCGTCATCCCGGAATTTTTGATCTATAAGCTGAACGTGCCCTTTTATTTCGGTGGCACGTCGCTGCTCATCGTGATCGGCGTAGGACTCGATACCGCGCAGCAAATCGAGTCGCACATGTTGATGCGCAACTACGAAGGATTTCTCGGCAAAGGCATGGGTCCTCTCCGCGGCCGGAGCGGGTGAGGACGACATGCGCGTCGTGTTTCTTGGGGCACCCGGCGTCGGCAAGGGTACGCAAGCGGACCGGATTGCCGCGCAGTTCAAGATCGCGAAGATTTCGACCGGAGACCTCCTGCGGGAGGCGGTGAGGAATCAGACGGAGCTCGGCCGGGAAGCGAAGCGGTATATGGACCAGGGGCAGCTGGTTCCCGATGCCGTCGTGATCGGGCTGGTGCGCGACAAACTGGCTGAGGCGGGGTCCGCCAACGGCTTCGTGCTTGATGGATTTCCGCGTACAGTGCCGCAGGCCGAAGAACTTGGAAAGGTGCTGCAAGCCACGAAGAGGCCGCTGCACCGGGTGGTGAACTTCCAGGTGCCCCGCGAAGACGTGGTCCGGCGCTTGAGCGGACGTCGCAGCTGCCCCAAGTGTCAGGCGACGTATCATGTGGAATTCGCGCCCTCGAAAAGGGGCGAGGCCTGTGAACGCTGCGGCGAAACGTTGATTCAACGAACCGACGACAAGCGGGAAGCGATCGAAACGAGATTGAAAGTGTACGAGGAACAAACGGCGCCCTTGATCCAGTATTACGCCCACAAGCGGCTCCTCTCGGAACTGGACGCCTCCGGTTCCATGGATGAGGTATTCGAAGCCCTGTTCGGCGTCCTGGCGCCGTACAGCGCAATATGATCATTCTGAAGACGCCAGAGGAAATTGCCGTCATGGCAAAGGCGTCGAAAGTGGTGGCTGAGGCGCTGGCGGTTCTCAAGAATGCGGTCAAGCCCGGCGTGACGACCGACGAGTTGGACCGCTTAGCTGAAGCGGAAATCCTGGCGAGAGGCGGAATACCGGCGTTTAAGGGCTACCGCAATTATCCGAAGACGCTGTGCGCGTCTGTGAACGAGCAGGTGGTTCACGGCATTCCCTCCAAGCGGGTGCTCAAGGAGGGAGACATTATCGGACTGGATCTTGGCGCGATCGTCGGCGGATTTTACGGCGATTCCGCGGCGACAGTGCCGGTCGGCCGGATCGACGAGAAGGCGGCCACGCTGGTACGGGTCACCGAAGAATCGCTGTCGCTCGCGATCGAGCAGGCGACGGTCGGCCATCGGTTGTCGGATATCTCTCATGCGGTCCAGCGGCACGTGGAGGCGGCCGGGTTTTCGGTGGTCACGGAGTTTGTGGGACACGGCATCGGCCGGCAATTGCACGAAGAACCGCAGGTTCCGAATTACGGCAGACCGGGGCAAGGTCCCCGGTTACAGGCTGGAATGGTGTTGGCGATCGAGCCGATGGTGAACATGGGAGGGCCGGCCGTTCGCGTACTGGAAGACCGGTGGACGGCGGTGACTGTTGACGGAAGTCTGTCGGCGCATTTTGAGCATACGATCGCGATTCAGCCGAGCGGTCCCGCGCTCGTGCTCAGCCGGCTTTGAGGAACGTATCGTGAGACGTCAGGCGAAAGGATAACGGTTCGTGCCGAAGGAAGACATTATTGAAATCCAAGGATCGGTACTCGAAACCCTCCCGAACGCCATGTTTCGCGTGCAGTTGGAGAACGGACATAAGATTCTCGCGCATATCTCAGGGAAGATGCGGATGCATTTCATTCGCATCCTTCCTGGGGACAAGGTCACGGTGGAAATGTCGCCGTACGATCTGACGCGCGGGCGCATTACCTATCGGTTCAAGTAGGAGTCTGGACGTGTCATGAAAGTCAAATCATCAGTGAAGCCGATTTGCGCAAAATGCAAGGTCGTGCGGCGGCGCGGAGTGGTGCGAATTCTTTGTACGAATCCGCGGCACAAACAGCGGCAGGGATGATGGGAACGGCTGAACGCTGGCGAGCCTCCATGCTCGGTCAACGTGGATGATGAACTCGCGCTCATTCGACGCGCGATACCGGAAGGCGGCGTCTCGGCGCCGCGGGGCGGGCGGTTGAGAAGACGCTCATCCAGCCACTGCTGCTGAAGACGTCCAAGGGGAGGTAGGAGAATATGGCACGTATTGCCGGAGTCGATTTACCTAGAGAAAAACGGTCGGATATCGGCCTGACCTACGTGTTCGGAATCGGCCGCGCGGCGGCGCGTCAGATCCTCGAGAAGGCCGGCATTGACGCCGCGGTCCGGGTGAAGGATCTGAGCGAGGACCAGATCGTGAAGATCCGTGAGATCATCGACCAGGACCATCAAGTGGAAGGCGATCTGCGGAAAACCGTTTCCATGAACATCAAGCGCCTGATCGACACGGGCACCTATCGTGGGCTGCGCCACCGTAAAGGCCTGCCGGTCCGCGGTCAACGGTCGAAAACCAACGCGCGCACGAGGAAAGGCCGCCGCGCCGGAGTCGGCAGCAAACCCAAACCACCGGCCCGTCCGGCACCGACGGCGTAATCGTCACAAGAGGAGTTCTCTATGAGCGTCAAGAAGGGCAAAAAGAAAGAGCGCCGGATCGTTCAGAGCGGGATCGCTCACGTCCAGGCCTCTTTCAACAACACGATCGTGACGATTACCGACATGAGCGGCAACACGGTCGTCTGGGCGAGCGCGGGCAATCAAGGGTTCAAAGGATCGAGAAAAAGCACGCCGTTTGCCGCGCAACGCGCGGGCGAAGCGGCCGCCCGGAAAGCCATGGAAAGCGGCATGCGTCAAGTGGACGTCTATGTGAACGGACCGGGATCGGGACGTGAATCCGCGATCCGCTCGTTGCAAGGGGCGGGGCTGCGGATCAATTTGATCCGCGACGTCACGCCGATTCCGCACAACGGCTGCCGGCCGCCCAAGCGGCGTCGGGTGTAAGGATGAAACGACAGTCATGCGAGAACGGGCCGGCCATGATGGGCCGGCCCGATAACCGGAGGTAGAGCACGTGGCGAAGTATCGGGGTCCAGTCTGTCGGTTATGCCGTCGTGAAGGCGAGAAATTGTTTTTGAAGGGCTCGCGCTGCATGACGGAAAAGTGCGCGATTGAACGCCGAAGTTATCCGCCCGGCCAGCATGGACAGGCGCGGCCGCGGATTTCGGATTACAGCACGCAGTTGCGCGAGAAGCAGAAGCTGCGGCGCATCTACGGCCTACAGGAACGGCAGTTCCGCGGCGTCTTCGAACGGGCCGAGCGGCGCTCCGGGGTCACCGGGGAAGCGTTGCTGCGATTGCTCGAGTGCCGGCTGGACAATGTGGTGTACCGGCTCGGATTCGGAGCGTCCCGAAAAGAAGCGCGGCAACTTGTGGGGCATGGGCATGTAACGGTGAATGGGCGGAAGAACAACATTCCCGGATCGCAGGTGCGCGCCGGCGACGTGGTCGCCGTCCGCGAGCGCAGCCGCAACATCGCATCGATTCAAACCGCGCTGGAATCGGTCGAGGGGAGGGGCATTCCCGAATGGCTGGAGCTGGACAAGGGCGGCTTCAAAGGCACCGTACGCGCGTTGCCGACGAAAGATCAGATCTCGTTGCCCGTCAACGAGCAGATGGTCGTCGAATTGTATTCGCGCTAACGCAACTTCATACAACGCCGGCTTCTTGCAGAATGCATCGCGGAAGGCGCGGCGGCTGACAGGATGAAGGGGGACTCATGATCAAGGCGATGAAAGATTTCCAGATCCCGATGCGCGTCGAAGTCGACAAAGAAACGGCTTCCGCCACGTTCGGGCGATTTACCACCGAGGCCTATGAGCGGGGCTTCGGGACGACGGTCGGCAACGCGCTGCGCCGCGTCCTGCTGTCCTCATTGACCGGCGCCGCCGTGACCACGGTGAAAATCGAGGGCGTGTTGCATGAGTTCTCGACGATCCCCGGCGTCACGGAAGACGTCACGTCCATCATTCTGAACGTGAAAGGCCTGCGTCTGGCTCTGCACACCGACAAGCCCAAAACGATCCGGTTGAAGAAAAAGGGGCCGGGCGAAGCGAAAGGGTTGGACATCATCCATGATGCGGACATCTCCATTCTGACGCCGAATTTGCATATCGCGACCCTCGACAAGGATGCCACGCTCGATTTGGAGATGACGGTCAAGCATGGTCGTGGGTATGTGCCGGCGGAACGCAACAAGGAAGAAGGCTTGCCGATCGGGGTGATCGCCATCGATTCCATTTTTTCTCCGATCAAGCGCGTCAATTTTCACGTCGAGAATGCTCGCGTGGGGCGCATGACCGACTACGACAAGTTGACGCTTGAGATCTGGACGGATGGCACTATCTCGCCGAGTGATGCGTTATCGACGGCCGCCGGTATTTTGCGCGATCACGTCGAAATCTTCATTAATCCGGAAGCGAGAGTGGAAGGCCGCACGGAACTCACCGGCGACGACGCACAACGTGAAATCAACAAGAACCTGTTCCGCAGCGTCAACGAGTTGGAATTATCGGTCCGGGCCGCCAATTGCTTGAAGAATGCCAACATCAAAACGATCGCCGATCTGGTGCAGAAGTCAGAGGCGGAGATGCTCAAGACCAAGAACTTCGGCAAGAAGTCTCTGAATGAAATCAAGGAAATCCTCACCGATATGGGATTGAGCCTCGGGGTCAAGCTGGATGCGATGGCCTCGGGCGGCGGTCCCAAGAACGAGTAGGAGAGGGCACTGTGCGTCACCGAAAAAAAGGCAGACAGCTGGGCCGGCAGACCAAACACCGGTGGGCGTTGTTCAGGAGCCTCGTCACGTCTCTGCTGGAGCATGAGCGCATTGAGACCACCGAGGCCAAGGCGAAGGAGATCCGCGGATTCACCGACCGTATGATCACGCTCGGGAAGGATGGGTCCCTTCCCGCCCGGCGCCGGGCGCTCAGCTTTTTGAGAAGCAAGGATGTGGTCTCGAAACTCTTCAGCGATGTGGCAGGACGATTCAAAGATCGTCCAGGCGGCTACACCAGAATGGTGAAAACTAGACGGCGGATTGGCGATGCGGCCGAACTCGTCGCGATCGAACTGGTGGCGAGAGCCGAGGCGTCGCCTGCGAAAAAATCCGCTCCCTCCTCAGCGAAGCCTGAAAAATCAGAGTAGGACCCCGCAAGGGTCCTACTCGCCGGCAACTCCGTGTCCGCGCGGCTTCCGTCGTGACTCCGTTCCTCGCGCAGAGTTTACTTGCCTCGGGCCACCTGCTATTATCGTGCCAGTGATTTTTCTCACTGAGAGGAAGGCATAACACCGTGTGGCAGCGGTGGGCGCAGCGGCTGTTATTGACAGTCAGCGTCCTGTTGGGATGCGTACTCATCTACCTGCTCATGACCAATTCGACCGCCTCTCCGCCGCCGACCGCCACGGCTCCAGGAACCATCGATCAGGCGGATGCCACCATCTCGAAATTCACCTTTA
Source organism: Nitrospira sp. (assembly GCA_035495295.1). Classification (GTDB taxonomy): domain Bacteria; phylum Nitrospirota; class Nitrospiria; order Nitrospirales; family Nitrospiraceae; genus Nitrospira_C. The sequence continues at coordinate 75,782 of DATJGE010000041.1, read as the reverse complement.
CTCAGACCAAGGGCGACAAAATGCAGTGGCAAGTCGACGCCCAGCAGGCCCGTCTCTTCGAGCAGGACAAAAAGGCGATTCTCGATAACGTTGCCGTGACCTTATTTGGCGTGCAGGGCAAAGAGTTGACGGTGCACGGGGACGAAGGCACGCTGAATACGGAGACCAAGAACTTCCTTCTAGCCAATCGGTCCGAACCGTTGGTGATTTACACGCAGAGCGGCTATACGATCTATACGAATCACCTCGCCTGGACGGATCAGACCAGGGAAATACGCACACAGGATCCTGTTCACATTGTGGGAAACGGCCTGGACGTCAAAGGGCGCGGCCTGCTAGGCCATCTCGATACTGAAGAATTCGAAGTGCTCGAGGATGTGCATGTGGAAGTGGCGCCTGCGTCTTAGCTGGATGGCGGTGGTGAGATCTGCACACAGGATCCCGTCCATCGCGGAATTGGTCTGGACGTGAAACGGCGCGGGGTTGTTAAAGACTCTCGATACCGAAAATTCGAAGTATTCGAGGATGTGCATGTGGAAGTGGCCCCTGCTTCTTAGCTGGATGACGGTCGCCCTGATCACGGCCGCCCAGGCTGCCGTCGGCGCTGGCTTGAACGGATCGTCTGGCGCATCGGATGAGGCGCTCGGGACGACGGTCGTCTCCAGGAAGATGACTTTTAAGAACCAAGAGAATCAAGCCGTGTTCGATGGAGCGGTCGTATTGACGCGCGGTACGCTCGTCGTTTATTCGGACCGGATGGTAGTGTCGTTTGGAAATCAGGAGCCAGGCGCCGAACCGAAAGCCGCAAAAAGCGCCACGCCGCCGGCCAAAGGTCCGGACACGGTGTCCAATCGTGCGGTCACGCAAATCGAAGCGACCGGACGAGTGAAGATCGAGCGGGATGCCGGCAATGCCACCTGCCAGAAGGCCGTCTATTATCGCGAGGAGGATAAAATCGTGCTGACAGGGGATCCGGTCGCCTGGGACAAGGGCACGAGGGTCAGCGGCAAGCGGATCACGATGTTCCTCGCGGAAGACCGGACAGTCGTGGAAGGCGGTTCCCATGTTCGCATTGAGCCTGAGGGAGCGACGAAGTGACCGAAGCCGTACGGGTCGAAGCGGGAATAGACGGCGTCGCCCGCGCTCGATTGCCGCGCGCGGTCCTGAGCGCGGAGGGTTTGGTCAAAAGTTTTCGCGCGAGAAAAGTCGTGAAAGGCGTCTCCGTCGAAGTCGCCGCCGGCGAAGTGGTCGGGCTGCTGGGTCCCAATGGGGCGGGGAAGACGACGATCTTCGACATGATTGTCGGCTTGATGCAGCCCGACGAAGGGACGATTACGCTCAACGGTGATTCGATCACGGCGCTCCCGATGTTCAAGCGCGCGAGAAACGGGATCGGGTATCTTCCGCAAGAATCGTCGGTATTTCGCCGGCTGTCCGTTCAAGACAATATCCTGGCAATTCTCGAAATGCTGGATTACTCTCGTGCAGAGCGGGCCGAACGTGTCGATGCCTTGCTCAACGAGCTGGATCTCGGGCACATCAGGACCAGCATGGCCTATGCCCTTTCAGGCGGGGAGCGCCGCCGGCTGGAAATAACGCGAGCGTTGGCCACTAATCCCACGTTCATGCTGCTGGATGAACCGTTCGCCGGCATCGACCCCATTGCCGTCGCCGATATCCAGCAGATTATCATCCGCCTGAAAGATAAAGGCATCGGAATTCTCATCACCGATCACAACGTTCAGGAAACGCTGTCCATCACCGATCGCGCCTACATTATCAACGAGGGCTTGGTGCTGGAAGCCGGCTCACCGGATACGATCGTGAAAAGCGAAACCGCGCGGGCCGTGTATTTGGGAGAGCGATTCACCCTCTAACGACGTGTCTTATCCGATGAAACTTCGTCTCGATCTTCGACTCAGTCAGAAATTGATCATGACGCCGCAGCTGCAGCAGGCGATCAAGCTGCTGCAGCTGTCGCGCCTGGAACTCCAGCAAAGCCTGGCACAGCATCTCATGGAAAATCCGCTGCTCGACGAACTACCTGAGGAGGCCGAAGAGAATGAGTCGGCTACGGCGGAGGAACAGGCCGAGGAGGCGGCGGCATCCGCCTCGACGCCGACCGAAACTCCGGAAACCACAGAAACGTCGACCCCGGAAGAGCGTGACAGCCCGGACGAAGTCTCGGCGGCAGGATGGGAAGAGTACTTCGGCACCGATCGGCGCACGGGCGGCGGCGAAGGGCAATCGTCCTCCTCCGACGAATTTCCCTCGTACGAGCAAACCGTCGCCAAAGCGGCGTCCTTGGAGGATCACTTGCTGTGGCAGCTGTCTTTATCGGGGTTGTCCGAACGAAATAAGGCGATCGGTCGCCTCTTAATCGGCAATTTGGACGACGACGGCTATCTGCGGACGCCGATGTCCGAAATCATCGGCGGGACCGACTTCAGTGAAGCCGAAGCGGAGTCGGTTCTGCATGACATCCAAACGTTCGACCCGACCGGCGTCGGCGCCAGAGACCTTTCCGAATGTCTGATGCTGCAGCTTGGCCATTTGGGGAAGAGTCCCATGGGATCGCTGGGCGCCCGCCCGGGCGCGCTCAAAGGGTCGATCGTCGAGGCGGTCGTGCTGCATCACCTGAAAGATTTGGAAAAGAAGCAGTACGCCAAAGTTGCCAAGGCCCTGGATGTGACGGTGGCCGAAGTGTTCCAGGCGACGAAGGTCATCGAAGGGCTCGAACCCAAACCGGGACGGCCCTTCTCGAACACACAAAATTACGTCATCGTGCCGGACGTGTTCGTCGTCAAAAACGAAGGCGAGTGGGTCGTGCTGTTGAACGACGACGGATTGCCGCGGATGCGCATCAGCCCCTACTACAAGCAGATGATGGCGAGCGGCGAGGGCGGATCCTCAGAAACGAAGGCCTACTTGGATGAAAAATTGCGCGCGGCCCAATGGGTGATCCGCAGCATCGAGCAGCGCAACAAGACCATCGTCAAAGTCGTCTCCAGTATTGTGAAGTTCCAGGAGCAGTTTTTTGAAAAGGGCATTCAGTATCTCAAGCCGCTCGTGCTCAAGCAGGTAGCCGAGGACATCGGCATGCACGAATCCACGATCAGTCGGGTGACGGCCAATAAATATATGTATTGTCCGCAAGGCATGTTGGAGCTCAAATTCTTTTTCAACGCCGGGCTCCAACGGGCGGATCAGCCCAGCGACATGCTGTCCTCAGTGACGGTGCGAGAGATGATCAAGAAGATGGTGGCGGAGGAAGATGACAACCACCCGCTTAAGGACGAAGAAATCGCCGCGCGCTTGCGCGACCGCCAGGTCTTGATCGCCCGACGGACGGTTGCCAAGTATCGGGCCGAAGAGAACATCCCGCCAGCCACCCAGCGCAAGCGGTTTTTCTAGCCGACAGTTGTTGACGTCCAGCCGAAGGAGCATCTGGATGAAGATCACCGGCCGACATATGGATGTGACGCCCGCGCTCAAGCGGTATATCCGAACGCGATTTGAACGACTCGAGCGCTATGACGTCTCACTCGATCGCTTGGAGGTCGTTCTGAGCGTGACCAAGCTCCAGCATGCGGCGGAGGTCGTCTGCTCGATCAGGGGCAAGCGGTTCCAGGCCAAGACGTCGACGAGAGAGATGTATGCCACCGTCGATCAACTGGTCGATCGCCTCGACGGCCAGATTCGGAAGTACAAGGAGCGGCGGGTGGCGCACAAGGGTCGCACGAAGAGGGCTTTAGCGGCGCCCGCTCCGCCAGCATCGAATCATGACGACTTGAAGATCGTACGTCCGAAGATTGCCGTCTTGTCACGGGATGAGGCACGAAACCGGCTGGAAGACGATCCCGGAGCCATGGTGCTCTTTACCTGCGCGGACTCGGGCAAGCTGCAGATTCTCAGGAGATCGGAAACCGGTCACGTCGTCCTGATTGATCCGTAGCGAGGCGTCGGAATGGCAGGACTCAAGCTCGTGGTGATCACCGGTCTCTCCGGAGCCGGAAAGTCTCACGCGCTCAAATGCTTTGAAGACGTCGGCTACTTCTGCGTTGATAACCTGCCGCCGGCGCTCCTGCCAACCTTCGTCGAACTGTGTCACCAGCAGGGCGGCGAAATCAAAAACGTCGCATTGGGCATCGACATCAGGGAACGGGTGTTCTTCGCGGACCTCACCGGAATCCTCCAACGCATCAAAGATCTCGGACACTCGGTGGAGCTGCTGTTCCTGGAAGCCAGGGATGCCGTGTTGGTCCGCCGATTCTCTGAGTCGCGGAGACCGCATCCCTTGCTTCCCGAATTGCCCGTGCTGGAAGGGGTCCGGTTCGAAAAAGAGCGGTTGGCGGAAGTGCGAGCCCATGCCGACCGCATCATCGATACGTCCAATCTCAGCGTGCATGAGCTGAGAGATCTCCTGAGCCGTCATTTCTCTCACGAGCAAGCGTCGCGCCGCCTGACAATCTCGCTGATCACGTTTGGGTACAAGTTCGGCGTGCCGTACGACATTGATATGCTGTTCGACGTGCGCTTCCTGCGCAATCCTTATTTCGTGGCGGACCTCAAGCCGCTGACCGGGGAAGACCCGCGGGTCCGCACGTACGTGATGGAGGATCCGGACGCCAAGGGATTTCTCGATCGGTTGGAGCAATTCTTTACGTTCCTGATTCCGCTGTTTGAACGCGAACGCCGAAGTTATCTGAATGTCGGGATCGGATGCACAGGAGGCCGTCATCGTTCCGTGGTCATTGCCAAGCTATTGGAAGAGAGCTTCACGTCAGCCGGGCATCACGTCACGCTGTCCCATCGAGATCTCACCAAGCAATAGCTCGCCGTCCCTGCTGCTACGCTATCCGCACTACGTATATTGTGTCGCCGGCCTGGCGCCTGTCTGCCCGTTTCTTGACAGGTGGAGGACGCCAACTATACTTAGGGTGCGCGGGTAAAACCGCTGTATTGAAGCCCCGTTTAGCACATGCGCGCGTCATTTCGCCGCGAAAGGTTGGAAAAACGCAAAATGATTTGCGCCTCGGGGGAAGTCATGTACAGTCTGAGGCACGTATGCTGAATTCCTTAAAAAGCCTCGTCGATGCCGATATTTTTTCGTTGCTCACACCGAAGCGCCAATTGGTAGGTCTCGACATTGGATCGAGCGGGATTAAACTTGTTCAGCTCAAGGAAAACCGCGGACGGTATGTCCTGCAGAAGTTCGGCTTCAAGCCTCTCGAACCGGAGGTGATCGTCGACGGGACGGTCATGGACGAAGGACGCGTCGTCTCCGCCATCAAGGAGCTGTTCGACGAATTGAACGTCAAAGTGAAGCAGGTGGCGGTGTCGATTTCAGGCCATGCGGTCATCATTAAGAAGATCAGCCTTCCGCCGATGCCCGACGACGAGCTGGAGGGCCAGGTCAAGCTGGCCGCTGAACAATATATTCCCTTCGACATCAACGAAGTGAACATTGATTTTCACGTGCTGCCTCCGACCGGCGGGGACGTCTCGGGAGAAGGCGAGATGTCGGTGATCCTCGTTGCGGCGAAAAAGGACAAGATCAACGAACTCACTGAGCTGGTGAAGGGCGCCGGCCTGTTTCCGATGGTCATGGATGTCGACGCGTTTGCGATCGAAAACATGCACGCGATCAATTATCCCGTCTCGCAGGATGACACGACGGCCCTCGTCAACGTGGGAGCCAGCGTCATGAACATCAACATCGTGTCGAAAGGCACCTCGCTGTTTACCCGCGACATTCCCATCGGCGGCAACCGCTACACCGAATCCATTCAGCGCGAGCTCGGCCTCTCGTATGAGGATGCCGAAGCGCTCAAGAAGGGCGGCAAGACGTCTGGCAGCAATCAAGCCGCCGCGGCGCAGAGCGTGATTGAAAGCGTCAACGCGGAGGTGGCGTCGGAGATCGCCAGGACCATCGACTATTTCAAGTCCACGGTGACTGAAGGCGACGTCCAACAAGTCTTGTTGTGCGGCGGAGGCGCGCAAATCGGCGGTCTCGTAAAGCAGTTACGCGACCGGATGCAGGCGGTCGTGGAAATCGCCAATCCGTTTGCGGAAGTCGACACGTCGGGAAGCGATTTCGACCAGGCGACGCTGGCGGATTTGGCCCCCATGGCCTCCGTGGGCGTCGGATTAGCGCTCAGATCGATAGGCGACCGATGATCCGTATCAATTTATTGTCCACAGGTCCAAAGGGCCGTCCGGCCAAACCGCAATATGACGTGCGGGCGCAGGTACTCCTCGGCGTCGGCTTGCTGGTCATCACCTTGAGCGCGTGCTGGTGGTATTCCGTGTCGCTCGACGACGAAATTGCGACGCGGCAGACCGAGAAGGCCGATAAAGAGAAGCAGGTCGCGCAGCTCAAGGAGCAGGTCAAGCAGGTCGCCGATTTCGAGGCCCGCAAGAAGCAACTCGAAGACAAGAATCGCATCATCGACCAGTTGGAAAAGTCTCGCGTCGGCCCCGTCAAGGTCCTAGACCATGTCAGCCAGAGCCTGGAGCCCTTGAAGCTGTGGCTATTGAGGGTCGCCATGACCGGCCAAACTATCGAGCTCGAAGGCCGCGCGCTCACTAACGACGATGTGGTCGAGTTCGTCAATAACCTGCGCCGCACGGATTATTTCACGGACATCAATCTCCAGGAAAGCCGGGCTGCAGCCGAAAGCCAGATCAACCTGTTTCAGTTCAAGCTGGGATTTCGCCTGAAAGGATAGCGTATGAAGCTGCCGGCGATAAATCTCGAGGTCATCCGCACGATTCCTCTCGTGCAGAAGGTCGCGTTTGTCGTGCTCATTCTGGCCGGCATCATCGTCCTCTTCTATTACTATGTCGCCGAGCCGAAATCGATGGAAATTGCGGCGCTTCAAGGAGAAGTCGGAAAGCTCGATTCGGAAATCCAAACGTTGACGATCAAGGTCAAGCACCTGGACGAGTTGATCGCCGCCAATAAGCAGTTGGAAATTGAATTGGCGAAGAAAAAAGAGCGCCTGCCTCCCGAAGAAGAAGCGGTGATGCTGCTGAAGCAGGTGTCCGATCTCGGCATTCGGCTTGGCTTGGACATCAAGCTTTGGAAGCCGAGCGTGAAGAGCGAAGATGCTTCCAAGTTGTTTGTGCGGTTGCCCGTCAATGTGGAGGTTTCCGGCGGCTACCATACGGCGGCGCTCTTTTTCGATCGCATCAACGCGTTGCCCCGAATCGTCACCGTGTCCAATCTGAAAATGGGCGCGCCAAAAACGGAAAAAGGCCGCGTCGTCACCCAGACGATTTTCGATCTTGTCGCGTATGCGGCTCCTCAGGATGTCAAGGTGGCTGCCGCGGCGCCTGGCGGGGCTGCGCCCAAATAACGCCGTTATGAAGAAGGACGGACGCTCGTGACCCACATGAATCGCAAATTTTTGAGCGCGGCGCTGTGCGGAGGCTTGCTTGTTCCCGTGCTGACCGAGCCGACATTCAGCGAGGCCGCGCTGTTACCCCATTTCCGGCAAGTCACCCCTCTTCGGCAAGACTCTGTGAGAGTCCCAGGTCCTGCGGATTTTCCGAAAGAGGCGCCTCAGCCTTCCGCGGCGCCTGCTCCGATGCCGATGCCCGGTGCGATGGAAGCTCTGCCCCCTGCTCCCGTGCCTGCACTCGGCGGTTATGATCCTGCCGGGCGACGTGATCCTTTTTCGCCGGTGCTGAGCCAACTCGCCCCCGGCCAAGTCGATCCGGCGCTTCCCCCGCTGCAACGGGTTAATCTGACCGACATGAATCTGATCGCCATTATCTGGGGAGCCTACGGCTATACGGCCATGGTCCAGACGCCGGACGGAAACGGCTATACCGTGCGCAAAGGCACACGCGTCGGTCCCAACAGCGGTGTCGTGAGCGCAGTCACGGAAAAAGGGATCATCGTGCAGGAGCGGTTTACGGACGTCTATGGCAGAAAACAGGAGCGAGAGTACGTCAAGCTACTCCATCCGAAAGAGGGCCTAGAATGACACATATACAGCGAGATGCGACCACGATCTTCCGAATCTTCTCCGCCCTGGCGGCTGTGAGTCTTCCTCTGGCGGTGCCCTCCATGGGAGCGACCCCTGAGAGGGATGCCGAGGTCGCGATGAGTCAGGCTGGTCTCGATCGCGCGGCAATGGATGTCGCTCCCGCGATGCCGATGGTCACGGACATCGACGTGCGCAAGGAGGCGGACCGCCTCAGCGTCACCATCACCGGGGACGGCGTGCTCTCGCATGAGGCGCTCAGGCTTGGGGAGCGTCGTTTGGTCGTGGATATCCCGCATGTCTGGTCGGCGCTTCCGAGGCCGAGGGTGCACGTCGGTCATCGGCTTTTGCGGCAAATACGCATCGGCGATCATGCCGACAAACTTCGAATCGTCTTCGACCTCGGCGCTCAGGCCGATTACACGGTCGAGGCCCGCGGGGCACAGTTGATGGTCACGGTCAAGGACGCAGCGGTTGTCGACAAGGCGGCGGACGTGATTGTGCCGGCGATGCTGGCCTCACATATCGAAGGAGAAGTCGGAAAAACTCGCGTCGTTGCGCGGAGGGTCCAGCCCGCGTTTCGGGTTCGTCCCATTCAAATGATGACCGAGTCCGACCCGGCCGAAAAACATACTCCCAAAGACGATCTCGTCGTCGGCGAAACCCGCTATTCGGGCCGGCGCATCTCCTTGGACTTCCAGCAGGCCGACATCAGCAACGTCTTGCGGCTGATCGCCGAGGTCAGCGGCTTCAACATCGTGATCGGCGAAGGGGTGAAGAGCAAAGTCACGATGAAACTTGTGAGCGTGCCCTGGGACCAGGCGCTGGACATGATCTTGAAGATGAACGGGTTGGGCAAGATCAAGCAGGGGAACATCCTCTGGATCGATACGCTCAGCAACATCGCGAAGCAGGAAGATGAAGAAGCACGGGCCAAAGATGCCAAGACCAAGGCCGAAGATTTGGTCGACCGTGTCTTCTATGTCCGCAACCTGCAGGCCAGCGAGTTGATGACCGCTCTGCGCCAGAATTTGAGCCCCCGGGGCTTGATGCAGATCAGCCAGGGCACCAACGCCTTGGTCGTCAGGGACACGGAAACCAAGATGGCGGTCCTCAAGCAGTTGATCGAAGGCCTCGATCTCGAGGTACCTCAAGTACAGATCGAGGCGCGCATCGTGCAGGCGGACACCGTGTATGCCCGCGGGTTAGGAGTGCAATGGGGCATCCAAAACTCCGATTTCGGGCCCAACACATTTTCGGCGGTGGGCAACCTGACCGGTCCCTTCGCTCCGGTCGCCGGGACTGGCGGGACCACGATTCCGCGAGACTTCCTCGTGAATTTGCCGGCCCAGGTTGCGGGTCTTCCGGCGGTTCCCGGCATCGGGTACACGTTTGGCAAGCTCGCTCCCGGCTTCGCATTGGACTTACGATTGTCGGCCGGAGAATTACTGGGCTTGGCCAAGGTCATTGCCGCGCCCAAGATCACGACGCTGGATAAGCGCGAAGCCAAGATCTCGCAGGGGGAATCCATTCCTTTCCAGACCACCTCGCTGCAAGGCACCCAGACGACGTTCGTCGACGCGAATCTCGAACTGAACGTGACGCCGCAAATTACCTCGCGTGACCCGAGAGAAGTGGGCAAACAAATCATGATGAAGGTACGCGCGACGCGCAACGCGGTCGGCGCGAGGAGCAACCCGGCAGGTCCCAGTATCGATCGCCGGGAAGCCAACACGCAGGTCATCGTTCGCGACGGAGAGACCATGGTGATCGGCGGTGTCTTTATCGACACGCAGAACAACAACGTGCAGGGCGTGCCCTATCTCTCGCGAATTCCGGTCCTCGGGTGGTTGTTCAAGAACAAGTCCGAAAGCGTCTCGAAGCAAGAGTTGCTCATCTTCCTGACTCCCTCCATCGTCAAAGCCTAGAGGATTGCCGGCAGCCTCCGTGCGGGTTGCCGGCCGGCTTCGACGTCGCGTTCGTCCTTCCGGCCGCTATGCTCTTTTCATGGCGAGTATGCTACCATCGCCACGATTTGCCGCCAATCGGCCCCCGGCCACGGCGCTCCCTTAAAGTGGGTCACCCGTTCCATGTCGATGACACCGATGACCGGCCAACGGATTCCCGTCCATCTCGGCGAGCGGAGCTACGACATCGTCCTTGAGCCTGGCTCGAGCCGAACGCTCGGTGACCGCCTGAAGCGACTCGTCGACACGGCGAAAATCGGGATCGTCACCGACCGGCATGTCGCCCGGCACTATTTGAAGCCGACGGTGGACTCGCTGAAGCACTCCGGACTCGATCCTGTGCCGATCATCTTGCCGCCGGGGGAGCGCACGAAGACGCTTACGACCGTCGGACGAATTCTCGACATTCTGGCCGCCGAGAAGTTTGAACGCCGATCGGTGGTGCTGGCGCTCGGAGGCGGCGTAATCGGGGATGTCGCCGGGTTCGCCGCCTCGATCTACCAGCGGGGCATCCCCTTTGTGCAGGTGCCGACAACGCTGGTCGCGCAGGTGGACTCCAGCGTCGGAGGAAAAACAGGCGTCGATCATCGTCTGGGCAAAAATTTGATCGGGGCGTTTCATCAGCCCCGGGCGGTCATCATTGATCCGTTCATGCTGCACACCCTGCCGCGCCGTGAATGGATTGCGGGTCTGGCGGAGGTGATCAAATACGGCATCATCGCCGACGAAGCCTTCTTTTCGTTTCTCGAGGCGTCCATGCCGGACCTCTTGAAATTGGACGCACAGGCGGTCATGCGGGCCGTCGCCCGCTCCTGCGAAATTAAGGCGGAAGTCGTGGCGGCGGATGAGCGTGAATCGGACCGGCGACGAATTTTGAACTATGGACATACGATCGGCCATGCCCTTGAATCGCTGGGCGGCTACAGACGGCTGATCCACGGAGAGGCGGTAGGGATCGGTTTGGTTGCCGAGGCGGAGCTGGCCGCCCATTTAGGCTTTTGCCAAGCGGCGGTGGCCGCCCGTATCCGACGCTTGGTCCAGGCGGCAGGGCTTTCGGATCAGTTTCCGCCCAAGACGGTGTTCGGCCGTCTGTGGAAAGCCATGCAGCACGATAAGAAAGTCGTCGGCGGCGCGGTCATGGGCGTCTGGCCGGTCCGCATCGGAGAGGTCGTGATCCGCCCGCTCGAACAGGACGCCTTCTCGGACTGGTTCCGCGGTGCCGCCCGCCAGAAATCAGCCAAGCCGGCCGCTCCGAAGCCTCGGCGATGGTCATGAAGCGTCCCCCCTCGCTGGCTCAGCTCGAACAGGCGCTGAAGGAAAAAACGCGCGAAGTCGATGTGTTGCATCGAATCACCGATTCGATCAGCAACACGCTCGATCTCGAGGCGGTCCTCAAACACATCGTCGACATCGTGGTCGAGGTGACGAAAGCCGATGCCTGTCTCTTGTACTTACTGTCGGACGGCCAGGACGAGTTGATCCTTCGCGCCTCGAAGAATCCGCATCCGAAGCTGATCGGCCGGATCACGATCGGCATGGGCGAGGGCATCACGGGCTGGGTCGCGCGCGAGCGGACCCGCGTCGTGATTCCCAGCAACGCGAGCGACGATCCGCGGTTTAAGTTCTTCCACAACCTGCCCGAGGACCGGCATCAGGCCTTTGTATCCGTCCCGATCATGGCGAAAAAGGAAGTGGTCGGGGTGATCAACGTCCAGCACAAACGGCCGAAGCGGTATCGTCCCGACGAGCTTGCGCTGCTGTCGACCATCGCCAATCAAGTCGGAGGAGCGATCGAAAACGCGCGACTGTACGAACAGATGCGGCGAAAGGCCTTACAAGTCGAGACGCTGTCCCAGGTCTCCGAGACGGTGGCGTCCAACCGCCTGATCGAAGACGTGTTGCAGTTGCTGGTCACGATGACGGCCCAGATGATGAATTCAAAGATCTGCTCGATCATGCTCCTCGATGAAGCGACCGGAGACCTCCGGATCGAGGCGACGCAGAGTCTGAGCGAACAGTACCGGCGGAAGCCGAATCTCAAGATCGGCCAAAGTGTCAGCGGCCGCGCGGTCCAGGAGCGGCGGCCCATCATCGTCGCCGATGTCACCAAGGAGCTCGAGTACATGTACCCCGACATGGCGAAGAAAGAGGGGCTCTGCTCGCTGCTTTCAGTCCCCATGATGGTCCGTGAGAAGGCCGTGGGCGTCATCAACAGCTATACGTCGGTGCCGCACGCATTCACGAGCGAGGAGGTCAAACTGCTTCAAGCCATTTCCAATCAAGCGGCGATCGCGATCGAGCACACGAAGCTGTTGGAAAAATCGTTCGAAATGCAGGAAGCCCTGGCCGTCCGAAAGCTCTTGGAGCGCGCGAAAGGGTACTTGATGCGGTCGAAGAAGCTGACGGAAGAAGAGGCCTTCAAGCTGATTCAGCGGCAAAGCATGGACTTGCGGAAATCGATGCGGGAAATCGCGGAAGCGGTACTCCTTGCCGGTGAGCTTGAAGAGCGGGCCGAAAAACAGCAACGAGGATAACCTTATTTTTGAGTCGGTATATTTTTTGGCTGTGACCGTGCACGGTCCGCTTCCTGCTCCGCCAGCTGCTTTTTGATTTCCTGCAATTCCTTCCGCAGTGCTTCGATCTCGGCGTCCCGACTGGGTTCCGGCTTTTCTGAGCCGGACCTGGACGTCGCTGAGGCAGAGGCCAGCGATGCGGAAGGCAGTATTGCCAGCAACTCGTAGTCAATGACGAGCGTGGCCTGCCTCGATCGCGGATCAAGATAACTGTCAGGGCGTTTGGCCGCTTCCGGAATGAAGGCAACGGTCCGTTCTCCCCCATCCGTGGTTGTGGCCGTCGCGGTATCGGAGCCGGAAGGGTATTGGGTCAGCGTGACATACAATGATCGACCATACGCATACACGACGCCTGCAACGTCTCCCATTCTGAATCCTATCTGCTGATCGGATGTTGCACGCCTGAGATTTTCGGAGATGAGCGGTGCAAGATAGCCGATGTCGCTGCCTGCAAACGCTCGACTGGGGCTGGAGGTTGACGCCGCCGCCGGCTCATTGTTGCGGATGAGGATGCCGCTCAAGACCTTTCCGATGACGGCTGTCTCAATCTTGATCGGATGGGCGGCTTGGAAAGAGGGATCGGAGATCTGTTTCAGATAGACGGTGCCTTGTCGCGACTCGGCGCTCTCAGAGCCGAGGCGAGATTCGCTTGAGCAAGCAGCCATGAGAAGCATCGCATACAGACAACCCCGGGGAAGAGGAGATCTTGCATTACTGGTGTACTGTCGAGCACACATCAGGGCGCTTTGGTGGCCGGTTTGCCCATGTCCCGCCGGATTTCCTCCATCTCCTTCTTCAGATTTTCGATTTCCGTGTCTTTCTTCTTCATGTCTTCCTTGATTTGTTGAATGTCTTGCTCTTTTACCTCAGGATGAGCTTTTGGTTCCAGAGGGCGCTTCTCGGCGGCAGGAAGCGACGGTCCTGCGGCGGCGGGTATTCGCGCGAGTCGTTGATAGTCGATGATGAAGACGCTGTCGGAGGAAGCGCCGAAAAGGCCTGTCTTCCCATTGGGCTTCAACGCTTCTTTTGGTTCAAATGCCAGTTCCTTGTCTCCTTCTCCCGTCGCATCGGGCAATCGGCGGTTCGCCATATTGATGGTGTCCGGCTGCTCTGGCCGCTTCTTGTATTCACTCACGGTCAAATAAAGCCAGTGGTCTTGGGCCAACAGGTGCCCGGAGGTCGTTTCCAAGAGTGAGGAGTTCGCGAGAAGGGGATCCGATGAGCCCACGCCGGCGCCGCTCTTGCTCGAGTAAGAGAGAGCGGAGGGATAACTGTGCACCTGGAACCCCACTTGCTGATCGGTGGCGGCCTGACGGAGCGCCGCCGCGAGGTACGGAGCCAGAAACCGGACGTCGTCATCGGAGAAGGCGCGGGTCGTGGCAGGTGACTTCGAAAACGCGGTCTCAAGGGTGGTTTTCCGTTCCGTGACCATCACACCGCTCAGCGTGCGTGCGATGAGCGCCTCCTCGATCGCCGCGGGATGCGCAGCTTTCAAGCTGCGGTCCGTGATCCGCTCAAGGTACACCGACCCTTTCGGGGCTTCATGGACGATGGTATCGACTTCAGGGCCGTGAGCGCATCCGGTCATCAGCGCAACAATCGCGGCAATGGATGGAAGATACCGGTAAATGCCGTGCGGAGGGCGATGAGCGGTGGTGCAAGGCATAGGTCGGAGGGCAGTGTAGCACAGGGCTCAGTCTCCAGGAAAATGCCTTGACAATTGTCGGACAGGGTCTTATAAGCGTGCGTCACGTGCCGACAGTGTGAAGGACAAAGGGGTCCTGATCGGCGGCACGGTTCATCGTGAGAGGACAATGGCGTCCTTTTGGTCCAAGGTCTGGGCCGGAAGGGCGTTTTTTTTTGTGTGATGCCTTCCGGTATCGAAAGCATTGGGATGGCCGAAGAGGAGGGAGGTTTTCTCATGACGAGGCAGTTCGTGCGAGGCGCCGGACGTCTGGTGTTCGGTGCCATTCTGATGTGCAGCGTGGTTCCCGCATTTGCGCAGCAAGGCGCCGGGGAGGGGAAGAGCGCGGAAGAAGAGGCCGGCGGCGGGCGGATCATCCGTAAAGAAGAATCGCCGCCACCCCACCTTTGCGCAGGTTGTGTGGCTCCGATGTTTACGGAGGGCAGCAAGGGAAGCCTGAGTCCCTACGGGCGTATTGAGCTCGATGGTATCTACAGCACGAGAAACACGAATCCGTTAGACCCACAGCAGTTCAATGGGTACGGAACAGCAGCAGGACGTCAGGGCAACAGCAGCAGTACCTTCAATCCCCGCTACAGCGTGATCGGTCTTCGCGCGGACAGAACGGACGGCGTGCACACGTTGGCGGGCGTTGTCGAAGCGGACTTCTACGGGCAGTCGGACAGCGGCAATAACTTGGTGCCGCGTCTGCGTCTCGCCTATGCGAAATATTCGCCGAACAACAACAAGACCACGATCACGATCGGGCAGGACTGGAATCCCATCATGGGGTTGCTGTCCGATAACATCGACTTTTCGATCATGGGCTATACCGGTAATCTCTGGCAACGTATTCCACAAGTCACGGTGAGGCAGAAATTTTCCGACAATTTCGAAGGGCTCCTCACAGTCATGCGGTTTGAGCGAGGCCTGTCGAACTGTTGCGGCAATAACCAGGTCCGCCCAACGCCTGGGACGGGCGCCAACGGAGGAGGACCTGGCAGCACCCAATCCTTCAACGATCCCGTTCAAATGCCGTATTTTGGAACGAGGTGGGCCTACACAGGAACGGGCAACCTGACCGGGACGATGCTCGCCATCAACGGCGCCTATCGCTACTATCGCTCGGCGCCGATCTTGAGTGGGGCGGGTACGCCGACGGTTGTCAGCGGTAACTTTACGTCGGGCAGAGACATCAACTCCTACGTGGTTGGTCTGGAAGCGGTGCATCAGTTGGCCAAGCAGTTGCGACTGATGTGGGAATTGGCCTATGGCCAAGCGCTGGGTAATGAATGGTTCAGATGGAATCAGGATTTGAACTGGTTGACGGGCAAACCCGTGCGCACGATGACCAGCTGGTTTCAGCTGAGTTACGCCCACTCGAGAGACTATACCTTCCTGTTCGGGTACGGCATCGATAATCCCCTCGACCGGGATTTGCAGGGCAGCCTCAATGCCTACGGCGCGGCGGGAGTGAACTCAAGCATCCAATATCTCTCGAACCAACGGACATATCTCACCGCGATCCATCCTGTGTGGGCGGATCTCGTGATGGGGTTTGAGTGGCAGCATTTCTGGACAAATTGGGCGCAGCCGACCGGCTTTGTTGGAAAGGCATCAAATCAGGCCGATATGTTCACGTTGTCCGCCTGGTACAACTTCTAACGATGGCAGCATGGATGTGAAGACGACCGGCCAAAGGAGATGAAGCATGAGCGAAACAAACACACATGACGGGACAACGTCACAGCCGATGACGGAAGCAGCGCCTTCTCGGCGTGAATTTTTGGTGCAGGGTTCGAAAACGGCGGCAGGGATTGGCATTGCCGCACTGCTCGGCAATTTAGGGCATTGGGCGCTTTCTTATGCTGCCGACAAGGAACCGATCAAGGTCGGAGTGCTGCATTCGCTGAGCGGCACGATGGCCATCAGTGAAGTGTCGCTGCGCGACGTCGTGTTGATGGCGGTTGAGGAGATCAACGCCAAAGGCGGCATCATGGGCCGTCAGGTGAAACCGGTCGTCGTCGATCCGGCCTCGAACTGGGATCTGTTCGCGGAAAAAGCCAAGCAATTGTTGCTGCAGGACAAGGTCGCGGTCGTTTTCGGCTGCTGGACCTCGGTGAGCCGGAAGTCCGTGTTGCCCGTGTTCGAGAAGAACAATGGCCTGTTGTTCTATCCCGTTCAGTATGAGGGCGAAGAATGTTCGCACAACGTGTTCTATACGGGTGCCGCTCCCAATCAACAGGCCGTGCCAGCGGTGGAATATCTCATGAGCAAGGAAGGCGGGGGGTACAAGAAGTTCTATCTACTCGGGACGGACTATGTGTATCCTCGCACTACCAACAAAATCCTGCGTGCCATGTTGGTGGCCAAGAAAGTGCCCGAGGCCAACATCATGGAAGAGTACACGCCGTTTCACCATCAGGACTATCAAACCATCGTCGGCAAGATTAAGAAATTCGCCGCCGGCGGCGGAGCCGCCGTCATCAGCACCATCAACGGCGACAGCAACGTGCCGTTCTATAAAGAATTCGCCAATCAGGGGCTGCGCGCCGAAGATGCCCCGATCATGGCCTTCAGCGTGGCCGAAGACGAACTCCGGGGCATGGATACGACGGCGTTGGTCGGCCATTTGGCCGCCTGGAATTATTATCAGAGCGTCGACACGCCGCAGAACAAGAAGTTCGTCGCCGATTTTAAAGCCTATTGCAAGAAGAATAATTTGCCGGACGGGGAGAAGCGCGTGACGGACGACCCCATCGAGGCGGCCTATTTCGGCGTGCATGTCTGGAAACAGGCGGTCGAAAAGGCCGGGAAGACGGATGTTGATGCCGTCCGCAAGGCCGTCTACGGTCAAAAATTCCTGGCACCCGGCGGGGAGATTATGATGGATCCTGCCAATCATCACACCTACCGTCCAGTGTTGATCGGCGAGATCTTAAAAGACGGGCAGTTCAAGGTGGTTTCGCGCTCGAAGGGATTGGTCAAACCGGAGCCTTGGAGCGAGTACACCAATCCTGATAAAGGCTGTGACTGGATCAGTCATCAGGGGACCTATCAGAAGAAGTAAGTGGTGGAGAGAAACGGGTTCTGTCATTGACCAGCCCAGCCGTCCTCGCACCCCGCCCGGTGTGAGGCCCGCTGCGGGCGGCTGGGCGCCCAAAGCAATGCCACCCGTTCCTCTCCTTGTCAGGAGCACAGGGGAGAATCAAGCGGGTGACGTGAAGAAAATCCACGTCACCCGTTTGTCTTGTTCAGGAGCCGCAAACATGACGCCTGGATCTCTCGGTCTGCTGGTGCTGACGGCGGTCCTTTGCCTCGTCGCCGGTCACGGGCGTGCCGCAGTGCCGCCGTCCGTGCCGGCTCTGACGCCGCTTGAGGAAGCGGTGTCGCACGTCACGAGCGAGGACGAAGCCGTGCGCGAAGCGGCGCTTCGAACGATTACCGAACAGGGCGATAGCAGCGTGCTCCCTCGCCTCGAAGACATCCGCGCCAATGCCGACCGGCAGATTCGACAGGCGATCAAGCCCGTGATGGACCTTCTCAAGAACAAGACCAAGCTCGAGAGCAGTGAGCCAGACGCCCGCCGTTCCGCCGCGACCGACCTCGGCATGTTGGGAAGACCTGTCGCCATTCCGTGGCTGGAACAGGCGGCGACGAAGGAGCCCTCGAAGTGGGTACGCTATACCATGGAGGAATCCGCGGCGCTGCTGAAGCTGGCCGGCGACGATCAGGCCGCCAAGTTGGCCGCGATAGAGGCACTCGGCAGGTTCGCGAGTCAAAACGCCGTTCCCGCTCTGCAGGAGATGCTGGCGACAGGAATGGGACCGGACGCGAGCGAAGCTCAGCAATTGCTCGCCAAATCGGCACAGGCTTCAATCGAACGGATCGAGACCTGGGCGGTCTGGTCGACGGCGATCGAGACGCTCTTCCGTGGGATCAGTCTCAGTTCGATTTTGCTGATCATGTCGGTGGGATTGGCCATTGTCTTTGGTCTCATGGGCGTGATCAACATGGCCCATGGCGAGTTGATGATGGTCGGGGCCTATGCCACCTTCATGACGCAGGAACTGTTCAAGGCGTTTCTTCCGGCAACGATGTTCGACTATTATTTCGCCGTGGCGATGCCCATGGCGTTTCTCATTGCGGCGGCCTGCGGAATGCTGCTCGAGGTCACGGTGATCCGCTTTCTCTACGGCCGTCCGTTGGAAACGATGCTGGCGACCTGGGGCATCAGCCTGGTCTTGATGCAGGCGGCCCGCGTCTACTTCGGCGATTTGACGGCCGTCGCCGCGCCGGCCTGGCTGACTGGCGGCGTGCAGGTCATGGTCGGCGTCTATCTCCCGACGAACCGGCTGTTCATTATTTTCCTCTCGGTGATCTGCGTCCTCATGATTTATGCCATCTTGTTCCGGTCCGGTCTTGGCTTGCGCGTGCGGGCGGTCACGCAAAACCGCAGCATGAGCGCCTGCCTCGGCATTCCGACGAGAAAAGTCGATGCCTATACCTTCGCATTTGGATCGGGCTTGGCTGGCATTGCCGGATGGGCGTTGACGCTGATCGGGAACGTCGAGCCCGGGCTCGGGCAGAATTACATCGTCGATTCGTTCATGGTCGTGGTCACCGGAGGCGTCGGCAAGCTGGCCGGGACGATCGTCGCCTCGATGGGCATCGGAGGCCTCAATAAGCTGCTTGAGCCGAGTCTCGGCGCCGTCTACGGCAAGGTCTGCATCCTGGTGCTCGTCATTCTCTTTCTTCAATGGCGGCCGTCGGGATTGTTTGCGATCAAGGGCCGCCATGCGGATTCGTAGGCGGGCGCTGAAAATAGTGTTAGAGTGCGCTCTCCGTCCGTCTCGCGTCTCGACGTATCACACGTATGGCTGACCAAGAATCACTCCAGCAACGACACACGCGCGACATAGGCCTCGGCTTTTGGGTCACCGGCTTTGTGCTGCTGGTGCTGATGCCGTTGTTGAATGTGCTGCCGCCGGAAGATTCCTGGCTTCACCTCTCGGATTTCTCGCTCAATCGGTTCGGAAAATTCCTCGCCTTCGCCATCCTGGCGCTCGGCTTGGACCTGATCTGGGGCTACACCGGTGTGCTCAGCCTCGGGCAGGGCGTGTTTTTCGGACTCGGCGCGTATTGCATGGGCATGCACATGATGCTGACCATCGGCAAGGAAAGCGTCTACGGCAGCGACCTTCCCGATTTTATGGTCTGGAATCAGGTCAAAGAGCTGCCCTTGTTTTGGAAGCCGTTCTACAGTTTTCCCGTCGCTGTCCTGGGAGGGCTGCTTGTTCCTACGGCCTTCGCGTTGGTCTTCGGATTTCTGGCCTTCCGAAGCCGCATCAAAGGCGTGTACTTTGCCATCATCACCCAAGCCCTCGCGCTGGTGGCTTGGCTGGTCTTCAACCGAAATGAGACGAATCTCGGCGGGACGAACGGCCTGACGGATTTCAAGCAGCTGCTTGGGTTCAGACTCTCCGAAGCCGGCACTCAGCGGGCACTCTATGTGCTGACGGTGCTTTGCTTGGGCGGCGCCTATCTGCTCTGCCGGTCGATCACTCGATCGCGGGCAGGGCGGGTGTTGATTGCCGTCCGGGACAGCGAACCGCGCGTCGTATTTTCTGGCTACACTCCTGCGAACTACAAGGTCTTCGTCTTTGTGGTTGCCGCCGCGCTCGCAGGGCTCGCAGGGATGCTCTATGTGCCTCAGGTGGGCATCATTACGCCCGCGCAGATCGGCGTCCTGCCGTCGCTCGAAATGGTCATTTGGGTGGCGGTCGGCGGCCGTGGAACGCTGGCGGGAGCGGTGTTAGGTGCGGTCAGCGTAAATCTCGGCCGCAGCGTGCTGACGAATTATTTTCCCGAGTTGTGGCCCTTCATTTTGGGCGGCCTCTTCGTCGTCGTCGTCCTGCTCTTTCCCGATGGCCTGATCGGCATCATGCGCCAAGCACGGGTGCGGATGGGGCAGTTCAAAGCCAAGGCGACCGCCCTTCCCGAAGAGGAGTTGGGATGAGCGAGCGCGGGTCGATCATCTATCTCGAGGGCGTGGTCGTCGATTACGACGGCTTCAAGGCGTTGAACAATCTCAATTTTATCGTCAACTACAACGAGTTGCGCGTGGTGATCGGCCCGAACGGCGCCGGCAAGACGACGTTGCTCGACGTCATCTGCGGGAAGACGAAGCCGGCGGAGGGCCGTGTCATCTTTGGCAAGGACCAGGAGCTGATCGGCAAGCGTGAGGACGAAATCGTCAAGCTCGGCATCGGGCGTAAATTCCAAGCGCCTTCGATCTATGCCAATCTCACGGTGTGGGAAAATCTCGATTTGTCGCTCAAGCGGCCCAGTAAGGGCGTGTTTTCGACGCTCTTCGGAAGGTCGACTGCGGAAGAACGACAACAAATCGATGACACGCTGGCCACGATCGGCCTCAGAGAGTACGCGCACAACAGGGCGGGCTCGCTGTCGCACGGACAAAAGCAATGGCTGGAAATCGGCATGGTCATACTCCAGGACCCGTCGCTCTTGTTGGTCGATGAGCCGGTGGCCGGAATGACCGACAAAGAAACCGAGCAGACCGGCCGCCTCCTGCAATCGTTGGCGGAAAAGCATGCCATCGTGGTTATCGAGCACGACATGGAATTCGTGCGGCAGATCGCGCGTATCGTCACCGTCCTGCACGAGGGGACCGTGATCTGCGAAGGGACCGTCGAAAAAGTCCAGTCAGACGAACGGGTCAGGGAGATTTATCTGGGCCGCCAGAAGGTCCATGGGTAGTCGGGATGTTGAAAAGAATCTCATCTCACCGGCCCGACCCCGACGCGCCGAGACGCCTCTTCCAAACTGCGTTCTCGCATCGCTTAAGGCCTCGACGTACTCGGGGAAATCGCCTGTTCCGACAGGCGGTTGATGGGCGGGTGAGACGGTCAGTAGGTCTCGGCCTGTCGCTCGCTGCGCCCTTGCCGGAACCTCTTTTAAGCATCCCCGCCGCTTTGATGTACTAGTCGCCATGCTGGAACTGAAGAAGATCAACGCCTATTACGGTGAAAGCCACATTCTCCGAGATGTGTCGTTCGCCATTGCGGCCGGAGAGGTCGTATGCTTGATGGGCCGAAACGGCGTGGGAAAAACGACGACCTTAAAAGTGATTACCGGACTCCTCCCGGCCCGATCCGGAGAAATGCTCTTCGATGGCAGCAATGTCACCAAGCTCACCACTGATCGACGAGCGCGGCGGGGGCTGGCCGTCGTGCCGCAGGGACGGGAAATTATTCCGCATCTGACGGTACGAGAAAATCTGCAATTAGGCTTCTGGGCGAGATCCGATCAGCCGAGCGCTGGAGCGGAGAAGGCTGCCTTCGATGAGGTCTATCAGCTGTTTCCCAAGCTCACCCAGATTCTTCATCGTCCAGGGGGTGTCCTCAGCGGCGGGGAACAGCAACAGTTGGCGATCGGGCGAGCCTTGTTGTCGAATCCCAAGCTGCTGCTTTTGGACGAGCCGACCGAAGGGATCCAGCCCTCGATTGTCGACCAGATCGAGGACGTCATCATCGGCTTCAAACGCTCACGACGGTTTGCCATTCTACTCGTGGAACAGGGACTTCACTTCGCGGCGCGGCTGGCCGAAAAATATGTGGTGATGGCCAAAGGGGCGGTGGTGGCGGCGGGCAAGAGTGATGAGTTGAGCGCGGAGATGGTCAGGCAGCATTTGACGGTGTAGCGTCTTTCCATTTGCGGGATGGAATGTCTGAGCATGCTCCAGGTGCTTCGACTCGACCGTACAACGCTTCGCATTTGCTCGGCTGCGCAACTCGATCCGTTGGACGCTGCGCGTGAACGGACCAGCGAACAATGCTCGCCGTCGTGAGGCACGACCGCCTCTGCTCAGCGGTACGGCGCCCGAGTTTCCGCACAAGTCACATGCTCAGCATACCATCCCATTTCGTGTACAACAGGTAGATGCTAGACGGATCCTGATGCGAGCGAAGGGACATCTTGCCCGCCGCTAAAAGTGGAGGAGGGGAAGGGGGATTCATGAAATCGCTCTCATTCATGATCCTTATCTTCATAGGTTGCGTCTCCCGTGCGGCGGCGTGGGGGGATCTCGAGCATATGATGGTCGGGGCAATCGCCTATGATCGGCTGACGCCGGAGGTTCGGGAGAACGTCGCCGCACTCCTGAAGCTCAATCCACAATATCCGGCGTGGGTCGCCGATGTCTCGGAGCAGGAAAAAGCGCGAATCGCATTTCTTCGAGCCTCGCGATGGCCGGACGACATTAAATCGGACGCCGCGTATAGGCAGGACGGAGAGCAGGGCGGGAACCGTCCTTCAGGTGTAACCGCCGCTCGGAACATCGGCTATGCCGATCGACACATGCACAAGTATTGGCATTTCGTCGATCTGCCCTTCTCTCCCGACAACACGGCTCTCGTTGATCCCCCGGTCCCAAACGCGAGAACGCAGATTGCTCTCTTTCGAAAGACGCTGACTTCGCCCGTTGCCTCGAGTGATCTCAAATCGTATGATCTGGTCTGGCTGATCCATCTGGTCGGGGACGTTCATCAACCGCTGCATGCGACCTCTCGCTTTGACAAGGCGCACGTGGCAGGCGACGACGGCGGCAACGGCGTCACGGTGTGCAGCGCTCCCTGCCAGAAGCAGGAAAGGCTGCACGCGTTTTGGGACCATATCCTGGGCGTGAGCACGGACGCGGCGGTTGCTATCGACAAAGCCAAACAACTGCCGGCGGCGGATCCGCAAATGGCCGCTATCATCGATGAGGCCGTCTGGATTCGGGAAAGTTTCGAGGCGGCTCAAACGTATGTCTACGTCTTGCCCATTGGAGCTGGCGCCGGTCCCTTTGAACTGACTGACGCCTATGCAGGGGCGGCTCAGGAACTGGCAGGCCAGCGCATCGCCCTCGCGGGGGCTCGTCTTGCCAATCTTCTGAACGATGCGTTTCGATAAGGGTGCTTTAGAGCCTATTGCCTCATACCACCGCTGCCGACCCTTTCATCTGAACCCGTCAGAACGATTTCATAGGCAGGTATCTCATTTCTTGCCCGTTCCCAGAAGATTAGGGTAAGAGACAGCTGTGTCGAATGGCCGCTTCTATAACTGCAAAGAAATTTGCTCCTGCACAGTATCCGCAACTTTCATTCTACTTCTTAGCTTCTTTCTTCCTCACGCCTGGGCCGATGACACCTCGCGCCCGGTTGGGCAAAGCCTCGAGCACGTCTCGCTCGCATTAAAAGGAGCGGAACAGGCAGTCGAAAAGCGCGTGTTGTCGGAGGATCTCAGGCTGCGTCTTTACGGCTACCTTGAAGGGTCGTACACGCAGAACTTCAATAATCCGTCGAACCGCATCAATGAGCTGCGGATCTTCGACGTCAATTCCAATCAGTTTCGGCCGAACTTGGCTCAGATTGTGTTGGACCGCGAAGCCAAGGCTGACGGCCAAGGCTGGGATCGATTCGGGTTTCACATAAAATTCAATGCCGGCCGCGACTCGGATTTCATCGGCGGCGTCAATATGAGCCAATGGGCGGATTTCCAGGAGTTTTACGTCCAGTATCGGGCCCCTGTCGGACGAGGGCTCAATATCCAAGCAGGACAGATTAACAGCGTCGTCGGATATGAAGTTGTCGAGAGTCCGCACAATGCCAATTACTCCCGGTCTTGGCTGTTCGGATTGGGACAACCATTCACCACGCGCGGCCTGCGCCTGTCATATGACTTTGACAAGCATGTTTCGTGGACCGTCGGAGTCATTAGCTATATCAACTCGGCTCGGGGCGATACAGAGAATGATCCACTGGTGGAATCGGCACTGACCGTGAATGTGTCCGAACAGGTGAGGGTTACTGTGTACGGCTTGACGGGGAACCGGTCGGGTCCGACGGGGACACCGGGAGGGAGCCAGGCGTTGATCGGCGGCTATTTCAGCTGGCAAATGACAGAACAGGCGTCCGCGGTCATCGAAGCGTATTATTCCAACCAAGCCAACAGCAGCACGATCAGCCCGGCGGGCAACGCGCGATGGAATGGGGTCGCAGGGTATCTGATCTATGATGTGACAAAACAATGGGGCGTCCGTCTGCGCGGGGAATTGTATGAAGACGCAGGAGGGTACACGACCTGTCAGGGCACGACAAGCTACTCGCCAAGAGCCAACGTGTGCTTTGGGGCGACTTCGCAAGCTCAGGCCCCGCCCGTCGCACAAACCTTGTGGGAGATGACCGGCACAGTGCAGTTCAAGCCGGTTTCGTCGCTCATCACCCGTCTCGAATACCGTTACGATAAATCCAATCAGAACGTGTTTCAGCTTGGCAACCGGGCGACGAGCTATCAGCCGACGCTCTCTCTCGACGTGATTTATCTGTTTTGACGGCCTCGGTAACGGGAGAGGTGGTCCTCCGGCGTCGTGGCATCGGCGGGCGTTATAGGAACCAGCGAAGCGAAGCCGGTTTTGGCCAGCAGCATCAACCACGTCACGAACACAAACGCCGAGGTGAGGACCGGCATGCCGCTGGGTTCCAGAAACACGCCGAGCGAGGCCCACACCCTTGCGGTGACGAGCACGCCGAGTATGGTGTACAGCATGGCCGGCACGTTCAGCACGAAAAACATTCCGCCGAGTGCCATGGCCGTGAGCGCCGCATTGTATCCAAAGAGTCCGTCACGGATGGCGTCGTCATGCGCTCCGTAAAAAACCGCTCCCGCCACGGCAAGCGTCGAGCCCATCACCGCCATGAACGCTCCGATGCGCGTGTTGATCGCGATGCCGATCAGGATCAGGATGCCGGTCACCCAGTTGTCCTGGAAGAAGATTTCAGCGATGCCCATCGTAATCCCGTAGAACCAGGTGAGTAACGTGTAAGCCGGTTTCGGTCCGGGAAAATCAGCGGGCGAGGTCGGCTTGAGGGCATTCGAGACGTCGATCGTGGTGAATTGCAACAGTGCGCCGAGAAAGAACCACGTGGCCAGCACGAACGGCATTGTGAGCTGGGGCACCTTGTGCGGCCCCAGCACAGCCGCGAAGGCCGGCATGAGCACCGACGTAAAGGCGGCACAAATCACGATATAGATCCAGAGATGCATATTCGGCAGATCGCCGGTGGTGAAATTAGGACTGGTGTATGCAACCAACGCAATGGCGATCAACGCGCCGTTGAAGCCATAGAGACCGTCTTTGATCCATCCTTTGTCGGCCTTGAAGAGGAGCGCCGTGGCCGTACTGATCGTGGTGCCGAAGAGGCAGGCCATGCCATAGATCCACGAATTGTAGAAAATTGCACCGAGAATCACCGCACCGGAGAGCGGGTTATTTTGAAAGACGACTTGAGCGATGCCTCTCAGAACCCAATCGACGAACGCGAATCGAGGGTGATCGCGCAGTTGGTCGATGAATGCGGCATGCGCCATGCGGACCACCTTCTCGTCGTCGCTGCTCAGCTTGACAGGCGCCGAATCGTAGACTAGCATCCGCATTCCCGCAAGAGTTTTTCGAATCCGCTACCTAGGGAAAAACCGTCTCCTCACCCGAGAGAGGGCAGGATGCATTTAACACCGCGAGAACAGGAAAAATTGCTGATCTATACGGCCGGCCGGCTGGCAGCCGACCGCATGAAGCGCGGCCTCAAGCTCAACCATCCGGAGGCCGTTGCCTACCTCACGGCGGCGGTTCTGGAGGGCATACGTGACGGGAAAACCGTCTCCGAGCTGATGACCTATGGGACGACGCTGCTGACGCACAAAGACGTGATGCCGGGCGTCCCGGAGATGATTCATGAAATTATGGTCGAAGGGACGTTTCCCGACGGTACCAAGCTCGTGACGGTGCACAATCCGATTCGGTAATCAGTCTCTCTCAAGTCGGGAAGGAAACAGCCATGCCGAAGGTACGGATGCGATCCAAGGGCAAACCCGCGAAAAAAGGCGGAGCGTCGTTGGCAGCCACGATTAAGGCGGAGCTCGCAAAGCCGGTCATTCCCGGTCAGATTCTGTTCGCCGCGGGCGACATTGAGGCCTTGAAGAATCGTATCACCAGGGACCTGACGGTCACGAACAGCGCTGATCGGCCGATCCAGGTCGGATCACACTGCCATTTCTTCGAGGTCAACCGGGGTTTACTGTTCGATCGCGAGCAGGCGTTCGGATTTCGGCTCTGCATTCCGGCCGGGACGGCCGCTCGTTTTGAGCCCGGGGAAGAAAAGCGCGTGATGTTGGTGGCATTGGCCGGGACTCGGACGGTGCACGGCATCAACGGCCTGACCAACGGTGCCCTCGATGATTCGAATGCCAAGGCACAGGCGCTCGCACGGGCGTCCGAAGAAGGGTTCATCCCGAAAGGAGGGGCCCGGTGAAGATCCCCCGCAAACAATATGCGGATCTGTTTGGTCCCACAACTGGCGATCGTGTGCGCTTGGCCGACACGGATCTTTTCATTGAAATCGAGAAAGATTTTACCTCCTATGGCGACGAGGCCGTGTTCGGAGGAGGGAAGGTGCTTCGTGACGGCATGGGCCAGTCATCCCGCGCGACCAATGCCGCAGGCGCGCTCGACACGGTCATTACGAATGCCGTGATCCTTGATTACTGGGGCATCGTCAAGGCCGATATCGGCATCAAAGATGGACGCATCGTCGGCATCGGTAAGGCGGGCAATCCCGATACGATGCCGAATGTCTCGCCGGGGATGGCCTGCGGCGCCGGTACCGAAGCCATTTCGGCGGAGGGCTGCATCGTCACCGCCGGCGGTGTTGAGACGCACATTCACTTCATTTGCCCCCAGCAATGTTGGGAAGCGCTTTCGGCGGGCATTACGACGATGATCGGCGGGGGCAGCGGTCCGGCGACGGGCACGAATGCGACGACCTGCACGCCGGGTCCATGGAATATTCATCGGATGCTGGAAGCCGCGGAAGGCATCCCGATGAATCTTGGATTTCTCGGCAAAGGAAATGCGTCGTGTGCCGAACCCTTGAACGAGCAGATTGACGCCGGCGCCATTGGGTTGAAGCTGCACGAAGACTGGGGAACGACGCCGGCCGCGATCGACACATGCTTGGCTGTTGCCGAACGGCATGACGTGCAGGTGGCGATCCACACGGATACTCTCAATGAGGCCGGGTTTGTCGAAGACACGATCAAGGCCTTCAAGGGCCGCACGATCCACTCGTTTCATACGGAGGGAGCCGGTGGCGGCCATGCGCCCGATATCATCAAAGTCTGCGGACAGCCGAACGTTCTGCCTTCGTCCACCAATCCGACGATGCCGTTCACGGTCAATACGATGGACGAGCATCTGGACATGCTCATGGTCTGCCACCATCTCAACAAACGGGTCCCGGAGGACGTGGCATTCGCGGAATCTCGTATCCGCCGCGAGACGATCGCCGCCGAAGACATCCTTCACGACATGGGCGCGATCAGCATGATGTCGTCCGATTCTCAAGCGATGGGAAGGATCGGCGAAGTGATCATCCGCACGTGGCAGACCGCGCATAAGATGAAGTTGCAGCGTGGACATTTGACGGAGAAGGGCATCCAGTCCGGCAAAGGACCGAACGATAATTTCCGCGCGAAGCGCTATGTCGCCAAGTACACGATCAATCCGGCGCTCGCGCACGGCGTCGCCCACGAAGTGGGCTCGGTGGAAGTGGGCAAAGTGGCGGACCTCGTCATTTGGAAACCGGCCTTCTTCGGCATCAAGCCGGAAATGGTTTTGAAGAGCGGCTTCATCGCCCAGGCCCAGATGGGCGATCCCAACGCGTCGATCCCCACGCCCGAGCCGATCATCAGCCGGCCCATGTTTGCGGCATTCGGTCGGGCCATCGCCAGCACGAGCTTGACGTTCCTGTCGAAAGCTGCGCTCGAACGTGACGTTCCCGGCAAGCTCAAGCTAGAACGGCGCATCGCGGCGGTCAAGGATTGCCGCAGCGTGAAGAAGCGCGACCTTAAATTGAACGATGCCCTCCCCACGATCGAAGTGGATGCCGAGACCTATGTCGTCACGGCCGACGGGGTCGCGTTGACGTGCGAGCCGATCATTGTGCAGCCAATGGCGCAGCGGTATTTTTTGTTTTAGGTTGCTGAAAAAGGCTTCGTCTCACCCACCTAGCCCTAGCGCGCCGAGACGCGGCTTTTCCCAAGCTTCATTCTCGATCGCTTGTACGGCTCAACGTACCTGCCCGCGTACGCCTCCGGGGCCCCGCTCCCTGCGGCCTTGACCGTGGAGCGGCGCGTCCGCGCGCCGGGGCTGGGCGGGTGAGATGCTTGACCTTGTTGATCAGCCTTCAGGTGAGGAACCGACGGCATGGATATTCCGAACGAACCTCTGTCGGAATGGGATTTATTCTGAAATGTCGACTGCGGCGATCCCTCAGAGCTTCTTCCGAACGATCCAAACGGTGACCGCCATGGCCAACCAGGCGGCGGTGGCCATCGCTAACACGAGCCAGACGGCAAACGATTCCGAGCTCTGCCATACGACCAACCCGAACACCAACAAGCCGATCGTTCCCATCGCAGCTCCAGCGGCATCGGCGCCGGCCGCGCATCTCGCCAACCGGCGGCCATGCATGCCTTCTTGCTGTTTCTTCTTTGCCTCATGTTTTTCGATCAGTGTGGCCGTGGCGGGAAAAATTGACGGAAACGCGAGGAAGATGCCGCCGATGACGGGCCCAAAGGTCGACGCAACGAGTCCGGCGACAGCTGTGACAATGCCACCGAACAGAAAGCGAAGAAGAAACTCGAGAGGTTTCGTCTGCGCAAGACCGGAAAGGCCGATCGTAATCCTCATGATGGCAGGCTCATTTCAATAGGATTGACCAGAGAACAAGCGCGGAGACAAGCCAGACGACAAGGCTTGCCGAACTCACCATCAAGACCCCAAGTTTGTAACGCAACAGCAAACAGCTGACCAATTGGCTGTAGAGAAAGAAGGCAATGGCGCCGACCATCATTGACCTGCCCTCGATGGAGGCGTACGCGGCGCCATGGTGCGCAAAGGCCAGTCCCAGACTTGCGAGCGCAACCGAAGGCGCAGCGCTGAACAGTCCGGCAAAGCTTTTCGGTTTAAAAAGATCCCCGGTGAGTGCGAAGAGAGACACGACGATTCCTCCGATGAAGAATCGCAGTAGTATATCCGTCAACATTGTTTCCTAAGCTGATTTCGCTGCGCTTCTCTGTCATCATCTCCTACTTGTATGCGCTTTCCCGCCTAGTAAAGGCGCTAGTACTGATTTAAAATGCGCCTATCGTGAATACCTCCTCGTTATTGAAGGGACTTCGATTCGTTGATAGCTTTTTTCCGTCCGGCGGATTTGCGTTTTCATCCGGCCTCGAAGCGGCGGTCAGCCATGGCGCCGTTCGCGACGGAAAAGAATTTGCGCGCTACGTCGAAGATTTGCTGATACAGGGCACTGCAAAGCGCGAAGGCGTGGCTGTTGCGGTCGCCCACCGGTCCGGGACAACCGGCAACGTTGCACCGGCGCTTGCCGTGGACAAGGCGCTTGAGGCGTTGAAGATGGGCCGTGAGTCGCGACTTGCCAGCCGCCAGATGGGGCGGCAGGTCATGAAGGCGGCCATCGAACAATTTCCCGGCGATCGCGCATTGCAGGACTTCGGAACTGCGGCCGATGGCGGACTGACTCCCGGCCATGTCTCCGTGACGGCGGGGCTTACGCTGGCTGCCTGCGGGTGGTCGAGACAAGACTCGGTTGCCGCATTCTTGTACCAAACGGCGCAGGGGATGGTCTCCGCTGCGATGAAGCTGCTGCCGGTGGGCCAGCAGCAGGGCCAGCAGCTGCTCGTGGAATGGGCGCCGTTGATCGTTGAATTGAGCCGCCACGTCAGTCCGCGCTCCGACTTGGGCTCGTGGTCTCCCGTCCAGGAGATCTATGCGATGCGGCATGCGCGGTTGGAGTCGCGGCTGTTCAGATCGTGAAGCGGGATGCGTGTCTTGTTAACAAGAACCCCGGAACTCGGAACCTCCGAGAGCCTTACGAGATGTAAAGAACGAGACGAGAAATGCACCGATCTGATGAACATCATTGCGGCGGCGGCAGGGTGACGAAAGCCCGCGCGAACCATGTTCCGGTCTTTGGCATCGGCGGGCCGGTCGGTTCCGGCAAGACGGCATTGGTCGAAGCGCTGTGCCGGAGGCTTCGTGACCGGTATAGTTTGGGGGTCGTGACCAACGACATTTTTACCAAGGAAGATGCTGAGTTTTTGACCAGACGTGGCGCCTTGCCGCACGACCGCATCCTCGGCGTCGAAACCGGCGGTTGCCCGCACACCGCGATCCGGGAAGACGCCTCCCATAATCAGGAGGCACTCGACGAACTGCTGCGCAGGCATCCCGACGTCGATTTGATGTTCGTCGAGAGCGGCGGAGACAATCTGGCGGCCACGTTCAGCCCCGAACTGGTGGATTACACGATTTATGTCATCGACGTCGCCGAGGGCGATAAGATTCCCCGGAAAGGCGGACCCGGCATCACGAGGTCGGATCTGCTTGTGATCAATAAAATCGACCTTGCCCCTTACGTCGGCGCGGATCTCTCCGTGATGGACAGAGACAGCCGCCGCATGCGCGGCGACCGGCCGTTCGTGTTTACCAACCTGATGTCGGGAGAGGGTTTCGACCGCGTCGTGCAATGGGTTGAACCTCACGTCCAGCATCATGCGCAGCAGCGGTAGCAGCGCCCTGTCGCCGGCGAAGTCGTCAGCTTCCATGCGTCGCACAGCCGTTTGCACCGGCGCAGTCGGCCGTGTCGGGACCCTTGCGCTGGAGTATGTGCGCCACGGCGACCGCACGGTGTTCGGTCGCACGGCCTGTCAGACACCCTGGCATCTGCTCCCTCCGATCTATCTCGACGAATCCGGCACCGCCTATACGTTGTTAGTCAATCCGTCCGGCGGCCTGGTCGGCGGTGACCATCTTTCCATCGAGTTGTCGATCGGACGGGATGCACATGTGTTGATTTCCACTCCCTCTGCGAACCGGGTCTACCGATCGCTGGCGGAGGAAGCCGTTCAGAACGTCGAGATCAAGGTGTCGGAGAACGGTATTCTGGAATGGTTGCCCGAACACACCATTCCGTTCGCCGGTTCGCGCTTCAGCCAGACCATCGATGTGCAATTAGACGCCGGCGCCACGCTGATCTTATGGGATGCGTTCGCCTCCGGGCGCATCGCCCACGGCGAGCGGTGGGGCTTCACCTCGCTGAAGAATCACATCCGCATTGCGATGCCGGCGCACGGCGCTGTTCAGGAGCGGTATGTAATCGTCCCCGATGGCCGGCGGGGAGTCGGGATCAGTCAGGAATGGGATTATGCGGGATCGTTGTTTATCCTCGCCGATGCCGTCGCCGGCCCCCAGTGGGCAGCACTCGAAGCTGTGCTCGCGGAGATCGTCGACACGCATGGCCACGACGGCCTGCTGGGCGGCGTCTCCCAACCGGCGGCTCCGGGGATCGTCGTCAAACTGCTTGCGCGTTCTGCGCCGATGTTGACCGAGGTCTTGATGGAACTATGGGCTGCAGCGCGCGACGTCCTTTGGCAGATGCCTGCCGCAAATTTCAGGAAGTATTGATCGACCGCCTGGTACGACTGGGTGGGCGCCGTATGTTTGACACCCTAGTGAGACGGGTGCTATCCTCCGCCGCACATTCGGAGACAACGGAGTCTCCCGTTCACACGCGAACCATTTTGCGGACAACGACGTCCTCGATCCTTGACTAGGATCAGAGGGCGTTTTTTTTTACCTATGCGATGCTGAAACAAAGGTTCGGCGTCCGAGCTTCCTGCGGCCTAGCCGAAGCGTTCGTTTGAGCATCCCATCCCGCTACCGACGACACGTATGCGTACCTTTCGGATCGCCATGGTCCAGATGAATCCCACTGTCGGGGATTTGGACGGCAATGTTCGTCGAATCAGCGGCTGGTTGCGCGAAGCGAAAAAAGCCAAACCGGATCTCATCGCGTTTCCCGAGCTGGCGATCACCGGCTACCCTCCCGAGGATCTGCTGCTGAAGCCGCAATTCGTCGCGGACAACCGCCGGGCGCTGAACGAGGTGATTCGCGCCTGCCGTGATGCCGTGGCCGTCGTGGGCTACGTCGGCCACGGCTCTCCGACCGGCCTTCGCGAAGGAGCGGCATCCGTCCTTCCGGCCGGCCGGCACGCGCTGTATAACGCGGCGGCCGTCATTGCCGAGCGGCGGTTAGCGCTGACCTACGCGAAATGGTACCTGCCGAACTACGGTGTGTTTGATGAGAGCCGCTACTTCAACCCCGGCCGCCGCCTGCCGGTCGTGAGCGTGAAGGGCACCGTCGTCGGCGTCAATGTCTGTGAAGACATTTGGCTGCCGGAAGGTCCCACTCGAGGGCAGGCGAGGGCCGGCGCCGAAGTGATCGTCAATATCAACGCCTCCCCGTTTCACGTCGGGAAGAGCCGCTCGCGGGAACAGATGCTCGCGACCCGTGCGCGGGACAACGCGGTGATCGTGACCTATACGAACACCGTCGGGGGACAGGACGAATTGGTCTTCGACGGCAACAGCGTGGTGATGGATCATACCGGCGAAGTCGTCGCCCGTGCCAAGGGATTCGTGGAAGACCTGCTCGTCGTCGATCTCAACGTCGAAGCGGTGGGGAGAACCCGCGCGGCGGGCGGAACAAGAAAACCCTCAATAGGAAGGAACGCCGGTCTTTCGATCGATCGGATTGTCGTCAACGGCCGGCCGGCGCCCGGGCGCAGCCGGTTGGTCCCGCCCATGGAGCTGCTCGCCGATCCGTTGGATGAAGTGTATCGCGCCCTGACGTTGGGCGTTCGCGATTACGTCATCAAGAACGGGTTCAAGCAGGTCGTGATCGGTGTGAGCGGCGGCATCGATTCGGCGTTGACGGCGGTGATTGCCGTCGACGCGCTCGGTGCGGAGAATGTGCTCGGGGTGTTCATGCCGTCGCCTTATACGTCGACAGAGAGCCGGGACGATACGAAGGAATTGGTGCGCCGCCTCGGTATTCAGTTCAAAACGCTGCCCATTACTCCATCCTTCAAGTCTTATCTCAAAACGCTCAAGTCGTCGTTCCAGGGCGCAACACCTGACGAGACCGAGGAGAATCTTCAGGCCCGCA
Source organism: Nitrospira sp. (assembly GCA_035495295.1). Lineage (GTDB taxonomy): Bacteria > Nitrospirota > Nitrospiria > Nitrospirales > Nitrospiraceae > Nitrospira_C. Next base: position 42,416 of record DATJGE010000041.1, on the reverse strand, counting down.
TCAGAGGGAATTTGTTGATGGCCCTGTCGAACAAATTCGGCCATCTGGTGCTGACCACCGGGAACAAGAGCGAAATGAGCGTGGGGTATGCCACTCTCTACGGCGACATGGCCGGCGGCTTTGCGGTCATCAAGGACGTGCCGAAGACGATGGTGTATGAATTGGCCGAGCGCCGCAATCGCGGGCCGAGCGCCGTGATTCCGAAACGAATACTTGATCGGCCGCCGACGGCCGAATTGCGGGCCAACCAAAAAGACGAAGATAGCCTCCCGCCCTATCCGGTGTTGGATCCGATATTGAAAGCGTATGTCGAAGACGATCGGTCGGTGGAGGAGATGGTGGCGATGGGGTTCGACCGAAAGACCGTGCTGCGCGTCGTTGCACTGGTGGATCGCAGTGAATACAAGCGTCGTCAGGCGCCGGTCGGCATCAAGATCACGCATCGCGGGCTGGGTAAGGACCGCCGGATGCCGATTACGAACAAATACCGTGGCTTGTAGCTCGCGAACGAGAGGAGACAGCATGAGCGGATGGCGTCGACTGGCGATGATCGTAGCGTGGTGGGCGGTCTGCGTCTCACCCCTGTGGGCCGGTCAGACCGATCCACTGATCGACAGCGGAGATGTCGCGTGGATGTTGGCGGCCTCCGCATTCGTCGTCGGGATGATCGTCCCCGGACTGGCGTTCTATTACGGCGGCCTAGTCCGCAGCAAGAACGTGATCAGCACGATGGTCCAGTCGTTCGCCATTCTCTGCGTCGTGAGTCTCGTATGGCTCCTCTGCGGCTTCACTCTGTCGTTCGGGCCTGACCGGGGAGGCGTCATTGGCGGGCTGGACTGGGCGCTGCTCATGGACGTCGGCTCCGCTCCGCATACGGTTTATGCGCCGGCGGTCCCGCTCGAGGCGTTTATGCTGTTCCAACTCTTGTTCGCCGCCTTTACGCCGGCATTGATCGCGGGGGCGTTTGCCGAACGCATCAAATTTGGCGCGATGCTCCTGTTTGCCGCGCTGTGGTCGCTGTTCGTCTACACGCCCATTGCCCATTGGCTCTGGGGCAACGGCTGGCTCGCAAAAATCGGAGCGATGGATTTCGCCGGCGGCGCGGTCGTGCATATCAGCGCGGGGTTCAGCGCGATGGCCTGTGCGATGGCGGTCGGCAAGCGCCGCGGCTGGCGCACGGACTACATGGCGCCGCACAATCTGCCGTTCATCTTATTGGGCGCAGGGCTGCTCTGGCTCGGCTGGTTCGGGTTCAACGGCGGCAGTGCGCGCGGCGCGAACGCCATTGCGGTCAACGCCGTCGCTGTGACGCATCTGACGGCGGTGTCCGCGGCGCTGGCCTGGATGGTGGCCGAGTGGAAACACCGCGGGAAGCCGACGGTGCTCGGGATTGCGAGCGGCGCGGTCGCGGGCTTGGCGACATCGACGGCCGGCGCTGGCTTTCTCAGCCCGTTGGCCGCCGTTGCAATGGGCGTTGCCGCGGGAATTTGTTCATATATGGCAATTGTTTGGAAGGGGAAGATCGGCTATGATGACACGCTTGACGTGATGGGAACGCATGGCGTCGGCGGCATGCTCGGCATGTTGGGAGTCGGACTGTTCGCGGCGAACGGGCATCTGGCGATGCAATTTTCCGCCGTGGTGGCCACCGCCGCATTTTCTTTTCTGGGCAGCTACGCGATTTTGAAACTTGTCGACGGGGCCATGGGCTTGCGTGTCAGCCAAGAGGAAGAGGCGACGGGGCTGGATCTTACCCAGCACAACGAACGCGCCTACTCGTGATGCTGAACATTGCGGCCTCGCCGCGCGCAACGCTTTGGGGTTGGGCAAGTGACGACGACCGACATCCGAGCGTCACGTTAACTCCTTCCAGGGGGCATTCATGAAGCTGGTCGAAGCGATCATCAAGCCGTTCAAACTCGACGAAGTCAAGGACGCCCTGTTGGAAATCGGCGTGCAGGGAATGACGGTGACCGAGGTCAAAGGGTTCGGTCGTCAAAAGGGCCATAAAGAAACCTACCGGGGCCAGGAATATACGATCGAGTTCGTCCCGAAGGTCAAAATCGAAGTGGCCGTGCAGGACGGACAAGTCGCCCGTGTGCTGGAAACGATTTCCCGCGCCGCCAAGACCGGCAGCATCGGGGACGGCAAGATTTTCGTGCGCGATTTAAGCGCCGCCGTCCGCATCCGCACGGGGGAAACCGGAGAGACCGCGTTGTAATACCGACCATGGAATTCGAATCTTCCGCTTCTTCCCTTCCACAATCGGCCACTCTCGTTCAGGTGCTCGATGAGCATCGCGCGCACGTGGCCCGCCGCGTAATGGCCGGCGCGTCCGGCGCGGAAACACTCGCCGCCATGACGGAATTCGTCGATGGGTTGATCGTCGGCCGCTATCGGGAAGCGGTGCGACAGGGCGGGGACGAGAGCGTCACGATCGGCATGCAGCAGTGCTGTCTGATGGCCTTGGGAGGCTACGGCCGACGGGAACTGGCGCCTCATTCCGACATCGATCTGATGTTCTTGTATCAAGCCGGATCGGGGAAAGAGGTCGAGTCGCTCGTTCGTGCCGTCCTGCATCCGCTGTGGGATTGCGGATTTCAGGTCGGACACAGCCTGCGCACGATTGCGGACAGCATCGAGTTGGCCGAGACCGATGCGACCGTGAAAACCTCGATGATGGAGGCGCGGTTCCTTGCGGGGAGCGCCGACCTGTTTCAGGAATTTCACCGCAAATATATCCGGAAGGTCGTATCAAAAAACAGCGACGTCTACCTCGACCAGAAGCTCGAAGAGCGGCGCAGGGAATATCAGAAATTCGGCGAAACCGTGTATCTGCTGGAACCCAACGTCAAAAAGAGCAAGGGCGGGCTCCGGGATTTGCATTTGCTCCAATGGGCGGGCATGGCCCGCTTCCAGGCGCCGACTATCCGCGAGCTTTCCGACCGCGGGATCCTCTCACGAGCGGATTCGCTGGCGCTGGCGGAAGCGCGCGAGTTTCTCTGGCGGGTGCGGGCGCTCCTCCACATCCATGCCGGAGGACCGCAGGAAATTCTCACCTTCGACGAGCAGGTGTGGCTCGCCAAGCATTTCGGCTATCACGATCAGCCGCATCTGCTCGCGGTCGAGCAGTTCATGCAGCAGTACTACCAGCATACGATGGGCCTGCATGAGCGCTGCATGCGGTTTGTGGAACGATGCCGGAGCGTCCCGTTCTGGCAACGCCTGTCCCGGTTTCTGCCGGCGCCACGGGTCGACCAGTACTTCGTGGTCCGGGGAGGGTTGCTCTCCGTCGCCGATGAACATCGCACGAAGGTGTTGGACAGCCCGGCCCTCTTGCTTCGCTTGTTCGACCTTGCACGAGCCAGGAATCTCACGATTGTCCCGCCGCTGATCGAGGATATTCACCGCCACGTCGATCAGGTGCCGACCGAGGCCTACCTCACCCCGGAAGTCAGCAATGGTTTTCTCAGAATTCTCGCTGGACCACGGACGACCGCCACGCTCGAGGCGATGCACCGGGCGCATGTGCTGGAAAAACTGGTGCCGGCCATGGGCACGGTTCGCGGCCTCATGCAGTTCAATCAGTATCACAAGTACACCGTGGACGAGCACAGCCTGTTGGCGGTCGGACGGGCGGAAGCCCTCGAGCAGGACAAGGGCGTGCTGGGCGAGATCTATCGAGGGATCAAACGCAAAGACATTCTCCATCTGGCCGTGCTGATGCACGATCTCGGCAAAGGCCGGGAAGAGGATCATAGCGACGTGGGCAAACGGTTGTCGGAGGAGGTCGCGCTCCGTCTGGGGTTCGACGAGCAGGAAACGAGGACGCTCAGCTTCCTTGTCCACAAGCATCTGCTGATGGCGCACACGGCATTTCGACGGGACCCGAACGACGAGAAGGTCGTCCTTCCCTTTGCTCGCGAAGTCGGCACGCCCGAAGTCCTGAGGAAACTGCTTGCCCTCACGGCCGCCGACATTGCCGCCGTCGGGCCGGGCGTGCTCACGAAGTGGAAAGAATCACTGTTGATCGAGTTGTACAGGAGAACGATGCCCGAAGTGTCCGGTGATCGCGACGCGGGAGGCGCACCGGAACGCTGGTCGAAAGTCCTGGACGACGTCTGTCATCACTTGGGCCCCGCCGTCCTCGGCGAGGGCGAACGGACATGGGTCGATGCGCAACTGAAGCAATTTCCTGAACGGTACGTGTATGGGACGACTGCCGCCCGCATTGCGGCGCATTTGGCAGCCGTCCGGAGATTGCACCGGGGCGAGGTGGTCGTCGAGACGGACTTCAACCATGAATTGGGCGTTTGCGAGTATTCGGTGATCACTCATGACGATCTGACGCCCGGAGTCTTCTCGAAGATTGCGGGGGTCATGGCGGGCAGCGGCTTGCAGATTCTCGATGCGCAGATCCTCACGCGCGCCGACGGGATCGTCGTCGATACCTTTCAAGTGACTGATCCCGACTATCAGGGTGCACCGCCGGTCGAACGCCGTCAGACCGTCGGCGACCGGATCTCGGCCGTGCTGAAAGGATGGGAACATGTCGACGATGTCCTCCGGCGCGGCGCGCGCTTGAGGCTTACGAGACCGTTGCCGAAAGCCCCCGAGGCGACCGAAGTCCGAATCGACAATGAAACCTCGGACAGCTGTACGATCGTCGATGTCTTTGCCGACGACCGTCAGGGGTTGCTCCATGTCATCACCAACGCGATCTTCCAGCTGGGCCTGTCGATCCATGCCGCTCGGATTTCAACCCGTCTGGACCAAGTGGCCGACGTGTTTTACGTGACCGATGCGTCAGGGGCCAAAGTGCGCGACCACGTGCAATTGGAGGGGGTGCGGACGGGCATCGAGCAGGCGATTGAAAAATTTCTCGAAGTCAAAGCGGCGTAACGCCGGAGGCCGTGGGCTCTCAGATGTCTGAAAGGAGGAGGGAATGAACGTTCGCGAAGCGTTAGAGTTTGCAAAAAAAAACAGGGTGCAGGTCGTGGACCTGAAGTTCGTCGACCTGATCGGGACGTGGCAGCACTTTACGATCCCGGCCAATGAGTTGACCGAAGACCTGTTCAAAGACGGCTCCGGGTTGGACGGATCATCGATCCGAGGATGGAAGGCGATCAATAACAGCGACATGCTGGTCGTACCGGATCCGACGACGGCCTGTCTGGACCCCTTCACGGCGGTGCCGACACTGAGCCTGATCGGCAACGTCGTCGATCCGATTTCCCGCGAGACCTACGAGCGTGATCCGCGCTACATCGCGCAGAAGGCCGAGAAATATCTGCAGAGCACGAAGATCGGCGACACGTCCTATTGGGGTCCGGAAGCCGAATTCTTCATCTTCGACCAGGCGCGCTACGATCAGACGAGCCATAGCGGCTATTATCACATCGACTCGGATGAAGGCGTGTGGAACATGGGCCAGGACGGCATCAACCTGGGGGGCAAGATCCGCCACAAGGAAGGCTACTTCCCGGTGCCTCCGACCGATACGCAGCAGGACATCCGCAGCGAAATGATCCTCGAAATGGAAAAGGTGGGCATCGCCGTCGAGAAACACCACCACGAAGTGGCCACCGCCGGCCAAGCGGAGATCGACATCCGGTTCGATTCGCTCGTGCGTACCGCCGACAAGATGATGATGTACAAGTACATCGTCAAGAACGTCGCCCGCCGTCACGGCAAGACCGTCACGTTCATGCCGAAGCCCATCTTCGGAGACAACGGCAGCGGCATGCATACGCATCAGAGCATCTGGAAGGAAGGAAAGCCGCTCTTCTCGGGCAAGGAATATGCGGGCGTCTCGCAGATGTGCTTGCACTACATCGGCGGTATTCTCAAGCATGCCCCGGCCTTGGCGGCGATTACGAACCCGACCACCAATTCGTACAAGCGGCTGACACCCGGTTTCGAAGCGCCTGTGCTCTTGGCCTACTCCAGCCGGAACCGGTCGGCCGGCATCCGCATTCCGATGTATTCGCCGAGTCCGAAGGCCAAGCGCATCGAGGTGCGTTTCCCCGATCCGGGCGCCAATCCCTATCTGGCTTTCTCGGCCATGTTGATGGCCGGCCTGGACGGCATCGAGAACAAGATCAATCCGGGTGAGCCGGCCGAAAAGGATTTGTACGATCTGGAGGCCAAGGAGGCGGCCAAAATCCGGACGATGCCCGGCAGCCTCGATGAAGCGCTCAACAACCTGGAAAAAGATCACAAGTTCCTTCTCAAAGGCGGTGTCTTTACAGAAGATTTGATCGACGCATGGATCGGCTACAAGCGGAGCAAGGAGGTCGATCCGATGCGGCTCAGGCCGCATCCGTACGAGTTCTTCCTCTATTACGACCTGTAGGTTGACGGGTCGGGAAGAACCATGCTACAAGATCCCATACGCTGAGCCGGGCAACGGCGCCTGGGGTAGCGTTCACAAAGACCACGGACAAAGGCGTCCGTCATTCTGGAAGGAATGGCGGACGCCTTTTTAGTTTTGGACATAGACGGCGCGGGTCGCTGCAGATCCGCTCAACAACGGACAAAGGCGTCCTTCTCTCGAACGGGAGAGGGACGCCTTTTCATTAAGTCGATGGGATACGGCGTAAGGCAAACGGAGCGAACCATGAGCGATCAAGAACCGGCTGGCGTGAATTCTTCCGAGCAGCATTTGGAGCGGACGCTCGATCAAGCCGTCACGGCTGCGGTGCTGGAGGCCGCCGGACCGACGAGGCGCCAACTGCTCGTCGGCCTTGGAGCGGCAACGCTCAGCGCCCTGATCGCCGAGACATTCCCCTTGGCTCGGCTGAAGGCATTCGCTGCCGATCCAGTGGGCAAGCCGGAAAAGCCGGATGTCAGTATCGCGTTCATTCCCATTACGTGCGGCACGCCGATCATCATGGCTGAGCCGTTGGGATTTTATAAGAAGCACGGATTGAACGCCTCCGTGAAGCGGGCCGCCGGGTGGGCCATGATCCGCGATTGGGCCGTGAACAAGGAAGTCGACGCCGCCCATATGCTCACGCCGATGCCGTTGGCGATCACGCTCGGCGCCGGTTCAGTCCCGACGCCCATCTACATGCCGGCGGTCGAGAACATCAACGGTCAGGCCATCACGCTGCACATCAAACACAAGGCCGTGAAGACTGCGGCCGACATGAAGGGCTTTCGGTTTTGTGTCCCGTTTGACTACTCGATGCATAACTATTTGCTTCGGTATTTTCTCGCCGAGGGGGGAGTGCATCCGGATAAGGATGTTCAGATCCGGGTGGTTCCACCGGCGGAGATGGTCGCAAATCTGAAAGCCGGAAACGTGGACGGCTATCTCGGTCCCGACCCGTTCAACCAGCGCGCCGTGTATGAGAATGCCGGGTTCATCTTCAAACTGTCCAAAGACATCTGGGACCGGCATCCCTGCTGCGCATTCACGGTCACGAAGGAATTCGCGACGACGAACCCCAATACGTTCCTCGCGATGTGGCGCGCCATCGTGGACGCGACACATTATGCGTCTGATCCTGCGCACCGCAAGGAAATTGCCGCGGCGATCGCTCCCACGAATTACTTGAATCAGCCGGTGACCGTGCTGGAACAGGTTCTGACCGGCACCTATGCCGATGGGCTGGGCAACATCAAGAAGGACCCAAACCGCATCGATTTTGATCCGTATCCGTGGCATTCGATGGCCATCTGGATTCTCACGCAAATGAAACGCTGGGGCCATCTTAAGGGAGACGTGAATTACAAGACGGTGGCCGAGCAAGTGTATAGGGCCGCGGATTGCGACCGCATCGAAAAGGAATTGGGCTACGCCACGCACCAAGCGACGGCGGTCAAGCACGTCATCATGGGGAAAGAATTCGACCCGAACAACGCCGACGCGTACGCGAAGAGCTTCAAGATTCACAGTATGGCCTAAGGAGCAGCGATGGAGATGGAATCGATCAACCGTACGATGGTGCCAGACGTCTCCGGGGCTCCGCAGGCCACTGTGCCGAGCCGGCTGTCGTTCCAGGGCCTCGTCGAGAAATGCTCTTCATCGATCCGGCAATGGGCGACGGGATGGCGAGGGAACCGCGAGGCTCACGCGGTGCGAGGAGGAGGCATGGCCGCTCGGTCGCAAGGCAACCCTTGGTACATCGCGGGATTCGTACTCGTCGTCTTCCTGTTGAGCTGGCATTTCTTTACGCTGCGGTCGTCATTCGATCAACGCGGGTTGACCGAAGAGCAGCTGCAAATGATGGAATTCAACGGCGACATCATGCGCGCTGCGGATGGGAGCTATGCGTGGAATCCCGAAAAGGAGAAAGTGAAAGGCATCCCGGGTCCGCTCGCGGTGTTCGAAAAAGCTCGCGAGGAACTATCGGAAGCCTTTGTGAAAAAAGGCACCAACGACCATGGCATCGCCTATCTGGTGCTCTACACGGTTTCCCGGTTCGCGGGCGGTTTCCTGGCGGCCTCAATCATCGCCATCATGCTTGGCGTCATCCTCGGCCTGAACAAGGTACTGTTTCGCGCAGCGAACCCGTTCATTCAAATCATGAAGCCGATATCGCCGCTGGCTTGGATGCCGCTCCTGCTCTATACGGTCAAGGATCCCAAGTGGACGGCCGTCCTCGTCGTTTTCATGGCAGCGATCTGGCCGACCCTCGCCACGACCGCCTTCGGCGTCAGCTCTTTGAGGAAAGAATATTTGCACGTCGCTGCGATCGTGCAGCTGTCGTGGTTTGAACGGCTGTTCAAGGTCATTCTCCCTGGAGCAGCGCCGACCATCGTCAACGGGTTGCGTATCTCGTTCGGCAGCGCGCTGGTGGCCGTGGTGCCCGCCGAGATGCTATTAGGTGAACTGGGAGTCGGCTATCTCAGCTGGATTGAATGGAACAATCTGGACATTGCCGGCGTGATCTTCGCGATCCTGGTCGTGGGGGTCGTCGGCGTGATTCTCGATGCGGGATTCAACAAACTAGCCGGGTTTGTCACTTATCAGGAGTAATCGATGTCTTTCCTGCAAATCGATCATGTCACCAAGTATTTCCCCAACCCCTCCGGGGCCGGGCAGGTGTGCATTTTCAAGGATGCCACGATCAAGATCGAGAAAGGCGAGTTCGTAACCTGCATCGGCCATTCCGGATGCGGTAAGAGCACCCTGCTCAACATCATTGCTGGATTGGAAACCCCTTCGGAAGGCGGCGTTATTCTCAACGGCCGTGAAGCGAGCGGGCCTGGGTTGGACCGCATGGTCGTCTTCCAAAACTTCGCACTCATGCCGTGGATGACGGTGTTCGACAACATCGCACTGGCGGTGCGTTCGGCCTATCCCGACTGGAGTCGCGAGCAAGTCGCCGCCCACGTTCACAAATATATCGCGCTCGTGGGGCTCAAGGGAGCGGAGAACAAACGCCCTGCAGCCTTGTCGGGCGGGATGAAGCAGCGCGTCGGGCTGGCCCGGGCGTTCTCCATCGAACCCAAGGTGCTCCTGTTGGACGAGCCGTTCGCCCAAATCGACGCCTTGACCAGAGGCGTGATTCAAGAGGAATTGATTCAAATGTGGAATACCTCGAGAAACACGGTCTTCATGGTGACTCACGACGTCGACGAGGCGATTTTGCTATCGGACCGCATTCTCCTCATGACGAACGGGCCGGAGGCGAGGATTGCCGAGATGGTACATGTGTCGATTGGCCGGCCACGCTCGCGAGAAACCATCATCGAGCATCCGCACTATTATAAAATCCGAAACCACATCATCCACTTCCTGGTGCGCCATGCGAAACATGAGGCAGGTGACCGAACAAGCTCGGAAGATTCGACGAATGGGACGCCCGTCGTCGTGAACTTTTAGCAAGAATCGGTCGAGATGCACTGATTGCCGCAGGTCAGGCTAGTCAATCATCGTTTCCACAATGATGGGGAGGGGGGACCTATGGACAAAGAAAAAGTGCGGGCCATCGTGAAGGAGAAACGTCAAAAAAAGAATGTCACCATCGCCGAGGTGGCGAAGGCGGTCGGCAAGAACCCCACCTTCGTGGCAGCTGCGCTCAACGGGAACCATCGGTTCACGGCCGACGAGGCCAAGAAGGTCGGCGCGTTGCTGGAACTCGACGGTGAGACGACGGCCGCGCTCAGTAAGTTCCCGGTTCGGACCGATTTTCCCAACACGGTGGATCCGTTCAAATACCGGTTGTTGGAAATCATCGGGGTGTACGGGGACTCACTCCGGGAGCAGGCGAACGAAATGTTCGGCGACGGCATCATGAGCGCCATTGATTTCACGCTGGACATGGAGAAGGTGACCGGAAGCCAAGGCGAAGCGCGCTGCAAGATTACGCTCAACGGCAAATGGCTGGAGTATAAGACCTTCTGAGACGAGGCTCGAGGGGCTGAAGACAGCGGCCACGCATCATCGAATTTTGGAACGGCGAAGACAATGTCGTCTTATGCCGGTCCATCATCAATCAACAGAGATCCAACGGACAAAGGCGTCCGTCATTCAACGCGAATGGCGGACGCCTTTTGTGTTTGCAGCGATCGCAGGACAGGAGGGGGCGGGCTATGGAGCGACTGTTGGGAAAGGGCGGAGGGATGACCGCGGTGGTCCTTTGCGCGGGAGCGATGACCCCCGGGACGGCGTTCGCGGAGACGGCGGCTGCCGCGGGCATCAGCGGCGCCGATACGGCATGGGTCTTGGTGTCCACCGCGCTGGTGCTGGCGATGACGGTCCCGGGGCTCGCGCTATTCTATGGCGGGCTCGTGCGTAGCAAAAACGTGCTCGGCACGATCATGCACAGCTTTGTCATTCTTTGTCTCATCAGCCTCTTCTGGGTGTTGGTCGGCTACAGCCTGGCGTTCGGACCGGACGTGAAGGGTCTGATCGGCAGCCTTGCCTGGGCCGGCTTGGACGGCGTCGGCCTGTCCCCTCACGTGGTCTATGGTCCAACGATCCCGCATCAGGCGTTCATGGTGTTTCAATTGATGTTCGCGGCGATTACGCCGGCCTTGATCACCGGCGCCTTTGCAGAGCGGATGCGGTTCAGCGCGTTGATCGTGTTCTCGTTGCTGTGGTCGCTGCTCATTTACTGTCCGGTCGCACATTGGGTGTGGGGGGGAGGATGGCTGGCCGCTCTGGGAGCTCTCGATTTTGCCGGTGGCGCGGTCGTGCACATTAGCTCAGGCATCAGCGCCTTGGTCTGTGCGCTGATGCTCGGAGCGAGGCAAGGCTACGGAACGGATTATATGGCGCCGCACAACCTGCCGATGGTCTTGTTGGGGACGGGTCTTCTGTGGGTGGGCTGGTTCGGCTTCAACGCGGGGAGCGCCCTGGGCGCCAATGAAACGGCGGTGGTGGCATTTGTCTCGACTCACACGGCGGCGGTCGCGGCCGCCTTAAGTTGGATGGCCGTCGAGTGGTGGCATCGGGGCACGCCGACCGTGCTCGGCATTGCCAGCGGTGCGATCGCCGGCCTGGCGATGGTCACTCCCGGCGCAGGATATGTGAACCCTTTTTCGGCCTTGTTCATGGGCGTGATGGCCGGTGCATTGTCGTATATCGCCATCATGAAAAAGGGAGGATTCGGATATGACGATTCATTGGACGTCGTCGGCATCCATGGCGTGGCCGGCGTGGGCGGCATTCTGCTGACGGGGCTGCTGGCCTCGAAAGCGGTGAACACGGCGGGTGCCGACGGTCTTTTGCACGGGAATGCGGCCTTCTTTGCCGTCCAAGCCTTGACGGCAGCAGTCGTCGGAGTGTTCTCCGCCGTGGGGACTTGGGTCATTCTGAAGGCGGTGGACCGGGTGGTGGGATTGCGGGTGCTCCCAGAAGAGGAGCGGATGGGATTGGATCTCAGTCAGCATAATGAACGCGCTTACTCATGAGGCCGAACAAGGAGAAAAGGAGGACCGACATGATGGTGTCAGATGAACAGTCGTGTGAAGGAACGGCCTGTGAACGGCGGCTGTTGGAAATCCTCAGCGCGGAAGGGCCGCAGAAGCTCGACAGCTTGTGCGAGCTGCCGGAGTTTACGTGGGCACAGGTGCTGCTCTCCGTCGATCATTTGAGCCGCAGGAGAGAGATCTCAATCGAGTTGGTCGGACGAAACGAGTATCTCGTCTCCTTGACGCAAGGACGCTCGTGACCACGCAGGCCGATCAGACGCTCTGGCTCTTGGTGTCGACGACGCTGTTGGCCTTGGCGGTTCCGGGTGTCGCGTTCTTTTACGGGGGCATGGTGAGAAAGAAAAACGTCATGAACACGATTGCGCTGCCCTTCGTCGGGCTGGCGGTTGTGTCCTTGGCCTGGAGCCTTGTCTGCAACGGGTGGGCGGCATGGAGCGGAGACATGATAGGGGCGCATGACCCCTTACGTTCCTTGTATCGCGGGATGATGGCGTCCATCGCGCTGGCGCTCGTTGCCGGAGGCATCGTCGAACGGATTCGGTTTTCATTCTTTCTAGTGTTCGCGCTTTGTTGGATTGCCGGCATCTACGTTCCATTGGCGCACGCATTGTGGGGAAACGGGTGGCTCGCCAATCTGGGCAGCCTCGATTTTGCCGGCGGTGCGGTGATTCACATCAGTGCCGGCGTCAGTGCGCTTGTGATGGCAATTATGGTTGGCCCCCGTCATGGCTATGGACGTATCGACATGATGCCGAATCATCTGCCCTTGTCCTTTTGCGGTGCGGCATTCATGTGGATCGGCTGGTTCGGATTTACGGGTGCCGCCGCCTCCGCGTCGATGGCCACGGTCACGAGCGCGTTTGTGAGCATTCAGTTGTCGGCGGTCTCCGCGGCGCTGGCCTGGATGGCCGTCGAATGGCTGCAGCGGGACAAGCCGACGGCGCTAGGCGCCATGAGCGGCGCGGTTGCGGGCCTGGTCGCCATCGCACCGGCGGCCGGCTATGTGACCCCTTTGTCGTCCCTCGTGATCGGTGTTGGAGCCGGAGGGCTCTGCTACATGGTGGTCAATTACGTGAAGCTGATTCTCGGGTACGACGACTCGCTTGACGTCTTCGGCATGCATGGAGTCGGCGGCACATGGGGGGTCATTGCCACCGGGTTATTTGCCTCGACCGAGGTGAATGACTCGGGAAGCGACGGGCTCTTCTACGGCTATCCCTACCAGTTTTTTGCACAGCTGCTCGCGGCCATGGCCGCCTGGGTGGTGGCCGGCGGAATGACCTGGTTGATTGTCACGGCGCTGTCGAGGCTCATGATTCCCCGCGTCGACGAGGAGGCCGAGCGGATGGGATTAGATCTTCATCAACACGGAGAGAAAGGCTACACAGGATAACGTATGGCGATCGTACACGACGATATCGGGCGTCGACGCTTTCTCAGCCAGGCCGTCATGGGATTTGGCCTGTTGTTCGGCATGGGCACCCTGGGTTTCCGGTTTCTCCAGTTCTTGTTGCCGACCGAGTCTCGTAAAGAAGCGGAGACCGTGTTGATCGGCCCCGAGTCGCGTATTCCCCTCGGAGAGGCGGTGTCGATGGACCTTGGCGGCCGCAAGATTCTTGTCCTCAAGACTGAAGAGGGTGTCGCGGCTTTTTCCCGCCGCTGTACCGATCTCGGCTGTCTGGTGTCGTGGAACAGGGAGCGTTCGCAGTTCATCTGTCCCTGCCATCAAGGCACGTTCGATAAGACCGGCCTCAATATTGCCGGACCGCCCCCGAGACCGCTGGATCGGCTGCAGATCGTCAAGCGCGGCGAGCAATTGTACGTGAATATTCAGAGCACCTAGCGATCCGCGTCCAGCGGGCCGCCGCGTTAGTTCATGCGAGACTGAGACCGGAGACACGAATCATGGAGACACGAGCCACGCAACACCCGGCGACCACGGCGGAGAAATCCTGGATTGACTACATCCAAAAGGATCTCCCTCAACATCTGGATTGGTGGCCCTATACGTTGGGCGCTTTGCCGTTGACACTGTTCGGCCTGTTGGTCGGAACCGGCCTGCTGCTGACATTTTATTACGTGCCGTCGCCCGAACAAGCGTACGAGAGCGTCGATCGCATCACCCATGAGATCTACCTGGGATGGTTCGTCAGGGGCCTGCACAAAACTTCCGTGGATCTCATGATCCTATTTTTGTTCTTTCATGTGATCCGCGTGTTCATTACGCGCGCCTACCGGGCGTCCGGAGAACTGAAATGGATCAGCGGCTCGATCGTGCTGTTCGTCACGCTTGCCATGGGCTTCACCGGCTATTCGCTCGTCTTCGACAACGTCTCCTATTGGGGAATGACCGTTGTCACCAGCATGGTTGGGACCCTTCCCGTGATCGGTACCCCGCTGCTTCATTTGCTGCGCGGTGGTGACGAGGTCTCAGGCGTCACGTTGTTGAGACTCTACGATCTCCACACGAAGCTGCTGCCCGTGCTCTTGGGCGGATTGGTGATGGGTCATGTAGTGATCGTGCGCCTTCTCGGATTTGCGGAGGTGAAGGGCAGCCGCGGGTCCCATCCGTTTTACCCGGAGCACACGCTGAAGATGGGCGCCATTGCGGCCGGTGTGCTCCTCTTGATCGTGAATCTGGTCATGATCTTTCCACCGCTGCTCGGATCGCCCGCCAATGTACAGGAAGTGGCCGCGGATGTGTCGCCGCCCTGGTACTTCTCCGCACCATTCATGTGGATCACCTTACTGCCCGGACCGGTTGCCCTGTGGAGTTTGCTCGGATTCGCGGGGCTTTTTGTCGTGTATCCGTACGTGGACCGCATGCTGAGCGAACGAGGATGGCCGATGGAGCTGGTCAATGCCGTTGTGGCCACTGCCGTTGTCTGCGGCATGGCGGCCTTGATGTATCTCGATACGCAAATGTGAGCTGTATTTTTGTAGGGAGGAACAATGGACGACCCCAATGTGCAGGCAGACCATGGCGATGAGCATGCCCGTTCGAGCAACGGCAAGCAGAACTTCGCCCGCTATATGATCGGCGGGCTCTGCCTCATCCTCTTTCTCGCCCTTACGGGGGTCGGCTACGTGCAGGTGGAGGAGCGGCGGGGCGGCGGCCTCCGGCCTTTCGTGTCCGGAGAAAACAAGAAGTGCATCGATTGCCATATGGCCAAGGACGTCGCCGTCGGGGGCATCAACGATTGGAAAGTCAGCCGCCACGCGCCCAAAGGCATCGGCTGTGTCGAGTGTCATCGAGCCGAAAAAGGAGAAGCCGATGCCTACGACCATGAAGGCTTTCTCATCTCGACCCTCGTCACGCCCAAGGATTGCATGCGATGTCATGACCGCGAAGCCAAGGAATTTGCAAAATCCCATCACGCCAAGGCGGCGCAGTTCACGGGATCTTTGGACAACTTTCTGGGGAACGTCGTCGAAGGGCCAGAAATCGTGACCACCGGTTGCGCCGGCTGCCACGGCAGCGTGGTCAAGGTCATGGAGAAGGGCAAACTCCATCCTGCCACCTGGCCCAACTCCGGCATCGGACGAGTCAATCCCGACGGCTCCAAAGGCACCTGCTCGGCCTGCCACGCACGGCACAGTTTTTCAGTCGCCCAAGCCCGCCAGCCGGAAAGCTGCGGACGCTGTCACATGGGGCCAGATCATCCGCAGATCGAAGCCTACTACGAAAGCAAGCACGGGGTGATGTATGAGGCCAACAAGGAGAAAATGAAGCTGGCGGATCCGACGGAAAAGTGGCACCCGGGTAAGGACTATCTGTATCCGACCTGTGCCACGTGCCACATGAGCGCGACCGGGACGCAGGAAGTGACTCATGACGTGGGCGATCGGATCAGTTGGACGTTACGGCCCGTCATCTCCACGCGGTTGGAGCACTACGAAGAACGGCGCAAAGCGATGCGGCAGGTCTGCTCCTCCTGCCATAGTGAGCAGATCGTGGACCGGTTTTTTACCTCGATGGACCAGGGCATCAACCTGTACAACGACAAATTCGGCAAGCCGGCCAAGGTCGCCATGGATCAGCTGTTGGCGCTGAAAAAGATCACGCCGACACCCTACGACGAGAAGATCGAGTGGGTCTTCTACGAACTGTGGCACCACGAGGGGCGGCGCGCCCGGCATGGGCTCTCGAAGATCGCGCCGGATTACGTCCACTGGCAGGGGTTCTATGAAGTGGCCAAAAGCTTCTACACCAAGTTCCTCCCGCTGGTGCGGGAACTCTCACCACAGGTGGCGGAGGAGATGCTCCGTCATGAGAGCCACCAATGGATCGAAAAAGGGATGACGAAGGAAGAGATCGCCCAAATGCTCGAGTTTTACGATAAGGAAATGCAGGGCAAGCGAGGGGGCAGTTGAGCTTGAGGAGACCCTTGAGCCACGCACGCGCTTGCGCTATTCTCCTTCCGCACTTCTAGGAGGGAGCAATGCCGAAACGAGTTCGCACCGGGCTCACGCGCAGCGACATTCTCGATCGCTACATCGAGCGGTTCAAACAGCAACTGATCAAATTTCGGCCATTCCTGTCGCGCAAGCGAGGCGGAAATTCGCTTGAATCATTCGATGATGCGGCGGAGGAGCTCATCAGCCAGGTGTTCGGCGCGGCATCCGACGAATCTGAAGCCTATCTATATGCCAAGACCGGCGAATCGGCCCTGCTCCCGGAAGAAGCGCAGGAAAACGGCGTTCACAACGTGGAGCGCGAGAGTCTGCATCAGCGGAGGCAGGTGCTCGAAAGCTGTCTGGCAGACCTGACGATGCGCCGCCGAGTGCAGGCTGCGAGGCAAGCCGGCAGCAACGGCGTGCTGCAGGCTCGCGTCGAACAATATATGTCCCACGACGTGCGCAGTATCCATCGGGCGGCGACGATCAAGGAAGCGGGACTCCTGTTTCAGAAATATAAGGTCGGCTCGTTAATCGTGGATGACGGATCGCGCTACATCGGCATTGTCACGGATTCCGACCTCAGCCGAAAGGCCGTGGCCAAGGGGCTGGATCCCAACACGACGACCGTCACCGCCTGCATGAGCAAGTCGCTCGTCACGATCGAAGAAGACGAGTTGCTGTCCGAAGCGATGGGTCTCATGAAAAAGCAGGGCATCCGGCACTTGCCGGTGACCGCCGACGGCACGATCATCGGCGTGTTGTCGATGGCCGACCTCCTACGGGCCTTCACCGAGTGATGAAACTCCTCTTCGGCCGGCCACTCGGCGCCGGCCGCTTGTTCCCTGCCTTACCCTCTCTCGTTTAGGATCATCAGTCGCCGGACCGTTGGTGGCGATAAAATCGTGCGCCGCACTTACTGCAGCGCCAGGGATACATACCCAGGAGGCGGAACACAAAATCCTGCCATCCATGCCGCATCGCGCGGTAGCAGGCTTCGGAAGGACAGTACCGGCAGTGCATATGGTCCGGCGGACTGTATCTGCGGGTTGGCTCCAACATGAGCCACCGGGAGTAGCTGCGCCGCCGCCACTCTGTGCGGCATCAGGCCACGGCAATCAAGAAGAGACAGGAGCCAGCATGTTCGCATCGCGGGCCAATACCCATTTGCCGTTCTGTTTTCTGAGAACTGAAAGGGTATGACCCGCGCGCGTGATTGATCGGCCGCCGGCCGGCATGGCGACGACCGTGAGTTTCGTCCACATGAATGCCCAGTCGCCAAGGACCGTGATCTCCTGAATCTCACTGGTCCCCTCGAATCGCGGTGCACCATTGGCGGCTTGCGCCCGTGCCGCCGAGGCGAATTGCGCCTTGCGCATGACCGGCTGGCCTGGCGTGAGAAAGACCGCATCGTCTGACATCAGGGACAACACCCGGTCGACATCACCGACCTTGGTGGCGGCGATCCATGTCGACACCAGGTCTCGTATTTCCTGTTCGTCCCGTTCGATTGACATGACCTGAAAAGGCTATCCTTCACGGTAGGCGGAGTCAACGGGGACAGGCGGCATGGCTGGTGCGGATTCGCGCCGGCAAAGATGGGCTTGCTGTTCTTCCTGAATACTTTTGCACGCGCCTGTACTACCCTTGACCAGTGGCCTCCCCAGTAGTGGCACAGACGTTCGTACCTTATCTCTAAACGTATGTGATACGAACAGGAGATGCCCATGAGGCTTTCATTGATTGCCCTTCTCTCTTTCACAATTGCGCTGCTCAATGGTTGCGTGGCGCAAGACGACTACGGCCGGAGCCGCGAGAGTAGAGAGCCGAAGGTAACGGCTGCAGACGGATCACCAGCGACAGCTGAACCGCGGGGCAATCCAGCGTACAGCCGAGATCCTATGAGCGAAGGGCGGCGGAGCCCAGGCTTGCCGTAACTCTGTGAGCCTCAAGCTCCCCGTGCAAGAGCCTACGCCTATACCGGCATAACCGGAGTCAGGCGTTACTTGGAAAAGCTCAGAAAAGCGTCTTCCGGTTCTGGATAATCTTCCGCAGACGTTTCCGTTCAGCAGCGGTCATCTCTGGAAACATGACGCCGAATTGATGTGCTGCGGACCAACGCACGTTGGTGTCCGCCAGATTCAGGGGCGGCCTGCCATCCTTAAGATCGAGGATGAGAGTGATCCTACGTCCTGCCGGGGGCAGCGGGCAGATGATCTGGCATCCGGTCTCGGACAGGTCACGTGAGAGTCCTGTGAGAAGGGAGGTTCGGTCAGCCTCTTCATCGACATACGTGATGGGGAAGGGCGCGAGCACACGAACCGCGTGGCGGCGCTCAATGGCGATATCTGAGTTTTTCTTGGTAGGCATTGAGCAAGACTTGAGGTGCGGGGTACCTGCTAGGCTCTAACATCAATTCAGGCGAAAGGATAATGTGATCGAGCACGATGAGACTGAAAAATGCTTCGTCGTGGGATCCGAGGCGATACCGATGCAGGTATCCGCCGACTACTTCACCGGCCCTTTCCATAGCGCTTCAGTGTACTCGATATGAGAAGGAGGACCTAGATATTTGGTGCTTTGCGACCTAAGTTGCGAAGATCGACCTCGAACGGGAGGCGATTCCTAAATCGGCCCTTTCCTATGTAGGACTTTTCCGGACATCGTACGCTTGCCTGAGTGGCTGGTTGGACCGAGATGAATTAATCCTCTCCTTCAAGCCTGGGTGCTCCGGTAAGCAACGAGGGAATGTTAACTAGGTGGCTATTCAGGAAAGTTGCCGCTTTAAAAAGTGCGAGACAGTATAAATTGTGTTTGAGTTGTCGAAGCTCTCGGAATGGGATGTGTGATGCCTTCATGGCTCCATGAACGGCAGGAGCGTGAGATGGCGGCAGGTCGCTGGTAAAAGGGAATACCGGCGGTCCTGACTGAGAACTGAGAAGAGCGGCAACGCCTGGCAGTACCAAGTGCTTTCAGTAGGATTTCTATTTTTCGGCCAATAAAATGAATCGTGGATTAAGAGAAAGACGAGAATCAGGAAGAAGGTGGCCATCCCGAGACTGACCCACCATATCGAGACGAGCTCGTCTCGGGATTGACACTTTCGCTGGAAGATGTCGTTCGCCGCCTGGCTAGCGTCAAGGCTCTCGATACGCTCATCAGAGATATTTGTGACGGGATGAGCCATGTGGCTCGCCTCCCTTCTCGGAGTCTCCTACCCAAGACTTCCTTAGCCAAGACTTGATGTCAGGATAGCAGCCGTTAGTGGAGGTGAGGAATAGGGACAGTTCAGTGAGGTCCATCTGTTAGGTGGACGGGGTTGGCCCATGTAGAATTCATGATTCCGATCTCCCGCTTCCTGGACGGCCCTGTAGCCCGTGATGGCGTCTCTCTCGGCGCTGTAGCATCCTGTGTTTGAGGAAGTCATGCCAGGGATTTTCACAGTGTGATTAGGTGAGGACCGCATGTCCTGGCGAAGACATCTTGTTCAGCTCTTTTCACGCGGACTGGCTTTTAATGAATCCCTCTCTGATGGGTTTGAGATTGTAAATTGTTGAATATTTCATCCAAGGGGCGCCCGGCATCGATCACGTTCGTCGGCACATAGCTTGCGAAACTATCACGGCAAAGGTGAGCGTCCACACGGAGAATTGCACGAGCATGAAGAGGAAAGAACATGGGAGGAGGAACACGCATGCTGTATCCACTGACACTCGCTGGAACATTGCTATTGGTCGCGTTGTCGGGTTGTGCGTTCACGAGCCGGGCGCCGGATTTTAACGGGTTAAAAGACATCGATGGTTCCGATGCGGTCCACATCAACATGACGAAGGCGGCGATCCACTTTGCCGTGATCGAGCCGTTTATCGGAGACGCCTCGCTGAAAGGTGCAGTCAGCGATTTCACGGAAGAGGCAAGGAAGGAAGGGGCGCAACGCGTCAGGATCGTGCAATCCGACGAGACCACCTTATGGTGGATCCTGCCTCCCGTGAGCTTCTTGTTCACGCCCAAGTTTACCAATGTCGCGGGGGAGGCACTGCTCGCTTACGACGACACGACGCCCCAAAGGCAGATGGAATCGAAGGCGGAGAATCTCAAAGCCGACTAAGTGACGGTTTATCTGTGCGGTGTGCAGAAGGGAGCGGATACCCCTCTGACGAGGTCCGCTCCCTTTTTTATGGCGTCTCACGCGCTGTCCGCGCGTCCTAATTCGCTCCCGTGCTCACATAGCTTTTTCTATAGGTCGTCACCTTTTCGAGATAATTGCGGGTTTCCTGATAGGGAAGATTCGCTCGCAGCTTCTCATAGAGGGCGGAGGGTTGAAGGCCATTGATCTGCCGGACCGCGGTCGCATGATTCTTGGAAAACGTTTTCAACACGTTGCCTGGCCCTGTGTTATAGGCGGCGATCACGCAGTATTCACGCGAGATCTGGTCGTTCACCTCCTCTAATTGCTTAAACATGAGCACGTTCAGGTAGGCGGTGCCGAGCTCGACATTGTTCTGAGGGTCGAAGAGGTAGTCTCTCGTGGGAGCGACGTCCTCTCCCTTGGCACGACGATACGCTTCGCGCCCCCCGCTCGTCGGGACGAGCTGCATGAGGCCGTAGGCCGGAACCGAACTGACGGCGTAGGGATTGAAGTTGCTTTCCGTCCGAATAATCGCGAAGACGAGGCTCGGACTCATTTTATATTGTTCGGCGTACCGAAGCACGACGGCCCGGTATTTCTCCGCCTGCTTTTGCGGAAGATTCACCACCATGTTGAGCGTGACGAACGTTGCCTGTTTCGTATGTCCGTCCTGTTCGATGACTCTGGTGCCGAGTTTCTTGTCCAACAGGTAGGTGGCGAAGACCTCGGCTTCCGCCTGTGTGCGGACCGGTTTCCCTTGTTGATCCAACACGAGGCCCAGCAGATACGGCTCTTCGTTGCCGCTCAACGGGATGTCCTTGTCCGAAAACACGTCGACGACGCGGGGATCGTGGGGTGTCAGCAACGTCGTCGCCACAGCATGCTTGAGACTCTCCTTGGGATTGGTCTCATCCAACGTCTCCACGGTGATCTGCCCACGGTCGAAATCGACGATGGCACGGCTGCGATAATTCTGCGTGTATTTGACGTACTTTTTCTTTTCCGGCAGCTTCACTTCTTTCGGGCCCCACTGATCGCGCACATTCCCGCTGAGCGCATCATACAGCGCCTGAAATTCGCGCTGAGCCGTGCGCAGATCTCGCAGCAGCCGCTCGGGATCGTGCGCATAGGCATCCAGCCGCTCCTTGGCGATTTTCGAAGCGCTTTTCCCCTCGATGACGGCAAGGACGTCTCTTCCCGTGCGGCCGGCGATGGCTTGTTCAGTGGCGGCAATCATGCGATCGGACGATCCGCAGCTCGCGAGCGCAAGCGACAAGGCACACCATGCGACGCGCACCGCTCTCAGATGGAACATGGCAGGCATACTAGTCCGGCGCCTTCTGCGACTCGCCGCTCATGCGTGCCTGTTCGAGACCGGCACGAGCCAATCGGTCGGCTCGCTCATTCTCGGGGTGTCCGGCGTGACCTCTGATCCAATGCCATTCCAGTTTGTGGGCCGTGGTCAAGGCATCGAGACGACGCCACAAATCCTCATTTTTTACGGGTTCGTTGCTGGCTGTTTTCCAGCCGCGTCGTTTCCAGGTGTGAATCCAGACGCTGATGCCCTTCTGCACGTACTGCGAATCGGTGTAGATATGCGCTTCGACCGCTGAGGTGAGGAATTGTAAGGCCTCGATCACCGCCAGCAGCTCCATGCGATTGTTGGTCGTAGCCGGTTCGCCGCCGCATAACTCGGTTTCAAGTGTCTGAATACGGAGCAGCGCACCCCAGCCGCCGGGTCCGGGATTTCCGCTGCAAGCGCCATCAGTGTAGATCTCAACCATCTAGCAGTGAGCCCCCGCAGCAGATCGGACTGGATGGCGCAAGAAACCGGAAGGAAGGAAGATTGCTTGGCTCGTGTCGTGCCCACCCATCGAGGCTAAGCATGTATCTGAGAAGGTGCGCTCGAGTCAACTCAACATTCCCTCGTGGTCCTTCTGCGTGAATCAAGAAGGCGACCGGTTGTGAAAATTATTTTTGCGCGTTGTCCACAGAGAAGATTAAAAAAAATTTACATCATACTTACTCAAGAGTATTGAAGAACGTTGAGTCGCCGATTACCATCGCCGCATGCATGTCTCTTTACGATGTGTCTTGCCGGGTCTGATCCTGTTCGCCGCAAACCCTGTCGTCAAAAGTGCGGATATCTGGCAAGTGTCCCCAAAGCCGGCACACGCGTCCTACCGTACGAGCCTCGTGCCGACGGTCGACGGTGCTCCGATTGCCTCACATGCGGGGAATCCGACGCCCGATCTGGACAGCCCGCGCACGGAGGGAGTGGTCGCCTCCGCCACAATGCTCAACGGCACGTTGTCGACTGAAACCGAGGTCGCGGCGAATCAATCAAGGCGAGGAGAAGACGATCCATCCGGGCGCATGATGCGATTGAGCGTCGCCGGTTCGTCCAGGCTCGTCCGGTACGGCATGACCTACCGCACGGCGGATGACACGTTTGCTCAATCGCCTGGCCAGCAGCAAAGAGAGGCTTGGGGTGAGTGGAACAACGGTGCAATGTCGATTCGCTCCATCGTCGGGCAACGGTCTCGTCTCGAAGCCGATGCCGGCGGAAATCGTGCGGAACAGGGGTACAATCGGATTGATCTCGCATGGAAAACGCCCGTATGGCCGCGTCTTGGCGTCAGCTATGTTCATAATTCGGCAAGCAATACCATGGATGTCGTGAACCTTTTTCCGCAGAGGGCCAACCGTGACCGGCTTGAGGCGGCCGTCGGCTATGGCGGTGCCATGTGGGATGCCACCCTGGCCTCCGGGCTGGGGACCGAAACCGATCTGACGCAGCATGGGACGGAGAGCCATGTTCAAACCGAAACACTGACTGCCTCGTTCCGTCCCGCCACGATCCTGACCATTACGCCGACGGTCGGTTATCGAGTCGAACAGCAGCCGTGGTCGGGTACACGGATTAATTCTCCTTCCGCCGGCATTTCCATGAAGTACCAACAGAGCCAACACGTCAGCATGACGGCCATGGGCAACTACTTCAGCATGCGTTCGAGCGATCGACTCATTGATTTTGACATGATCGGCGGGAAGGGCGTGCTCACGTGGGAGCTTGGACCGGTGCGAGAGTGGAAGCCCCAGGTCACGCTCGAGGGCGGCTATAATTTACAGGTCAACAGACTCATGCCCTCTGCTCAAACCGAAAACCTCTCCGGGCTCCTTCGCCTTGTGCTCGCCACGATGTAACTCCTTCCATGCCGTCGGAGAAGCTTCGCGTAGGAGACCTCGTTCTCGGAAGGACCGCATGCATCGTCTTGCCAGGTTGGGATCAGCGAATCGGTCTGTATCCGATGGAGAACGACCGTTCGCAGTCGAGATTATTTGCGGCATTGGCGGGCGGTCGGGAGTTGCTCTTGCGAGCATGCCCATCCGATAGGCGTTCTCTCGCGGGCATGTAACCGTCAATCACTTCTAAGTCACCCGCCCGGCTGTAGGTGTGCGTGCCGAGAAGAGGCGGAGCACCGGCCGGATCAATCGTTGCCAGCGTCTGCTGTGCGAATCCGCCCGGATCAAGTTGCGTGATCTCGTGGAATGAAAACGAGTAGCCATAAGCAGGATAGGCGCTTTGCGTGGAACGGAGGAGGCGGCCTCCCCATTGAAGAATGGGACCGGCGTTTCTCGCATCGAGGCTGCTCGAGGAAATAGGACTGCTCGGATGGAGTCTCCATTCTCCGGTCAAGTGGTCGGCGGTAAAAAGATAGCCTAAGGCGGCCCAACCCCGTGGTTCCGTGATCGTCGTGAAAAACCACCACCGACCGCCATAGTACAACGGCGTGGTATCGACGGCTCGCAGGGGCGCCAGTACTTTTTCAAGCTTCCATTCGAATGGAAACTTTCGGGCGCGATACAACTCCACACGCTCATTCTCCGACGTCTCGGGAATCATGAAGATGTCGCCATCATGGGCAAACACGATCGGATACGAAAGATGATAGGGCTGAATCAAACAGGGGCGAACGGCATCCATCTGCCCATCGCTTCCGATTTCAGCGACCGAGATCACGGCCTTCTTCACGTCCTCGTCAAAATCTTCCATGAACAGCCATTGGCGCCCGTTATGCTGGAATGCCATCGAATCGGCAAACCAGCGGCCTCGCGGCGCGTCCAGCCACCTGAAGGACGCTAAGGCGCCTGCACCTTCCTCGAAAAGAGGGATGTGAGAAAACCGGGTGCCAATTCGCCACGACAGTTGTGTCTTCGGCCGCAGGCGGCGGATGGCCATCCGGCCGGCAGCCGCAAGGCTTTCCCGCGACAACCATTTCAACATTTCCCAATTCGAGGGCGTATGGTACAGAGGCCGCTTGCCCTGGTACGGAGTCTGCCGAGAAGCTTTGGCCTGCACGAAGTCCCACCCATAGGCATGCAGTTCGTTCAATTTTTGGATCACAAAATGCGTTGTCCCCCAATACGGAGCGTACCGGTTCTGGCTCAAGCGCATACCCTGTCGAGTGACGAACGCCCCTTTGGCCAATGCGAGGCCCCCGTCCGATTCTTCATTGAGCACCTGCAAGGTCACACCCGTTGTCGGATGCCGTTCGACCAGTTCCCAGAAATGCGGTGGGCTGCCGCGATAATAATCGTTGTCCCCGTGGTGGAAGGCCCAAATGCCGTATCGCGACGCCTGGAAAATATCTCCTCGAAGCCGGTTGAAGCCGAATCGTATCAGGACATCCAAATCATAAGCACGGATTGCGGCTATCGCATCTGGTGGAAACCAATCCGTGATTCCAAGCGTGGTAGGCGTGACTTCGAGTGCCGGTATGTTGTCGAGCGCTCGAGAGTAATCGTAGACCGCCAGCGGGTTGTCTTGCGTCCCCTGTACATGGGCCGCGTCCCAGGCCGCATAGCTTCGGAACAAGAGTTCGCGGCGCGGCTGTTTCTCGTTCAACATTCCGAGCGGTGGCTGCACGCCGGCCATACGCACAGCGGCGTTGTAAATGACAAGGCGCAGTTCCGCGAAGTTAGATGCCAGAATGTCTTCGATGATTCGGACGGACCATGCAGCCAATTCCGCCGTATTCAGCATCACACCGATTCGAAGCGCAGGTTTGTTCGCGGAGGACGTGCGGTAAAGCCTTGAAATCGGAGATTCGGTGACGCCCATCGATGGTCGCCCCACGATTCCAGCAGATACGTAGGATTTTACCTAGTGCGCGATTATTCCCATCTTTTGCTGGCAGGGCGATACTAGGGCGTTCCCTAGCCTCAGGGAAGTTCCTTAGGGCCGAGCGGCGGTGAGACTCCGGCGACAGGCCTCGTGATCGCAGGGTTCATCTTGAGGCTTCCGGTGCTTATGGCTTGCCCACAACTCCGTTCCCTTGGGCTCCGGGCGGTACGAGAGCGAGAAAAAGTTTTATGCCGTCAGGCGGCCACGTCTGATTGTGGCTTGTCAGCCGCGTCCTTGCCTTCGCCGTTGCCGGTCGAAGAACGCCGCTTTGGCGGGCGAGCCTGGCGAAACTCGGCTAAGGCCTTTGGTCCCAGGAAGACAAAGCCAATCACACATGCCAGCAACGTGATGATTTTTAGCATAGCACTTGTCGATGGCTAAACTGATTATCGCCAATGTAGCTCTCTCCTCGTACTCCGGTCGCCTGGGAATCTCTCTGGAGGACGCTTGCAAGCGGTCTGGTATGTTGCCGCACTGGCCTTTGCACCGAAACCTGAACCCTTCAAGACCGAAAAAAGTAGAACGCCTCCATTTTCGCCGTTAGGCGCTCGGATTCGGTTAACTGACCTGGGAGCCTTGTACGAATTTCATTTGGTGGAAGGTGCCGTGGCGCTTGCAGAACGTAGCGGTGTCTTCACGGCTCGCCGATGACCTGAATGCACCGCGAACCCACCAATAACACATAAAATTCCGTCAACTGAATCGTTCGGATGCGGGTGATCGTTGTCGTGCGGTTCAGTTTGATCCGGCCGCGAAACTCTCCTGCATCTTCATAAGGTCTTCCGTCTTTTTGAGCTTTATCGACGGTGTTCGTCCCCAGACCGAAACCAAGCACAATGGGCGTGCAGTCTTCCCCCATAAGGGCGGCCTGAACGTCGGCATTATTGGGTTGAAGTTCGTTGGTGATATTGATGCAACCTGACAGCAACATCGTGCACAGGACTGGAACAGCAAATCGGATCAAAGTCAGCTCCTTTCTGGAACGGGAGGCGTTATGGCTCACCAATCGTCGGCTTGCGGCAACTTGCATTATACCTGATACTCGCCGAGTGCCCGGTCGCTTCCATCTTATAACTTAGGGAGAATACGGCACGGCCTCGTGCGCAGGCCGCAGGAGTCCTGGTTGAGACATCGTACATGTGAAGCATCCCTGCCACAGAGAATGGAGGAAGACATGATAGCTCGCATTGCCGGTGTGCTCTTCTTCATCGTTTTCATCCAGGGATGTTCCACTCTCTCGGAGGGCCGTGGAGCGCCTGTCTCTTCCCCCGGCATGAATTACGAACGTCACTGCAGTTCTTCGGTTCCATTGGAACCGCTCGATGCCGATGCGTCCCAGATGTCATCGGAGCGGATGGCATCGTTGAAGGGGCAGTTTACTCTCACGTCGTTCAAAACCGCGACCGCGCTTGGAGTGGTGCCGTTTTTGGATCGCCTGTTGATTCTCGAGGCCCAGGTCGGTCCCGGCGGGGAAGGCCCTGCACTCGAGTATGTCCGCGAGCGGCGACATATCACTGACCGCATTACGTTGGGCATCCTCGATGTGTCAAGCCTGGCCGTGGAGGCGGACTGCGAGGAGGGGCGCGCGAGCTTGTTGGCCGAGCATTTGCAAAAGTCTTTAGACAAGCGTCAGAACGTCTATACCGTCCTTGGTTTGGTCGGCAGCGGTGTCCTGACAATTATCAGCGGAGCCATCGGGGTAGGGGCTTCGAGCATCGGCGTCCTGAACACGGCGAATGTGGCCACGGTGATCGGCGGTGCAAGCGAGCTGATTTTTGGATCAGCAGCGTTGATGGACACCACGGGAACGGAGGAGCTTCATCACGAACGCAATCTGTTACGAGACATTTGGACTGGAGAAAACAGCGCGTTTGTCCCGACGGTCTGGAGCTTTCTGAACACTCGCTCGACGGAGGAGCCTACGGAGCCGACCTTGCGAGAATCCTTGATCGTCAGATGGCGGGAAGAGGGGCGCCTTGGTCCACCCGGTTCTGACACCGAGCGTCACCGGATCGACCTCTTTTTCGGAAACGGCGGCCGTTACACCATCGATGAACTCCGAGCCAGGGCCGCCATGCTCGACCTGCTGGAGACCGAAATCAGTCTGATGCATCAAGGCATGAATCGGTTGATCCGGGAACTTTTGAAACGAGACAAGGTCTAGCGCGCAGATCACGTACACCAAAAGCCGATCACGCAAGATTCGACCATCGTTGCACAGAGACGACCTCAGCACTTTACAGGTGTTAAGGGGGTGACGCTCGAGGCTCTTTGCGT
Source organism: Nitrospira sp. (assembly GCA_035495295.1). Classification (GTDB taxonomy): domain Bacteria; phylum Nitrospirota; class Nitrospiria; order Nitrospirales; family Nitrospiraceae; genus Nitrospira_C. Next base: position 14,535 of record DATJGE010000041.1, on the reverse strand, counting down.
GGACCGACCACGGCAATCGCTTTGCGAATGGCGGTCACGAGCTGATCGCCAGAGACACCCGACTTGAACAGGTACTCTTGGGCGCCGTTCTTTCTTGCCAGCTCTGCCATCGGGACGAGGTATGTCCGGCTGAGCATGATCACCGCGACATCTGGATGGCAGGCCCGTGGCACCAACTTTATGAGCACTTCAAATCCTGACATGTCAGGCAGGTCAACTTCGACGATGACGCAGTCGATCTGGCGCGACTGGCACAGAGCAAGACCGGTAGATCCATTGTGGGCTTGGAGGACGATGTACTCAGAGGCCCAAAGGTTCAGCCGAGCCACCCAATACTGACGGTCTTCGTCATGTCCGTCGATAACAAGGATGATCGCAGGATTGGCGGGCATGACAGTCACTTGACGTCACCTTTCGCTTTCGTGAAGCGCAATGTATTCCTCATACGGTGAAGGGTAACCGAATTTCTTCGCCGTCATAGATGCGGTCACCGGTGCAGTGATCGGAGACTGATGATTCCGGTTGCTCCTCGGCATGCCGTCGAGTCGCTACTGATTACTGCGACTTGTGGCGATGTGAATGTCCGCCGTGCTCACCTGAGTGCTTATGGTCGTGAGCAGAGCCGGTGTGCGAATGCGAATGGGTGTGCCGATGGCTGTGAGTAGAACCGCCATGGGAGTGTTTATGGCTGTGCGTATGACGATGCGCATCTGAACCTTTCATAATGCCTCCTTGATCCTCTCTTAGCAAAGTGACAGTTTGGTAGGGAACTATACTGCTGCCACGCTTCACAGAGCAACGTCGGGAAATCGAGCGAGCCGTAGCGTGGAGCAGGCAAGGCACGTCTCTCAGAATTCTCATAACTTCCCAAATTGTCTTTCAAAAAACTCCTTCACTCTTCCCATATGCTCTTCTATATCCGTTTTCAAATGCCTCGCCCCCGCCTGCCAATCGTCGGTCGTGTATCCCACGCGGCGGGCCAAAAAGACGAACTCATCCGAATCGGGCGGTGGGAGCACAAGATCCTTCGCATGGCCCCGCACCATGCGCAGTCCGTCGATCAGCATCCGGATAAAAAGATAGGCTCTCCGCAGATTGTCGCCGTCGTGCCGGCTTACGATCTTGGTCTCGACGAGCCCTGCCAGCGCCTGCATGGCGTTCGGCGTCCGCAGCACCGGGTGGCGATGGCCGTGCATGAGCTGCAAATACTGAATCGCATATTCGATGTCGACCACTCCGCCGGGACTGAGCTTGGCATTGACTGTCCCGCGTTCGACGAATTGTTTCAGCTGCTGTCGGCGTAAATCGAGGGCGGCTGCGACATCCCACGGGGCGCCGCTATAGACGTAGCGGTCACGATGGGCTTCGACCTGTTTGCCGAGGGCGGCATCGCCTGCGGCATGGCGAAGCTTGATCATGGCCTGTCGTTCAAACGGCGCGGCGAATCCCTGCTCGCTGTAATAGCTGCTGATTTCATCCAGAGGGTTCGCGAGGAATCCCTTGCTGCCGTGCGGCCGCAGGCGGACATCGAGATGAAAGATGCCCTCTTGCTTCGCCTCGATCCACTGGAGCAGCTCCTGCGCGAGGCGCTCGAAATATTCGCTGTTCTCGATGCGATGTTTCCCTTGTGTGCGGCCGGCGCCGCCGTATACGAACAGTACTTCAATGTCGGAGGCATAGCCCAACTCACGGCCGCCGAATTTTCCGGCGCCCATGACGGCAAACGGGCAGAGCTTGCCATCTGACAGGCGCGGGACCCCGTAGACCTTGCCGAGCGTCGCCTGGCAATCTTTCAGGCTGCGTTCAAGGACCACCTCCGCCAACTGGGTCAATGCCTCTGAAAAGTCGACAAGACTCGTGTCAGGTTCAACAATGTGTTTCATGTCGATGCGGAACAGTTCTTGATCCTTGAAGCGGTTCAACGCCTCCTTGCGCGCCGCGTCCTCTTTGTACTTATTGACCGTGCGGTCGATCGCCTGTTGAAGCGCGGTCCGAGATGTAATGAGCGGCGCGTCGCGGTAGGTGTGAAGCAAGGGCAAGAGGTGATCGTGTTGGCGGCGGAGAAAGTCCTCCCAAAGAAAATCACTGGCACCCAACAATCGGGCCAAGAGCGGAAATGTTTTCTTGTCGCTGAGGAACGCCAACGCTTTTTCCCGCGCCTTGCCTTGCGTCTCCTGGACGGTGAGATCCAGAAACTGGTCGAAGGCTTCCAAGGCTTTGCCCGGGTCCGGCGCCCAGGTGAGGGCGTGAGTGAACTGTTTGATGAGGACAGCGGTGAGGCGCAACTGTTGTTGCTCGGCTGTATCCGTCAGCTTTTGGCCGTAGCGATTGCGGACGGTAAACCGGTCGTGCAGTTTGCCCCCTTCCAGATCGATGCGCGCCTTCGTGATGTACACATTGCGCATCGCGAGGGCATTCGCAAAGGCATACAGGAAGGCCGGTGTATCGTCGGATCGGATCTCCATGATCGTGTCGGTCGGCGACTGGCTGTTGTCGAAGGTGATCTGGACAGGATGTAGGAGGCCGCTGAAGGAGGCGCGCCGCTTGCCGAGATGCTCCACGAGATGACGGTTGACGGCATGCCGGGCTTCTTCGAATTTGCCCTCGTCCAGCAACGCGATCAATGTGTTGAGTTCGGCGGCGAGGGCCGCGTGATCCTCTGGCGTGAACGATGCGTCGCCTAGCGGTCGGACACGAAAGACATCGACGATTTTTTTCCTGGTCAAGCCGGGGCGCACCTTCGAACGCTGGCGCAGTCCCTGTCCATAGAGTGATCTTGGCGGCTCAGCGGCACGTGCAGGTTCGGTGAATGTGTAAATCTGCCCTTCCTCGATGTTCAATCCGAAAGCGGACAGCAGGCCGCAGATCGTCGCAAATTCGGAAAAATAGTCATAGGCGAGGACCGTCAGCTCGAAGGATCCGTTGCCAGCGACAGCGACCGAACACTCGCAGAGATGTTCGGGCGTCAACATCGCCGCCAAGCGAACATGGTGGGCAATCGTGGAAAGATTTATTCGACGAAAATATTCATCGTCCATCCGGGTGACGAAATCGCGAACGACGTCTGCGGGGACATCCGTCACAATCGAGGTGAGCGATTGCTGGAGCGCTTCGCGGTCGGGGACGGCCATGGGGTGGTCAGTATAGCGCAGGAGCCTTCGTTGTGTGCAATTCGGACTGACAGTATAATGCCGCGCCGACAGGATGTTGAAAAAGGCCGCCAGCTTCGTTCTCGCATCGTTCACATCCTCGACGTTCTGGAAACGTATGCCTCGAACCACTCGCTGCGGCCTGCCGTCGGCCTTTCTGACCCTCCTGTTGGAAGACGATGAATTCTTGGTATGAAACGCTCCACTGCACACAAGAAAACACCACTCTCGAAGACAGGGCAACAGCGATCCAAGGCTCCGGTCATGCCACCACCACGCAAGCCTGACCCTACACCGCTGCTCCTGGCGTCCGAACGCGATCCTCAAGATGTGCGCGGTATCCTGTCGGCCTACGGCGTGACAGACATCGAGCAGGCCGACCGCAATCTGCAGGCTATGGCCGGCGAACCGCATGAACGCCGCCAGCTGGCCGCGATTCTGCCGACCCTCATGGAGTCGATTGCCGGGACTGCCGACCCTGACCAGGCGCTGAACCACTGGGAACGATTGCTTGAAGCCGTCACACGGTCGACATTTCTCGACTATCTGCGCAGCTCACCCCGAATGCTGGAGCTCCTGTCCACGATTTTCGGCAATAGTGATTCGCTCGCCTTCACGATTATTCGCGATCCAATGCTGGTCTATTGGCTTGCGGAGGAGGATGTGCTGTCAAAGCCCTCGACGAGGATCGGCCTTCAGCAGGCGCTCGGCAAGCAATTGGCCCATCTCACGGTGAAAGAACTCAAACTCGTGGTGCTTCGACGGTTCCGCCGGCGTGAAATGCTTCGAATCGGCGTTCGGGACCTGCTCAGGCTGGCAGACGTCGCCGAGACGACGTCATCACTGTCCGATCTGGCGGCACTGTTGATCGATGCCGCCTATCGCATCGTGGATGCGGATCTGCGGCGGCAGTACGGCCGGCCGATGCACAAAAACCGACAGGGCAGATGGGTGGACACTGGGTTCTCCGTCATTGGGATGGGCAAGCTGGGCGGGCATGAACTGAACTATAGCTCCGACGTGGACTTGATTTACGTCTACGCCTCTCATGAAGGTGAAACAAAAGCATTGAGCGGCCGGTCGACCAAGGCGGTTGCCGCCGGCATTTCGAATGAGGAATATTTCGAGATTCTCTCACGCGAGCTTTCCAAGGCGTTGAGCGAAGCGACGACCGAAGGTTATGTCTTCCGTGTCGATCTGCGCCTGCGCGCCGAGGGCTCCGTCGGACAACTGGCCCGCTCGCTGGAGGATTATCAAAAGTACTATGCCGCGCGCGGCCAGATCTGGGAACGGCTGGCGCTGCTAAAGGCTTGGCCGGTGGCCGGCTCAACGGAGGTCGGGCAGGCGTTCTTGAAGATGGTAAAACCGTTCGTCCTGGGAAGCGACTCCTCGAGGCTGGATGGGGCCGTGGCGCTTAGAATCATCGCGGACGTTCGTACGGTCAAAGAAATGATCGATGCCAGAATGGCGGATCGTGGACATGAGGAACGGAACGTGAAACTCGGCATCGGTGGAATTCGTGAAGTCGAGTTCCTGGTTCAGACGATTCAGGCCCTGATAGGAAAACGCGTTCCTGCCGTGCTAGACCGCAGTACGCTTGGTTCGTTGGAGCGGTTTGCGGACAAGAAACTGTTGACCCGTAAAGAACGCGAAGCACTGAGCGGGGCCTATCTATTTCTCCGCGACGTTGAACATAAACTGCAAATGGTTCACGACCTGCAAACGCATGCGTTGCCCGACGAAGCCGAAGAGCTCGCCCGATGCGCCATCCGAATGGGCTACGAGACGGATGACCGCACGACAGCCGTCGGGCGATTCATAGACGACCACCGGCGCCACACGGGAGTGGTGAACCGCACGTTCCGAGCGCTGTTTTACGAACCCAAGACGTCGCGCCTCCTCAAAGCGGCGCTCGCGGAGCGGACGCGCCACGGTTGTACGTGACGGTGCCGCTGAATGCGGTGGCCCACGCCCGCTTTACAGCGCACGCTCAGGCGCCGCATATGCGCCGATGGAAGTTGGTGCGGGGGGAGCAATGCAGCGACCGTGGAACATGCGCGGTAATAACTGTCTCGGAGCCATGGGACTTTGTCTGGGTGTCCTGATCAATCTTCATGCGTGCCGGCAGTACATTCCTGACTACGACGGAACCTATGTGGCGAATTCCGCGGATGTCCAGGCCGACCGCACCACGATGAACGATATCTTGTCGTCATTCAAGCAGGCCGAGGCCGCACTCAAGCGCCGGGATATCGACGGCATCATGAAGCTGTATTCAGACAGTTACAAGCACCAGAGTTTCGACAAGGTTGCATTGCGCGCCGTATGGGTGAAACTGTTTGAAGAGCATCACGATTTCTCAACGACCCATGTGTTTACCCAAGTCAGGGTGGAGGCTCAGACGGCGCAAATCAGGTGCACGGGAAGTTTGTGGGCTGTCTCGAATGCCACGAACGAACGAGTGAACCTCGACAGCTGGTTCGGAGAGGTGCACTACATGGTGCCCGAAAACGGTGCTTGGCACATTCGCGGGAATGCCTGGGAAGTCCGCAGTGAAAAGCAGCCGCAGTTCGCCCGGCCTCCGCATCCTTTCTTTTGACCGCTCCTCGAAACGGCCGCCCGCTTACGCTCTATCCGTTGACGGTCCGTCTGAGTCGCATAGGGCAGTTGCGCTCGCTGGAAGGCGATTGAATTCATGAGCAGCGATGGCACCCATGCTGTGGTGAGATTTCAGAAGACCTGCGTCGGCAGTGATCCCGTCGCCAATTACGAAGGGGTGCACCGGTTGCAGACGGATGGGGTGATCCGGGCGCGGAGCTTCTCTTCGAGGAAGTCTTCGAGGCGCTGCCAGAGCCCCGTCGTCGTTTTGACTCGCTTGCACTTGGGGCAGAGCCAGATATTCCCCCGAAGCGCGTTGAGCTCATCGACCCTCTTGTCCAGCTGCTTTGCTCGTTCAATGAGGTCGCGTTCGCGTTCCGCGCGATTGTCAAATTCCTCTCTGAGGCTCATGGCCATGGACACGCGGGCGACCAACTCTGCCGGGATGACGGGCTTGCGAATGTAGTCAGTGGCGCCGGCATTGTAGGCGGCCTTGATGTCGGAAGACTCCGTCTTCGCAGTGACGACGATCAGCGGCATGTGTTCCAGCCGCTCTTCGGATCGAATGCGGCGGCAGGCTTCCAAACCGTCCATGTCCGGCATATGCAGGTCCATGAGGACAATGTCGATCCGCTCGACCGACGCGCGTGAGTTTCCGACGCCCAATTGCACGAGGGCCGCTTCGGCGGACTCGGCAAAGAGGAGCGATCGATAGCCCGCCGTTTCCAACGTGACAGCGAGCAGTTGGCGTTGTTCCTCGAAGTCATCGACGATCAATATGCTCATGAAGGTCCTTACTCGTTACCGTTTAAGCGGCTCGGCCGGAGGCGTCGGCGTCATCACGCGGGGCAGCCTCTGCCAGGCGCACGGCTTCTGTCAGCTTCGCAATCTGCGTCGAGACAGCGGGCGCATCGTGTGCAAGCGCGGCCTCTTCCATCGCGGCCCCGATCGCTCCGATGGCGTCCAAGCCGTAGGAGCCCGCCAATCCCTTTATTCGATGGCCAATGGTTCTGATATGTTCAAAATTCGCGTCTGCTGCGGCTTCTTGAAGGAGAGGCAGCTCCTGCATTCGATTGGCGATGAACCGCCGCTTCAATTCCTTCACCTCGCGCGGTCGAGGCTCTTGTTCTCGATCGACCGGGGACCGCTTCTCTCTTGCGGCGGATACTTCCATGCCGGTGGCATAGCGCTCGATGACTCGCCGTAGGGTCTCCATCTTGATCGGCTTCGTGAGGAACTCGTCGCATCCGGCCGCCTGGCTCTCGATCCGGGCTTCGGTCAGGCCATTAGCGGTCAACGCGATGATAGGGGTCCGCGGTCGTCCCTGTTGCTGCTCCCAGGTGCGAATCACGCAGGTCGCCGTATATCCATCCAAGTCGGGCATGTGGAGATCCATGAAGACCAGATCATATCGGCGTTTCTGAAACATAGTGACGACCTCGATGCCGGTCGCCGCGCAATCAAGGTGGTGTGGTGTATCCCGGAGATACAGCCGCATGATGTCTTGTGATTCGATGAAATCCTCGGCAACGAGAATGTGCAGGGGAGGAATCGATGCGGCTTTGCCCCGAGCCTGCGCATCGATGAGCGGGCGGTCCGCTGGTGGTGAAGGAGGCGTGACCAGGGAGGCCGACTTGAGCTCGACCGTGAAGGCGAATGTGCTGCCGCCACCTGGATTATTGGTCGCCCGGATCTCTCCGCGCATCAACCCGACGAGTTCCTTGCATATCGCCAGTCCTAATCCGACTCCGCCGGATTGTCGTCCCTGCCGTGAATCGGCTTGTGAGAACCGTTTAAAGATATGTTCCTCCTGGCCAGGAGGAATGCCTGTACCGGTATCAATGACCTTGAACAGGACGATATGTCGGTCGTCCTCCCGTGAAAGTACACTCACGTGGATGGAAATCGCCCCTGTAGACGTAAATTTAATGGCGTTGCGCATGAGATTCAGCAGAATCTGTTGCAGCCGGTGTGCATCACCAATGACGTGCGGAGGCAGACTGGGGTCGAGCTGAGCGGTCAGCGAGAGCCCTTTGTCTTGAGCTTGGTTGTGCAGGAGCGCGACGCTTTCCGAGACGACCTGTGTGAGCTGAAACGGCTCGTCAACAAGGCGCAATGTGCCGGATTCGGCCTTCGCGGCCATCAGCAGTTCTTCAATCATGCGGAGCAGGCCGTCGCTGGCTTTGGCGCAACGCCGGACCAGCGAGAGCTGTTCCGGCGACAAATCGGCCTGCGACAGGAAGTCCGTGATGCCCACGATGGCATTTAATGGAGTGCGCATTTCATGGCTCATGTTGGCGAGGAAGTCGCTCTTCGCCCTGTTGGCTTCCTCTGCGTCGACCCGTGCCTCGAGGAGGGCACGCTCGACCTGCTTGCGCTCAGTAATGTCCTCCGATATTCCCAACAGGTAAAGCGGCTCGCCCGCACTGTCACAGATGGGAATTTTCTTCGTGTGGAGAATGCGAACGTCCTTGCTTTTTGTCTGAAGCGGCTCTTCGGGAATATCGGTCAACTGCTTACTGCGCAGCGTCTCCCGATCCTTGGTCGTGAAAAAATCCGCTGCCACTTTTGGGAAAAAATCGTAGTCGTTCTTTCCCAAAAGCTCAGCCCGTGAGTAGCCGAGCAACTTTTCCCCGGCCTTATTGAAGCGGACAAAGCGGAGGTCCTTCGCGTCTTTCACGAAGACCATATTCGGCAGATGCTCTAACACGGATTCAATAAATGCTGAAGACTGGCGGAGCTGTTCGAGGGTCCGTTTGTGTTCTGAAATGTCACGAATAAACGAGGAACATAAGACCTGGTTTCCGAATTGAAAGGGAACCACGGTGAGCTCGACCGGAAACTCATCGCCATTTTTTCGAAGCGCCGTAATCTCAATTCGTTGTCGTAAGATCGTGGTCTGCCCTGTTCCGATAAACCGCTGGATGCCCATCGTGTGCGCTTCACGGTATCGAGCCGGGATGATCATGTCCGTCAAACGTCGTCCCATCGCCTCATCCCGTGAAAATCCAAAGATGCTTTCTGCTTGGGGGTTCCATTCAAGGACCGATCCTCCGGCGTCGATCGTCACGATCGCGTCGAGGGCGCCATTGACAATTTCTCGTAGCAAGGCCTTCTGTTCCAGGAGAGTAGCCTCGGCGCGCTTGCGTTCCGTAATGTCAACGATGGTCCCAATGACATGGACACCGCCGTCCAAATTGATGGGAGTGAGGCCGAGCTCCATCGGAATCTCTGTGCCGTCCTTGCGTAAACCGACGACTTCACGACCCGCTCCGGCCCGGACCGAAGGCCGCTGGACATAACCTTGTCTCAACGCTGGATGGTGAGCGCGATATCGCTCAGGGATCAACACTTCCACCGCCTGGCCGATCAATTCGGATTTCTCATAGCCAAGCAAGGTTTCGACTTGCCGATTGACCACCGTAATCATCCCGTCGGCGTCAACGATCAACATCCCGCAAGGCGCTGATTCCACGACCAACCGGAACTGCTCCTCGACGTGTGTGAGTTTCGTCATGTTCGGTCCCTGCGTGCTGTCCTGCGACCTCGCTTGTCTGCTCGGCTTCCTCAGACAGGCGATGTTCCGCCACCATCGAAACAGTCGATCAAATAGTGGACGCTCTGAGTTTAACTTTGTGAAGAGGTGACAAGCTTTCATGGTTTGTCCAGTATAGGAATGTAGAACGAACTCTCAAACGTTTTCGTGTTTTCTACTGGAGAAAGTGAGCCAGGAAGGGCTGTGACACAGTCATCAGAGGCGTGAAAGATTAGTTGCCGTACTGCAAATCGCGATCGCTGGAGAGCAGCAGGTGCGTTTCGCCCCATTGGTAGGCGCTCTCCAGGTCCCACGGTTCCTCGACGGCGACCGGCTTCAAGCGCAGCCCGTAGATGCCGCCGTAGACGAGTTCAGCCAGACCGGAACCTGAATCTTCGACGCGTTGCGCATAGGCAGGGCAGGCGGGTACTTGCGGATTGTCGCTCCATCCCGTGACCGAGTACCATTCACCGGCCGGGTTACGGTCATACAGCCGTACGTGCGTAACCGGCCTCGCCGAACCGGCCTCTTTGAACCGGGCGAAGAAGCTGGCTTCGCAATTCTCGTTCGACTCGACTTCAACGATCATCAGACCGTCCTCACCTCCATGATCGCCTCAGCGGAAATGCCGCGTTATTCTGAACTCACAAGGCAGATCAACTAAGTGTGTAGATAAAGTATCTGTCTAGAGTGTTGCCTTTATCGCATCGAACGAACTGGTAGTTTCACATATATCGCAGGGAGGGGCCATGATTCATCTGTTGCTCGTCGTACTCTTAGGGATCGGTGGTTGTGATTCCTCCGGCAATGCAGGAGTCACGAGTCAACAAAGAAAGACGTCACTCTGCTGTTCGGCCGGCCCCACTCCGTTGGTCGCGGGTCGTGCAGGTGGCCATTCAAGGGAATCGCGCTGAAATGATCACTGTCGTCGAGACGTGGGTTGCCAACATAGGGAGACGCGCGTTCGGCGTCCAAAGTAGCTCGCCTGTCCGCGCCCGTGGCCGATTGTAATGCGATCGGCGGCTGGTGCCCGATTTGGCATAGGTATCGAGCGTCTGGCGTCGAGCGTTGCCGCCGTAGCGTAAAGTCTGGTACGCTCGGGCGGTCAATAGGGACGAGGTGCCAGCGCTCTAGGCGTATTTTCGAGTGGCCAAGAGGAAATATAGACCTAGCATACGCTGTGGAATGTTGCGGGGTAGAACATGGCCGCGATGCGATTCCCATCGTGGGCATGGCGGTCGTATTGTCAGCAGTCTATTCTGCTGAAAATCGGCGCCTTATTCATCCTTCTTTCGATCGCGGTCTGCACGTACCTCATCACCGCGTCTAATCTCAGCGGACAATTGACAGGCGTCAGCAAGGCGATCGAGCAGGCTGGCACCGAACGGATGCGGATCTACAAGCTCGCCTCCCTGCTTCAACGACTCTCACCCTCATCCTCAGAACGAGATCGGGCGGCGATTCGTGACGAGATCGCTCGTTTTGAACGCGTGGTCGAACGTGTGGAGTTCGACAGGGCACATCACAATACCTTTACAAATAACCCACTCCTGGCGGTTGAGCTTCAGCAATTAGAAGCGCGATGGTCGGCACAACTCAAGGCGGCATTGGAGCTTGCCTTAAAAGACGGCGGACAGTCGTCCGCCATACAAAGTTATCTGAACCAGGCTGACGATTTCGTCGCCCGCTGGGATCACCTGGTCCAGCTCATGGAGCATGAAGCCGCTGCAGGGCTGGAAACATTGCGTCGCCGGCAGGCTTGGTTTTTGATTGTGTTCCTCGCATGCATCGTGGCGGTCTTTGTGTTTCTTCACCGATTCGTCCGTAAACCGCTCAAACAGCTGACCGCCGGCGCCGACCGCTTGGCCGCCGGTGATTTCAGCGCCCAGATCCCTGTGCGGTCGGCCGACGAACTGGGGCAGCTGGCCGGAACCTTTCAGCGCATGGCAGAAACCATCCGTCATCACATCGGCGAGCTGAACAGTCTGCACGCGACCGGACAGGAAATCGCGATGCTCGAGCCCGGAGGCTTGGAGGACGTCTTGCGCCGCATTGCGGACCGGGCGGCGGAGTCGCTGGAGGTCGACATAGCCGTCGTTATGGTGCGTCATCCCACCATGGAATGCTGGACGGTAGAAGCAGCGTCGGGCCAAGCGTTCGATAAGATACGCAAGAAAATCGTCTTGCTCGAAGAAGCCCCGTTTTCCACTCAGGCCCTTGATACGAAAGAGCCTGTGGTCGTGGCCGACTTATCGAGCCATCACGGGCCGATTCGGTTGCGAGATGAATTTCAAGCGAAGAGTTATCTCGGCGTTCCATTACTTGGGGCCCATGACTGCGCCGGTGTGTTGGTGCTGTTGACCACCGTTCGGACAAGGCTGTTCACCGAGTGGGATATCCGCATGACGCAGCAGTTTGCCTCGCACGCGGCCGTTGCAATGGAAAACGCGCGCCTCTTCGACGCGCTGGAATCGGAATCTCAAGGCCTGCAAAAGCAATTGGACGCGATGGAGCGTCAGATCGCGGAGCTCACCCACGAGGTCAAAGCGCCGGCCGGTCGGGTCGCCGAGTTCGCCTCCTGGATCGAACGCGATTATGGCGGGCTTCTCGACGGCAAAGGCCTGAAATATCTCGCCTGGATCCAGCGTGAGGGCAAGTACCTTGCGACGTTGGCCGAGCGCACACTGGACCTGGCCCGCATCAAACACCAGCCGGCTCCTGTCGAAAGCGTGGAGGTTGGCTCGGTGGTGAGTGAGGTCCTGGCCCTGCTGAAACAGGACGGCCGCAACAAGAGGATTCGGGTGACGATAGCGTCCGACCTGCCAAGGCTTCTTTGCCGTCGCATTCACGTTAAACAGATCTTTGAAAATCTCCTCGGAAACGCCATGAAGTACACCGGGCGGCAAGCAAATCCACATGTTGAGATCGGATGGCTGCAGGACGAACGCGGCGTGCAGATCTTCGTGCGCGACAATGGCGTCGGCATGGAGGCTTCCATGCTCGATAGCATCTTCCTTCCCTTTTTCCGCCTTGGCTCCGAGGAGGTGGACGGATCCGGTATAGGGTTGTGCATCGTCAAGACGGTCGTCGAGCAGTACAAAGGGTCGGTGAGCGTCGAATCTGCACCCGGAGCCGGCAGTACCTTTTACGTTGTGCTGCCGGTTGCGACCCGATCGCCGGAGCCTGCGCCCAGCGCCGCGGAAGATACCCCTCGCGAGGCGGAGATGGAGGAAACACGGAGCCGACGCGCGATGTTCGTTGGCTCAGAGGAGCGTTTGACATGACGAGTACCGCGCAAAAAGTCTTTACGATCCTTCTCGTCGATGATAATGGCGGCGACGTGGAAATGTTCCTTCGGACGGTCGAAGAGGAGCTGCCGCGTGATGAGGACGAGCAGGTTGAACTCGTCCTTGCCGCGCGCGCGGAAGGCGCCCTGGCCATCCTGGATGAACGCCGCGTCGATCTCGTGATCACGGACATCAGACTGCCGGGAATGAGCGGCATCGAGCTGCTCCGGCGTATTCAAGCCCGAGACCGCCGCATTCCTGTGATCGTCATCAGCTGGGTCAACACGGTTGACACGGCCGTCGAGGCCATGCGTTGCGGGGCCTTTGATTACGTCACGAAGCCATTCGAGAAACTCGATCTCACGGCGCGCATTCACCGCGCCATGCGCATCTCCGAAATTCTCTTTCGCTATGAGCCGCCGCAGCACTCTGATGCTCTTCAGTTCAAAGAGCTGGTGGGGGTCAGTCCTGCGTTCCAGAATGTGACGGCCATGATTGCGGCGGCGGCCCGCGTCCAATCCACGACCCTCATCATCGGGGAAACCGGTACCGGCAAGGAGCTCATCGCACGGGCGATTCATGACTTGAGTGCCGAGCGCAACGGTCCCTTCCAGGTCGTGGACTGCACGACGTTTTCTGAAGGCACGGTCGAAAGCGAATTGTTCGGCCATGTCCGCGGTGCCTTTACGGGCGCTGTGGGCGACAAGCTCGGCCTCATTGAGCGCGGCGTGGGCGGCACACTGTTCCTCGATGAGATCGGCGACCTGCCGCTTCCGCTTCAGGCCAAATTGCTGCGCGTACTGGAAGAAGGCGAGATGCGGGCGGTCGGCAGCGTGCAGACGAAAAAAGTCAGCGCGCGTTTTGTCGCTGCCACCAATCAGGAGCTCACGGAGAAAGTCAAACGCAATGAGTTCCGAAAAGACCTTTTCTTCCGGCTCAATGTCATGGCGATCAAGGTTCCTCCACTGCGCGACCGGACAGAAGACATTGCTCTTCTCGCGCGGCATTTCATCGCCCGCTACAGCAAGGAGTTCAGCAAAAATGTGAACGACCTCCATGCTTCCGCGGTGACGGAACTGGTGGCGTATCCCTGGCCGGGGAACGTGCGCGAACTTCGCAACGTCATTGAGCGGGCCGTCATGCTGGCCAAAGGGGATCGGATCAGCCACCATGACGTGATCGGATTATTACAGTTTAATGACCAGACCCGACGCAATCCGGTGGACGACTATCTCGCGTTGCCCTATGCGAAGGCCAAAGAGAAGGTGCTGGAGGACTTCAGCCGCCGCTATATTAAAAACAAGCTTGATCTCCACGAGGGCAACGTGACGCACGCCGCCCAAGAGGCCGGCCTTCCGCGACCGTACTTCCATGAGATTATGCGGCGATATTTGAAGGACGAACGGTAGCGCTCAACGCCGTCAGCTTTTCCTGACAGTGCGCCAGTCTTTTCCACCCCAACCAGCAGATTTTGTTGACATTTTGCCGATTGCCCTCCATGCGTCATGATTTTCTGACACACAAATAGATTGAATTATCAAAGGGTTAATATCATTCAACCTCGCATGCCGTCAGTGGCAACTGACACATCTTGCAGCATATGTGACTTTGCGCTGCTCTCGCGTTCTTCTCCATCGTCGGAAGTTATGGATTTTTAAGACGCCTTTTCCGTCTCTCCGATCATCGGCTCATTCCAAGATAGTGGCACGACGCTTGTACAACGGTCTACCGGTTCAGGGTGTGTGCGGAGAACGTCATGAGCATTTATTGCAGTGGTCGGAGCGTCCGGCGAAGGGAGGTGGGAATCGTTTGTGGTGTGTCGGGTTAGGAACGTGGGCTCTTTGAGAGCCTCAACTTAGGAGGTGTCACCAATGTTTCTGTCACGCAGACAGTTTTTGAAAGTCACGGCAGGCACGGTGGCCGCGGTCGCGGTCGCCGATAAAGTCCTGGCGTTGACGGCTCTGCA
>DATJGE010000040.1:0-2074 GCA_035495295.1 Nitrospira sp. | reverse complement strand
CATGCTTCCGGTCCGGTATCAACACAAGACTTCGTGAGGTGCGACGTGTGTGGAATCGCAGGCATCGTCTCTCATAAACATCAGGCCATCGACGTGGAGGAGTTGCACGCGATGTGCGCGGCGCTCGTCTCACGGGGTCCGGACGACGAAGGGACGTTTCTCAAAGACGGCGCCGGCCTGGCAATGCGCCGTCTGAGCATTATCGATCTGGAAACAGGTCATCAGCCGGTGTCGAATGAAGACGGCTCCATCTGGGTTGTCTTAAATGGGGAAATCTACAACTACCGCGAGTTGCGAAATGACCTTGAGCGGCGAGGGCACCGGTTCTCGACGGCGACCGATACCGAAGTCATCGTGCATCTCTATGAAGAGCATGGAGCGGATTGCGTCCAGGCGCTGCGAGGTATGTTTGCCTTTGCCGTCTGGGACGGAGTGCGCCGCCGGCTGACGCTGGCCCGCGATCGGATCGGCATCAAGCCGCTCTACTATGGCACCGCGGCCGGCCGATTCATGTTTGCGTCAGAGCTGAAAGCGTTGTTGCAACTGCCAGAGGTCGACCGGCGCCTCAATTGGGAATCGCTCGCTCATCTGCTGGCCTACGGGACGACTCCGCCTGGTGAGAGCATCGTAGACGGCATCCATAAGTTGGAACCAGGGCATCGATTACGTCTTGACCCGAAGCACGAGCCGGTCGTCGAACGGTATTGGGAGCTACGGTTTCAACCGGATGAACGGCGATCTGAGGAGGACACCGTTGAGGAATTGCGGTCAAAGCTCCACGAATCGATCCGGTATCATCTCGTCAGCGATGTTCCGGTGGGCGCGTTTCTCAGCGGCGGGATCGACTCCAGCGCCGTGGTGGCCTCCATGGCCGGCATGTCGACGTCCCGCATCAAGACATTTTCCATCGGATTTCGTGAGCAGGAGTTCGACGAATTGCCCTATGCGCGGTTGGTGGCCAAACGGTTCGGCACGGATCACCATGAACTCGTGTTGGAGCCCGATGTGATGGACCTGCTTGACCATCTGGCCTGGGACCTCGACGAGCCCTTCGGCGATTCCTCCGCCATTCCCACCTACATGGTTTCTCGGCTCGCAGGACAGCACGTCAAGGTCGTGCTGTCGGGCGACGGCGGCGACGAGCTGTTTGGCGGTTATGACAAATACGTCGTGGAAGGTCGGGATCGGATGGCGCGCTTTCTTCCCGGTTCCGTACGGGCGTTGCTGGCCCGCACCTCCGATGCGCTGCCTGAGGACGCCAAGGGGAAGCAGTACCTCGAGTATCTTTCCAAGCCAGACGGTGAACGGTATCTGTATGCCACAACGCTGTTCCGACATGATCATCAGCAGCGGCTGCTGACCGACTGGGCTCGTGAACAGATCGGGGCGGCACAGCCGGAGCGATCGTGCCTGGACCGCTTGCGTCGGCATGAGGGGCACTGGTTGTCGATCCTCCAGGACTTGGATTTTCGCCACTATTTGCCGCTGGATATTCTGACGAAGGTGGACCGGATGAGCATGGCGCATTCACTGGAAGCGCGGGTGCCGTTGCTCGACCATCCCTTCGTGGAATTCGCTGCGACGATTCCAGCCGATTGGAAATTGCATCGCGGGAAAACCAAACACATTTTCGTCAAAGCGCTGCGTGGCTTGCTGCCCGACGAGGTCCTTGACCGTTCGAAGAAGGGATTTGGCGTGCCATTGAACCGGTGGTTGAGGGGTCCGCTCCGGCCGTTGGTAAAAGAGTTGTTGCTGTCGAATACGTTCCGTCGGCGCGGGATTTTCGACGCCGGCTATGTCAAGCGCCTGATCGAGCGGCAGGAACAAGGCCGGCCGCTGGATCTGCATCTTTGGACCCTGATGTCCTTTGAATTGTGGTGTCGGACGTTCATGGATCGACGGACCGCGCCGGTCACGCAACCGGCCCGAAGGCCGTCGCCCATCACCGGCCGCATGCCGGCACATGGACGCTCACTGGCGTCGTGGCCGTCATGACGGGTGAGCATCCGGAGGACCCTTCTATGGCCAGCCATCGAGCAGCCCGTCCGAGAATCGCCATGGTCGCGCCGAGTCT
>DATJGE010000039.1:0-4480 GCA_035495295.1 Nitrospira sp. | reverse complement strand
GGGACGAGTCCCGTTTGGTGCAACGATTTCTCGCTAGACAGGTCGGCTCAAGACGGGTAATATCACGGAACTCAAGGAGCCACGGACACGCATGGCGACGATTCTCGTCATTGACGATGAAGACTCTATCCGGCATCTTTTGAAAGATGTGCTGGAGAAAGCCAAGCACCGGGTGCTGGAAGCGCGGGACGGCCGTGAAGGGTTGACGCTGTATCAGAAGAGCAAGGTCGATCTCGTGTTGATGGACATTTTGATGCCGGGAACCGACGGCTTGGAAGCAACCCTGCAGCTGACTCGTGAGTATCTGGACGCCAAGATCATCGCCATGACCGGCGCGCAAGGGGACCGCAATTTCCTCGATGTCGCCAAATTATTCGGCGCACGCCGCGTGTTTGAAAAACCCTTCGATCTCAACAAAATGGTCGAAGCGGTGAATGAAGAGCTCGCCACCTAGCCCAACTTCCGTGTTCACTTCCAACCGACCGGATCCGTATCCGCGCTCATTGAGACATCGCTTTATAGGCAAACGGCCAGCAGGCACAAGGCCGAGATTCCTCATCGCCGCCCACCGACAGCGCGCATTACGGCCGTCCCCCCGTGAGCTCTTTACGGACGAGGCCTCGCATCATTGCGGGATCGGCATAGGCGACCTCGCTCAAGGCGTCCATCAAGTGAACGTGTTGTGAAGCCGCCAGTTCCTTGGCTTTGAGATAGTTCTTGGCACTGAACCGTGCGACAGCCGGCTGGCCGTTAATGATCTGACAGGCCAACACTTCCTCTCCGACTTCGAGGGTGCCTCCCTGTTCGACCAGTGTCTTGGCCTCTGCGGAAGTAATACCATGCAAACTGGCGAATTCCTCGATTCCACCGGTTTCGACGAGGCGGCCGTCCGGCATGATGCAGAGCCGCTTAAAATGAGGCGACCAATCATTGCGGAAATCGACATACTTGACGTCTCCGCCCTTTGCGACCGCCCGATCCAGGGTGCGATAGTCCAGCCCCATATTCTTCTGCGCCAGCTTCGACTTCAATTCGTCAGGCAACGTCCGATAGAACACGTTCCGTGCAGCATCCAGAAGTGAGAGCGACCGACCCCGCGCCGTTTGCTCGGCCTCCGCGAACTGCACCACGTCCAGGAGAAATGTCTGCTTGGGAATTGCGTCTCCCCCCTCCAGAACGCAGGCGAACAGCCCCCGAGTCAGGATCCCGCCTTCCTGCGGATAGACGTATGTTCCACCTTCGGTAAGCAGTTTCGTCATGCTGTCGAGCGGCACGTCATAACTCTCCGAGAGCACCTTCGCGTGCGCTGCAAGGTCTTCAGGAAGGGTCATCGCACAGGCCGTGACATTTCCCGGTGCATCGAATTCCGAATAGTCCTCGATGATGTTGTAGAGGACAGTCGGCTTTGGCTTCTCGGCTCGTTTCTTAATTTTGAACATCGTATCCGCTCATCGGTCGGCACTCATATGTTGTGCTGCTTGAGGTGCCTGTAGGGGGGAAGCGTCATGAGACGACGATCCTCCACCGGCCCTCCGATAGTGAAGTGATAGAGAGATTGCAGGCTCAATCCTTTGATCGCCACAATCTCGTGCACGGGGTCGTCAAAAAAACATCCGATGCCGGTCGCGCGCACTCCCGCCGCTTCAGCTTCCAGATACAGCACCTGTCCCAAGAGCCCCGCCTCCCAAAACATTCGTGGATACCACCACGCTCCCCGTTGACGCAATGGGCCTTCGAATTCGGCGAGCATCCCGAAGGAAAAGGCGCTGTCTCCGGCAATGTCTTGATGACAGCTGACTTGGGCCGCAACTCGTTTCGCGTCGCCTTCGAGCAGCCAATAGAGCGGAAGGCGGTCAGGGCAATCCGGCGCCTGCTGCCAGATGAGTTCCGAATTCATAGACTGCTGGATAAACTCCAGTTTGCCGACATCACGAACCAGGAAATAGAGGCCGGGCGCCAGTCCATCGATCCGATGAACGAACAGCATGAGATGGATGGCGGGATCATAGGGCCATGCGTCCCAGGGCATGGGCCGCGACAGTTGTGCCAGTGCATGATGCGGCATCACCCGTTCAAGCATGGTGAAGAATGTGGCGGCCGATAGCGACGTCCTGGCATCGAAGGCGACGGCGCTCCGGCGCTGACGAATGATCTGCGCGGCCGGCGTGTTTTCCAGGTTCGCTACTTTCCCCGAAGGCGATCGGCCCGTGGGAACCTGCCCCAGAGGAATCGCGTCCCTCTCAGCGTGTGTCTTCCATGTGGCTTCAGCTGCCCTGTCAATGATATCCCAATGGAAGCCATGATCGGCGCTCAGACGATTTGCTGTGCCAACCCATTTCGTACTTGTCAGCGCTTCCACATGCACGGGATCGAGATACAACGGCATAGTTCTACCGGCGGACTGATTCTGATCTACGGATGGCCAGACGGCCATGACACAATCCGGATGCTCGGTCTCGGCCTGCAGAGAGTCCGCTGCCCGCTGCGTTCCCACTAGCCTTCCCACGGTCTCTTGCGCACACCCGTCGAGAAGGACCGCCTGCCAGCCTAACGTGGCAGCCGCAATCCTTGCGGTCCCGATCGCATGTCCCACATCGTGATGGCAATACCGAAAGGCCCGCTCTCCATATTTCCACGCCTCGCGCCAATGCACGGATGTCAGACCGAGCAGAAACGCATGAGGCGGAAATGGACGAAGCAACTCGACCAAGTGTTCAACGCAAAATTCCGCCCTCAGTTCGAGTCCATGTTCCCTTGGCGCATAGTGGTAGAGGCCGGGCTTCAGTTCCAAGCCTTCAAGAGATGGAATGAGGACGTAGCCTTCGGTCGGATGCAGATTACCCGACGATGGATTGCTGCGCAGGGCCCATTGAGATTCCCCCGCCCGCTTCCACGCGGACAGGGCGAGTGCCAACTCGAAAAACCGTGACAGAGTCCTTACGGTAAGCGCTTGAGAAGGTACCGCTCCCTGCTGATACATGTCGTGATAGGACGGTGAGACAGGCGCCTCATCCGGCGCGAGCAACGGCAGGGACGTCAACGTCGTCCCCTCGTATCGCCGGAAGGGATCGGGCTGATTTGCCCAGTCCAGATATCCCGCGGAACGGGCATACCGGTCGAAGTGATGCTTCGTTTGGATGTGATACTGAATGACCTGATCGACAAGATCTGTCGCGGCTTGATCCCCGTGAGCACTTACCGGCTGATTACCCCTCATAGCAATACGCCAGTGTACAAAGCGGGCCGGCAAAAAGTAAATGAAGCCTACGAGTTGATACCAGCACGGAGGCAACGCTACACTCGTGACACCGTTCGCCGGAGGAGTGTCGCATGCGATTCGATCCCGCGTTGGCCGCGCAGAGTGCCTTCCGCGAGGCAGAAATAGAACTGGGAAAAGACTGGGATACGGCGGTCGAATTAGAACAGGTCTTCTCTTCGAGCGCTGGCCGGGAGGCCACGGAGGCCTATGAAGCGTTACTGAACCTCGCACAGCGCCATCCCGACGCCCACGCCTTCCAAGCCTTTTGCATTTACATCACCTGGCAACAAGTCACAGAACAGACGATTTCCCTTCACTTTCACACCGGTCTCCGACTCTGTGAACACTATCTCACCTCTCCCGAAGGTAAAAGCCGGGCGGATCTCGATCAGGTGGAGGAGTTGTGTGGATCCTTCCGGGCCGGGCTCGGGATGGATCATGAGGACGACATGCAGCAAGAGTTCAGACAGGATACTCCGAAGGGCGGAGATTAACTGTCCAGGCCCATCATGTCCGAGGCTCATAAGCACCGTGCAAGGATCTTCCTCCATCGGGGCGATTTGGTGCAGGCGAGAGCGGCCTGGGAGGCCGCCGTAGAGGAGGACCGGTCGACGAATGATCTTCGGGAACTCTCCAATTCCCTCGGCAACCTTGGCAACGCCTGTGCGCTGTGTGAGGATTTCGATGCGGCCGAGCGCTGTTACCGCGAAGTGCTGGATCTTCAACGCACAGAGCAAAACCCGCATGCCATCGCCCATACGCTGGTCAATCTCGGCAACCTGCATATCGGGACGGGCCATCCGGCAAAGGCCCGTCCCTATTATATGGAGGCGATGGACCTGCTTCGCGCACTGAACGACCACCGGGCGCTCGGCATCCTGTACAACAACCTCGCCCTTGAGGAGGCGCGCGAACAGCACTGGAAGGAGGCTGTCGAGTCGTTCGGCCAAGCCCTGACGTACCACCGGATGGTTGGCAATGAAGAGGGATTGGCCGTGACCTATAGCCAAATGGGACAATGCTTCCTGGAGCAAGGAGATCTCGAGAATGCCGAGCGTTGCCTGAATAACGGCTCGGAACATTACATTAAGCTTGGGTCCGAGGCCGGAGAGGCGGCCGTTCTGCGCCTGCTGGCCGTTCTCTATCGCCGCCGCGGAGACAATCTTTCTGCCATTCGGTGCCTCGAGCGAACTGTGCTGATCGATGCGAGGTACAACCTTG
>DATJGE010000038.1:0-28463 GCA_035495295.1 Nitrospira sp. | reverse complement strand
GGCGATGCAGGCACCGGGTAATGGCGTATTAATCTGCCATGAGAGCCCAGGCCAAAAGACCACGCTGATTATGCCGCGCTTAATGGCCGTGTCTCCTTCTCAGGATAATATCGTCGGCCGCAGTTGAAGCAAACATACTGGAGAATGACTACACCGGCCACCAGGTCGATGGCAGTTTCCGCTCGAAGGCCCCCTTTACATTTCTGACAACGCATAAGTGTTTCGACCTGACGATCCATAGACCTTCACTCGGCCAATTCGTGAGAGCCCACGTGAGAACGGTTTCCGATGATGGTCCTCACCACTTCATCTGTATAGTACTTGACGAGGTCCAGCTCATCTTCTGTGAACTGATGAGCCTCTCTCATTGATTCACTGATGAGATGCTCGCATGCACGAGTATAGTTCTGAATTTCCTTGGCAAAACACGAGTACGACATATTCATCCTCACCATGCCTTCGAAGTTATGCTTAGGCGACCATTGTCTGAGCCTGAGTTGCGAAACGTTGTTGCTCATGACCTTCTCTGTCCTCGACTGTTCTCGACGAGCTTTTTCAAGACCACCGCTTGATTGTGCTCTTCATCTGCTGCGCCATACACCAACGTGATCGTGGTCCTGCGTGAGGCCCGCGCAAGATTCCGGAGCTCTTCGATCAGGCCCGACCGTCTCAGCTCCGCCTCATATCGGCGGCAAAACTCCCGCCATCGATGTGGCTGATGTCCGAACCATTTGCGTAACGACGTCGTTGGGGCTAAGTCCTTTCGCCATGCATGGATGCGAGCCCTCGATTTGCTGATCCCTCGTGGCCAAATCCGGTCGACCAGGATTCTCATCCCGTCACCGTGATTGGCTTGGCTGTAGACGCGTTTGATCCGTATCATCGCAGCTGGCCTCTACACATGACCATCAAGTCCTATTCCCCAACCAACCCGATCCAGGCTCGTAGGAGGTCATCGCGACTCACGGAGTACTCCACTCTTCCCTCCTTCTCGACGGGAAGGTTCAACACACCCCGCTCCTCCATCCTTTTGGCAGCGTCCACGATGGTCGTGGACTCGTGCACGGCAACTGGACCCACTCGCATGAGGTCTTCGGCGACCAGGGCGCTCAATTCCTTCCCCGCTTCGAGCGCTTTCATAATGTCGAACTCATTGATGAAGCCGATATACCTCGCCTTGTCATCAATGACCGGTGCACCGGCTGTGTGCGTGGACAACAATTCCATGGCGATGGCTAACCCATTCTGGCGTGGTCGAAACTTCAGCGTGTTTGTCGCAATGATTTGTCCCACGGTCTTCAACCCTCCAGCTGCTACCTCAAGCACACTCATGATTCCCTCCTTCGTCCTTCGCTAATTATCACGTCGCTGTATGTGTATCGTGTCGTCCCCGCTTGATCTGGGTGGAACCGCCACGTCGGTCACCTTGTTGTCATCGTCCACCAACAGCACGACGGCGTCACCCTTGAAGAGGTTTGCCAACCTTCGCTGAGCGAGTGGACGCACCTCGTAAACACGCTCGCCTGTATCGCTTTGGATGCCAATTGTATTGTTCTGTAACGGCGTCACAATCACCCCGGTCATTTGGTCAAAATTCCCTTTCAAAGGAGTTTTCTTTTCCCAGAGTTCGGCCGCGCGACGAACCGCTTCCTTACTGCCGAATGTCACGTCCACAATCCGCTCCGACTCATCGATGAGAAACACGGCATCCACTCCGACCGGAACAGAAGCCACCTTACTTCTTGCCACCGGTCTGATGAAGTGAGACTCTTCTTTGCCCTCTGTCGTACGAAACACTCCGCTCACATGCCCAGTTACCAACGGTTGAATCAGTTGTCCTTCGACAACACGATGGAAGCTGGTCTCCCCGATCAAATGCACATCAACGAGGAGATTCTGATCGTTGAGGGTAATTTCAACTCGGTCCCCCTTCTTCATGTCCGGCAATCTCTTGGCCTCTCGCACTCCCATGGGAACAAATCGTGGTTGCCCTTCACCGGTGTCGACGCGTGCCTGACCCGCTCGCACTTCCTGCACCGTACCGATCAGAACGCGATCTCCCAGCAGAAGCTGGGAATGAGCATGCTCAGAACCGGAAACGGCTTCGCCCACGGATGCTGCTACCACGACGCAAACGATTAGCCCAATCAATTGCCATTGGATCTTTAAACTCACCGGTTTCTCCTTCCACTCTTAGAAATGAATTGCCTTCCCGATCGGATGGTTGTATTTGGATGTGTCCATCATCCTGCATACAGAAAGGGGAGTGGCTCTTTTGACACCATCGACCCTTCTCCGAGTGTCTCTAGACCCGATATGATGCGCTTCGGACTGCCCCAATCACTCCAAATCACATCTCGCATTTCCATGACCCCGAGCCGTTCGGGGACGCATTCGAGCAAGTGTTTAGAGAAATTACGGCGCGGCATCGCATCATAGATTGCGTCGAGGACCCTCATTTCCTCCGCAGTCCCGATCGCTCTTTTTAACCGTTCAAAGAGTGCAATGATCTCGGGAAAACATTGCTTGCCCAAGTTCCAAAGTTCTCTTCCCTCGGCTGCAAGAACCATCGTATTCCACAGGCTTCCCCTGCACTCATAGTCGCGAGCCTCGGCTTCAGAAGGCTTTTCAATGAATTGCTGGACAGTTTTGATCGGCGTTTTGCCACTCCAATGAAGAGAGCGTCCGGGCTCAATCCATCCATATTCCAATTCCAAACTATTCGGTTTGGCACCGAGGAGGACAGCGCGTCCCCCAAGGAACGTGCTACCCCAGACGGCCTGATCTACCGCAGAGATGAAGGTCTCTGCTGGCCACACGAAATGATCCGACGGAAAAACCACCACCGTCGCGTAGGGATCGTGCGCCAAGATATACGTCAGAGGCAAAAACACCCCAGCGGCGGTGTCCATATTCTTCGGCTGCAACAACACCGTCCCTGCCGATCTTCCATCCAGTTGCTGCCACAAGTGATGTTGGTGGTGTCGCGCTGCCACGACGACCACCCGTTCCCAGGGAGTCACTCTGACTGCGCGATCGAGTGTGTCCTGGAACATAGACCGGTTACCGACGAACGCGCAGTATTGCTTTGGTTTCTCGTAGCCGAGCCACCGGCGGATAAATTCCTTCGTTCGTATCCCGTCACCGCCTGCCAGCACAATCGACCAAAGGTTGTTGTGCCTATTTCCTTGTTCCATTATCTTCTCCTCAACGGTGTACTAATGAGTTTCATCGATCTGCTTGTTCACGGTGCATTCGGCGTCAAGCCAGTCCTGCAAGGCATCACCTTCCCAGCGCCCGCATACCCCTTTCGTCAAGTGCCGCATGACTTGCTCCATCCTCGCGCCTTAGGTTGCTCCGACTGTAGCCTTGCCGCATGATGAGTACATGAACGGATCATGAAGACTTCTTCATGAAAAGTGGCGAGTGGGCCTCTCTACGCAGATCACCGCCCGCTACCTGGTTGACGTTCCGGGGCCATAACACGTCATTTCCTCCTGGGCGTGGTTGCTTGAGGCCCGGAGTAGAGCATGAGAATTGACAACAGGACAACGGCGACCGACAAAAGAATACCTCCAAGAATTCCCCAATCAATTCCTATCCACATAGAGATGTCCTCGCATGAAATTGATGCGAGTCCTCCTTTCTACGTCCCTTGAGTTTGGCAAACAGCTACGGAACGGAGTCCATCGCCCACGTGATGACGAAGAGCAGCGCTCCAATGATCACCGGAAACAAGAGTGTCACAAACACGGTATCCTCCATGTGTCTACCCATCCTTTCTTAAGAATCTCGAACGCGATTCGGAGTGTGCCTAGAAAGGAGATTAGCAGCTGAGGATGAAGCGACCGCGAACGGATCGTGAAGACTTCTTCACAATGATGAGCGACTCTCTCTTTGATGTGAGAGTGAGACCATGTTCGCGAGGTGGGAATCGAGGATCAAGACAAGAGATGCTTAGCGCTTCAGAGGTTGGAGCGTGAGAAGCTTCATGGCATGGAGGGTGAGCGTGAAAAGAGACCCTTTCCCGACCTGGCTTTCTACGGTAATCATCCCGTGATGGGCGGCTGCGATCTCTTTCACAATTGGAAGGCCAAGACCGGTTCCGGCCGAATTTTTGACGATGGCGCTCGTCGCTCGGTAAAACCGGTCGAAGAGGTGAGGAAGATGTTTCGGCTCAATGCCCTCCCCAGTGTCTTGAACGGCGAGCGTGACGACATCGCCGGATGATCGTAAACGCACCGTGATCGCTCCTCCTGGACCGGTATAACGAAGAGCATTGTCGAGCAGATTGATCACGAGTTGCTTCAACCCAAGCTCGTCCCCCAAGACATCAGGGACTGGTTCGGCTTCCAATAGCAACCGAATCTTCCGGTCGGCGGCAAGCAATGTAAAATCCTCGACCCACTCGCGCAAGAGGGGCTCCAGTTTGACCGGTGCGAACTGCAAGGGAAATCGTCCACTGGTCAATCGCGTCAGAGTCAACAAGGATTTCGTCAACCGCATCAGGCGCTCCACTTGATCCAGATTCGACACGAGGACCTCTCGATACTCTTCAGCGGTCCGCGCTTTTTGAAGGGCGACCTCCAAATTGCCTCGGAGGATCGTCAGAGGCGTCCGCAGTTCGTGTGCGGCATAATCCACAAAATGACGCTCTGTATCGTAGGCTTTTTGCAGTCGATCCAACATCGAATTGAACGCATGCGCCAATTGCTGGAACTCACGGTACGGCGCATCCAGTTTCAGTCGGTCGTCAAACGAGGACTCCGATACTCGTTCTGCCGTTCGGCTCAAGGTGTGAATGGTCGATAACGTGTGTCGCGCCAACCAATCACTACCAAACCATGAGACGATGAGCATGGCCAGCGAACTTGCAACCAAGAGACCCATCAGACCCCTGAGGGTCCGCTCTGACAGCGAGAGGGAGGCTTCGGCTTGCAACAGGTACCGGACCTCGCCGTGCTCTCGAATAGGCACGAAGATTCGTCGCAAACTCGTGCCACTGGACGTTTGGACGGATTCATAGACAATCTTGCCCGCTTTGCCTTGTCTCAGGAGTTCTGACCGAACCGGCGGGCCTTCAAACACACCTTCGCCTTTCCATTGGACGGTCCCGTCGAGATTCAACACTTGGATCGAATGAGAGGCCTCACGCAGTTCTTGATTATCTTTATCGCCTGGTCGTTCCACCTTCTTTGAGCCTAATTCACTCAACACCAGCTCCGGTCGATCCTCGATCAACTTGGACACCGTCTCGCCCAATGCCAGCAACCGGCCATCGACAAGTCTATGCAATAGCGCTTGAAACCCAAGGTAGATCAGGAGGTTGGACGTAAGCAGCACCAGCGTGATCAGCACAAGCACCGACGACCGCATGTGCACACGAAAGGATCTCATTCGCGCGCCTCTAACATATATCCGACGCCACGGACGGTGGTGATCAAGGGAAGAGAGGCATTCCGGTCGATCTTGGCCCGCAAGGCCCGGATGTGCACGTCCACAATGTTCGTCATCGGATCGTGTGTCAGGCCCCACACATGGTCGATGATCGATGTGCGAGTCAGCACGCGATCGCGGTTGCGCATCAGATACTCCAACAACGCAAACTCCTTGTTCGTCAGCACGATCTCCTGTCCTGCACGCCACACACGATGAGAGACGAGGTCCAACTCCAGATCGGCCACTTTCAGATGAGTCGTGTCTTGTGGAGACCCCCGGCGCAGCAGCGACCGAATGCGAGCCAGTAGCTCGGCAAAGGCAAAGGGTTTCGTCAAAAATTGGTCGGCCCCGGTATCAAAACCGGACACCTTATCCTCCACGGTGTTCCGCGCGGTCATGAGCAGCACAGGAACATTATTGCCGGAGGCGCGCAAACGGCGGCATACCGTCAGACCGTCGAGCTTGGGCAACATGATGTCAACAATCAGGAGGTCATAGGGGATGCCCATGGCCAGCTCCAGGCCTTCTTCGCCATCGGAGGCCAAGTCCACGGCATAACGTTCTTCCGTCAACCCTTTACGGATGAACTGCGCGAGATCCGCGTCATCCTCTATCACAAGAATTCGCATGATGATTCCTCAGTGGCATGGCCACAGATCGGCCTTGTCTCAAGGCAACGGGCGTTCAAAGCGGCAGTTTCGCCGTTGCGGCATCTAAACAGGTTCTTGCAAAGCGATGCAATAGGAGAAGGCCGCGGGCGAGATAACCTGTTGCCTCGATGAAGAACTCTTCATCGTCTTTTCACGAAACATTCATTTCGGAACGTTACACCTTTATAGCAAGGAGAGTAATTGTCCAGAAGCTCATCGCCATGGATCTGAAAAACCTTATACATCGGGAACTATGCGAGGGAATGACCGAAGAGCAACTGGCATCGGCCGTGGGAGTTTCCCCGGGGACGCTTGCGGATATCCTGACCGGCAAAGAGCCTAAGGACCCGGCCATCTGGGAACAATTTGGTCGGTACTTTCGGATGGAAGTGGAGCTCCTTCGGACGGGTGAGTCGGAACACGGAAGAACGAGAGTGGTATTACCGGCTCGTCCGTCTCCTTCTCCGGCCGGTTACCTACGCAGCATTCCACTCCTGAATTGGCATCAGATGGAGCAAATCGCAAAAAAGGGAAGTCTCCCTGCTGTCATCCACGCCGAGGCAATGGTTGAAACCACGGACGTTTCAGGAACACGTACGTTCGCCTTGAAGGTACCAGACGACTCGATGGAGCCTCTTTTTAGTAAAGGAGAAATGATCTTTGTGAATCCAGATGTAGAGTATCAGCCCGGAGACTATGTGATCGCCGAGCGCCAGAACACGAGGAGTGCATCCGCTGTCCTTCGACAAGTCAAAAGACTTGGGGACCAATGCATGCTTCATCCGCTTAACCGACAGTTTGACGACCTTCCGTTGACCAAACGGGACGTCGTGCGAGGGAAGGTCGTCCGATTGAGAAAGAATCTCTAAACTCACGGCGAATAACAATGGGTCGCCGTCACATTTAGGCTGGTCAGAGCGATGAAGGACGGATTGCTCTCATCAGAATACGTATCCGTCTAGACAGAATGAGGAGAGCTTATGATTTCTGGGACAAAGAGATACAGCGCGACCTGTTTGATACTAGGCACACTCTTGCTCACAGCAGGCTGTGCGTCTGCACCCTATTCGTCCAAGGGAACCACAATACACACGGTGAATGTTGGCCCCAAAATACAACCGCTTCAAATTAACGCGGGGCGGGGGGATGAAGTTCGTTGGGTCAACCAGCGGTCCGAGCCGATTGCCGTGGTGTTCCCAAAGACCGATGCGGTTCCAATTACATGCCGCACAGGTTTCAAGACCGTTGATCAAACGATCCTTTCAGCTGTCGTGGCCCCCAATGCCTCCGCCAGTCTCTGTTTTTCGCAGATAGGAAAATACGATTATCAAATCCGTCTGGATGAGAACATTCCCAGCGCGGAGGTCGATCGAAATGCGAGTGTCTTTGTGGTCGGTGGCGGTGCCAGAAATCCGCTGCCTGTTGAGGCGTTCGAGAATGTGACGCCATAGCGCGAGAACATTGGCGGAGAGAGGTTTCCGCTGTGATTGAACAGGTCCGAAGGAAAGATGACCCGGGGAGGTTGAGAAACCTCCCCACCTAACGCGAGGAAGACACATGACCTTTCAAAATAAACCAGGCGTTCCAGTCGGAGGGCTCAATACAATCGGACAGATCGACGCGACCAATACGTTGTGCTTTGACGAGAACAGGAATGGGATGGCGGTGGGATTAGATTTATTGTCTACCCATATAGCCGGAGCTCCCGTGATAGACGAACGGGGGAGGTATATGGGTTTCATCAATGAGTTTGATGTCATGCGTGCCCTCGATCAGGGGAAAGATTTAAATAAGCTACGAGCCAAGGACATTATGCGAAAGGACCATCTTACCGTAACGGAGCTCACACCGATCTCAGAGGCAGCGAAGATGATGGAGGAACACCATGTACTGAGTCTGCCCGTCGAAAAGGCTGGCAAAGTCCTGTACTCGGTCAAGCGTCATGATTTGCTGCGTGCGCGCATCGGACTCGGCGTAGGGATGGGGATTGATCCATAAGTGCTATCCACAAACGTACGCCGATGGCCGGCGATTAGTTTTCGGCCCATGCGATGCCACGCTAAACGGCTGTAACAGTGGCGCCGCTTCCGCACGGGAAAACGTTTTCGTTCGACCAAGGATTCTCTAACACCTGACGAACCATGTCCTTGTTAGGAGGCGTCGCCAACGCACTGATTCTCAGTTTGACCTTCGTTGTCATCGGCTGTGCGTTGTTCCTGGCGAAGGAGACACGGTATTTATTATCGGCGACCGATCGCGCCACACAAGAAGATGTCGAGAGGTATTTAGGCGAACCGTCCAGGATCACAACCGATCAAACTGGAAAAGCGGTGTGGATCTATAGCATCCGGGAATTTGTGCAAGGTGGCAATAACGCATGGACAATGTCAGGAACGTGGTGGTGCGATGAGTATACGTTGAATTTCGACGAACACGGCATCCTAAGGCATTGGGTGCACGACTCTCAAAAGTGCTATGCCACTTGAGTCATATAGAGATGTTCTGCGTGATCGGATTCGTTTCGAACGAAAGAAGCGCTACGCAGCCTCGCTAGCCAAGCTCATTCACTTCGGCAGCTCCGAACCACAGGGACGAAAACGTTCCTTCACGATCTGCACGACTTCATCGGTGTAATATCTGACTATGAGTAATTCTTCCTCAGAGAAGACGGTATTTCGTCTCATTATGGCTCCAATGAGATGCTCACTGGCGCGGGCGTAGTCCCAAATTTCTTTGGAAAGGTTTGAGATAGGCACTCTACACCCGGTAATGAGCAGCTGATCAACCTCAATCAACAATTATGCCAGGTAACAAAGTTACCAAACGCTAATCTTTGCTAACGAATACAAATGCGGGTAGCTGCGATCGAGCGCTTTCGCACAGCAAAGACCGTGCGAAAGTTCCGGTGTCGAAATGCGGTGGCAGCCTCATCAAATGAGTGTGAAAGTTGCGCACAACATCCTGACGTTCCAGGGATGAGCGTTCGAGCCAAAGAAATAGGGTCTTCACGATTCTCAGGTCGACGGTATTCGTCGACACAAGAAAAGGTCGGTGGACCTGATGTGGCGGTAAGTGCGTAGGAGAAAGCGTCCGCAGAGAAAGTGACAACCGCTCCGCATGGACCGAAGTCATGGTGGAGAAAAGGTCGGACAATCTAAGCTAGAAGCCTTCCTAGTAGAAGAAAGCCTGGTTATTGGCACACAGTGCCGGCAAATGTCGCGAAGAGAGTAAAAACGCATTTCTCGCGACCAGCCGAATGAATGTTTCTGTTGTCAAGACGTATCAATGCGAAGCAGTGGACTCATTGAAACGGAGGACAGATGGATCCGCGAGACATTTATATCACCGATTACGATCTCACCCGCTTGAAGGAACTGCTTCAAGTCGGGATCGGTTTCGCCGAACGAGACCGTCCATCGCTGGAAACGCTCCAAGGGGAGTTAGATCGGGCGCATATTGTGAATCCGACAGCGGTTCCACATGACGTGGTGACGATGAACTCACGCGTGCGCCTGACTGATGTTGAGTCAAATGAGGAGCAAGTCTACACGGTTGTGTTCCCGTCCGAGTCGAATCTCGGCCAGGGCAAAATTTCTATTTTGGCGCCAATCGGCACCGCCATCCTCGGCTATCGGGTCGGCGATACAGTGGAATGGCGCGTGCCCGGCGGTGTCAAAACACTGCGGATCGAAGAGATTCTGTATCAGCCCGAAGCCGCGGGGCATCGACTCTAATCAGGTTGTGAATGCCCACGGCGCCGGCCATTGAAAATATTTCTGTAAACCGTCGCATGTAAACAAAGGATCATGGCTATGAATATTCCGGTTGTCGGCATTAACATTTATTCGGTGCCGAAGGGAAAGGAAGAAGAGTTTTTCCAATGGTGGCAAGACATGCGTGATACGCTAATGCTCGGCAGTGGTATTGTCACCGGCAGACTTCATCGTAACCTCGAAGCGGATGCGCAGTTCAACTTTATCAATGTGGCGGAATGGGAAAACGAATTGTATTCTACGATTTACAGAAACCACGCCGAGCGGATGCAACGCGAGCTGAAGGAACTTGGTGCCAAAATGATTCCCGGCTTATTTGGCATTGCCTCGAGCTATTAGATCCTCAGTGAGCAGGGCGAGACAAATCCGCCATGCAGGGTTGCCTACCCGCCGGCGATGCGCCGGCGGGTACGAAGCTGACCCTGTCAATCCGCGACGTTGAGCGCCACGGCCGCCCTGGCGGTCGTGCCGTCCGCATACGTCGCCACGACGTTCACCACATGTGCGCCTGCCACATTGCCCCAGCACGAAGTGCTCGTGCACCAGTTTCCCGTCAGCGATTGCCCGTCTGCCGACAAGGTAAAAAAGGTATCGTTGGGCCACACGGCGAAGGGAGATTGGCCATCCCGTGAGAGCTCGACTTTCGTCGGCTTCGCGCCAATCATTCCCACCGTGACCTTGGTGGTCGTGCCATGGAATGGCAGATTCGGGGCGCCGGCAACGGCCAATGATAAATCACCGACGTTGAGCGAAACGCCGGCGGCGGCCGTCGCGCCCGTGGCATAGGTCGCGACGACGTTCAGCATGTGTGCGCCGGCGGCATTGCCCCAGCACGAACTGCTGATGCACCAGTTGCCTGTCAACGATTGGCCGTCTGCCGACAAGGTAAAAAAAGTGTCGTTGGGCCACACGGCGAAGGCGGGCTGGCCATCCCGCGAGAGCTCGACTTTTGTCGGCGTCGTGCCGGCCATTCCTACCGTTACCGCGGTCGTCGTGCCGTGCAAGGGAAGGCTCGGGGCATTGGGAACCGAGAGCGACAGATCGGTCACATTGAGCGTGACGGCAGCGGTGGATGTCGCTCCGGACGCATAGGTCGCGACGACGTTCAGCACATGTGAGCCGGCGGCATTGCCCCAGCACGAACTGCTGATACACCAGTTGCCTGTCAACGACTGGCCGTCTGCGGACAACGTAAAAAATGCATCATTGGGCCAGACGGCGAAGGGAGGCTGGCCATCCCGCGAGAGCTCGACCTTCGTCGGCCTCATGCCGGCAATCCCGACCGTCACCTTGGTGCTCGTCCCATGCAACGGAAGGGTCGGCGCTCCGGCGACGCCGAGGCTCACTGCGCCACCGGCTGGCGGCGATGCACTCGGCGGGAAGTAGGTGAGGACATTGCTCGAGCCCGATTCGTTTTGCGAGAAGTCGTACGCCGTCACGATGTAGTACTGAACCACCGAAGGAGTTCCAATATTGAAACTTGTGATGTTCCCTAGCGACGTCAGCAGTGTCGCCGTCCCAAATGATTTGGAGCAAGGAAGTTGACTGCACTGATAGATGCGGTAGCCCGCAAGATCGCTGTCGGTATCAGGATCCCAAGTCAGCGAGGCTCCCCAGACAGTCGAAGCCCACAACACGAAAACGGCGGCGAGGGCGGTTAGCCAGTTCATATGGATACTCCTCTGAGGTTCTGCTCTCATTCGGCTCGCGCATTCGAGCGTTGATTACTTGCCACTTGTCTCACCCGCTCAACCTGCGCAGTCCTTTTCACTCACCCGATCCACCGATTGCTTCGCAATCGATTCCCCGGGACGGATTACCGAACGAACAGTTCTCTGTACATATCAAAGTACTCGGGAAATCCCTGCATGGACCGTTAACGCGTTCAGTGAAAGTGGTTAAGAATATGCAAAATTCTTCAGTAAGCGTTTCTTGCAGAATCCAAACGCCGGTCTGTTTGTACCTGGATGACCATGGAAGCGGCGGACGGCAGGAAGAACAGGAGGAAAGGCGGCCGCTCTCGTCAGACCGGTAAGAAGAAAAAGCCAATGCCGAACATGACGTACACGGCGACGAGCATCACGCCTTCCATCCAATGACATTCGCCATCGGACGTGAGACGGCTTACGATGGCGACCGCGATGACGATCGCCGCAATTTCGAAGTACGTGAAATGGAGGTCCATCGGCTGTCCGACGACGTAGCCCAGAAACACCAGGACGGGCGCCACGAACAACGCGACCTGAGTGCTGGCGCCCACGGCGATGCCGAAGGCCAAATCCATCTGATCGCTTCTGGCAAATCGCACCGCATTCATCGCTTCTGACGCGTTGCCCACGAGCGCCAGGAAAATCACGCCCGCAAAAACGGGAGTTAATCCAATGGCGGAGGAGGCCGGTTCGATGGACTCAACGAGCAGTTCACTCATCACGGCAATCAACACGGTGACGCCGGCGAGCACGGCAATGGCCGTGCCCTTGCTCCAACGGCCGTGCTCCTCTTCAACTTGTGCTTTGCTCGGCCCGAACTTGCCTGGCGTGGTTTCGATGAGCTGGCGATGGGTTTTGAGGGTGAAGACGAGGCTCAGCATATAGGCGACGAAGAGGACGACCGCGATCTCCGTGCTCACTTCGCGTTCTTTCCCCGTGGCGAAATGAAACAGGGCCGGAATGAGCAGGCCAATGGCCGCCACGAAGAGGAGGCCGCCGTTCACACTGGCGACGGTCTGATTGAACTTTTGACGGACACGTCCCCAGCCTCCCGCGATCATCGACAATCCAAGGGAGAACAACAGATTGCCGAGAATGGACCCCGTGATGGAGGCTTTGACGACATCCGCCAGCCCCTCCTTGAGCGCGAAGCCGGAGATGATCAGCTCCGGAGCGTTGCCGAGGGAGGCACTCATCAATCCGCCGATGGTGGCGCCGACATATAGTGACAGTTGCTCGGTCGCCTTTCCCATCAAGCCGGCCAGCGGCACGATGGCCAGTGCCGAAGCCCCAAACACGACGAGTGGACCGGCACCAGCCCACTGCAGCGCGAGCGCGAGTGGAATGCAACACAATAGCCAATACAGACTCATAGCCGCTTCCGCTCGGGCAGGGAACTTACGTATGGAGGTCTGACGATGTGTCGATGTTCACACTACGCCGATGGTCCAGGACGATAGATCGGCATGAACTCCTGCTCATTGTCCCGCGATCGGTATTATTTTGTGTTCGTGCCGTCGTGCGGAATAAACGGAGGAAAGTGAGACAGACTATCGGTTTTCCTGGGAGGTTTCGAACTCTTAGTCGCAGTCACTTCTTTGCCGAGCAAGTGCAGTTGTACTTCAAGCACATGGAGATCGGCTCGACTGAGCGTCTCTAGTTCTCTTGTACGTAGCCGCTTCAATATTTCTGCGGCATCCTCGACGAATCTTTGCACCTGGTTACGGAGATCTATGGGACGACCTTAGCACGCGTGGTGTACCAACTGCGAGTAACAAATGGGATTGGACCGACCCGATTGAACAGGCTCCACCTGGTAGCGAGCGAGAGGACTTTATGAGTGACGTTGCTTATGAACCGGGACGGCGCCGATCGCTTTTCGAATCACCTTCATCAATTCATCTTGCATGCAGGCAGGTGCTTGCGCACCATTGTTTCGTGCCAGTCGATTCATGGATGGTAGGCACGAGGGATCAAGCGGTTGAGCACTTGGAGTCCCGACATGTCGGGCAGGTGCAACTCAAGCAAAATGCAATCGATTGCTTCCGACTGGCAAATAGCGAGAGCGGCTGCTCCGGTTTCGGCTTCGAAGATGGTAACGGCGGGCCAGTCAGCGGATAGACGCTCAGCACAAAGCGCTCTATCGTCTTTATTCGGATCGACCAGAAGAATGTTGATGGAGAGTGCCAGCCTGTCCATCTACGTCCTTGCTGTCCGCGTTGAGTCTTACACCGATTATAAAAATGAAAGAACCACTGTCAAGAGCGGCCCCGCATGGCCTGTTTGGCGAGTGGCTACAGTATGGCTGTGGGGATGCCGAACCGCCGGCAGCCTGTGACCGTAATTCACAGCAGCGTCGGGACGATGCTGAGCACAGACCCGGCAGCGGCAGGCGAAGTGCCGATCAAGACGATCGAGCACGATAGCTCAGCCACAGATTAGCGCTGTTCGTCATTACTGCAGCACATACACATACACAGCCCCCGAGCCGCCAAAGAATGGGTCCTGCATACTTTCAGGCGCGCCGGCAAGTGGGCCGCAACTGTTGTCACTTTGGTTCCCGTTGATTCCCGTCGCACAGCTGTCCTCACCTGTCGCCCCCACCGCCAATGTGTTTCCAACTATGGCCGGATTGGTAAAGAAGTCCGCGCGATCTGGATTAGTGGCCTTCACAAAGGCCCCCTGGGCCCAGCTGGTCGACGTTCGGTTGAAGAGGTACACCGCACCCGAGAGGCCGCAATCGTTCAAGCCTGGGGGAGGATTGATGCCTCTCGCGCAGGTACTGTCTCCTGACCCCACGGCGAGTGTTGTGCCGTCGAACGCTAGACCTTGTGCAAAGAATCTTCCGGTTGACGAACTCTCAGCGATGGGTTTGACATAGGCGACCTGGGACCAGACATTATTGGTTCTCGTGAAGATATATGCGGCGCCGGCTCCCTCGCATCCGGTATTAGATTGGTCCCCGTTGATGCCGGTTGCGCAACTGGCCTCCCCTGGAGCCCCGACGATGAGCGTATCCCCGTTGAGAGCAACAGCAGTTCCGAATACGTCCGCCCCTCCATTTGGCTGCGGATTAATAGTGGTGAGATGCGGATTGATGGTGGAGGCTTTCACATACGCCTGCTGGGTCCAGACGCCGGCGCTCCGTGTGTATACATAGACGGCACCCGCCCAATGACAACTATGACTCGATTGGTCGCCATTGATTCCGGTCGCGCATCCGTTTTCGCTTGGCACACCGACTGCGAGCGTGTCTCCGTCTAAGACGACATGGCCGAACTGATCTTCAGGCCGGGGATTTGAGGCTTTTACATACGCTTCTTGCGACCACCCATTCTCATTCTGTGTGAAGATGTAGGCCGCACCTGCACCGCTGCATGCATTATCTGATTGATTGCCGTTAATGCCGCTGGCACAGCTGGACTCCCGCAAGGCACCGACGGCAAGCGTATTTCCGTTGAGTGAAACCCATTGGCCAAACAAGTCAGAGCCGTTTGGGTTTGAAGCTTTCACGTATGCTTGTTGACTCCATGTGCTGCCTGTCCGCGTGAACACATAGACGGCGCCTGCTCCTGGGCAGCCGTTATCCGCCTGATTGCCATTGACGCCCACGGCGCAGCTGGCCTCACCCGGTGCTCCGACAGCTAGCGTGTCCCCGCGGAGGCTGACGCTCTGGCCAAAGCCATCACCCATTTGGGTATTGGAGGCTTTGACATAGGCCTGCTGGCTCCATGTCCCTCCGCTTCGTGTGAACACATAGACAGCGCCAGCGCCAAGGCAGCCTCGGTCGTTTGGATTCCCATTGATGCCGGTGGCGCAACTTGGTTCAAGTGCGCCGACCGCGAGCGTATCGCCGTCCAAGCTCACTGCCCGACCAAAGGCACTCAAATCTGGCCATAACGTCGTGTTCGAAGGCTTCACAAAGGCTTGGAGGACACCGCCGCTCCCGGAACTCGGAAGCCGCGCCTCAACGACGACGGTATCGGTTCCCGTACCGCCCTTTCCGTCGTCGACGGTGAGGCAGAAGACGTACGAGCCGGCGATATCGGGCGTGAATGTCGGCTGGGCCGTATTCGCTCCGTTCAACGTCGCCGTGCTGCCGTCCGGCTTACCTTTGACGCACCAGCTATAGGTGAGGGGATCGCCATTGGGATCGCTGCTACCTGTGCCGTTCAACGTCACGAGTTGTCCGGCCGTCACCGTTTGATCCGGCCCGGCGTTGGCGATCGGCGGCAGATTGCCGGTCCCGACGGTGCACTGCGTTTGAACGGGTGGACTCGTGAGACTGCCGTCGTTCACGGTGAGTTGCAGCGTATAGACCCCGGGGACGTCCGCCGTTAAAGTTGGTGTCGCCGTATTGGCATTCGTCAGGATCGGATGGCTCCCGGGCGGTTGCTGCACAATGGTCCAACTGTAGGTGACGGCCGTGTTGTTCGGATCATGGCTTCCGGTGCCGTCCAGCGTCACGAGTTGTCCCGGCGCCGCGCTGCGAGCCGGTCCCGCATCGGCAACAGGCGGCACGTTTCCCGTGATCGCCGTCACGCTGACGGCGTCAGGTTGGCTTGCCACGCCGTTCGCGTGGACCACGAGGGTCACGGTATAGGTGCCGGCGACATCGGGTGTGAAGGTTGCGCGAGCTGATGCGGGATTGTTTATGGACGCGGTGCTGCCCGACGGCTTTTGTGTGAGCGCCCATTGATAGGAGAGCGGTGCGCCGGAAGGAGAATCGCTTTTGCTGCCATCAACTGTGACGGGGTTCCCCACGGGGACTGTTTGATCGGCCTGGGCATGCGCCGTAGGCGCCTGAGGCGCCGCACCGCCGCCACCTGAACTGCCACCGCCGCCGCATCCCGCGAGGAGCACGACGAGCAGAAGGAATCCGCTCCGCTTGCCGGCGGAAGGTGAAGCCACTAACGCCATAACTCCCTCCTGGAGCGCGGCCGCAGCCACTCCTATATAAAAGTCCCTAATTTTCGTTCTTAGAGTAATTAGGACACAGAGAATCCCCGAGAAGTGATTGCACTAGGACTGGAGCAAATTACCCCCTAGCGGAGCGCGTTTGTACGACTTCGCCGACAGGGATTTCACCAGTGAAGGCGGGTCAGAGACACGAGAGAGGAAGTATGAAACTCCAGCCGCTAATAGCGACTTACGCTCACGTACCAGGCGATGACGAGTGCAGCAACCGTCGCAATTGCGAGAAGCACTGACGGCGGCGTGTTCGTATCAAGCAGTTCGAACATGTACCCATCCATCTGATAGCACTGGATGCCAGGCTTCCACTTTCTACCTACATTGGTTACATTAGTACTCCTTATCAGGGACAAGTGTATGCTTGGGTCAATGTTTTGCATATACAACAAAAGCATAAGGCCAAATGTCTCTATATTTCCTACGTAGTATATCCGATGCGGCTGCCGCCCGACTGGCTAGGGCTTGGCTGCAGGAGTGAATCAGGACCGAATACGACTGACCGCAACCGCAAACAGTCAGATCGGCCTGTGACCCCTAATTTAGCGCTCGAACTACGCGCAAAACCATACAGACGACCGAAGGCGTCTGATTTGCATAGGACTCCATAGTATGCTGAATTCTCTGTTGTACGTGAGCTTCATTACGGTGCTCACGTTCCTGCCTGGCTGTGGATCCGACGGAAACTCAGCACCTACAGGTCAGTCCACGCCTTCCACCGATCATACGGTGCCGTCAGCATCTCCGTCATTCATACTCGCGGCGCGTGTACCTTCACCGACGGTATGGGGTGGCGTCCGACCCGTCTTCCGATCAGGAGATTTCGCTCTTGTGCCCGTGAACACGACCGTGGCTTCCGCCATTGCCGTTGCACAGCAGATCGCCGTCGATACACCCGGCATTCACATCGTGTTCTTTGATCGAACCGGTGGGCTGAATTCCGTGAGCACAATGGACAGCTACCTTTCCCAGAATCCGCTTCCTCCGGAAATCGACTATGTCGCCTATGATTTCGAACCGACGTATCAGCCGGAATTTACGTTCGATGAGGCAACGGCGATTCCTCTGTTTGCACAGGCCAAGGCCATTGCGGCCGCACACGGCAGGAAGGTCTTCCCCACTCCATTCAATCCTTTCCGCTCTGAAGCAGTACCCAATCCATGGAACATGGGTTTCGTCGCGCAAGTCAGCGACGACGCGATGGACGTCCAGTTACAACAGATTTTGACCCAGGGCCTGGCGACCTATCAGACCGATGCGCTCAAAGTCCGTGATGATGTGAGGGCAGTGACGCCTGATATGAAGCTCCTCGTCCAAGTGTCGTTCGCCTTAAATGCGCCGGACGAGGTACTGACAGCGGCGCAATGGGTGCAAAGCACACCAGGAATCTCAGGAATCTTCGTGATCTACG
Source organism: Nitrospira sp. (assembly GCA_035495295.1). Lineage (GTDB taxonomy): Bacteria > Nitrospirota > Nitrospiria > Nitrospirales > Nitrospiraceae > Nitrospira_C. The sequence continues at coordinate 10,510 of DATJGE010000038.1, read as the reverse complement.
ATACATCAACCCCTTCGCTGCTTGTGAACTTGATGCAATCCCTGCGGCCGTAACATGAGCGTGGTATGGGGCAGGCAAGGTCTCTCTTATCGAATCTGGAACGTTGGCTCGAGTAGGTGGCAATCGGTTGGCGTGAGGTGAGTGGAGCACAAAACGAGCACAGTCGATCTAAGCGCTGATTCGGCGGCGGACCGTTAATCCGTCATCGACGTACTGCGCTCAAGATCGCTCGATGCACCTCATCAGCGGCTTGCTCTTTCGCGAGCATATCGCGAGCCCCTGCTTGCAGCATCGCTGAGGCGACATATTCTCTGGCGTCCCAGGATAAACCTAGGACAGCCACTCCGGGGCACTGATGTGTCAGTGCCCGTGTCGCCGCAATTCCGTCCATCACACGGTTCAGATGGACGTCCATTAGGATGACCGCAGGGTGTAGGTTACTCGCCATCTCAAGGGCTTCGTTCCCATCGCGCGCTTCGCCAATCAGTTCAAGGTCAGAATATGGAGCCAATACACTGTGCATCGTCCGTCGAAACACCACGTTATCATCGACAAGAAGCACTCGAATTGGGGCGGTGATGTCCATCTCGTACTCTCAAATACGTATAGCCCTATGCACAGTAAGGCGATGTGGATTTACGACCGACGGTCACTCAGAAAGAAGCGTGATGTGAGGTGTGCGATGAACACTCAACCTTTGTAGGATCGCTGTTCTTTCTGCGCGGCACAGTTTCCTCAGTGGCTAGAAAAGCTCTCCACTTGCCGACTGCTCCAATGCGACATAGCAGATGTGGTTTATCCCGGCTGCAAGCGTAATAGGTGTCTACGATGTGGTCAATCAGCTAACGCCTGCACGGCTGTAGGCGTTCAAGGTCGGAGACCGTCCTACGAACGGCTCTCGGTGGCAGATTTTCAGGATGTTGCGCGCATACTCAGCTGCAACGAAGAAGGCTGGTGCTCGAGAGCCGCTACATCGTCGGGCTTCGTCCACTGGGCCGCCGTTCTTCAAAGGCGACTGCCGCTGCCTCAATGGCTTTACGAAACTCCAATGGCGCATGGATACCTGGAAACGTTTCCCTCGTCGACCCCGTGCCGGTCACATAGAGAGTTCCGAAGTTGAACAGCCGTCCCCAGATTGTCTGTTCGACTCCGATGTTTTCCACCTTGGTGAGGATGGTTTCCAACGTGTGGCGGCTGACGATGCCCGTTTTGATCATGACGCGCTTGTCTGTCACCGCGAACTCGCAGGATCGCCAGGTGAGATAGCTGTAGAACACGATGCCGAGCGGAATCACGAGGATGAGCAGAGACAGGTATGGATCGAATCCCTCATAGATCGCAGCCGCCGTCGCGGCGATGGCCATCACCAAAAGCAGCGCCGGCGCCAGGAATACTTTCCAGTGGAGGTGAGTTCGGAAAAAAATGGTCTCGCCTGAAAGGAGATTTGCTTCTACATAGCCCATCGCCACCTCACAATGGTGGCGCATTCTAAGACCCTTTCGGACAAGGAGCAATATCTGGAGCGTTCAGTCCAAAAGCCACACCTTCGAGCGATGACGCCGCAGAATTGGCAGCTCGCGGGGAGGGTCGCTCGCTCGACGGGCAGGCGGTAACAAGGGATGATGCTGAAGGCCAGGACGTCTAGCGTGGAAGAACGCGAACGACGCGGGCGGGATTGCCGGCGACGACGCTGAATGGCGGCACATTCTCGACGACGACGGAACGGGCACCGATGACCCCTCCTTCGCCGATGGTCACGCCGGGCAGGATCACGGCTTCGAAACCGATCCACACATTGCGGCCGATCCGTACCGGTCGTGCTTCAGCAGCGATCTCCAATTGTCGATCGGGGGTCATGGCGCTTCGTTCCAACGCCTGTCGCCGCATGGCGACATCCTTTGGCACACGGTAGCTGTCCATGATGACGACGCTCCAGCCGATCAGTGTGAAATCGCCGATCTCGACTTCGGAGTCGCACATGATCCGCGCAGAACTCACGAACGCACACTCGCCCAGGATGACGCGGCCGGCTGGCCCGACGTCCAACACCGTCTTATCCAATGATGCGCCTCGTCCCATGCGAAGGCCGACGCTGGCTCCGCTCCGGTATGCGTGGAAACTGTAACTCGTGCCAAGATAGACAGGCTCCGAGAGGCAGACGTTTGAAGGGACGGTTCCCGGGTACCAATCGTCGGGCAGCGTCCAAGGGGCAGCAGCGGCGTTCATATCTCTCCGATCACTTGAGCCGGATTGCCGAGCACGCGTGCATGCGGCGGCACGTCGCGAACGACGACCGATCCTGGTTCAATGAACGCCCCTTCGCCGATTCGGACGCCCTTGAGGATGGTGACGTTTGGTCCGATCCATACATCATCTTCGATGATGACCGGCTTCCGAGCAAAGCCCGTTCGAGGCTGGCCATGGGCGAGCGGCGAGCAGGCAATCGCATCAAGGATCCGATCATCGGGCGACACAGGGTGAAAGTCAGCGTCGGTCAGGGTCGTGTGCCATCCGACCATGACATAGTTGCCGATCTGTATCTGAAGCTCCGACAGCAGAAACGCCTCGGAGATATGACAGTAATTGCCGATCTCGATCCGCGCCTCTTCACCCATGTTGAAATAGAGACCGTTCAACATACAGCCTTCACCGATGACGATCGCCGGCTGTCGACGGCTGCGGAAGCGTTTGAACGGATGGTCGCCCGGCAGGTAATTGCCGGTGATGACACTGTTCGCTCCCATACGCACGTTGGGCGGAAGCTGATCGGGGGTCCAACAGAGCGATTGGTGCTCGGCAGTTCGACTCATGAGCATTTCTCCAATGTGCGTTCTGATCGGACCGGTCTCGGAATGTCCCGGTTCAGGGTCATGACTCTGCCGTCGTCGACGTGCAGGCGCAGGTCGCACTTTTCCAGCGTCGTGAGCCGATGGGCGATCATGAATGTGGTTCTGCCGCGCACCAAGCGCGTCATCGCATCGGTAATGGCCGCTTCGCTATTCACGTCCACAGAACTGGTCGGTTCGTCCAGAATAAGAATCGGCGCATCCTTGAGGAACGCCCGTGCGAGCGATATGCGTTGGCGCTCCCCACCGGAAAGGCGCATGCCGCGCTCTCCCACCTGCGTGCGGTAGCCCTCCGGAAGACTCATGATGAAATCATGGATGTTGGCCGCTTGCGCGGCCGCAGTAATGGCCGCTTCGCCGGCGGATGGACGGCCGTAGGCGATGTTTTCGGCCAACGTCGTCGAAAACAAGACCGGCTCTTGAAGGACAATGGCGAACTGATTTCGCAAATCCATCAGGCCATACGCTCGCAGGTCGGTTCCGTCGAGCAGTATACGCCCCGCGCTTGGATCGTAGAACCGGGTGAGCAAGCTCACCAAGCTGGTTTTGCCGGCGCCGGACCTGCCGGAAATGCCGACACAAGTTCCGGGCTCGATCTGAAAGGAGACGTCCTGAAGGATGCAGCGCTCCGTCTCGTACGAGAAGAACACGCGCTCGAAGGTCACCGCGCCTCTGGCCCGCATGAGCGGAACCGGGTTTGCGGAGACGGGGACCTCCGGCCTCTCGTCGAGCAAGGCAAACGCGCGTTCAGCGCTTGCCAGAGCCGCTTGCACCTCCGTCACTTTTTTGCTGATCGTCTCCAACGGCTTGTAGAGTTGGGTGAGGTATGCCATCACCATGAGCAGTTCACCCAGGCTCAGCAGGCCGGCTTGGACATGCCGCACGCCAATGAAGAGCACCGCCGCCGTTCCAATGGCGATGGTCAATGCGGTGAGGAGACCGAACCTCATTTCGGCGAATACGGCTCCGATCTGCTCCGACATGCTGCGAGTGGCCTGTGCCAAAAAGCGCTCTTGTTCGCGATCTTCTTGTCCGAAGGCCTTCACGACGCGCACCGAGCCCAGGACCTCCTGTGCGACCGACATCGTGGCGCTTTCCAATGCTTTCACTGCTTTCCAACGCCCGCGGATCCGTCGTCGATAGAATTCCGCCAGCAGAAATAGTGCAGGCGAGACGGCAAGGGCGACCATGGACAAGGCCGGATCAAACTGCGCTGTCGCCCACACGAGCGCACCGAGGGTGACCCATGCGGTCAGGAACGGGATAAAAGCCTGAATGGTGACATATTGGACGGAGGGCGCATCGTACTGTATTCGATACAACGAATCGGCCGTGCCCTTCGAGTCGTGATAAGCCAACGAGAGCCGTTGCACGTACCCGAAGAGACGACTGCGAAATCCCAGGACAAGTTTTTCGCCGACATACAATTGCAGCAGCCAACTCGCAAAGCCTTGCAACTGCTGCAGCACCAAGATAGCCACGACGAGCGATATCGCCAGAATGAGCGCTGCCGTCTTGTCGTCCCCGGCCGTCGGAGGCAACATCACTTGGAGCAGTGGCGGCAATGGATGGTCTCCGAGCACACTGTCCACCGCGATTTTCAACGGCAAAGGACCCAGCAAGGCCAACGGCGCGGACAGCAAGCTGAACAGGCAAATGGCCGCCAGATACGGCCAATAGGGTCTGGCCTCCGCCGCGATTCGCTGATAGAGGGAGACGTCGCTGTAGCGTCGGGTCATCACTCTGCTTCCATCCGTTGTGGCTCGATCGCTCGCAAGGCCGCTGCCATGGCACAGCCGGCTTGCTGCCAGGTGCACAGCACAAACCACATCAGCCCCGCGCCGAGGGCGATGCACATCACCCACGCCGCATCCAGTCCCGCCGCCCCCGTCAGCGCGGCAAAGACTCCGAGCGAGGCGATGCCGACAGGGCGGATGGTCGGCCACACGCGAAACCGAACATACTGCGTGCCTGACCCCTGATCCTCCACGGCCATCAGCACCCGCGCGGCCGCGAAGGCGCCGCTTCGTATTTCGAGGTCCCAACGCGCAAAGTCATGTCCATGGAAGAAAATGCTCCGATGCTCGCGCAGCCAGCGTTCGACTCGCCTCAATCGGTTCTCTGGCGCCATCCAGTTCCTTGTCCAAAAGGCGAACGTTCTGATGCGCGGGAAGGCGAACCCCGGCGCACCCCGCTGCCGCCAAAACGTGAGACCATACTTGATCCGTCCGGACAAGCGCGCCACGGGTTGCAGCATATGCAGGAAGGCGATCACCGTGGAGCGTCGCAGTTGCGTCGCGAACGACGGATGCGGCGTGGAAAGAGCAGCCAGCGCCGCACTTTTCCCCACTTGGATCAAGGTCAACGTCACGGCGATCGCGAGGGGGATCACCCCCAGCCATGGCTTCCACGAGAGCGCCACCAGCGCCAATGCGAAGAGCCCAAAGATCGCCAGATACCATTCAGGCATGATCGGCAAGGCCCGCAGCGTTTTCGTTGATGGCTCATACAGCCGCTGGAACGGGGCGCTTCCCCAGAGGCCGTGATAAATCCGGCTCTGAGCCCCAAGGATGTGTAAGAAACTTTTCCCATACAGCCGGCCTTCAAACGTATGATGTCCGGCGGAGTTGTACTTCTCCGGCCATTTCGCCTCCAAGAGCGCCTCGGCCTTTCCATAGCCCTTTTGCTGTCGCCAGTAGGCGGAAATGACATTCCGGCGATGATGCCATACCACGGCCGCGGGGCAAAACCCCAAGGTCCAGCCTCGTGCCTGCAACCGCCAGCAGACATCGACATCGTCCCCCGCAGCGCGAAATTGCGGATCAAAGCCGCCGATGGCCTCGAGCGCCGATTTTCGGAAAGCCATATTACAGCCCGGAATGTGCTCCGCGACTTCATCGGTCAACAGGACGTGCACCGGACCGCCGGGCGAGTGTGCCACGCAATCGGCTATGAATCCGTCGGTCGCTGGGGGAATATTCGGTCCTCCGATGCCGACATGGTCGGTCCGCTCAAACCACGCCACCAGGTAATCGAGCCAATGCGGATCTGGGTACGCATCATCGTCGATATAGGCGACGAGTCCCCCTGTTGCCGCATGCCATCCGACATTGCGTGCGTTGCTCAGGCCATTTTGCTCGGTAGTGATCAACAAGACGTCATATTCGCGAGCGATGTCCGGAGTGGCATCGGTGGAACCATCGTTGACGACGATCACTTCATAATTGGGATACTCCAACCGACGAAGCCCTTCCAAGCACTCGCGGATGGTCCGCGCCCCGTTGTACGAGCAGACGACGACCGAGACACGTGGGCGGGATCGACAGGGATCGAATGGCACTTCGCTGAAGGCGCTCTGTACGCTGTGCAAGGCGGGCTTCGGCCGACGGTCATGGTCCGTCAGGCCGAACGCCCAATCGTCGACCTCTGCGCCGCCGCGAAACCATTCGTCAGTCCAAGAGAAGATGATTGCCCCGGCACAGCCGGCGGCGAAGGCAGCGCGGATTTGCCAGTCAAGACTGTGCGCCTGCATCTGCTCGCCGTTTCTGAACGCATCGAGACCGATTTCGCTCATGAGCAGCGGACGATCGTTCGCAATATTCTGGAGCCGGGCCAGATACGAGCGAAGCGTTTCTTCAGTTTCCAGATAGACGTTGAAGCAGACGAAGTCCAAAAAAGGAAGCTGCAGATATTCAGTTGATGGGTAGTTCACATATGTGACGAGGCCGAGCGGGTCCTCTTGTTTGACGATCCGATAGATGCGGTGCAAATACCGCTCGATGCGGCGCTTCCCAATCCACCGTGCGACGCTCGCAGGAATTTCGTTGCCGATGCCGTAGCAGAGCAACGCCGGATGCCCTGCCACGGTACGGACTTTTTCCCGGATCATCTTCGCAATGTTCGGCGCGCGCTTCGAATCGATCAGATAGCCGACATACTGCTCGGCGGAGAGCCCGACCATCACACGCAATCCGTGCCGCTCCGCAATGTCTAACAGCGCACGCGGCGGCATGGTATGCGGAATGCGGACGGTGTTGATGCCGTGCGCCGCCATCAAGGCAAAATCACGTTCGATTTGTGCGAGGTCGTGATACTCACGTTGGGATTCATCCGGCTGGAAGGCGCCGTAGCTGACGCCTTTGACGTAAAATTTCGCGTCGCCCACAAAGATGAATTTTCCCGCAATGTGGGGCCGGGGTTGAGCGGAGAGCGGATAACGGCGGGGAAACGATGTCTCCGTGTAGGACGCGAGTGCGGTATCGCAGCTCTTTTCCAATAGCATGGCTTGCTTACCTTTTTCCATTTCGATGCAACAAACCTGTTGAAATTCCAACGATACGATTATCGTTAGGGCCTCGCCGTGCATGCCTCATGCCTACGAAAGGCCTTGTTCTATCTTGGCTTCCGATCCGGGCAACACCATGAAGGGCAAATAAAATTGGCAAGTTGTCTGCATTCTCATACACCCTACGCTGGAGCCGGCTGTACCGTATCGAGCGCAATCATCGCCATAGGCGTTATCGTCCGGAGACCGTCCCAACTACGATCTTCCTGCATCAAACGAATAGACGGCATGATCCAGAGATGGTCGGCCGGCCGAAAGGTGGCGCTGGCGTCATAGTATAGAAAAATGTTTCCCCGGCGATGCGTCGAGGATATTGGATGTGGCTGCACGACAACCGATCGGTGATCCCGCATGAAACAGAACTAGGTGCTTGTTGTGAAGAACGGAAACTGAAAACGGCGCTAGCAGAGCCGGGAGGGAGGATCGCTTTGAGAGGGACTCGCCACCGAGCGATGGCGGTGCTTAGAAATGAAAATGCGTTCGATGATGTCGGTGGCGGGCGCCATGCGGCGACAAAATACAGATCTCATGGGCCGAGCGCAAGTTAAAAAAACTGTGATTCACACGCCGTACATCCTTACCGTCCGTGGCCGCCACCGCCGTGACCCCCACCGCTATGACTGCCGCTGCCAAAGTGGGTTGGGGCTCCACCCATATGCTGGGGAATCGACGGAATATGTTGCGGCACTGAATAGGGCGCGCGAAGCACGGGCGGGTTCGGTTGCGCCAGATGTTGAGGATGAGCCTGCTGCAACGTGGGCGGCAGAGGGTTCGAAAATGGTTGCACGGGTACGCCGGCGGGCATCCGCAACGTATTGGAATTGGTGGAAGCCGTTGGTGAGCCCAAATGCATCGTCTGAGGCGGCGGAGCAGCGTGCAGAGCCGCCGGCGGCGGGACAAGCAAGGACGCATGCGGCTGCACGGTTGAGGGGACTCCAGGCGGCGGAGGGGCAACCGAGGCCGATTGTGCCGTGATCACTTGCTGGACAATCGGCAAGTGCCGGTGGCGCGGGTAGATATGATGCGCTTGAGAGAGCAATCCATTGACCTGCTGCAGGCCAATCCAGGGATATGGGTAGACGACGGGCGTGACATAGACCCAATCGGTCCAGGCTTGCGACACGAGAGAGTTCGCTTGTAATTGGTTGAGCAGGTCCTGACGTTGTTGGCTGAGCGCCTGCACCTCTTCGGGCGATGGAGCATTGGCCAGCGCCTGATTGGCGGCATCAAGTTGGAGCCGCAATTGATCCGTTTCGGACCGAAGCGCGGCGAGTTCCGTTTTCGCACTCTCGTTTTCCCGCAGGGCGGTAATGGCCTGCGCGACTTCGTCGGGATCGACCTGAGCCGTCAGGTCGGCGCGGACCACCACCGTCTGCCCCTCCAGCCTGGTCGTGATCTGTTGATCCAATACCATGACGATGCCGGCCGTATACGTCCGGATGTCGTCTCTCGTTACATCCAAATTTTTAATTTCCGTGACGCTCTCTAAATATGTGGCGACCTGTTCAAGCGCGTCGCGCTTTGCCGCCTCAACGGCCAAGCGTACCGCATCGTTCCGCGTGTCGTGATCAGTCATCCGGTATTCTCCGCTGGCCGTGACGACGCGCACGTTGCCGGATGGCGGACGTTGCGCGGCCGGCACCACCGGCGGAGGCGGAGAGTTATCCAGATACAACGGGACCGCGCGGCGTTGATATTTGTCTGGGATGGACCCGAAATCAGTGGTGAATGTTTGAACGCCTGAATCGTCCGTGTATTTATAAATGGGCGTGCCGGCCGAGCTCGATTGGACACACAGATAGCTCACGCTGCTGAAGCAGCATGCGAGCCAAAAGGCCATTGCCGCGCGTGAGGTCATTTCGACGCCAACGACAGTCTGAGAGGTGCTGTTTCAAGCGTACCATATCAATCATAGATCGTGACGAACTGGGCGCATTTTTGCCGAGTGAGACCAGGAGGGATTTCCCGCCTTCGTGAGCAGTGAGTGTGATGGTCTGAGAGCTCCAAAAAACAGGGGATTGCTGAGAGGAGGCCGTGTCCAGCAATCCCCTTATGTGGTCATGCCGTAGGGATAGCGGAAGGCGGGCGCCTTCCTGCCTGCCTGCCTGGTGCCAAATCAACGCTGGCGATTATTGTGTTTGTCCCTAAAGATGTGCCCGCTTTGCCGGTTCTCCTTGTTTTGGATGCGACGCTGCTCGCGTGCACTCACGTGTCCATCCGCTCCTGCGCGCGCTTCGCTTTTGGCGACGCGCGCTTGTCCGCGCTCAGTCTGAGAGACCTCCTTGTTTGTCAGCTGGCCCGACTGCACGCCCTGCTCGATCCGGTTTTGCTGATTGACATTGCGCTGAACATCGGCTTGCATGCGCTGAGACGACGCTGAGCCGGGATTGCCGGTGGTGTCGTTGTGCTTGAGATGATTGATCTCGGCTGATTCTTGATTCTGTGCCCGCTGAATTCGTGCGGCTTCGTTCTGAGACAGATTCCCATCCTTCAAGGCATTCGATTCCATGCGGTCGATACGAGCCTCGCCGCGCTCGAGCTTCGACGCTTCCTTCGTGTTGAGCTGGCCGGATTGCAGCCCTTGCTCGATGCGGTTTTGCTGATTCACGTCACGCTGCACTTCGGATCCTACGCTTTGTGCAAACGCAGGCGAAACGACGACCATGGACACAAGAAACACGAACGCGGTACGACAGGTGTGCATAGGGCCTCCTTCTTTGTAGGACGATTCTGCCTGTCTACCGACAGACGATCAAGGGGAAGCGTAGTTTTTAACGCAAATTTTGCCTGCCCCATACCGGTCCTTCATCGACGGGAAGTCCTTTCCTTCCGGCGCAGGGCTCACTCCCTCCTCTTGACCACAAGCGCCATTCAGCGTACAAGCGCGCACGGTGTCTCCACACGGAAGGAGTTCGACGATGAATCTCGGGCCTGTTGGTGTACTGCTAGCCGGCATCATCCTCGTTGCGCTGGGATGCGGGGGGCATCAGCGCTTTCCCTCAGCGTCTCTCACCGGCGGCGTCGTTGTGGTCACGATTGAGGAATCGGTGTCACCGGCGGCAGTGACCGTCAAACGGGGGGACGAAGTTCGATGGATCAATCAGGGCAATGCTCCGGTGGATGTGGCCGTGGTTCAAACACGGGAAGAGCTGATCTCCTGCCAAAAGGGGTTTGCGTCGACGAACCTGGGCTATCTGTTTGGGACCTCTGAGTACGAAAACATCGTCATGGCGACCTTGCGACCCAACGAATTCGCCAGCCTGTGTTTCGCGATGCCCGGGAAGTTCGTCTACACCGTGCGCAAGGGTCCTGCTTGGGC
>DATJGE010000037.1:0-4235 GCA_035495295.1 Nitrospira sp. | reverse complement strand
CATGATCGATATTCCGATCAACCGGTATTCGTTTGATACGACTACGCTCATTAGTATGGGAGTGGAGAAGTGGAAAGCGGAGCTGAAAAGTCGACCAAGACCTGCGGGGAGTCCCTGGGCCCAGGATGCCGAGATTTATTTCATCAACGCCAGCTTGAGTGAAATTGAAGATCCCGACGAGCGTGTGTCGCTGATGAAGATCCCGACTACATTGTATCTGACCGATGAGCAGATCGACCGGCTGGTCATGGCCGCATCCAAGCTGATCCGAGGCAACAAGGATTTTCAGAGGCTCATGAAGGATATCGAGGCTCCGCCCGATGGTTCAGTGAGAGCGCTTGAGAATGAAAAGCGTGGTAAGGGGCAGACAGCTCATTAATAGAGACGAACTCAATGGTTCGGGGGCCGGTCACCTGCCGCTTCCCATGCCCTGTTACTTTTGACAGTTCCAGGAGCCAGCGAATGGTGATATGCATGCCGATCGCTCAAGCGGGAAGTAAGGGCGTGTGACCTTCAACTGAAAGGATGCAGCATGACGATCAGGTTGATTGTGTGTGTATTTACCGGCATGTTCCTCCTGGCAGTTCCCACCTTTGCCGAGCCGGTTTCAGATACGAACATGGAGATCCTGAAGGAAAAACTCAAAGCCGACAAGAAGTTACTGATCGCCAACAATATGGATCTCACCGATGCCGAAGCCAAACAGTTCTGGCCTCTGTACGAAGGCTATCAAAAAGATCTTGAAGGCATCAACAAGCAGCTTGTTCAAACGATCAAGGAGTATGCGGATGCCTTCAACAAGGGGACGATTTCAAACGACACGGCTAACAAACTGCTCAACGAAGCACTAACGGTCGAGGAACAGGAGGTCAAGTTGAAACGCGCCAATGCCGAGAAGCTTGGCAAGGTGCTGCCCGCGACCAAGGTAGCCCGCTATATCCAATTGGAAACGAAAATCCGGTCCGTGATCAAATTCGAGATGGCGCAACAAATTCCGCTGGTCTATTAGATCCGAACAGCGAGACGCGGGGCCGCTGTCTCCCATGCGCAAAGCAGGGAGGCGGATTGCCGCGTCATCGACAGCTACAATGGCGAAAGAGGAGCGTATGTCTGAATCTGATTCGGCCGGGCTGCCGGTCCTGCAACAGGTGTTTCATCCTTCCGATTTTACGCCCGCCAGCGAGGTGGCGTTTAATCACGCGCTGAAAGCGGCGCTGGTCGCCAAAGCGGAGCTGACCATCCTTCATGTTTCACCAAAGCACGAATTGGAGTGGACGGAATTCCCCGGCGTCCGACCGACGCTGGAACGCTGGGGACTCCTGCCGAAGAACAGTTCTCAACGGGACGTGCTGAAGCTCGGCATCAACATCAAGAAGGTTCAGGCCAAGCACGACGATCCGGTAGAGTCGGTTACCGGCTATTTGAGTACGCACAATACGGATCTGATCGTCCTCGCTACCGACCAACAGAAAGGCAAAGCCCAGTGGCTGAGTCGCTCGATCGCCGCTCCGATTGCGCGGAAGTCGCGTCAAATGACACTCTTCATCCCCAAAGGCGTTGAAGGATTCGTGTCAGCGCAGGATGGATCGGTGTCGCTGACGAGGATCCTGGTTCCCGTCGCGGGAACGCCGGCTCCGCAGCCTGCCATACACGCGGCAGCACGAATGGCGAACCGTTTGAATTGTTCATCGGGGGTATTCACAATTCTTTATGTCGGAGAAAAGACGGCCATGCCTGAGGTCCAGGTGCCGGATGTGCCTGGTTGGAGTTGGAATACCGTGGTCCAGTCAGGCGACGTCGTCGACGTCATCAGCGAAACAGCAGCGGCAGTCAAAGCGGGACTGATCGTTTTGACGACAGAGGGGCGAAATGGGTTTCTCGATGCGCTACGTGGAAGCCATAGCGAGCGAATTCTTCAGCGAACGCCTTGTCCGCTGTTGGTGATTCCTGCGAGCGGATTTATGGCTTCTGTGGTGTGAGGCGGTTGTGTATCCCGCATGACCCACATGACGCGATCGAAAGCCCCCCTATACGCGAGTCTGGTACTCATGTTGGCCTTGATGCCAGGCTGCTCAAGCTCAATTTACGGATGGCAGGTGCGAACCAATTCTGCAGAGTTCGCGCCTTCATTCGACCCGGGGAGACTTACACAAGAACCAGTTGCAGTGTTTGGGGCTCTCACGATGCCAGGACTTCGCGGGAATGAGGTGGGCTTGGACTTCATCCTCGCCGAAGTGCTGCACAAAGTCGCACCCCAGATACAGGTGATCAGTCCCCAGCGCAGCATGTCGAAAATCAATGAACAGGGGCTGGCCTCGGAATATACGCAGATGCGGGCGGATGCAGAGCAGAGCCATATTCTCAATCGTGAATTCTTGAAAAAGCTTGGAGCGGCCATGGGCGTTCGGTATGTGTTCCAGCCCCGTTTGGCCGCTTTCATCCAAACCATGTACGATCGCTGGACTTTCCCCGGTTTCGGACTGCTCCTCGTGCAGGTTCGAACGAGCAACTTGCGAGTGTCACTCCAGCTGTGGAATACGGAAACCGGTGAGTTGCTTTGGGCCTCGAGGGCCGAAGGGACCATGCAGAGTGAAGCCGTGTCGAAGGACCCCGTCTATTTTGAAGATGCGGCACGTGTTGCGTTGGGCAGCATCGTCTCAGACTTTTTAAATCGCAAGACGGCGTCAACCTACACTACACTCGATAAGTTCCTTGATCAATTAATTCAAATACCGTCGCCGGATGGCACATCCAACAGCGCGAAGACAACTACCCCAGGGAGTCCATAAACCTATGAAGGCCGTCTCGAAGCATCAGTTGAACACATCTCTTCGATGGCCGATGGCATTTCTGGCTCTCTTTTGCCTCGCAATGAACCCTGGCTGCGAAACGACAGATCGTTCCAAGCCACCGCAATGGGTGCAGTTACCCATTACCGACGTCTCGGAGGTTGCGGGAAAGTGGGATGGCCTCATGCGCCGAATACCGCCCGATCGAAGGGACGACTGGGTCACGGTCGTCATCGGCTCCGATGGAAGATATGAATTCAGTAGCCTCAGAACCATTGGAGTCTTCAGCGGGCACGGTCAATTTGCCGTGAACGAGGGCAAATTGAAAGCAACCTCCGAACGCGGAACGATCGAGGCTACCCTCTACGAAGCAGGTGCGCAGCGCATGCTTAAGGCAAAAGCTCGCACAGCAGATGGAATGGAATATGCGGCGGAAGTGAAGCCAGTCAAATGACGGAATCCTTTACAGTGCATCTCACCATACATTCAACCCTGAGGAATACGATGACGATCCACTCCCTAACGCGTACTCAAAAGACTGTGCTTGGCCTGTCCCTTCTTGTGCTGCTATCAGCCGCAGCGGGTGCATGTTCGATCAACCCTGTCAGCAACCTTCCAGAGGTCACTCTCATCACCGTCGAACAAGAGAAGAAAATTGGCGAGGAGGAATCGAAGAAAGTTGAGCAAGAAATGGGCTTGCTCGATGACGCCGCCTTGACGACCTATCTTGACACGGTTGGCCAACGGCTGGTCAAGGAATCGCCACGCCACGAGCTGCCCCATCAATTTCATGTCGTGGATATGGTCGAACCGAACGCCTTCGCGCTTCCCGGCGGCTACGTGTATGTCACGCGCGGACTGCTGGCATTGGTCAATACGGAAGACGAGTTGGCTGGGGTAGTCGGCCACGAAATCGGGCATGTCGCTGCAAGGCATACGGTCCAGAGGATTTCCCGCCAAGGGCCGTTCGCGCTCATCACCAATCTCGTGTCCGGCGTGACCGGTTTTTTTGTTCCCGTTGTCGGAAATATTGTCGGAGGCGTGGGAAATTTCGCGCAGAGCCTCGTGTTTTCTCCGTATAGCCGGTCCCAGGAAAGTCAGGCGGATGAAGTCGGACAGGAGATGGCGGCCAAGGCCGGGTGGGATCCAGCTGCACTTGGCACCTTCTTGGCCACTCTGGGGCGCGAGGAAGCCCTGCTAAGCGACGGCCCACGCAAGCCCAGCTTCTTCGACTCCCATCCAGCCACGCCGGATCGAGTCAAAAATACGACCAAGCATGCCAAAGAGCTTAAGCAGGCCTCGCGTGAGCCGATTTCCCCTTCACATGACGCCTTCCTCGCGAGGCTTGACGGTCTCGTCGCGGGTCAGCGGGCCGCGAACGGCATTATTCAGGGGTCGACCTATCGCCACCCTGATTTGAACTTTTTTATCCAGTTCCCGACCTCA
>DATJGE010000036.1:0-95452 GCA_035495295.1 Nitrospira sp. | reverse complement strand
GCTGGATCGTTGGAGCGCGCCCGACAGGCGGTCGGCATGATCGTCGGGCGTGACACGCAGCACTTGTCCGAGAGTGAGGTCGTCAGGGCCGCCGTGGAAACGATCGCCGAGAGTGCCTGTGACGGCGTCATTGCACCGGTGCTGTTCCTTGTTGCCGGCGGACCGCCGTTGGCGCTCGCCTACAAAGCCGTCTCCACGCTCGATTCCATGCTGGGGCATCGCGACGACGAATATCGCGATATTGGATGGGCGTCGGCGAAGCTCGATGACCTCGCCAACTGGATTCCGGCTCGCCTGACGGCATGGTCAATCGCGGCGGCGGCTGGAATTGTCCTCCTCAGCCCCAGGACGTCTCTGCGCAGCGCTGCCATCTTGCTGCGGGATGGACATAAGCACCCCAGTCCGAACAGTGGAAGGCCGGAGGCTGCCATGGCCGGCGCCCTCAGTGTTCAGCTTGGTGGCGTCAATTGTTATGGAGGCCGCACCGCAGAGCGTCCGCTCCTCGGCGATGCCGAGTCCCCGCTGACGGTCCCGCATGTGGCCCGCGCGGTGCACATCATGACCGTGGCCTATGTGCTGTTGGTCATGGGAGCGGTGGGGCTGCTGTGGCGGTGAGGGATGCGCCGACGCACGGGGGCAATGTCCACGCCGCCGCCCGCGATTTGCGGAGGTCCGTCGGATCCATTCTTGACTTCAGTGCGAGCATCAATCCGTTAGGGCCTTCAGCCAAGGCCCTCCGCAGTCTACGCCTGGAGACGCAGCTGATCGGCCATTATCCCGATCCTGACTGTGTCAGTCTTAGGGGGGCCATCGCACGTCGATGTCGAGTTGACGTAGAACGCATCGTGGTCGGGAACGGTTCCACCGAGTTAATCGATCTCCTCCCACGCGCGCTCTCTTTTCGCTCTGTCCTGATCGTCGGACCGACGTATGGAGAATACGCCTCCGCCGTCGGCCGTGCCGGCGGCGAATGGACGATGATCATGGCGGATAAGGATCAGGAGTACCGTCCTCCGCTTGAACAGCTCATTGATCGATTGTCGAGACGCCGTCGGCGGGGCCCAGGAATGGACTCGATTTTCCTCTGCCATCCAAATAGTCCGACGGGCCGGCCCTCTCGCCGGGAACATCTCCAGGCGCTCTTCGCTGCAGCGGAGTCGGCTCGAGTATGGGTGGTAGTGGACGAGTCGTTCATCGAGTATTGCCCCACGCTCACATGCGTGCCGCAACAGCATCGATACTCGCGCCTGATCATCCTTCGGAGTTTCACCAAGTTTTACGGCTTGCCCGGCTTGCGCGTCGGCTACAGTCTTTCCTCCCGTTCCGTCGCCGCGGCGCTGAGGCGACTTCAGCCGCCCTGGACGGTGAATGCGGCGGCCCAGCAGGCGGCCGAGGCCGCAATGGCAGACGCCAGCCACGCCGAGCGCTGTCTGATCACTGTGCAGAACGAACGGCCGTGGCTGGCCGGAGGGCTTTCAGCGATTGACGGCGTCAGCGTGATCCCTTCCGCCGCGAATTTCTTGCTGTTGGAGTTGCCGCCATCTTCTCGCGCCACAATGATCACGGCAGCCCTTCGCAGGCAGGGCATCCTGGTCCGCGACTGTTCTTCGATCGAAGGCTGTACAGAGCGCATGATCCGTGTTGCGGTGCGCCGCCGGCAGGACAATCAGCGGCTTCTTGCCGCCCTCACGCGGTTGCTGCAGAAATAAGAGGAGCAGGGTGATGGCCGGGCGCATCCGCTATCGCATTACTGACCGAACCTTGATCATCGATTTGCAGCGCCTATACCGGATCATCTCCTCGGCGCCGCATGGAGGAGGAATCTTGCGTGCGCGCTCCATTCTCAATCACCAGGTTCCAGCCAACCCTGCGTCGCTGAAACCTGCCGTGGTGGACAGATGGAGGCATCCGGCACGCGATCTCGGCCTGTTAGCCGGACGGCTCAAGGTCAGGCGCCCGGTGATCGGTCTCATGACGGCTGTGCCGATGCCCCAGTTGGTCGTCGACCGTGAGCAATGCGGTCCCATCTGGGTCGAGTGTTTCTGTACGGTCGGGGTCACGAATGCGGTTCGGGCAGGGGAGAGGCCGCTGTCTCGTTCGTCTCACCCGCGTGACGCGGGAACAATCAATATCATCCTCGTGACGAACGCGACCTTGACCATGACCGCCCTGGTCGGAGCCGTTCAAGTCGCGACGGAGAGCAAAACGGGAACCTTGATCGCGCACAAGGTCCGCAGCACCGTTCGAAAGGCTTCGCTGGCCACGGGCACCGGCACAGATGCCGTGGTGATTGCGAGCAATCTCGACGGTGTCCATAAGACACCATACAGCGGAACGCATACCGAGATCGGCGCGATGATCGGCCGGCTCGTGTCCCGTTGCGTGCAAGTGGGACTCAGCCGTTCCGCCAGGTGGGCTCAGCGCTCGGTGACACCGCCGCGCTCCCGCTCACACCGCTGAGAATTCGTCGCTTCTGTTTCATCTCTCCTCACACCTGCGGCCGTGCGAGACAGTCGGCGCAGGTGATTCCCTTGACTGCCGCCTCCCATACGAACGAAGAAGCCTGCAGACGTGGCTAGGCATTTCAGAGTGCCTGGGCGCGCGACGGGATGAAAAGAGATTCACACATGATCAGACGCCTAAAAGTGGCCAATTTTTGCCCATACGGCATCATTTTGTCGCAACGTGAACACTCAGATGACGAACAGCGATGAACGATGTTCCTGTGTAGAGTACGTAAATCTCTGAAACGCCAAGTGTTTTGTGTTCGACATTCCCGTCGTCGTCTCGGCTCCTACATAAGCACAACCTTTGCAGAGTGGGCCGCAGGTTTCGAAAGGGCGCGTGTGCGTCGTGAGCTGCGAGCGTTGACGTCGCCGCCTGCAAAAAAATCATTATTGCTAGGCGATCATCGGGAAGAATGAGAAAAGGAACGAAGAATTCGATCAAGTGACATCACGAAGGAGGAAGGGTATGAACGCGACATGGTGCAACTGGCGGATGGCGGGCGGGATTGCGGCAGTGGCTCTGCTCTGTCACGCGAGCCCGGTGCTGGCGGGCAATGAGGCCGAAGTGGCGGAACACTTGATCGATCTGGTGAAGATCGGCCGTGGCGTCATGTCGGAGCAGATGGGCAACATCAACGATGCGTCCAAGGCCAACAAGGGGTTTACGGGCGACTACATGGCCGGCCAGGTGATCGAGCGGTTCAAGAAGAAAACGAAAATTGATTTGAGAATTCCCAACGCCGTTCCTCAAGCGCCGCTCTATCTCGCCTTAGTCGAGGCCGAAAAGGAAGTCGTCGACGAGGCCCAGCCGGTGATCAACCGGGCTGGCATCGGATTCAAGGGTTTCATCCCCGCAGTCTTCGCCCGCAAGACCGGAGAAAACTTCTATAAAAAGACCGGCGTGAGACTGAAGCTGACCGGCATCGATTATCGCAACGCCAACAACCGCCCGGACGATTTCGAAGCGGAGGTGCTTCGGATGTTCAACGATCCGCGCCATCCCAAGGGCCAGACCTACGTGCGCAATACGGTCGTCGACGGCCGTCCGGTGCTGCGTATGATGGATCCGGAATATGCCGCGGCCTCCTGCCTCTCGTGCCACGGTGCGCCGAAGGGCGGCAAGGACATTACGGGTGGTCATAAAGAGGGGTGGAAGGAAGGGGACTTGGCCGGCGCGATCAGCGTCGTGCTGCCCCTGAAGTAATCCGGTCATCAATAGACTCGGGACGTCATTCATAACCAGAACGAAGGAGAGAACCGATGAGCAAGATTCTAGTCGTCGACGATTCCTATGCCGAATTGCAAGTGATCGAAGGGGTCTTGAAAGGGGCGAGCCACACGGTGGTGTCGTTTCCCAACACGGAAAAGCTCGAAGACAAGGTGGTCGGTGAAAAGCCCGATCTGATCGTGATGGACGTCGTCATGCCGGGCCGGAACGGGTTTCAAGCCTGCCGCGATTTGAAGAACGACGATCGGACGAAGAACATCCCCATCATCCTGTGCACGTCCAAGGGCAATGAGAGCGACAAGTTCTGGGGACAGCAGCAGGGCGCCAACGCGCATGTCTGCAAGCCGTTTAAGGGCGAGGAACTGCTCGCAGCGGTCAAACGGGTGCTGGGATAACGGCCATGGCTGCCGCACCGAGCGCGACCTCCCTCTCAATCCAGAATGCCGACGCTGCCCCCGCCGCGGGCCAAGCCAGTGCCGCGCCTGCCGGAGGAAGCGGGACGATGCGGGCCGCGATTGTGTCCCTGGGAGGGGAACTCTTCACGATCGATCTGCAGAACGTGCGGGAGGTGTTCGTGGTGGAATCCATCACGCCCGTCCCTGGCATGCCGGCCGGGTTAGTCGGCGTCACGAATCTTCGCGGATCGGTCGTGCCGTTGCTCGATTTGCGGCAGATGATCGGCCTCGCCGCTGAGAACGCCCTTAAGTATGCCGTCGTCATCAAGCATGGCAACTGGCAAGTCGGGGTCTTGGTGGACACGGTTCCAGAAATTCGCACCTTGTCGAAGGACCAGTTTTTACCCGCTCCGGTCGGGTCGGGGGACGGGGGCAATCCCTTCGTTTCGACCGTCGTGAACCTGGAAGACCGGCTACGCGGCGTATTGGAGACGTCCGTCGTTCTTTCCCATTTTGAGGGCACCGGCTGAATGGAAGATCGTAAGACAGGGTGTGAGGCTGCTTAAGGCTCGAGCGTATCGCAAGCGAGAAGGAGGAGGTTCCCATGAGGCTCAATTTCTTTCAGTGGTTTGAAAACTTAAAAACACAGGCCAAACTGCTGACTGTGTTCGCCTTGGTCGGTGTGATTATCGCCGCCATGGCCGGCGTGGGCATCGTAACGAACGGCCGTTTGGCCACACAAGCCGAAACGATGTACGCCGATTATACAATCGCGTTGACCGACTTCAACCAGCTCCTCTTCAACTTGAACCTCTATCACGAATCGTTGGTCGACGTCTCGCGCACGCCGCGCGCCACGGACTTCGAGATCGAGTTGAAAGACATCGCACCCTACCGCTCGGAAATCGAGCGCCTGGTGGCTGGGTACGACAAGGCGGTCCACCGGACGTCGAGTTCCGGGCGTGACGAATCGAAGGACCTGGCCGAATTGAAGGCGGCCTTGGCCGACTTCTTCAATCAAGCCGATGCCTCGATCAACACGATCAAGGAAAGCTTTGAGAACAAGTCATTGTCCTCCGCACAGGCCCTGGCTATGCGGGAACTGGGCGCTCTGGCCATCACGGTCAGCTTGAGCCCGGCGTTCGAAAAAGTGACGCAGCGCCACGCCGAGCAGATCAAGACGATGTCCGAGGTTGCGAAAGACCTCTCGGAAGAAGCGAAAGCGATGGCCTCCAACGCGACCTTGATTCTGGTCGTCGGCGGTATCGCCGCCGTGCTGTTGGGTTTGGCACTTGGATACTGGGTCGCGCACAAGCTGTCCCTCGGTATCGGTCAGGTCGCCAGCGTTGCACAACAAGCGGCGAGCGGCAACTACCAAGCCCGCGCCAAAATTACGTCGAAGGACGAGTTGGGACAAATGGCGAACTCGTTCAACACCATGTTGGACCGTATTACAGCCCTCGTGACATCGGAAGGCGAACGTGACGAGATGCAGAAGCGGTTGATGAACTTCCTGGTCCTGGTGTCGGACGTCGGTAAGGGCGACCTGACAAAGCGCGGCGAGGTCACTGCGGATATGTTCGGCAACCTGGCGGACGGCTTCAACCTCATGATCGCCCGGTTCGGACAACTACTCAAACAGGTCCGTGAGGCCGCTGAGCGCGTCAACAAGTCGGCCGGCACCCTGCGTGACAGCGCCGGTCAGATGGCCGGCACCGCCAAGCACCAAGCGGACGAATCGGTCAAGACACTCAGCGCCGTTGAACAGCTCGCCGCGCAAATGCGCCAAGTCGCAGAGACAGCCGGTGCCTCTTCAGAATCTGCCAAGCAGGTGTTGCAAGCCACCGAGCGCGGCCGTGTTGCGGTGCAGGAAACGGTGCAGGACATGCAGAGCATTCGGTCAGCGGTGCAACGCATGTCGAAGCAGGTCAAGGGCCTTGGCGATCGTTCATTGGAAATTTCGCAAATCGTGTCGACGATTCGAGATATCGCGAATCAAACGAACCTCCTCGCGCTGAACGCCGCTATCGAGGCGGCCGGCGCCGGTGAGGCCGGAGCGCGGTTTGCCGTCGTCGCCGACCAGGTCCGAAAACTGGCCGAAAGCTCCACGCAGGCGACCAGGGAAATCGCGGATCTCGTCAAAGTCATTCAAACCGAGACGCAGGACGCCGTCGTCGCCATGGAACAGGAAACCCAGGCGGTGGAAGCGGGATCAGCTTCCGCGCTGCGTACCGGTGAAGTGTTCAACGAGATTTCAGGTATCGCGCAACGCTCCGCCGAATTGGCGCAAACCATCGCGCATTCAGCCGCCACCCAGACGGCGTCCACCGATCAGGTGGGTCGCTCGATTAAGGACTTCACCGGCGGTGCCGTCGCTACGCAGAAAGCCACCGACGCCGCACGAGTGACCGTCGAAGACATGGCCAAACTTGCCGATGGTCTGACGGCTTCGGTCTCGCAGTTCAAGCTGGCCTAAGATGCGGTTGGTGAGAGAATGGCGGTCTTGCCCGTCGAACGGCGCGTCCAGGGAAACCGATTGCGAAGCAATCGGTGGGCGGGTGGAGAAAACAAGCGCCGAGCGGCGGGTAAACCCAGCAGGCCGTTTCACCATCGTTGAACGACAGTCTTAGGTCTGAGTCCGGCGCTCCAAGACAGGCGCCGGGTCAGAAAGGATCGGATGAGCTCGGAACTGGACCGTCAGGGCCTCCTCGATATCTTTATCATGGAAGCGGCGGAAGCGCTGGCCGTGCTCTCCGCGGCCGTCAATCCTCCCGGCGATGCGCTGCCCACGCCGCAAGAACTGCAAAACCAGTACGTCTGGGCGCATAAAGTCCGGGGCGCCGCCGGGATTTACGGGTTTTCGGGCCTCTCGCTCCTCGGAGAACTGCTCGAGACGACCCTGGAGCAGTCCACGGCCGTCGATCCGGCCTTGTGGTTGAAGACGGTCGGGGTCCTCAGGGGGATGGTCGAGGCGTTTCAATCGCAGCTTGAAGTGGTGAAGCAAGGGGGCGCCGAGGATCCAGCCATCAGCGCGCATTGGAAGAAGGAGGTGGCGCCGTTGTTACCCGCGTCCGACACCTCCGACGGCAATGAGGAATTGTCGCCTGAGTATCTGGTGCCGACGATTGATGCCGAAGTCCTCTCCTATTTTTCGCCGGAAGCCGATGAATATCTGCAGACTCTGGAGGTGTTGACCAATCGCCTGCGGGAAAATCCCGGCGACGCCGAAACGATCCATTCACTCTACCGGACCGCCCACACCCTGAAAGGCTCCGCGCATACCATCGGATTTAAGGTCATCGGAGACATTGCGCATCCGATGGAGTCCTGCATGATCGCCGTGCGCGACGGCAAGATTCCGGTGTCGACGGCGCTGCTCTCGACCATCGGCGACGCCGTCGGCGTCATCAGGCTTCTGATGAAACGGGACGACGGCAAACTTGAGCAGCTGCGTCATGACGTCCCAGGCGTCACGTACACGTTGCAGCAGATTCAAGAAGGACGCCCGGTGGGCGCTCCGGCGCCGGCCGCGGCGCCGGCTGCGGCGCCGCCGAAGGCGCAGGTCGCGACGGCCGTGATGGAGCCGCCCTCCGAGGCCGCGGGCAGCGCTGCCGCGTCCGGCCCCTCGCTGACGGACGAATATCTGATGCCGCAGTTAGATCCTGAAGTGCTCTCCTACTTTGCGCCCGAGGCGCAGGAATATCTGGAAAGCCTGGAGGCACAACTGCTGCGTTTGGAAAAGGAACCGCAGAATCCGGACTTGATTAACCAACTGTTCCGTACGGCACACACGCTCAAGGGCTCGGCGTACACGGTTGGGTTTCAGTCGATCGGGGATTTGACCCATTACATCGAGGATTTCATGGGCGCGGTACGGGAAGGCCGCGTCAAAGTGCAGCCGGGTCACACCGACGTGCTGCTGCGATCGGTAGACGTCGTGCGCCTGCTCATGCGCCGGGATCCGACCTTGACGGCGACCGTGCGTCAGCGGTTCGCGGGGGCCATGAAAGGGCTCAAGCAGCTGGAGCAGATGTCGATGGCGGTCGAACCGGTGGCCAAGGCGGCACCGGTGCCGCAAGCGCCGGAGCCCGCCGCCGTCGAGGCCACGCCCAATCAGCCCGAGGCCGATCAGGCGAAGGCCAAAGACGCCGGCGGCGAAGAACGAGAAGTCATTCGCGTCAGCCGGGATCGACTCGAGCGCCTGCTGAATCTCGTCGGCGAGTTGGTCATCGGACGCGGACGGCTCGAGCAGCGCCTTCGAGTCCTCGAACAACTGTCACAGCAAGTCTTGGCTTGCCGCGTGCGGCTGATCGATTCAGTTCGCTCATTCGAAGAGAAACATACATTCACGCTTCCGACGTCAACCGGCGCCCCGGCAGATCCCGTGAAAGCCGGCAGCGCGGCGGCGGCCCTTCAAGGGGTGCACGATTTCGGCAGCCTCGAGTTCGACAAGTACGACGATTTCAACATTCTCGCCCGGCGCATCAGCGAGGTCACGGCCGACATTTCGGAATCGATGACGCAGCTGAGCGGCTCCATCCGCCGGTCTCATGAGGACATGAGCCAACTGCAGCAGCTGACGCTCGGCATGCGGGATGAAATCGCCCGAGCCCGGATGGTGCCCATCGGAACGCCGTTCACCCGTTTCCGTCGAGCGACGCGCGAGATGGCACGGTCGACCGGCAAGGAAGTCACCCTGGTCACCTCTGGTGAACACACCGAAGTGGATACCGGCGTCGTTGAACGTTTGGTTGACCCGTTGGTGCACTTAGTACGCAATGCCGTCTATCACGGCATCGAACCGGCCGCCGTTCGCGTCTCCAAGGGCAAGCCTGCAGCCGGCACGATCTATCTGCACGCTTCTCATCGCGGCAACGCGGTGTTGATCGAAGTCGAAGACGACGGTGCCGGCCTCGACATCGAGAAAATTCGGGCGAAAGCCGTCGAGCGGGGGCTGGTCCGCTCGGACGTCGCGAAGAACATGCCGGAAACCGAGGCGATCAAGTTCATCTTCCTGCCAGGGTTTTCGACGGCCGATCAGGTCGGCGACCAAGCCGGCCGAGGCGTCGGCATGGACGTCGTCAAGCGTGTCATCGAAAGCATGAACGGCCACATCGACGTCGAATCTGTCAGAGGTGTGGGCACCAAATTTACGCTGCACCTGCCGTTGACCCTGCTCATTGCGACCGCGCTGATGGTCCGGTGCGGCGAGGAACGCTACGGCATCCCGCTGCCTAGCGTGCGAGAGGTGACCATGCTCACGGCCGGATCGTTGCAGCAGATGGGCGAGCGCTCGATGCTGCACGCCGGCGATGAAGCCATCGACATCCAGCCGCTGCAACAGTTGATCTACCGAAACGGGTCGGCGCATGTGGAAATCGGCAAGCCGGTCGTCATCGTGCGGACCGGCACGGGGCCCATCGGCCTTGCCGTCGACGAGTTGCTGGGCCGGCAAGAAATCGTCATCAAGCCGATCGGCTCGCTTAAATCGCTCGAGCGGTCAACGTTCGGCGGCGCGACGATCGATCCCGAAGGCCGCGTGGTGCTCGTGCTTGACCCCGCCAGGCTCGTGTCCGGAGGCGACAAGAGCGTGGCACCGCTGGAAACGTCCATGGAGACGACGACGAACGCTGGGACCGATGCGCCGTTCGAAGAGGCGCAGGAACCGCCGGCCGTGGAGCAAAAAATCCTGTTGATCGACGACTCCTTGAGCATCAGAAAGTTCGTCGGCCGCATGCTGGAAACGGCCGGGTACGAAGTTGACACAGCGGTGGACGGAGAAGAAGGCCTGCGGAAGGCGTCCGCCAAGAACTACCGGCTGATTCTCACCGACCTCGAGATGCCGAAATTAAACGGCTATGAAGTCATCCAGGCGTTGCGCAGCAGAGCCCAGACGCAACAGACACCAATCATTGTCATGACGACGCGTGCGGGCGATAAACACCGGCAGATGGCGTTGAATATCGGCGCCAGCTCGTACATTGCCAAACCTGTCGAAGAGCGGGCATTGATTCAGGAACTAGAACGGTGGATCGGCCAGGAGTCGCCTGCGCGCAAAGGGTAAGGCGTCAACCGACGTGGAGATCGCCGTCAACGCCGTTGAGAGTTGAATGAGTTTGAGAGGCCATCATAAGGTCACGACCGCCGTTGTGCAGACAGCCCGGCTGCTGGTCGTGCGTTTCGGAAAGCAGTGGTGCGCCATGCCGTCCCAGGGCGTGCGCGGGGTGCTGACCGTCCAAGAGTCTGGCGCCAGCGGCCGCATTACGTTGGGAGGGGTGACCTACGACGACGTCGACCTGGCTGGCCGGCTTGGTGCCCCGCTCGATTCATCGAATCCCGACATGCGGGTCGTTCTGTACTCGAACGGCCAAACGCACGGCGCCGTGCGTGCCGAAGAAGTGATCGGCATGATCGAGGTGGAACGCGCCGAATGCCGGCCGCTTCCATCGCATTTTCAACAGGACGAACGGACCTGGATCTCCGGGACGACGATTTATCGAGATCAGCTGGTGCTCATTCTCAGCCCGGAATGGGTGTTAGGCGAGTTGGGTGAAGTGGTCGCCCAGCACGCCTTGTCATCGTCATAGGTGCATCATGTTACGCGCGGCCCGTCAACAAGACCAGGCGGTTATCGGCAAACGTTCGTGGAACGTCGTCGTCTTTTCTGTTGGCGGGAAAAAGCTCGCGGCGCGGACGGAGGATGTCGGCGGCGTCGCGCCGTGGATCGATCCCGTGCCGGTGCCGAGCCGAACCCCGTTTGTCGCGGCCATGCTGAAACGGGAAAAAGACGTCATGCCCGTCTATGATTTGGCCACGCGCCTCAGCCGGGAGCCAGAAGGCGATCCGCTGTTGTGTCTTGTGGCACGGCATGTCGATGGTCCCATGGCAATTTGCATCGATGGCATCATTCCCTCCCTTCATAATGTGGACATCGCGGACATCGTGCCCAGCAAGCGCTTGGACCTGGAAACTCTGGGCAGCTTCACCGATGAAGGCCAGGAAATCGACATTGTCGCGTTTCAACGGCTGGGCAGAAGTCGCCAGGACGATCTCCGGTCATAAGCGTGTCCATCGAAAGGAATAATACATGCCGAAGATCCTGGTCGCAGACGATAGCATTGCCGTTCGCAAGGTTGCCGAACGGCTGCTGACGGAGGCCGGGTTAGGCGTGACATTAGCGGCCAACGGCGAAGAAGCGTTGGCCTCCCTCGCCAAAGAAGTGCCAGACCTCATCGTGTCCGATGTGATCATGCCCGACAAAAGCGGCTACGAGGTCTGCGCGTTCGTGCGCGGCCAAGCCGCGCTCGCCAATACGCCGGTGTTGCTGATCTCCGGCATCGTCAATGACGAAGTCGCCAAGCAGGCCGAGTCCTGTCGCGCCGACGGGGTGCTCAAGAAGCCGTTCCAAGGCACGTCCCTCAAGGATCGCGTGCTCGAGCTGCTGGTCAAGAAACAACAGGCCGCTGCCCCGGCCTCCGTCAAACCGGCCGCTCCCACGGCCGCGGCGCCGGCAGCTTCTGCAACCGGCGCCGCGGTCATGGCTGAACCGGCGGAGCTCTCGGCTCGGACGCAGGAACTGTTGAAGCAGGCTCAGGAGGATCTCGAGAAAGAACGCCGGCAGTCGGCGCAGTTGGCTCAACGGATCTCGCAATTGGAAGGCCAGGCCGGCCGCATCAAAGAGCTCGAGACACAAGTCGGACGGCTCAGGGAGTTTGAACTTCAGGCGGGGCGTACGCGGGAGCTCGAATCCCAGTTGGTTCTTGAACGCGAGCAAACCGCCCAGGCGAAAAAGACCGCCGCTGAAATGGCAGGTATGGCCCAGCGGGTGAAGGAACTCGAAGCACTCTTGAAGAACGAGCGGGATGTGGCGGCGCAATTCAAGAAACTCGCGGGCGATTCGCAGGCCGAGGCTGCCCGCGCACAGGAGCTGGAGGGCGTCCTGCAAAAAGAACGGGCGCTGGCGGTACAGCAGACACAGCGCATCACCGAGCTTCAGAAATCAGTCGGCCGGGTACAGGAGCTTGAGGCGGCCTTGAACGCCGAGCGGCAAGCGGCGACCCAGCTCGTGCAGCAGATGACGGCTATGGAGAAGGCGGTGAATCGCTCGCAGGAGTTGGCGCAGCAATTCTCGCGAGAACAGCAGCGCGTCGAAGAACTCACCCGCCGGTTGGCCGACACCGATCAAGGCGGTGCCAAGGTCAAGGAAATTCAGCAACTGCTCGACGCCGAGCGTGAGCGCAATGCGGTCCTCGCGCGCCGGGTTTCTGAAACGGAACTGGCCGCGCAACAGGCCACGAAGCGATTTGAAGAAATGGCCAAGAAGTTGGGCGAAATTGCGGGCTTGGCGTCCCAGCTCGGCGGTGGATCTAAGCGGGCCTGACGCGGTCGTCCGGCTCGGGCGGGCCACCGATGTCATCCGACAGTGATTCTCCCCTTGCCCCTCCAGAGTCGAATAGACCGCACTGCACGACGGTGTTTCAGTGGAGTCCCGCCGCGGTGAGGGAGTGAATGCATGTCGGGCGACACCTCAGATGAATTTCAGAAAGAGCTCGTCGATCTTTTCGTCCAAGAGGCGCACGAATGGCTGCAAAACATTCATGTGGCCTTGGACGAACTGCAGCAAGGACCGCCGCCGGAACGCCATGCCACATTGATTGGCACCCTCACGGCCGGAGTGACGAATCTCGGCGGCTCGGCCGCGACCATCAATCTTCCGGACGTAGAACAGGCGAGTTTCGCCGCCTTGCCCTTCATCGAGGCCATTAGGGACCCGACAAAATCGTTTTCCGTGCAGGATTTTCTCTCCCTCTGCAAACAGTTGGGGCAGATTCATACCGCGTTGACCAGCGCGACAGGCGTGTCCTTTGAATCGCAGGCGGAGTCCGAAGTCGTCGAGGCCGCTCCGGCCCTGTCGCCGGCCGAATTCCTTAACACGTTGCGGGGATTGCAATCGCGGCACCCCCAGCCGGCGGGCCCGCTTGAACGCAATCTCATCAAGACCCTGATCGATCAGATGGAAGGGCAGGTGCAGGCCGGCGTCCAGCAGGTGGGCGTCGATGTCATTCAGGGGTATCTCGATCGCATGGCGGAGTCCGAGGAGGCCTTTGCTCAGGCGATCGATGCCCAATTGCCCGGCTTGACCGCAAAACTCGCTGCCTTGGCCGGTCAGGATGCGCATATGAACGGTGCCTTGGAGGCGTCTCTGCAAGAGGTGACACAGCTCCGCGACGAAGCGCAGCAGGTCAACGTCACGCCGGCCATGACCTTCTTCGGCGGACTGCAAAGTTTGTTGTCCGTCGTCGGCCAATATCGGCTGTGCCTTGCCGCGGACCGAGTGCAGGCCGTCACCGGTCGCTTGACTGCGATGGGCACACTGATCCACCAATGGGTGGAGCGCGGCACAGCCGAGCGCACGGCGATCGCGCAAGCGCTGCCGGCTCGATGACAG
Source organism: Nitrospira sp. (assembly GCA_035495295.1). Lineage (GTDB taxonomy): Bacteria > Nitrospirota > Nitrospiria > Nitrospirales > Nitrospiraceae > Nitrospira_C. Next base: position 81,874 of record DATJGE010000036.1, on the reverse strand, counting down.
GCATCGCGGTGCGTCCACAGCGCCTTGACATGCCCTCAAGCCGATTGCATGCTGAAGCGAGTGTGACTGCGTCACGCTGAGACACGGAACGATGGAAGAGCGACGCGCGACAGATGTGTATCGCAGGGCCGAGCAGGCGCTGACTGCCCTGGCCTCGGCGATCCAACACCAGGATTCCTTGAACATGGCCGAATTGTCGACGCTCGCGAAGGAAATTGCCGAGTCGATCGGCCGCAACGATCAACTGGTGGTGCAAGCGTTGGCCGGCCCAAGCGGGTCAACGATGATCACAAATTTGATCAACGTCAGCATCTTAGCGACGAAGGTCGGCTCCGGTCTGGGCTACTATGGGGAAGAGCTGCAGCGGCTGACGTTGGCAGGCTTGGTGCATGACATCGGCTTGTTTGCCGTTCCCCCGTCGGTCGTGACAAAATCCGGACGGTTGACGCAGGAAGAACGGACGCTGATCGAGCAGCATCCTGAACTCGGCTACCAGTTGATCCATAAACTTGGAGCTGAATGGGAGTGGCTGGCGCAGGTGGTCCGGCAGGCGCACGAACGATGGAACGGGCGCGGCTATCCCAATCGGCTTAAAGGCCGCGACATCCATGAGATGGCGCAGATCATCGGCGCCGTCGACGTGTTTGATGCGCTGGTGACGCCCCGTCCGTATCGCCGCCGCTTCTTCCCCCATGAAGCCGTCCGTGAATTGCTCGTCGTCGAGCGGGCGGCGTTCCCCCGGGAAATCGTAAAAGCATTGGTTGAACAATTATCGGCGTATCCATTGGGAACATTGGTGCGATTGACGACGGGAGAGGTGGGGTCTGTGGTCGGCATCAACGCGCAATTTCCTTTGCGCCCGATCGTGGCCGTCGAGGCCGAGACGGCGTCAGGCAACGGACAGGAGAAGCGGGAAATCGATCTGAGCCTCTCGCCGCTTGTCTCAATCATCGAGACGGTGGAGTCACCAGACGTCCGACGCGTGTCTTTCACCTCCGGATTATCCGACCGGCGGTCGAAGCATGTGCCGACCGTGTCAGATCAATTTGCCTCGCTGCTCGAAAATCTGGACGCGCTAGCCAGCGCTATCCAGGGCGTGGTCGAGTCCCGGACTGCCGCGGTGGCTTCCGATTCCTGCGAGCGCCGATCACCGTCCGACAACCGGATGGCCGGCCGGCCGAGCGGGCCAGAACCCGTAGATGCCAGCTTCGAAACGGAAGTCGTCGGTCTTTTCGCGCTCGAAGCTCACGAGTGGCTGGCACAGATCCATGCGGCCTTAAAGCGCCTCAGCGAAGGCCCCAACAGCACGGCGAAGCCCAAGCTCTATGGAATCATGCTCCAAGGGTTGACGAATCTCGCGCGATCCGCCGCAACCGTGCATCTGACGTCGATCGAGGAGATGGCTCTAAAGCTGCTGCCCACCCTTCATGATCTCGGTCGCCAGGACCCCCGGGCGATGGCCCCCGCGCTGGCGACGCTCCAAGCCGGGCTTCAACGAATCAGCACGGCGGTCCGTCACGCCGAAGGACGACCTGAGGAGGAGCGTGCCGAGCCAGTGGCTGTTCCGGAACCATCGGTCAAGGTCGCGTCGCGAGTTTCGTCCATGGGGCTGACCTCTGGAGCCTCTCTCTTGTCGGCGCTGCGGGAGCTACAACACGTGAGGTCGCGATCGATGCAGCCGGCGCGCGATGTGCTTGATGCCGTTATTCTTCGCGCGGAGCAGGAGGGAGGGAGCATCAACGTCGAGGCGGTCCGGCGCATCCTGGATGAACTTGACCAGATGGATGAGCGGTTCTTAGAGGAAATCAGACGACGGATTCCAGTGATGAGCCGCACGCTGGCGGAGCTCCAACGACAAGGCACCGCGGACTTTGTCACACCGAAGGAGCTGGCGCCGGTCATCGAACAGGTGGACGCGCTGCATGACGCCTCAGAAGCCGTCGAGGCAGGGATGATCACCATGTTTCTCCAAGGACTCCGCGCATTCCTGATGGTCGCTGCCTATCGAAAAAACACGGCGCTGGCCCGCCGGCTGGCGGCCGTGGAGAGCCGAATTCAGGCCCTCGTGCCGATGGCCGAGCAATGGGTCAGCATCGGACGCGTCGAACGGTCGGCGATCGCAGAAATTCTCCCCGTCGGCTGACGGGTCTCCTCCTCACCTCACAATCTTCCTTTGCTGCGTCACGACCCTGTGAGGGGCGCCAGGCCTCGCCACTCATGAACCTAGTGGCTTTCTTAGGTGTGTGAGGACGCCCCTATGCTAAGGTCGATAGAGATAGATGGGATGAACGAAGTCCCCTTCACGGAGGTGCCCCATGCCACGCACGCGATGTGCACTGTTCGCGCTTACGGGCCTCGCGGTCACGGTCCTGAGCGGCTGCACGATTACAGGGACGATAGAGGAAATTTTGGATACGACCACCAACGTCACGGTCTCGACCTCGGGCCGGACGTGGTGGAATGAAGATGGCTTGCTCAAAAGCGAGCACAAGGCCATCGCCTTTGCCGCGTACAATCAAGCGAATTTGGAACAAGACATCGCAAATGGGGGCGGCGAGTATCTGGCGTCCTTGGGCTCCTTGCTCGGCGTGAGCGAAGGCGGCAGGCCCGGGTTCGCTCTTGGCGCGCAAAGCCAGTTTCAGTCACTGATCCGGGTTGATGATAGGGCGCGCTTGCACACCCTTCGCGCGCTCGTCGAATGAGAACGTCGCGTTCGACTCGTGATCCGGTCGGCCGGTCGGGCAGCGGCACATGCTGAGGACCGCGTTTGTTCGATCGAAGACCTGATTCGCACCCGATCTCGTCGGACGGGAAGCTCGGATCAGCGGTTTCCCACCTGCCTGTTTCTGAGCGCAATTCCCGAAGACGCTCCCGCGAACAACACCTCGTCCAGCCTCACCTGCCCCCGACCAGGAACACATGCTATGATGCCGGCCCTGCGATCTCTCTGGGAAGCCGCCAATGGCGAAACTGGTCAAGGAATGGCGCAGTGAGGACATTCGAACTCAGGCGCGCCATTACGTTCGGACATACATTCTGCTTCCATCGGGGTTTCTCGGCTTGGTTTGCATGCTCGGGGGAATCGGGACGCTCGGTTATCAGCTCGTCGCGTCGGGAACATACACCTGGAAGACGTTCAATGTCAGCACCGCGTTGCTGCTGTTCGGCGGACTCTGCGGGTGGGTGCAAACACGCTACCATCGCTACTTGTTTGACACGGTGCCCGGCGTGTTCGCGGCGCGGATGCGTACCGCCGTCCAGCGAACACAACGCAAGGGGAAGGCTGAGCCGGTGGTCCCTTCCATCGACCATCCGGGTCGCAAGCTGGTGCCTGTAGGCTATGTGACCGGCATCGCCTTACTGCTCGGAGGCTCTTGGTGGGCCATCGCAGAGGGCGCGATTGACCCGCTGCCGGCGCTGCTCATGCCATGGGCGGGATTTTACTGGAGCAAATTGGTCTTTTGGCGCAGGGTCATCGACTGACTCGCCGGGTTCGACGGCCAGCGGGTGTTTTCGGCGGGCGCTTTGTTGATTTTGCCTTGGCGAGCCTGGCTTCAAGCCGAACGACCCGCTGCGCCAGGTCACGGACCAATTGCCGTAATTCCGGCAACCGGGGAATGACGGCTTGCGCCTTCATCCAGGTTTCGTGCGGCATGATCGGCGCGCCGGAGACGATTTGATTGGGTTCAACGCTCCGGTTCACTCCCGCCCTCGCCGCAATCATCACATGATTGCCGATCGTCAGATGATCGGCCAACCCCGCCTGGCCGCCGATCATCACATGGTGTCCGATCGTTGTACTGCCGGCGACGCCAACCTGTCCCACGATGATGTCGTGTTCTCCAACGGTGACGTTGTGAGCAATCTGCACGAGATTGTCGATCTTGGTGCCTTGTTTGATGATCGTGCGTCCCAGCGTCGCCCGATCGATCGTGACATTTGCGCCCAGCTCGACGTCGTCCTCGATCGTCACCCCTCCGAGCTGCGGGATCTTGTGGTGCCGCCCTTCATGCTGCACGTAGCCGAAGCCGTCTCCGCCGACCACAGTGCCGCTGTGGATGATTACCCTCGCGCCGATCGAGCAGCCTTCCCGGACGACGACGTTGGGGTAGAGGATGCTGTCATCGCCCACCGTGGAATCCGCGCCGACGTAGACGCCGGGATACAAGGTGACCCTCGCTCCGATCGCGACCCGGTCTCCCAACGTGACGAACGGCCAGATGGAGGGATCGGCTCCGATGGCGACCTCGGCGCCCTTGGTTACTTGAGCGGCTACGCCCCGAGGAGCCGTCGGCGGCATGAAAAACGTCTGGGCCACTTTTGCGAAGGCGAGGAGGGGATTGGGCACGACCAGCTGCGGAATGGCGAGGCTGGGAAAATGGCGATGGACCAGGAGCGCGCCGGCCTTGATATCGCCGGGCACTTTTGCCGCTTGATCGTTGGCGATAAAGGCCAGGGCGTGAGACGTGGCGTCGCCCAGGCTGGCCAACGACGAGAGGACGCAGCCGCCGTCTCCGTGGAGCGTGCCGCCGAGCAATTCATGAATCTGCGCAAGCGTGAGGCTGGTCGGCGCGGACAACGATCCCATGGCGGCTTACGTCTTTTTCTTCCCTTTGACCGCAGAGCCGGCGGGACGTTTGACCGGTGCCAGACGCCCCTCGATGTAGTCGGCAACGGCGCCGACCGTCGAGAGGCCGACGAGATCCTGATCCGGAATTTGCAAGTCGAACGTCTCTTCGATCTTGTATAACAACTCGATCACCGCCATGGAGTCGAGGCCAAGGTCGTCCCGAAGATGATGGTCCGCTTCGATCGTCGCAGGATCGCGTTTCAGATAGTCGGCGAGTGCGGCGACTATTTTTTGCATCACGTCGTGGTCGTTCATTTGGCAATGTCCTCCGCGGAGGAGGGCCGTCGGGCGTAATGGTCAGGCGGCATAACGTCTGATGACGACCGCGGCATTGTTGCTGCCGAAGCCGAATGCGTTCAGCAGCGCCGCCTTCACCTTCCGTTCCTGCGCGCGCGCGCTGATGCCCCGTAACGCGCAGGCCGGATCGGGGTCTTCATAATTCGCGGTCGGATGGATTTGTCCCGTATGGATGGCCAGGACGGTGGCGATCCCGCCGATGGCGCCGGCTGCTCCGAGCGTATGTCCGACGAGCGATTTCGTCGCACTGACGGCGATCTTGTCGGCGCGCGACCTGAACACCTGGCGGATCGCTTTCGCCTCAACGGCATCGCCGATTGACGTCGAGGTCGCGTGGGCGTTGATATAATCGATCTGCGATCCGGCAATCCGGGCATCGGCCATCGCCAGGCGCATCGTGGCGGCAATCTCATCGCCGTCCTCCCGCGGGATGACCATGTGATACGCCTCGCTGGTCGCGGCATATCCGGCGACCTCCGCATACACCCGCGCTTTGCGCTTTCTCGCATGGGCGGCCGATTCCAACAGCAGCGCACCTGCGCCTTCACCCATCACGAAGCCGTCGCGCCCGCGGTCGAAGGGGCGCGATGCGCGTTCCGGTTCATCGTTGTACTTGGTCGACAAGGCACGCAGTGAACAAAACCCGGCGAACACGAGCGGCGTGATGCTGGCGTCGGCGCCCACCGTGAGCACCACGTCGGCGCGGCCTTCGCGGATGCATTGCATGGCCTGCCCCAACGCGTGCGCGCTTGACGAGCAGGCGGTCGAAATCGTGTAGTTCGGTCCCTTGGCGCCATGCACCATGGCCACGATGCCGGAGGCTGAGTTCAGCGTGATGACCGGAATGAAATTCGGGTGGACGCGATGCGGACGCTGTGACTGGTACAGTTGAGTGATCTCACGTTCACCCATCACCATACCGCCCATGCCGGCGCCGACGATGACCCCGATGCGGCGGGGATTTTCTTTCTCCAGCTGTAGTCCCGAATCGGCCAACGCTTCTTTGGCCGCAACCAGCGCGAACTGTGCGTACCGGTCGACCCGTTCCGCTTGCACGCTGTCGAGATACCGCTCCGGCGAGAAGCCATGGATCTGGCCCGCGACCTTCGAGCGGTACCCATCCATCGGAAAGGGATCGAAGCCCTCGATCGCCGACACGCCCGACCGGCCATCCAGAGCGGCTTTCCAAAACTCACTGACCCCGATACCGATCGGGCTGATCACTCCTAATCCGGTGACGACGATCTGATCCGGCATGCGTGGTGTCCTCGTGGAGAGTGCATCTTACTTACCGGAAGCGGTCAGGCCCAGTCAACCGCAGCGCGGGACAGGCTCAATATCGCAGCTTCAGCATCAAATACAATCCGTAGCTCGTGAACAGCACGTTCGTCAGCCAGCCCGCGACGACAGGCGGCAACGCGCCCCCGCGGCCGAACGCGATCGCGATCGAATGTGCCGCCCAATACAGGAAGCCCACGAGCAAGGCTTGCCCGATCCCGACCGCCATGCTGCCGCCACGCGTGCCGCTTCGTTGAAGACTCAACGCGATGCCGACGAGCACCATGATGACGGTCACCAACGGAAAGGCGATCCGTCCGTAATAATCCGTTAGCAGCCGGGCGAACTGCGAGCCGTGCTGATAGAGCCGCTCTCGGGACTGACGGATGTCGCGGAACGTCATCATCTCCGGTTCTCCGGCGAGTCCGCCGGTGAAATCGCTGGGGATCAAGGCCAGAACGATCGGTTTTCGCCCGAATTCCGCCACCGTGACGGACCCGTCCCGATTGAACCGCCGCTGAAATCCGCTGTGCAAACTCCAGGCGCCGTTGACGTAGTGCGCTTCCCGGGCCTCGGTCATATCGATCAGCCGAAAGTCGCGATCGAAATGGAATAGTTGTACGTCGGCCAAGGTGTCACCGCTCCGGGCGACACTGCCGACATGCAGCAACGTATCCGCGTCGACTCGCGTCCAAGGTTGCGGCAGTTTCACCACGGCGGACGGAGGCTTCTTTTCAATGGCGATCACGCGGATCTCGTCCGCCTTGCTCGAGGCCAGAGGTATGACGGTCGAGCTGAAGAGCAACAGGACCAGCGTCATCGCGACGGCAAATGACAAAAACGGCGAGGCGATCCATGGCAGGCTGATACCGCAGGCGCGCAAGGCGGTAATTTCATTGTTGCGAGACAACAGCCCCAACGTGAGCAAGGTCGCCATGAGTACCGCAAGCGGAATGATTTGAAACGAGATGGCCGGGACTTTGAGCGCAAAGTAGCTCAGGACGTCGATCCATTGCGCGTCGTAGCTGAGAAACCGCCGGACCTTCTCGAAGAAATCGATGACGAGATAGATCGTCATCAGTCCGGAAAAGCACATCAGAAAGATTTTGGCATATTCGCGGAGCAGGTAGCGGAAAATAATGGGCATGGCCGGTTACTGTCTGCTCATGCGGGAAAACCAAAGCAGCGTAATGATCAGAAAGACGATGTTCGGCAGCCAGGCGCCGGCGAACGGAGAAATGACCGTCGTCGTCACCAGAAATTCGCAGGCGACGTTCATGACGTAGTACGCGATGATGACCGCCACACCGACGGCAAACCCACCGATCCGTCCCGAACGCTTGGACACGATGCCGACGGGCACCCCCAGCATGCACAGGATGAGCGAGGCGGTGGGAAACGCCATGTCTTTATAATGTTCCATCATCCGCCGCAGGGCCCAGGCATCCCGCCATTGGGATGCGTTCAGCCGCTGCACGAGCTGGTCGTAGGAGGGGCGTTCTTCGGTGGCTGCATAGCCGCTTTGATTGAGCGAAAGCTTCAGATCGTAGCTGGAAAAAGACGTCAACTGATATTGATCGAATTCATCCGGCCGGCTATGGATCACGCCGTTGCGCAGCCGCAAGGCCACCTGCTCCGTCGAACTGTCGATCAAGACATGGTAGGCATCCGCCACGATAATCCGCGGATCCTGGGGATTGCGCTCATCCGAAATGAAGATGCCGCCCGATAGCTGATCGCCCTTATCGGAGACGTAGATCGTCATTTTCGGGATCGGTTCCGCGAACGATCCACGGTCGAGGGCCAGCACCAGCTGGTCCCGCAGTAAGTTCAATGCGACCTTTTTCAGATTCACGGAGCTCCAGGGCTGCCCCCATTGCGCCAGCCACATCGTCAGAGCAAAGACCATGAGGGAGAACAGGATGACCGGCTGCGCCAGCCGCAGAAGGCTGAGACCTGCCGCGCGCATGGCGACGAGCTCCTTGTCCATCGACAGCCGGCCGAAGGCCGTGATCGAGGCAATGATGCCGGCAATCGGAAGCGTCAAGACCAGAAACGAGGGCAAGAGGTGGGCGAAGACCTTAAGGACTGCCCACAGCCCTACGCCTTTGGAAACGAGGAGTTCGACCAGGCGAAGCAACTCCCTGGTCAGCATGATAAAGCACAAGACGCCGAGACTGAGGCTGAAAGGGGACAGCAGTTCCGTAAAGATATACCGGTCCAGCAGCTTGCGCAGCATCATCGGCGCGGCCCCTTTGCAAAGGATGCCGGACACTATAGGGGACTGCTCTGGGCTTGTCCACCCACAGGCCGATCGCCGCTCGAAGCACATCAGGCTTGACAACATTAAAATCGCTATGGTACATGCAGCGCGCGATTTGTAACCAAGATGGGTCTCGTGAGCACGTCTTTTCTTCTGCACAGAGCCCGCCCATCCATTCCCGGTTCTCATTTCCAATTTCTCATTCATCATTCATTCGGTGTGCTTTAACTGGGTTCGGGCCCGGTCACGCAGAGCGCGTGGCCGTTGAGGAAAGGAGGGTTTCTGTGAAGACCAAAGGTACGGTGAAGTGGTTCAACGATCGTAAGGGGTTTGGATTCATCCGTTTGGACAGCGGAGAAGATGTCTTCGTGCATTACTCCGCGCTTCAAGGGGAAGGGTTCAAATCATTGAAGGAGGGCGAAAACGTCGAATTTGATATCGTTCAGGGCGCCAAAGGACCCCAGGCCGCCAATGTCATGAAGATGTCGATCGCGGCCTCATAGCCTCGACCACGCGATCGACCAAGTCAGGTGAAGGCCTGCCGGATAATTCCGGCAGGCCTTCGTATTTTTACGAGGATGCACTGTCATGATTGGGCCATTTCTTTTGACAAAAACCGTTGATACTGTTAGCGTTTGTTGATTATTGGAGGTTTCTCTTGGGCATCGACCGCAGTAAGGTTCTGCACAGCGCCCAGCTGTTTGCCTCAAAGGGTCAGTTCGACGCCGCCATCAACGAATGGAAGAAGCTCTCGGCGGAATCGCCGGGCGATGGGGGTATTCACAATTCCATCGGCGAACTGCATCTCAAACGCAACGCGACCGCTGACGCCGTCGCCGCCTTCATTCAAGCGGCCAATGCCTTCCGTGCCGAGGGCGCAACGCTCAAGGCCATCGCCACCTACAAAAAAGTTCTCAAACTCGACCCGTCCCGCTACGACATGTATCGGTTCCTGGGTGATCTGAATGCCGAACGCGGCCTCTTGAGCAGTGCCGTGCAGGACTACCTGACGCTCGGGAAGTACTACCTCAAAGAACGCAAGTCCAAAGAAGCGCTCGATATCTATAAGAAGATCGTCAGCCAGGATCCCTCCAACCTGGACGCCCAGCAGCGGGTGGCCGAACTCTGCGTGCAGGAGAACATGCAAGACGAGGCCACGAAAGTGTATTTGCAGCTCGGTCGCGAACGATCGGGGCAGCAACGGTATGCCGAGGCCAAGGAAGCCTACGAATCGGTGCTGCGCATCGACCCCACGAACAGCGAGGCGCAGCAGTACATCGAGCACTATAAAAAAACGGGCGGGACGCCGGCCCGCCCGGTGAAAGCCGGAACGGCGGCCGCCGTTCATACCGCGGAGCCGCCCGATCTGCTCGCGGAGGCGAGCCGGCGTATCGAAGAGAAACAGTATGCCGGTGCGGAGGCGATGCTCAATCAGATGCTCACGAAAGAGCCGGGCAATCCCCGGGTCTGCCAGCTGCTGGCCCGCCTGCATCTTCAGCAGGGACAGTTGCAGGTCGCCCTCGGGGAGTACCGGTTCTTGGCGGGGGCAGCGCTGCGCGCCCAAGACTATCCCCAGGCTGAAATGCTCATCGCCGAGTTTCTGGCGGTCGAGCCCAATTCCGTCCCGCTCTTGGAGCTCCAGGGTGAGCTGTACGAAGAGAAAGGCGAAATCGAGACGGCCGTACAGCATTACGGCAAGGCGATTGAAGTGCTGCTCAAGAACCCCGAGCCTGGCATGCCGACGTTGCACGAAGAAATTTTCGAGAAAGTGCAGTCGCTCGCGCCCGACAGTCCGCACGTCAAGCGGCTGACGGCGTTGATGCGCGGCGAGGCGCCTGCCGAGGCTTCGTCTTCTGCAGTCTCCACGACGATCGGAGGATTCACCCTCGAAGGCGCGGCGCCTGACGACGCCTGGACGACGACGACGGCCATCAAGCCGGGGCAGAACAGGCACTTCGGCCCGGAGGACCGGCACCGCGCCGCGGCAAAGACCACGGCGGAACCGTTGTCGATAGAGACTGCCCCTGCCGAAACGGTGGCAGCGCCGGTTCTTTCGACGGCGCAGCAATTCCACGCCTATGTCCAGGGCGGACAATGGCCTGAGGCTGAGCGGTGGCTGGGCACCCTCGTCAAGTCACAGCCTGATGATGCGGAAGCGAGAGAATTGTTTGGCCAGGTCCTCGAGCACAAAGGCGATGGTGCGGGGGCAGCCCTTCAATATGGTAGAGCGTTGGAACTGCGGACCGCCGGTCAGCCGGTCCCTGATCCAGAGTCCATCCTGCAGCTCTATCAGAAGGTCAAGGAGCTCGCCCCTGCAAGTCCCATTGTTGCCAAGCTGGCGGCTATTTTCGGCCCTGCCGCGCCGCCGGCGGGAGCCGACATCGCCCCCGACACGCACTACACGCTCGGCATCGCGTACAAGAACATGGGACTCGTCAACGAGGCCAAGGAAGAATTTGCGCTCGCGATGAAGGGGACCGACGTCTTTCTCGATGCCTGCCTCATGACGGCCGTCTGTCTCAAGGAGCAGGAACAGTACGACTTGGCCAGCGCGCAGCTTGAACGGCTACTGACGGATTCCCGCTGCCAGGGAGCGAAGGCCCAAGCCATTCGGTACGAACTGGGATTGCTGTACGAGAAGCAGCAGCAGTGGCAGCTAGCGACCACCATGTTCGAAGCGATCCCCACATTCCATGACGTGCCGCAGCGTCTCGCCGCCATCCGCACCGTGCCGAAGCCGGCCCCTGCCGCGAAGGCATTTCGTTACGCAACATAGCCGTCGGTCCCCACGTTTACGTCACCTGATTCGGCGCCGGTCGTCCCGACAATACGGCTTCGATGTTCTTGAGGCAGGTGAGGCCCATTTCCACGCGCGCCGTCATTGTGGCGGAACCGAGATGCGGCAGCAGGACGACCTGTGAGAACGACGTCAGCCGCGGATGAAGCCGCGGCTCATCCTCAAAGACGTCCAAGCCGGCTCCGGCGATGGTCCCATCTGCCAACGCCGCGACGAGCGCTGACTCGTCGATGATCGGTCCTCGCGCCGTGTTGACCACGATGGCCGTCCGGCGCATGAGGGCGAGCTGCTCAGCACCGATGAGATGGTGTGTGTCCGCGGTGAGCGGCGTATGGAGGGTCACGATGTCCGACCCGGTGAGCAGCGTCGGCAGCGGCACAGACTCCCACGGGGGAATCCCGGGAGGGGATTCGATGGGCCGCCGGGACGTATAGCAGACCTTCATGCGGAATCCGGCGGCGCGATGAGCAACCGCCTGGCCGATCCGGCCCATGCCGACGATTCCCAATGTCCTGCCGGCGACCGCCGTACCCAGTAACTGGGTCGGCGTCCACCCGGTCCACTGACCGTGGCGAACGAGACAGTCGCCTTCGATCACTCGCCTGGCCGTCGCGAGGATCAAGGCCCAAGTGAGATCCGCCGTGGCGTCCGTGAGCACGTCTGGCGTGTTGGTGACCACAATGCCGCGTTGCCGTGCCGCCTCCACGTCGACGTTGTTGTAGCCGACGGCATAGTTCGCAATAACTTTGATTTTCTGCGCGGACGCCAGTACACCGGCGTCAATGCGATCGCTCAACGTCACAATGGCTGCCGTGCTCTTCTCGAGGCCGGATTTCAGGATCGACGGCGGGGCCGGACGATTGACCGGCTCATTGACGAGCGTGAAGCGTTCCCGGATGAGCGTCATGACGGGATCCGGCAAGATGCACGAAACATAGAGGCACGGTTTCGCGGACGCCATGTCCGGTATCTTAACGACTTGCCGCGTCGCTCACAAACGGTGCGCGCACGAGGAGTGCTGGCGGATGTTTTCCGTGCCCTGTTACAATGCGCCGCCATGCTCGTAATGCCGGATACGTCCCGCGCCATCGGATCGGATCTCCGCCGGCTTTTGCGGGACGATCAAATCAAAGACGACCATCCGACAAAAACCGCCTATGCCGTCGACGCCAGCATCTACCGCATAGAGCCACGGGCCGTCGCACTCGTGGAATCCGAGGAAGACATCAACCGCCTCGTGCGTTATGCCGTGGACCGCGGCGTACCACTGACCGCCCGTGCCGCCGGGACCAATTTGACCGGCTCCGCCATTGGGTCGGGCATCATTCTCGACGTGTCGCCGCTGCATCGCGTCCTCGAGCTGAATACGGAAGAACGATGGGCCCGCGTGCAACCGGGGATCGTGCTGGCCGAGCTCAATAAACAGCTCGCACGTCATGGGTTGATGTTCGGTCCCGATCCGTCCAGCGGCGAGATGTGCAAATTGGGGGGGATGCTTGCCAATAATTCTGCCGGTCCTCATACCCTGCGCTATGGAGCCGTCAAGGACAATATCGAGAGTCTGCGCGTCTGTCTCTCGTCCGGTGAGTGGTTGGAGGCACGGCGTTACGCCGTGGATGAGCCTGCCGCCCGGCGCCTCTTGTCCTCGCATGCCGCGGTGCATGAGACGTGGGCGCTCGTGAAGGCGCACGCCGACCTCCTGGACAACAAGAGACCCAGGGTGAGCAAGAACAGCTGCGGGTATAACCTCTTCGGGCTCGCCGACGGGCTTGCGGAGGGCGTCATCGATCTGCCGAAATTGTTCGTCGGCAGCGAGGGCACGCTCGGGGTCTTCAGCGAGGCGACCATTCGTCTCGTTGAGAAACCTCGTGCGACGCTGACGGCGCTGATCCATTTTAAGCGGTTGGAAGACGTCGGCGAGGCGGTACCACAGCTGCTCGAGCTGCAACCGAGCGCGCTCGAAGTCATGGATGCCAACACCCTCGATCTGATCGGCCGTCCGCAGCACGGAATTCCCGCCGATGCCGCCGCCACGCTCTTGGCCGAATTCGACGCCGATGATCGCGGCGGCACTCTGCGGGAGCAAGCCGAGCGGATGGCCGCCATGTGCCGCCGGTATTCGCTCGCCTCGGCGATCGTCACCGCCTTTGATCCCGAACAACGCGAGCAGCTCTGGAAAGCCCGTAAGGCGCTCTATCCTACGTTGTACCGGTTCGATTCCCGTAAAAAGCCGATCAATTTCGTCGACGATGTCGTCGTGCCGGCGGCACGCATCAGCGAGCTCATCCGCTACCTCGAAGAGTTTTTCGGCGGCCGGCGGGTTCCCGTGGCCATCTTCGGCCATATCGGCAACGGCAACGCGCATATCGTGCCGCTCCTCGACGTCAACGATGAACAGGATCACCGGAAGATGGTGGAAGGGTATCATGACATTCACCGGACTGTGCTGGAGCGCTTCGGCGGATCGATCTGCGGAGAACATGGCGACGGCCGTGTTCGAGCGGAGTATGTGCGGGCCATGTTCGGTTCGGAGCTCTACAGTCTGTTTGTCAGAGTGAAAGCCAGCTTTGATCCGTCCGGCATTCTCAACCCGGGCGTGAAGATCAGCGATCGGCCCTTCACCGAGCATATCGATTACCAGCGGTTGTCCAAATCGTGCGCGACCTGCGCCAAATGCAATGCGGTCTGCCCGGTATACGATGTCTTCCGTTCGGAAGACATGAGCTCCCGCGGCTGGTTCGAGATCGTCACCGATACGCAATACAGCTACCTGAACTCCAAGCGCGTGGTGGAAGCCTGCCTCAACTGCAAGTCTTGCCGGACCGCCTGCCCGGCCGGCGTGGATGTGTCTCAGTTGATCCTCGATCGACGAACCGAACAGCCCAATGCGCTGGCCGGGATGATATTTCGATTTCACGCGCGGACGGGACCGTTTGCGGCGCTCTTGAAAGTGTTGGCACGGCTCCAGCCCCTGTGGGACCTCCCATTCATGCGCCGGCTCCTGGATAGGCTCACCAGACCCTTGCTGAAACATCTGGCACAGGGGGCACGACTGTCATCACAGATTGTGCTGCCCAAATTGGCGACCAGCCATTTGCGGGACCGCCATGCGCGGCTCACGACCTCTCCCGGCGAGCCGGGGCGTTCCAAGGTCGCCTACTTCCACGGATGTGCCGCCAATTATTTCGACGACGGCGTCGGCGACGCGGTTATCGCCGTCCTGCGCAAGCACGGCGTGGAGCCGGATCTGCCGCCTCAGCGCTGTTCGGGAACACCGATCGAAACCTACGGACATCGCGAGCTGGCGAGGGAAGGCGCGCGGGAGAATCTCCGATCGCTCGCCGGCTATGAGACCGTTGTGACGGGATGCGCCTCCTGCACCTTGGCGTTGAAGGACTATCCGAAGCTCTTTGCCGGGGAACCTGAACAGACCGCCGCCGAAGCCTTGTCCGGACGGGTAAAGCATATTTCCGAATTCGTCGCGCAATCCTCGGTGCGGCCGTCGATGGCGCCGGCCGGTCCTGAGCTTCGCACCGTGACCTATCATTCGTCCTGTCATCTGCGGGCGGCCGGTGTGACGAAGGAACCGCGCGGAATTTTGACGCGTCTGCCCGGCGTTCGATTTGTCGAGATGCCCGATGCCGACCGCTGCGCGGGCGGCGCCGGCACCTACCTTGTTAAAGAGTTCGAGACCTCACAGCGGATCGTTGAAAGGAAGCGGCAAGCGGTGGCGCAAAGCGGGGCGGACCTCGTCGCGACCAGTTGTCCGGCCTGCATGATTCAGCTGAAAACGGGACTCCCGCGGACCATCGCAGTCAAACATATCGCCCAGGTCCTCCAAGAGAGTTATGAGGCCGGTGAGCGGCATGCGGGCGAACCGGCACCATGACGTTGCGAAAGGTCGACTGGCTGTTTATTGTGTTCGCGCTGGCGGTCGTCGTCGGCGTGTCATTCTTGCCGACGCCCAGGGACCGCAATCCCGTGATTCCCAACACCGTCGAGCATGCGGCCATTAAGACGGAAAAAGACTGTGTTGCTTGCCATGCCGCTGATGCCGTGCGACCGGTTCCCGCGAGGCATCCGAAACGGCCTGATTGCTTCCGCTGTCACGCCCGCCAAACGTAACGCGTGCATGATAAGACGTTTCGCGTTCCGGCTATAGAGTTGCAATGTCTCGGAACTCGAAACACCAAACATCACAGAGAGAGATGACATAGTCGAGAGGGAGAAGAATGGTAAAAGTGTTGGTATTTGGCCTTACATTGCGCCAGGCGGTCGGTGCCCATGAGATCGAGCTCGACGTGACCGGAACGACGACGATTAAAAAAATGATCGACGCGCATCCCGATCAGTTGGGGGCGCTGATGCCGTTCATGCTCCAGCGGGAGGTCCTCGTGGCGGTGAATAAAAAGGTGGGCAGCGAGGACTCGGTGGTGAGGGACGGCGATGTCGTCAAGCTGACGCACCAATCGAAGACGTCTTATGATGGAGTCCGCGATATTCCTACTTAGCAGGTTGTCAATCCGATTTCATACAATGACTCGCTGCGGCCTTGCAGTCGCGGGATCACGATTGCGCAGCAATCGGTGGGCGGGTGAGATTCATCGCCGGGGCCCAAACATTCCTAGGTTTGCGCGTTCTCGCCCTGCGCACGATACTCAATCGACAACCGGCTATACCGGTCACCACTCAGGTCGAGCGCCAACGTGCCTTCCGCCGTTTTCCAGGCCGCATGATAGCGGAGATGTCCGATCATGACCGCGACGCCCCAATATTCCGGGAGCGGAGTATACAGATCGTTATTCCAAATGACATCGTCCTGTGTCGGCTCTCCGTACGCAGCACTCAACGCCGCCTTGAGCGCACTGTAGTATCCAATGAATTCGTTCAAGCCGTTCAGCGGGCGCTGGACGAGGACGTATCGACCGCGCGCCAACGATCCTTTCGGGAACTCATAGCCCTCGAGCACGCCATGCTCATGGATGTTGCGCAGGTAAATGAGCGACCCTTCTTCCTCGTGTTCGACGGTGCCGCCCACGACGGTTCTTAACCGGTCCGGCCCCTCTCCCCAATGCCCACGAAGGGTCTCAAGGAAGGCCAACGCCTGCTGGGTGACTTCTGCCTGCAGCGTCGCCTCATCTATGTCATCGAATGGGGCGTTAGCAGGAGGGGGTGAAAAATCGGCGACTTCGCCCCGGCCGCTGCCAGGGAGGAACGTCATGAGAGTAATGAGCAGGAATGTCCAACGCCGCATGAGCGACCATAGTCCGAAAACTCGTTCCAGTGCCATCCTACAAAAGACCTAGAGTGAGGAGACACTACGACCGGCGCTTGGTTTTGGCCGTTGCCGGCGCCGTGAGCGGATCTTCGGGCCAATGATGCTTGGGATAGCGTCCACGAAGCTCTTTACGGACTTCCGAATACACGTTGACCCAAAAACTCGCCAGATCCTTCGTCACCTGGACGGGCCGCTTCGCGGGAGACAATAAGTGAAGCATCACCGGCACAGTGCCGTTCACGATGCGCGGAGTCTCTTTGCAGCCGAACATTTCTTGTAGCCGCACGGCCAAAACGGGCACGTCCTCATTATAGTCCAACCTGATAAGCGATCCGCTTGGGACAGCGAGATGTGTGGGCGCCAGACGGGTCAGGTCGCGATGTTGTGTGTGGGTGAGAAGGCAATGCAGCGGAAGCGTGAGATCGAGGCGCTGCACTCGCTCCAACGTCGTTATCCCGAGGACATAGGGACCCAGCCACTCATCGAGCGTCTCGAGCAGACGTTCATCGGAGACGTCGGGCCAGTCGTCCGGCCCGCCTCGCGACGCTGAGACGTCGCGTTGGCCCATCTCACCCGCCCGCCCTCGCGACGCCGAGACGTCGCGTTGGCCCAGGCTTCGAAGAAACTGGACCCTCAGTCGCCAGTCTTGAAGTTCAGGCGTCCATCGCAGTGTATGGAGCCCTGCCCGGCGGACCCCGTCCAGCAACGCCTTGGCAACCAATGAGGGATCCGGGTCCGACAACGGCTCCTCGGACACAATCAGCGCGGCCAGGCGGCGTTGCCGTGACGCACGCACGGCGCCGGTACGGTCGTCCCAGGACACGGCTTGAGATTCCACGATGTCGTCGGCATACAGGCGCTCAATCTCGTCGCACGAAACAGGCGCCGCGAGATCGATGCGTGCTGATGGAGATCCGGCATCCAATTCGGCGATCACGAGATAGGGTTCGGCAGCGAGGACATCGGGGCCAGAAAACACCGCCCCACGGCCGTTGGCCAGCAGATAACGGCCTTCGCCGCCTTTCTGACGCTGTGCGATCCTGTCCGGATAGGCGAGGGCGAGCAGCGAGCCGGCTGAATCCACGTCTGCCGGCCGACGGGGTGCACGTTCGGGAGCCAGTGCCTGCAGTTGTCGTTGCCATTGATCGGCTGCGCGCTTGATGCGTTCGATCGTACGCCGGTCGACCGAAGCGCCGTCGCGTTCGGCACGGATTCCATGCATCAAGTCGAGACGCATGCGGAGATCCGTCGCTCGCACGGCGGCACCGCGTAACAGGTCCCTCTCGCTGAGGAGCGCGGCAACCTCGCAGGCGAGACCGGCACCGCCCATTGGCACCGATTTGAGCAGCATGTGGGCGAGACGCGGATGCAGCGGGAGCTCGCCGATTTGCCGGCCGTGACCGGTGAGCCGTCGGGCGGCATCGAGCGCGCCCAGGCTCGTGAGCAGGTCACGTGCTTGAGCAACGGCGGCGTCCGGCGGGGGATTCAGCCAGGACAGCTCCCACGGATCCGAGGCGCCCCACTGGGCGACATCGAGTAACAGCGACGACAGATCGGCCTCGAGGATTTCGGGCGCACGGCGAGGGAGGAGCGTCTGATGCTCCTGTTCGGTCCAGAGGCGATAGCAGATTCCAGGTTCAAGCCGGCCGGCCCGCCCTCGTCGCTGATCGGCCGAGTCTTGTGTGACCCGGGTCGTCTCGAGGCGAGTCAACCCTGAGCGTGGATCGAATCGAGGCGCGCGCAGCTGGCCGGCATCGATCACGACCCGAATGCCGTCGATGGTCACACTGGTTTCAGCAATCGAGGTCGCCAGCACGATCTTCCGCATGCCGGGCTTGGCAGGTTCGATCGCTTGGTCTTGCGCTTCTTGGGGAAGGTCTCCGTGAAGCGCTGCCACCAGCACGCGCTCCGGCAATCCGCCCTCGACTAGGCTTCGTTCGACCCGGCGAATCTCCGCCATACCGGGCAAGAAGACGAGCAGACTGCCGGCATCCCGCGCCAGCGACCGCCGAATGCACTGGACGACCGCCGCCTCGCGCGGGCCTGTAAGAGGACGGTCCAAATAGCGCGTTTCAACGGGAAACATCCGACCAGCGCAAGCAACCACCGGTGCGCCGCCGAGCAATTCGCTGACCGGGCCGCAATCTAATGTGGCCGACATCACGAGCAGCCGGAGATCGGACCTGAGGAAGCGTTGTGCCTGGAGCGCCAACGCCAGCCCCGTATCGGCCTGCAGGCTGCGCTCGTGAAATTCGTCGAAGAGAATCGCGCCGTACCCCTCCAAGGCAGGATCTCGAATCAACAGTCTCGTGAGTACGCCTTCCGTGACAACTTCAACGCGGGTCGACAGTCCCACCTTGCTGTCCATTCGCATGCGGTAGCCGACCGTGCCCCCGACCGGTTCGGCAAGGGTGGCCGCCAGGCGATGGGCGGCGGCTCTGGCTGCAAGCCGTCTGGGCTCGAGCACAAGCACCTTGCGGCCCGCCAACCATGGCGCATCGAGCAGCGCTAGAGGGACGCCCGTGGTCTTTCCTGCGCCAGGCGGCGCTGTCAGCAGCGCGTTGCTCCTCCGGGCCAGCGCCTGCAGGAGGTCAGGCAGCACATCTTCAATTGGCAGACCGTTCATGCTAGGGTTCGTCACGCTGGGACTCTAACAGACCCGCGGCGAGATCTCAGCTTGGATCGACGACGCCAATGGCCCCCTACCAGTGGAGCACATCGAAGCCTACCAAGCCAGGTTGGTATTGGTTTAGAGGCGAGGCGCACGAGGACGACCCTTTCATCGTGCAGATCGATCAAGCCGGACAGTTTCAGTGGCCGGACGGAGGCTATCAGGAGGTGAAGCTGGCCAAAGGGGAGTGGGCTGGGCCGATTGAGGAACCGGCAGAATGAGGTTGCGGTGAGCAACCGCAAGATACTTACCGATGCGGCGCCCGACCTCGGCGCATGTCGCATGCGTAGACGTTTCCTCCCGCTCCGTCAGGAAGAGGATGAAAGCCAGAAGGAAATCGGCGGCAGTGTGAAATCTTCCATTCGACGAAGGAAGACCTTAAAGCCGGTGGTCCAGCTTGAGGCGACCGGCTGCGGCATCGCCAGTGTGGCGGCGCTGGCAGGCGTGACGTACAGGACGGCGCAGCGCTCGGCACGGCGATTGGGCATTGTTGCGACCGATGACCGCTTATGGTCCGGCACCGCCTACGTCCGACGTCTGCTCCAACGGTACGGCCTGCGAGTGCATCGGTCGCAAACGCCGTTCTCGTCCTGGTCGGCACTGCCTTCCCTCGCGCTACTCGCTGTGAGATGGCATCGCGAGCGGGGGCGCCCTTTCTGGCATTGGGTCGTCTTTGTGCGGGAAGAGGGAGGGGCCCATGTTCTGGATTCGGCCGCGGCCCTCACACGGCATGTGAGAACCGATTTCTGGCGGATGCGCCCCAAATGGTTCATCGCCATCACGGCCGCGTGCCGCGAACCTCGGGCGGGTCTCGCAAGAAGGAGGCATGGATGAAGCGGTCACTGGGGGATCCGATTCAGCGGTTGATGAGTCTGATGTTCAAGGCTCATCCCTGGCATGGTGTCTCGATCGGCGACAGAGCGCCGGAGGTGGTGACCGCGTACATTGAAATCGTGCCCACCGACACGGTCAAATACGAAGTGGACAAGGACAGCGGTTTCTTGAAAGTCGACCGGCCTCAACGCTTTTCGAATTATTGCCCGGTGTATTATGGTCTCGTCCCGCAAACCTATTGCGGCGAGAAGGTTGCGGCGATGTTCTCGAAGCGTGCGAAGCGCAAGGGCATGGTGGGAGACGGCGACCCGCTTGATATATGCGTGCTGACGGAAAAGACGATTCCGCACAGCGACATCCTGCTCACGGCGATTCCCATCGGCGGCTTCAGTCTGGCAGATGGCGGCGAAGCAGACGACAAGATCATCGCCGTGATGAAGGAAGATGCCGCCTACGGTGACTTCAACGACATCGGCGATTGTCCGGTGACGCTGATCGATCGGCTACGGCACTATTTTCTGACCTATAAACAGGCCCCTGGCGCCGCTCGGCACAATGTGGAAATCACGGGTGTGTATGGACGAGAGGAGGCGCTCAAAGTCTTGCGGGCCAGTCATGCCGACTATCGCCAGCACTTTCCCGAACTTGAATCGCTGTGGCCGAAACAACTGGGATAAGCGAAGGAAACGATGAAGCACGAACATTCCGCGCCGCCTGACGCGGCGGCTGTTCACGGCTTTTCTCCAGGGTTTGCCGCTCTGGGGCTCGAAGCCGGACTGCTCGCCGCTCTCGAGACATTGGGCTATGAAGAGCCGACACCCATCCAGCGGGAAGCCATTCCGCCATTACTCGCAGGAAGAGACGTCTTGGGCCAGGCGGCGACCGGAACGGGCAAGACCGCAGCCTTCACCCTCCCGTTGCTGCAGCGCATCGCCCACGGCGGCAAGGCTCGGCCGTCGGCGCTCGTTCTAGTTCCGACGCGGGAACTTGCCATACAGGTGGGGGCGGCTGTGCAGCGGTATGGCAAAGAACTGCACGTCACCGTACTGCCGGTATACGGCGGTCAAACTATCGGTCCGCAGATCCAGGCGTTGCGCCGCGGCGTCGATGTGATCGTGGCGACGCCTGGTCGGGCGCTCGATCACTTGCGGCGCCACACGGTGAAGTTGGACGGCGTGCAGGTCCTGGTGCTCGATGAAGCCGACGAGATGCTCGACATGGGCTTCGCCGACGATCTCGAGGCCATCCTCGAGCAGACGCCGGCGACCAAACAGACGGCGTTGTTCTCGGCCACCATGCCGCCGCGGATCCAAGCCATTGCGCATCGCCATCTGCATGATCCCATCGCGATCACGATCGCCAAGGAGCCGGTGAAGGCGGGAACCGCCCCCAAGGTTCAGCAGACCGCCTACATTGTGGCGCGGCCTCATCGCGGGGCGGCCCTCGCGCGCATCATCGACATGGCCGGGTCCAGGTCGGCTCTCGTCTTCTGCCGCACCCGGCTGGAAGTTGATGAAGTGACGCAGATGCTGAACAGCCGTGGACACCGCGCCGAGGCGATCCATGGCGGCATGAGCCAGGTGCAGCGGGACCGGGTCATGCAGGCGTTCCGCAGCGGGCAGACGGAATTGCTCGTGGCCACCGATGTGGCGGCGCGCGGCCTCGATATCCCGCATGTCTCCCACGTGATTAACTATGACTTACCGTCGTCGGCTGAAGTCTACGTGCATCGAATCGGCCGCACCGGTCGAGCGGGTCGGGACGGTGCGGCCATTACGATTCTTGATCCGCGCGAGCAGCGGCTGTTGCGAACCATTGAGCAACATACGAAGGGCAAGGTGCTCGTGGCGCCGGTGCCGTCGGTGGGGGATCTGCTGGCAAAGCGGCTGGAGCGGACACGCAGCGCGATCCATGAAACGATCAGGGCCGGCGACCTCGACGCGTTTCGCGGTGTGGTCAAGGCGCTGGCGGACTCCGGAGATCTCGCGACTGTCGCGGCAGCGGCCTTCAAACTCGTCTTTCGGGCCGAGGGCGGCGAGCGTGCAGAGGAAGAGATTCCCGCGGTGCCGCCAAGGCCGGCCGAATGGTCGAGGCCGACAGGACGGGACGGCGGATTCGGCCATCGCCATGCCGGCGATCGGTCAGGGCCTGCCGCCGATCGGCGCGGCCGCGGCCGTCAGGAAATGGGTATGGTTCGTCTCTACGTGGGAGCGGGACGGGACGCGGGCATCCGGCCGGGCGATCTGGTCGGAGCCATTGCCAATGAGGCGAATGTCAACAGCAACGTCATCGGCGCGATTCACATCGACGAGCGGTTTTCGCTCGTGGATGTGCCGGAGCGGCTTGCCCACGGTATCATGGAGGTGCTTGGGCGTGCGAGAATCAAGGGGCGTAAAGTGGGTGTGCGGCTGTTTCGAGAATGAGGAGTTGAGTAGAGTAGGTTGAGAGGAGGGGATGGAAACGCATAAGTCGCTCGCAGGACATCCACCCCCATACGTGAAGGATTGGGGAATATCAGCTGGTCGCTCTTGCATGCGAATTCTAATCACATCGCTTTTCACCTTCTGTCTCTTCCCCGGCTGCAGGTCCATGATGGTCGGGGATCCGGTCAACACACAGGACTTCAGCAGTGAAAACGAGGCGGAGGAGAACCTCAAGGCGATCCGCAAAATGCTCGACGATCAGGGCCCCCGTCGCGTAGAGGAGCGTTCCGGTCCTTCCTCTAAAGTGGCCCCTTCTCCGTCGCGTTCTGCACCGTCTGCGCCGTCTGCCTCCGATGAAGCCCCGCTGTCGGCAGCGCTATCTCGCGCGCATCCGGTTCCGTCACCTTCTTCGTCGGCTGGAATTGCGGATGTTCCGGCGAAATTACCTTGGACTCCGACCGCGCCCCGACGGCCGACGATCCCGGATCGTCAGGTCCCTGCATATACGATCCCGGCTCCTGTGGGGCCCGATTATTCAGGCTCCATCCGTTGCGTTCCGGACGGGATGGGAGGTCAGCGCTGCCTCGGTCGGTGAGCGCCATCCCTGCGGAGAGATTTCCCCCCGTCATCTCTCACAGTGGCTGGCCGACGCTCCGTCGCAAAGAGGCTTCCGCCTTTCCCCGCCTAGGCTTGCCACAGCGCGCGCACACAGGTAAGATGCCGTCTCTCGTCCTACCGTTTGACATACCGGAGGTGCCATGGCGCTCAGTCGAACCGCGTCCAAGAAACCCCGACTCTCTCTCGACCGCAGCATCGAGCGCCTGCGCAAACAGCTTGCAGACCTGGCGCTGTTTGTTAAAAAGACCGCTACCGGCCGCACGCTCGAGGAATTCGATTCCGAGTCGGAACGCTTGATCGCAGACTCGCTCGGGGAAACCTCCGCCCTGTTGGATGCCTACCAATACGCGCAGTTGGGTGAGGCGGCAGGGCTCGTGAATCTGACCGAAGAAGCGCCGGAAAGCATCGGCCTCGACAGCGAGCGCCAAAGCCTCCTGCAACGTACGCGGGTGCTGGAAAGCTGCGTCGCCGAATTGGAGGCGCGACGCGCGTCCGAACCGAAGAAACTCAACTCGCAGAAGCACATGCTGACCGGTCCGCAAGTGGCCGAGCACATGTCGCCGGAACTGCGGAGTGTTTCACAGACGGCGACCCTGCGGGAGGCCGCGCGTTTGATGCAGAAATGGAAAACCGGTTCGCTGCTCGTCACCGACAGTCACGCCTATGTTGGCTTTATCACGGATTCGACATTGGCCAGGGACGTCGTGGCGAACGGTCTCGATGCGAATACCACGCCGGTCCAGACCTGTGCGAGGAAGCCCTTGGTGGCGATTCGCGGGGACCGCCCGCTCATTGAGGCGGTCAGGCTGATGAAGGAGCAGGCGACGCGTCATTTGGCGGTGGCGCAGGACGGCGATATCATTGGCGTCATCTCCGTCTCGAACATTCTTCGATATTACTCCGGCGTCATCTAGTCGCGGCAGTTTCCGTCACACGCGGCGGTGCATCCGCCGCGAGCGTTCATGACGAGCAGGGAGGTGGACATGGGACCGACGAAAGCGATTGTGAAAGATCAGGCATTGTATGAGGCGGCCACAGGCAAATTCATCAAGGATGGTTTTGCGAGTCGCCGAGCGATTGAAGATTATGTGAACCATCATTACCTTGCGCTTCCGGTGGTGGATCACGCCGGCAATGCATGGCTGCTGGAAGGCAAACCGGTCTACTGCTTCAGGGGCAGCCAATATGAAACGTTGGACGGCCAGCGCGTGCATCTGGCCCGCTGTACTGATTGCGGTGGCATGGGAATCAGAGCGGAGGAATTTACCGTCGAGTCCGACTGCCTGCGCTGCGTGTCATGCGGGCATGAATTCGATGCGCGGTTGGAGATGATGGAGACGTAAGAAGGGCGGGCTATTCTATCCCTCTTGCTCGCCAGCCGCGGCACACCAGAAGCGGACGTGGGGTGGGATAACCGCTGCTTCAGCGAGGGGGAAACTGCATGGCCCTGTCGCTGCTTGGCTCCGCAACTTGTTCCGTTCGCTAACCGAACGGAACTTCGAACAATGCTCGCCATCGCTTTCAGCGACCGCAGGACAAGGCCATGCACCCCTCGCAAGTCGCAGGCGGTTACCCCATCCCTCTGCCGGTGAGAATGAGCATCGAGTTCGGTGCTCGATGAGGGATAGACTTAGACCGCCCTTTCTGGTTGAGAGAAACGAGCAAGCTTGGAAAGGGACGATAATACTTAAAATTTGAGATCTGCGTTTTGAAATTCACGCTGTTTGTGTCAGCTCGCCAGCCACTGCTCGAACTGAGGCAAGAAGGGTAAGAGCAGTACACCGACCACCACGGACAGCGCCACGATCGAAGCGGTCAGTTCTTCGTCGAGGCCTGCTTCCGCTGCAAAGATGACGGCGGTGACCGCCGAGGGCATTCCGGCCACGAGGATCACGACCACACGTTGCACGCCTGCCAATCCTAAGAGTTCCGCAGCCGCGAATCCCAACAGTATCCCTCCGCCCATCCGAAGGACGACACCCACAGCAGCGAGGCTCAGGTTGCTTTTAGCGGTCAGGTTGATCGACAGCCCCAGCACCAGGCTCGCTAACGGCGTGGTCGTGAAGTGCACCGGGAGTAGAAGGTCAAACAGCCAGGCCGGCAGCCGCAGTCCGAATAGCTTGAGCAGGAGGATACTGCTCAGCGCCCAAAGCGGCGGCGCCAAAAGCAAGCGGTGGAGCGCCGCTTCGGGCCGTGCTGAGGCCGGGCCATGCCAGAGCGCGACCGCATACAGCAGCGTCAAGGTGATCGTGGTTTGTCCCACGTCGAATAAGATGGCTTGGGCGAGCCCCGTCTCGCCGAGCGTCGCGAGAACGGTCGGATACGCAAAGTAAATGGAATTGATACAACCCGTAGCCAGCAGAAATGCGCCGCGCGTGGCCCTCGGAAGCTCCAACAGGGCGGCGATTTGCCATGCTCCAACGAGCATCGGAAGTGTGACAAGCGAGGCGGCCAACGGGAGTTTCCAAGCCGTGGACGTGAATTCAATTCGGTCGAGTGAGACAAGGATGGTAGCCGGCAGGCTGATCGAAAAGACGAGGCCGGCAAGGCGCTCGGCATGCGATCGGTTCAATAAGTTCAGCCCGCGGAGAACCGCCGCGCCGAGAAACAGCAGGATAAATGCCACAAGAGTCCGAGGCATGGCGCCGCGAGCCTAACAGAGACCGAAAGGGGAGGCTAGCCTGGTCTCTCCCTGAGTGGGGCGCGCTCTCGCGCCGCCCACTCGCGCAAGCCCCCATCCGCTCATCTTCAACGTTCCCCGGAGCCGCGGCGTTGATGTGCCGAGCGAATCGAGGCCGAGGATCTTCACATTTTTACGCGTCGTAGATTCACCTTTCGCCGACTTTTTACACACACTGTCTCGCCTCTGAACAACCTCATTTTCCGCCCGCGGTATGGTTCGCACGCCTCGAGCGCGCGATTTTCCAGCGCTCATTCACCCAACTATATCGTTAGCCGAAATGAGGTTGTCTCATGGTCTGTCGTTTTCCTCGTGTTGCCGTCTGGATGATTGTGCCCTGTGTCGCCATGCTCTTGGTTGCGTGCGGGTCCGGCGGCAGCGGCGGCAGCGGCTCTCCACTTGCGTTTGCCTCGCCGGGTGGCTTCGTCGAAAAGGCCGGCAGCGACATTCGTCCTCGATGGTCCACCGCCGAAGTGCAAGATGTCGTGCCCAAGAGCCGGGGCAAGTTTACGTTTCCTGCGCCGTACGACACTGAAGCCATCCGGGTGACGGCCGCAGAAGATTGCGGCGGCGCGGATTGCGTGTCGCCTGTCGGGTATTCGTACTGGCGCAACATGAACAATCATGTCGCCAGCCACGAAATCCTGATGTTCCTCGGCTTGGACCGGACGCGGGGAGGAATGGGCCCGACGTTGTTCAGTTACGACAAATCCAGCGAGATCGTGACCAATAGAGGACCTCTTTTTCCCCCGGACCAACAGTTGAGCTGGGCGAATACCGCCGGCTGGTACTTCAGCGCCACACGGCCGACGACGATCTACATCAATGACGGCTCGAAGATGCTGCGCTACGACGTCTTGTCTCACGCCTCGGAGGTAGTCTTCGACGTGGCCTCAAGATTCGGCAGCGACGGCGAGGTCTGGCAGATGTCGTCCAGCTATTACGACGACGTGCATGCTGCTACCCTGCGTCTCAAAGGGACCGATACTTTCTTGGGCTGTCTCCTCTACACCGAATCGACCGGGGAACTGTCGTATTACCCGAGGCTGGGTACCGATTTCGATGAATGCGAGATTGACAGAAGCGGACGGTATCTCATGATCTGGGAGCAGATCGACGGCAACAATGGGTTGGACAACCGGATCATCGATTTGACGACCGGCACGGAAGAACAGCATCTGGATGGACCGGGCGTCGCGGGTCTCGGACACCACGACATGGGTTTCGCCTATGCGGTCGGCCACGATCATCTCAACCCTCTGCCGAATGCCACCGTCACGTGGAACTTGGCGCCGGTGCCGGCACTTGGGCCGGTCATCAATAGGGATTACAACTGGGAGCTGGCGCAGGCGCAGCACATCAGCCATACAAATGCGCAGCCGAACCTTCCGAAAGAACAGCAGTTCGCCTGCGGCAGCAATGCCGACCGGATGACGTACGCGCAGAATGAGATTGTGTGTTTCAGGCTGGACGGTTCGTTGGCCCAGTTGGTCGTGGCCCCCGTCATGACCGACCTCGATGCGTCGGGCGGCGGCGCATCGGATTATGACAAGGCGCCCAAAGGCAATCTCGACGTCACGGGGCAGTATTTTATTTGGACCACAAATCTCGGCGGCAACCGCCTCGATGCCTTCATCGTCAAGGTGCCCGCACAGCTGTTGTAGAGCCCCTGCTCCGGTGAGAGTCGCGCGCCGAGCCAGGCGCACTTCCGCACTTCCTTCCGACCGCGCCGTCGTCTATGATCGGGCAGATCCGACCGGCTTGGAGGGTATATGGCGGAACTGCTCCGGGTCACCACGGGACGTCTCAAGGAGGCCGTCGACCTCACCGAGCGCGTGCAAGCGTCAATCAGGCGAGCAAAGATGCGCGAGGGCCTCTGCCTGCTCTTCGTGGCACATACCACCGCGGCCCTCACGACCGGCGAAGTGGGGGAAGGCACCGAGGAAGACCTCCTCGACGTCGTCGAGCAGATCATTCCGTCGATCCGCTTCCGCCATGCTCATGATCCTTCTCATGCGTGGTCGCACATGGCCGCGTCCATTCTTGGCCCGTCGCTGACCGTCCCTGTGGCGGAGGGACAGCTGGCATTAGGTACCTGGCAATCGGTGCTCTTGATCGAGTTGGACGGTCCGCGTGAACGGACCGTCTACCTCACGCTCCTTCCCGCCTGAACCTGTTCTTGCCGGACACTTCATGCACCGCCTCTTGACACAAGCGGCACCCTCCATCGGTGACGATCCGCCGTTCCACTCAGGGGTTTCGTGGGTTGACCTTGTCTGCCTCCGGATCGTACGGTCAACAAGAGGGGGGTGACGACCCATGCCGGACCGGTCTGTCGAGCCGCATCTGTTTGTCATTTTGGGCGCGTCCGGCGATTTAACGAAGCGCAAGCTGCTTCCCGCCTTGTTTCATCTTCGCACCTCCGGCGAGTTGGAAAAACAGAACACGGTCATCGTCGGATCGGCGCAGCCCGAAATGAGCGACGAGGCCTTCCGTCTTTGGGCCTATGAAAGTCTGACGAAAACCATGGCCCACGCGCCCGATCTCCGCCGGTGGTGCGACGAATATCTCCACTATCAAACGGTACATCAAGGGACCACAGGCGACTATGAACGCCTCGCCAAGTATATCCGGCACTTGGAGTCGGCCCGCAATTTGCCCGAAAACCGCGTCTTCTACCTTGCCTTGCCGCCGTCGGCCGTCCCATCGGCGGTCGAGCGTCTGGATCAGGCCTGTCTGCTCAAGAGCCGAGGATGGGTGCGAGTCGTCTTTGAGAAGCCCTTCGGACATGACTTCCGTTCGGCGCGCGCCTTGAATACCCTTCTTCACCGATATCTGGACGAATCGCAGATTTACCGGATCGACCACTATCTGGGGAAGGAAACGGTGCAAAATCTCCTCGCGTTCCGTTTCGCGAATCCCATCTTCGAGTCGTTGTGGAACCGGGATTCAGTCGAAAGCGTCCAGGTGACCGTTGCTGAAGATCTCGGCGTCGAACACCGCGGCGCCTATTATCAGCAAGCCGGAGCTCTCCGCGACATGGTCCAAAACCACTTGACTCAGTTGCTGACCGTTGTCGCCATGGAAGTTCCCGTGTCCTTCGACGCCGAAGCGATTCAGGCGGAGAAACTCAAAGTCCTGCACTCCATTCCTCCCATCGATTCCAACGACGTCGTCTTTGGGCAATACCGCGCGTGGGAGTTCGACAGTCAGCGGATTCCCGGCTATCGCGAAGAAAAGGGCGTGCTGCCCGATTCGTCGACCGAAACGTTCGTGGCGTTGAAGATGGAAATCCACAATTGGCGCTGGCGGGGAGTGCCGTTCTACTTGCGCACGGGCAAACGCTTACCGCGGAAAATCACGCAAGTCGGCGTGACGTTCCGGCCGGCGCCGACGCTCGTTTTTCGATCCCTCGACCCGGGGAGTCTCGCGCCGAATCAACTCGTCATCACCCTTCAGCCGAGCGAAGGGTTTTCATTGGGCTTCTCCGTCAAGACGCCCGGCCGTCCATTCAGCTTCACGAATCGCGCCCTTCAGTTCGACTATAAGCAGGCGTTCGGGGGCGAGCTGCCGGAAGCGTATGAGACGCTGCTGCGGGACATTATGATCGGGGATCAAACGCTGTTTGTGACGGCCGATTTTACCGAGACTGCGTGGCGACTCTACGATCCTCTGCTCGCCGGCAAGCGCGAGCCCGCGCCGTATACGGCCGGGACCTGGGGACCGGTTGAGGCCGACCGATTGCTTGAACGCTATCATCATCGCTGGCAATTGGGTTGGTGACCGGTGGCCGAACCGCCTCCCTTCATCGTCACGAATATTCCACAACGCATGGATCGCTTACCCTGGTCGAACTGGCATTGGCTGGTCGTGTCCGCGCTCGGCATCACATGGCTCCTCGACGGCCTTGAGGTCTCGGTCGTCGCGGCGCTGGGGCCGATCCTGACCCATTCCACAACGCTGGGACTGACGGAATCGGAGGTGGGATTGGCGGCCTCCGCGTATCTCACAGGGTCCGTATTGGGCGCCCTCGTCTTTTCGTATCTCACGGACCGGCAGGGGCGAAAGAAATGGTTCATGATCACGTTATTGCTCTATCTGGTGGCGACGGTCCTCACGGCGTTCGCCTGGGATCTTCCGAGCCTGATGTTCTTCCGCCTGTTGACGGGCGCCGGCATCGGCGGCGAGTATGCCGCGATCAACTCGGCGATCGACGAATTGATTCCCGCACGGCGCCGCGGCCATACGGATCTCGCCATCAACGGTACCTGGTGGCTCGGTTCCGCGACCGGCGCGCTGTTGTCCGTGGTCCTGCTCAACCCGCGGCTAATCCCGGAATCCCTCGGATGGCGGCTCTGCTTCATTTTCGGAGCCGTCCTCGGCATTGCCATTGTGCTCGTGCGCCGGTTCATTCCCGAAAGTCCGCGATGGTTGATGACCCATAGCAGGGTGCACGAAGCCGAGGAAGTTGTCTCCCGCATCGAGCGGCAGATCTCTCGCGACGAAGGGGTCGAGAACCTGCCGGAACCCAGAGGGTCCATCACGGTCTTGACACGCCCGCACGGCACGACGATCGCGACGGTGGCCCGTGAGTTATTCCGGTCGTATCCCAGGCGTACGGTCCTCGGCCTCGCGTTGATGGTGACGCAGGCGTTCATGTACAACGCCGTGTCATTCTCCTTCCCCTTCGTTCTGACCAAATACTACGATGTGCCGACCAACACCATCGGCCTCTATCTCCTGCCCTTCGCGTTCGGCAATTTCCTTGGACCGCTCCTCTTAGGACGATTTTTTGACACGATTGGTCGCAAGCCGATGATCAGTTTCACCTACGCGACGGCAGGACTGCTGCTGGGCGTGACCGGGTATTTGTTTTGGACCGCTTCGTTTACCGTGACGACGCATCTATTGGCCTGGTCCTCGATTTTCTTTTTCGCCTCGGCCGGCGCAAGCGCCGCGTATCTCACGGTCAGCGAAGTGTTTCCCATGGAAATCCGCGCGATGGCAATCGCCTTTTTTTTCATGGTGGCGCAAGGGGCGGGAATTATCGCGCCCTGGCTGTACGGACGTATGATCGAAACCTCTGTCACCAGCATCTACTACGGCTATCTGCTCGGCGCCGCATTGATGCTCGCCGGCGCTGTTGTCGAGCTCGTTCTGGGCGTGAAGGCGGAAGGCCGCTCGTTGGAGCAGATCGCCGTTCCTTTATCCGTCCAGCGGGTGACGGAAGATACGTCTTCCGCCGCGTAATCTGCTAACGCCTGTGGACTCTCGGGAGGATGAGCCGGAGGAACTGTAGGGCGATTTCTTGGTGGCCGGCATTAGTGGGATGAAAGCCGTCGGCGTCGAAGACGAGGTCGTCGCGGATGGCGCTGGCATGCAAATCGACGAGCGACCCCCCCGCAGATCGGATTTCCTCCGCAATCGCACGATTGAAGGCGTCAATGCGCGCCGCGGTCACAGTCGGGCTTGGACTTGTGCGAAACCGCGGCACCTGTGTGAGGTCCGGTAGATTGGCCACCACAATCGTCGGCGAGATGTCTTCCTTGACCATTCCCAGCAGCGCTCGTAACCGCTCCTGAAATTGCTTCGGATCGTCCCCATTCACGACATCGTTCGCACCCGTCCAGAGCGTCACCAGATCCGCTTTCGTCCGTAATTGCTTGGCTACGCGGACCTGCTCTTTGATGAGGTCGTTCCTCGCCCCGGGGACGCCGAGATTGACGAGGAAGACGCCGGGCATCTGCCGGTCCAATTCCCGAGCAATCAAATACACGTAGCCTTCAGTGAGGGGCTCTGCCCCAACGCCGCTCGCATCGCTTGCGCCCAGCGCCAGGTAAATGAATTCGATCGGTTTTTCTTTCGGACCTCCACAGGCAGTCAGGCACAGCCAGCACATGAGGAGAGGCAGCAGAGGGGTTAAACCTGAGGGCATCGGAGCGTGCTCCTTGGACCGGCCGGCCGATGGTAGCGCAGGCCGTGTGTATGGCTCTGCTGGGAGGAGCCCTGGCCGCCATCCCCACTGAAGCGGGGGCTTGACGGGGTCATGCGGTTCTGCTAGTTAGAAAGGAATGCTAACTATTGGAGGTCTTCATGGACACCGTCAAAGTCTTCGACACGTGGGTCAAGGCCGACGGGCGGACGCTGCATTTCGATGTCATGACGCGCGATGAGGCGACCGCATTGCGGTTGGCCAACGCGTACATGGCCGCACAAGGTCATGCCGCCGTCTCGGTGACGGCGCAGGAGTGCCGATTTTGCCATGCAGAGCCGTTAGTCATGTTCAGTGAAGGCCAGCAGCGGGAGTTTCACGAGGCGGGCGGCTTCATCGTCCCTTTGTCGGCGTAGCCGAGAGAGAGGGTGTGGTGGGCTTCGTGTCGATCACTTTATAAGGAGGGCATCATGGGAAACGGCGTCGTCGGAAAGGTCATCAGGACAAGCGTAGCTGTCGCGTCGATGGTGTTGCTGTCGACAGGATCGAGTTGGGCGGAAACCGCCAAGGGAAAGTCGCTCTATGATCGACTCGGCGGTAAGGAGGCGCTGGTTGCCGTCGTCGAGTCCTTCGTTGGAAAGGTCGGCGCGGACACACGGATCAACGGCTATTTCGCCAATACGGATCTGACGAAGCTCAAGATGAATCTCGTCAATCAGATTTGCGAGGCGACCGGCGGTCCATGCCGCTATACCGGACGGTCAATGAAAGTGACCCATGCCGGCATGGGCGTGACGAATGCGGCCTTCGGCGCCTTGGTCGAGGATCTGGTCGCAGCGCTCGATCAACACAAGGTCGGGAAGGCCGAGAAGGATCAGCTCCTTGCAATCCTGGGTCCGATGAAAAGCGATATTGTGGAAAAACAGTAACGCCGGCATGCTGGAAGCCGGCCGAACCCCGCTCGCGCCGGCTTCCGGTCTGTCCGCGCTCCAGATCTCCCTCGGAAGGCAGCAGTCGTTACCCGTTGACTCCTTCGCGCGGCCTGCGTAGCCTGTCCTACGGCTTGACGGAAAGGATGGGCTATGGGAACGCGCGTGCTCACGCCTGCGAAAATTCTAAAACTGGGAACCGCGTTTTGGGGTTCGAAGACGCTGCTCAGCGCCATCGAGTTGGGCCTCTTTACTGAATTGGCACGCGGACCGCGCGATGCCGAAACCTTGAGGCTGCAACTGGGACTGCACCCTCGCAGTGCCCGAGACTTTTTTGACGCGCTCGTCGCGTTGGGCATGCTCAAGCGCACGGCGGCAGGGTACGCAAATACGCCCGAGACGGCGCTCTATTTGGACCGCAACAAACCGTCGTATGTCGGCGGCATGCTGGAGATGGCCAATGCCCGCCTGTACCGGTTTTGGGGGTCGTTGACCGAGGGGTTACGGACGGGGAAGGCGCAAAACGAAGCCAAGACCGGCGAGGACTTTTTCGGAACGCTCTACGCCGACCCGAAGCGGCTGGAGGGGTTTCTGAAGGCGATGACCGGGCTCAGCCTCGGCTCTGCGCGGGTGATCGCCAAGAAATTTCCCTGGAAGCAGGTTCGCAGCTATGTGGACGTGGGTTGTGCCCAGGGCGGCGTCGGCGTTGAGATTGCACTGACCCACAAGCATCTTACCGGGATGGGCATGGATCTGCCGGTCGTCCGGCCCGTCTTCGAAGCCTATGCCAAGTCACGCGGCGTCGATGGACGCGTCCGGTTCGTGACGGGCGATTTCTTCAAAGATCCGCTGCCTGCCGCCGACGTCATCATCATGGGCCATATCCTCCATGATTGGAATCTCGAGGAGAAGATGATGCTCCTCCGCAAGGCCTATGAGGCGCTGCCGACGAAGGGCGCGCTCATCGTGCATGAGGCGCTGATCGACGATGACCGCAAGAGCAATGCCTTCGGCCTGCTCATGAGCTTGAACATGCTGATCGAAACGCACGGCGGGTTCGATTTCACCGGCGCCGATTGTCGCAAGTGGATGAAGGAAGCCGGATTCAGCCGCACGCGTGTCGAAGCGCTGGCCGGTCCCGACGGCATGGTCGTTGGATTTAAATAATCTATGGAGCACCAACCGGAGCCAGATCGGGCAGACGGTCCCCGCGTGTCTGACGAAGGGCCGGGGCTGCCCTTGATGCCGCCGCTGGCTCCGATAGCCCGCCGGCGTTTACTCGCCCGCGGAGTGTCGCTAATTGCACTGGCATCCATGTCGTTGCTTCACCGTCGCGCCAGGGCGAGCGAGCCGCAACCGGACCCCATGAGGGTGCCAGGATCACCGGCGCGGACCTACGGCGAGCGGTCGGCCTTTGAGTCCGCCCGCAGAGCCGTCGGCGAATCGTCGTCGTTGACGCCGCTTCAAGACCTGCATGGGATCGTCACGCCTTCGGCCCTGCACTTTGAACGCCATCATAACGGAGTGCCGACGATCGATCCCTCGCAGCATCGGCTGTTGATTCACGGCCTGGTCGCACGACCGTTGTTCTTCACGGTCGATGAGTTGATGCGCTTCCCCTCGGTCTCGCGCTTGGCGTTTGTCGAATGTGCCGGGAACAGCCGTGATCAATGGGGGAATCCGCAAGACGGCACCGTCCAGGAACTGCACGGGCTGACTAGCACCAGCGAGTGGACGGGAGTCAAACTTGTGACGCTGTTGGACGCCGCCGGAGCGCAACCGGACGCGGCCTGGCTGCTGGCGGAGGGCGGCGATGCGGCGGGATTGACTCGAAGCATCCCATTGACCGCCGATGTGCTTTCCGAAGCGATGGTCTGCTACGGCCAAAACGGAGAAGCTTTGCGGCCGGAACAAGGCTATCCCCTTCGTCTTCTCCTGCCAGGCTTTGAGGGGAATATCAACGTCAAATGGCTTCGCCGGCTGAAGCTCGGACGTGCGCCGTTCATGACCCGTTGGGAGACGGCCAAGTATACGGATCTCATGCCTGACGGCACGGCCTACCAATTCAGCCTCGTCATGGAAGCGAAATCGATCATTACGAGTCCGTCGGGGCGTCAACAGCTCCGTCCCGGCATTCACGAGATTCGCGGACTGGCCTGGAGCGGCAGGGGGCGGGTGGTCAAGGTTGACGTGACGACGGACGGCGGGCGGACCTGGCGCACCGCCGAATTGCAGGAACCGGTTCTCTCGAAATGCCATACGAGGTTTCGGTTACCTTGGGTATGGGATGGTCAGGAGGCCGTCTTGCAGAGCCGATGCGTCGACGAGACGGGATACCGCCAGCCGTCCCGCGAGGCGTTGATTAAGGTCAGAGGCACGCACTCGAGCTACCATTACAATGGGATCCAGAGCTGGAAAATTGACCAGGATGGGCGCGTGCGAAACATCGATCTGTAGGGCTGCGCTCGCCGCCTTCACAATGGCGCTTCTCACCGGCTGCCTCGTCCAGAGTCCGCCGTCCGATGCGCCGGTGAAAGCCGCCGCGCTCGGACGGCCAGCCAGTGCCGACGACGTTCGCCTGTGGAATATCGACGTCGCGCCGGACGGTGATGGGCTCCCTCCCGGTCGCGGCACCGTCGGGGAAGGGGCGGTACTCTATGCCGCCAAGTGCGCAAAGTGCCATGGCGCCTCAGGGACGGAAGGTCCACGGGATCGATTGGTGGGAGGCCGTGACACGCTGGCCACGGCAACACCAATGAAAACTGTCGGCAGTTATTGGCCTTATGCGACAACCCTCTACGATTACATTCACCGTGCAATGCCCTTCGATGCGCCGCAATCGCTGACGCCGGACGAAGTCTACGCCGTCACTGCATGGCTGCTCCATCAAAACGGCATCATCCCCGAAAACGCGGTTATGGACGCGGGAACGCTGCCGGCGATCCAGATGCCGAATCGCCACGGGTTTGTCCCAGACCCTCGGCCCGACGTGCCTAGGCCATAATACGCGCCATCTGATCGGCGACAAATGCGTTCATCGCACGGATCTTTTACAAGGAGGTACCATGAAACGTTCAGGATCGGCAGTCTGGCAAGGCGATTTGAAAAATGGCAAAGGGATGGTGTCGACAGACAGCGGTGTTCTCTCCAGTCAACAGTACTCGTTCGGCACACGCTTTGAAAATGGCAAAGGCACGAATCCTGAAGAGCTGATTGCCGCGGCCCACGCCGGCTGCTTCACGATGGCGCTGTCGGCGCAGTTGGGCAACGCCGGCCTGACACCGGAGACACTCGAGACAAAAGCCACAGTGACACTCGACAAGCAGGACGCCGGATGGGCGGTGACCCACATTCTGCTTGATGTCAAAGGACGCGTACCCAAGGCCGATCAAGCCGCATGGGACAAGGCGACGCAGGCAGCCAAAACCGGCTGCCCCATTTCGAAGTTGTTGAATGCCAACATCGAGATGCAGGCAAAGTTAGAGTAAGGTAGCAGTGCTTCGCCCTCGCTCGGCTGTGCAACGTGATCCGTCCAACGTTCCGTGAACGGATCATCGAACAATGCTCGCCGTCGTGCAGCACGAGCGCTCGGCTCACCAGCGTGTGGACAAGCCGCGTCTTGGCGCGGCAGGGCTGGGTGGGTGGAGAAAGTGCCCGAGCTTCGGCACAGGTCGCGTCTACGGCACTGCTACTCCACCTTTTGAAGGGAGGAGAAAGGAGAAGAAGGCGCTTGAAAGACGCGCTTGAACAGAGGCAGCAGGCGTGGCTACCAAGCTGAGTGCGGGGATTCTTCTCTATCGGAAGCGTGAGACCGGCGTCGAGGTGTTGATCGTCCATCCGGGCGGACCGTATTGGGCCAAGAAGGACGACGGCGCCTGGTCGATTCCCAAAGGGGAATATCTCGAGGGCCAGGATCCGTTTTCCGTGGCGAAGCGCGAATTTTACGAAGAGACCGGCTCGGAGCTGAAGGGATCCCCACTGGAACTGACGCCGGCCAAACAGCCGGGCGGAAAAATCATTCGAGCGTGGGCGGTCGAGGGAGACCTCGATGCCCTGGCGATTCGCAGCAACTATTTTCCGCTCGAATGGCCGCCGAAATCAGGCCGCGTTCAACAGTTTCCGGAAATCGACCGGGCGCTCTGGTGCGGGCTTTCGCTGGCCAGAAAAAAACTTCTTCCCGGACAGCGAGTGTTCCTCGATCAACTCGACGAGCTGGTCGAGTAGGCGCCGGCCAGTGGGAATACCTTCCAACGGGCGGTTACGCCTCGGTCGCCAAAGCGTCTGGCGATCGAGAGCCCCCGGGCGTTTCGATTGACAAACGGTGCGCTCAGCTGGAAGAGACCGACGTATCGCACTTGTGCTTTTCGCACAAGGGATGGGTCGTGTCGTGTAGTTCCTTCGCGTAATACGAAAGAATATCGCACTCCTCCGGCGACAGTTCGCCAGTTTGAAGCGCCAAGCCCATCAGCCGTTCGCACATCCGCATAAAATCTTTCACCTCGGTTCGCAGCATCGTCGGAGAAATCTACAGGACCAGGGTTCTCATCAGTACTGGGAGGATTCCCAGTTTTTCTTGCCATGCATCATCATGACGCTGCGCCAGAGTGGCCGTTCTGCGGTCTGCCCTGGTGAATTCCCTGGTACGCTCACCTGCTTGGTTTCTCTATCGTAAGTCCCATTGGCAATGTCTCGGGGTTAACGGAGGTCGTTGCGATGCCACATCAACAGGCCGGGGGCCTGCGACGGTTCAATGCCCTGCTGCCCTCTGCGGTTCTCTGGTTGGGACTGCTGGCCGGCTGCAGCGGGGGCGGTGACACAGCGCTGTCCGCCGAAACCACTCCCATCAGCAACAGTGCTGCGGGAGGCGCATTCCCTCAGGCGAACGACAGCGTGTTTGCGCTCGCCGCGGATGGCAGCGGCGGCGTCTATGTCGGCGGACAGTTTACGCAAGTCGGCGGCGTGCCGCGGCAAATGCTTGCGCATATCCTCGCCGACGGCACAGTGGATCCTCCATGGGATCCGACGGCGGACGGACCGGTGACGGCGCTGGCGGTCGAGAATCAGACGCTGTTCATCGGGGGAAGTTTTTTCAGTCTAGATGGCATCGAACGTTGGCGTTTGGCTGCCGTGGATCGCAACACCGGCGATCTCACGCCCTGGAATCCAAAATTAGGCACGGCGAATCTGGTCAATGCGCTGGTCTCCTCGAGTGCCGTTGTCTATGTGGGAGGTGTCTTCGATCTCGTCAATGCCGTCATTGTGCCAGGGACGGGCTTGAGGGGTGAGGCGCGGCAAAATTTGGCAGCGATCGATGCCCTGACGGGTCTTGCGACGTCGTGGAATCCGAATATTTTCCAGGGCGAGGTCAAGGCGCTGGCGATCAGCGGCTCGGTGGCCTATGTCGGTGGTAGCTTCGATCAAGTTGGTCTCCTCGGAAATGAGGCTGTCCGATTGAATCTGGCGGCGTTCGATCTGGCCAGCGGTCTGCTCACGCCGTGGAATCCCTCAGTGCGCGGTGTCGCCGGCGACGTCGTGTTTGCGCTGCAAGTCTCCGATGGCGTCATCTACGTGGGCGGCCGATTTGACGAAGTTGGAGGACAGGCGCGTGGGAATTTGGCCGCCGTGGACCGCGCGGGAGGCGCGGCGACCAGCTGGAACCTGCCGGCAAACGACACCGTCATGACGTTTTTTGATGACGGGCGACGCCTTTACCTGGGCGGGCTGTTTACCGCCATCGGTGGGCAGGTCCGTGAGCGGCTTGCCTCCATCGACAAGGCCACGGGCCTGCTCACGTCGTGGACTCCGGAGGCGAATGGCGCCGTGCGATCCATCGTCGTCTCTCAAGGCAGGGTATTCGTAGGCGGTGAATTCACGACGATCAACGGTCGGCCGCGAAACAGACTTGCGGTCCTCGATGCGGAAACGGGTCGGATCGTGGGGGAGGAGTAAAGGATCAAGCGGCCTGAAGGCGGTGGACGAGTCCGGCCAGATCGTTCAATTTTGAGAGAAAATGCCGCCGCTGCACCGGAGTCGCCGAGCGATCGAGGCTCATCACCAGCGTCGTAATGTGCCGGCGCAACCGGCTCATCATCTCCGCGAAATGCGGATCGGCGTCTCGATCCTGATGCACTAACCAGTCCTCCAGGCGCGCTGCGGTTCGGTCGCTCTGTCGGGCTTCGAGCAACGCGAGAAGCTGCTCATGACGGTAGACCTGATGGGCGTGCCAGGAAGGCAACGTGTCGGGAAATTCCATCGTCAGCTTCGCAATGTCTTGCTCTTGTTGCGGCGAAAGCGGTCCCATCCATTCTCGAGCCAACCCGAGAATGCGGTCCGTGCGTTTCTGCTGCCGTTTGGCAACATCGTCACGCAGCAAGTCCTCCTCTCGTGCCAGCCGCGTCTGCAGCGCCTGTTTGAGCTTTGCCACCTGGGGATCGTTCACCTGCCGGACGAGTTCAGCTCCATCGCCTGCGAAGCGGGCGAACAAATCCGCCCGAAGCAAATCGTACTGGACGAACGCCCAGTTGAGATCGTCATCCGTCAGCCCGTCCGCCGCCCGGTCGCTGGCTTGCCGGATGACCGCTTCATACCGAGGCAGCGCTTCCTGGCGGTGAGTCGCCAAAATGCCGCTCAAGCGCGAGGAAACAAACGTCTTCTGGGAACGATTCAGGCCGAAATAGCCGTCGATCTGACGGGCGATGAGCCAGTCCGCATGATTGTACAGCAGCGACGTGGCGGCGCAGCCGGCAAACGCGAGCGACGCGAGCAGCAGTATGGAGAGCAGGACGCGTCCTGCGCGGGAGATGTTCACGGTAGTGATTGCCTTACGAACGAAGCGGAAGCGTGACTTCAAGGTACCACAAGAGGCGGCAGCGGTCCAGACCGGCCGCTTTGCAGAAATACATTCGTCAATTCGAAGAGTTCGGCGTCACCGGTTGACATGACATCTCAATGTGTTCTCTGCAGTCGGCTAAAATGCTCTTTTAGGACATTGATCTTTGCCACATAGGCCCGGACATCGTGGTCCCCGCAGCGCTGCCCGGGCGCAAATTGAAATCTCCGGATGACATAGAGTTGCCCGGCCGATGATCCGCATAAATGAATGATCGCCGCCAGGTCTTGTTTCCGCGAAAGGCTCGCGGGGCGAGAACCAAGCGCCTGAGACACTTGGCGGTCGAGCAGCGCGGCCGTCAACTCAATCGCATGACTGGGAACCACGCGTGTGTATAAGCGATTGAACCAGCAGGAGCGCACATCGTGCCAAGGGCCGTCTTCGGCGACGACATGGTCGTGAATGCAATAGCGCTTCGCCGTCTGAAAGGTGCCGGAGGTGATCTGGTACATCCCCACGGCACTCGATGCCGGCTGATACCACTCAAGAGGATTCCACGACGCCCGCCATCGCCAATAGGTGCGGGCGACGGGGTTGCCGTTGCCTTCGGCTTG
Organism: Nitrospira sp.; assembly: GCA_035495295.1. Taxonomy (GTDB): domain Bacteria; phylum Nitrospirota; class Nitrospiria; order Nitrospirales; family Nitrospiraceae; genus Nitrospira_C. Next base: position 41,801 of record DATJGE010000036.1, on the reverse strand, counting down.
CGCCAGCGCGGCAAGCAGCTCCGGCGCGATCGTGCTGGTGGCGTGCTCGCGAAACAGGGGCCCGTACTCGCGCCAGGTTGCGGCCAGACTCTTGTCCAGTGCATTGTCCAGCGGGAACAAGAGTTCCGTCGGCTTATGGACGGCATGATAGAGCCAGTTCACGGCCAGCCAGCAGACGAGAATCAAGACGGCGGCGACGGGAAGGCTGACGGCCGGATGCGAAGCCCAGAGCGCGCGGAGAAACGCGTCACCTTCGCGCCATCGCCGGCGCAGGAAGCGCCAAAGCGTTTTGGTGCGGCGAGACTGGCGGCGGTGGGACCGATGACGCGAGCGGCGGGCCACGCGGGAAGAGTAGCAGAAAAATGAGAGAAGGTCTTTTTGAATTGGTTATGGTTGAAGTGTCGCTGGGACCATCGAAGAGCGCTAGTTTCGGCAAGGGCGTTCCCTAGAATCCGCGAAGCCCGACAGGCATACTATAGTGTCGAGAATCTGCTCACCTGGAGCCAAGTGCGTACGTAGGGAGGACGTTATGCGAATGCTTGTGGCGGTCGATGAGTCCGAAAGTTCCCACCGCGCGGTCCAGTATGTGGGTTCGCTGCTGCGTGGAAGGACGGATACGCAGGTGACGCTGTTTCATGTCCTCAAACCCATGCCCCGCGGGCTGTTGGAACACGGGGGGTCTGAGAATCCCGCCGCTGAAAGCCGGTTGGGTGCGCAATTGCGCAAGGATCAACAGGCCTGGATCCGACAAGAAACGGAGTCCGAGTGCCCGGTCCTGCTCAAGGCGCGCGAGACCTTGGCGCATTCCGGATTCGACAGCGGCCGGGTGGAGTTACGAATCGGTCACGAGGAGGACATTGCGAGAAATATTCTGGAAGAGGGGCGAAGCGGAAAGCACGACACGATCGTCGTCGGGCGGCATGGGACGTCTCGCGTCAAACGCCTCTTCGGCGGCAGCGTCACCGACTCCTTACTTCAAGATGCGAAAGGGTTTGCCATCTGGGTCGTGGAGTGACTATCGTCTTCAAGCATCGAATGCCGCGACCGCGGGATCCGGTCGCGGATGACGGAACGCGAACTTTTTCAGGAGTGCAGCTATGAAGACACCGTTCACTCTCGGTCCGGTCGGCCACTTCGGACTTGCGGTTCGCGATCCGCGGCGCAGTGCCGAATGGTTCATACGCGCGCTGGGATTGCGCAAGGAATTCGAGTATGAGGGGGGTGTGGCGGTGGGCAACGACAACGTGACCATTGTGCTCTCGAAGGGGTCGCCGTCACCGAAAACGATCGGCCACATGTCGTTTCACCTGCCGTCTATGGCCGTTCTACGAAAGGCGCTCGCCCATCTGAAGAAGCACAAGGTCAAGATTGAGGATCCCGGCGACGAGATCGGCCCCGAGGCGCCGGGCTCACCACATATGGGCGTATGGTTCTACGATCCCGACGGTTACCGCTGGGAGCTTTCGGTGCAAGGCGGCAAGTAGATTCGGGACAGCGGGCGGACAGCGGGCACACGTGCTGGCCATCACCTCCGGCCTCGATTGCACCTCGAGAGGAGGGTGCGTATGATCCCTTCCTTTTAGAGGGGGAAGGAGACATCATGGCCGTGATTACCGAAGTCGCTCCCGATCTTTTCCGGATTACCTCGTTCATCGAACCGTTTAATTTACAATTCAGCCAGTTTCTGCTGCGCGACGAGGAATCGCTCCTGTTTCATACCGGTCCAAAGGCGCTGTTTCCGCAGGTCAAAGAGGCCGTGGCCTCGCTCATCGACGTGCAGAGGCTCAAATGGATCGGGTTCAGCCATTTCGAAGCCGACGAGTGCGGAACGTTGCCGCAATGGCAGTCGCTCTCGCCGTCAGCGACCGCGGTGTGCAGCCTCGTGGGCAAGATGGTGAGCGTCGACGACTGTCTCTCGCTGCGGCCGGCCAAAGGTCTCATGGACGGCGACCTGCTGGAGACCGGCCGCTACCGCTTTCGTTTTCTTGCGACGCCGCACGTGCCTCACTGTTGGGAAGCGGGACTCTTCTTCGAGGAGAGCCAACAAACGCTGCTCTGTTCAGACTTATTTCACCAAATCGGCGACGTCGAGCCGGTGACGGAGGCGGACATTATCGGCCGATGCCGGGAGGTACTCATCGAATACCAACAGGGGCCGCTTGCGAACTATCTCCCGTACTGCACCCTGACGGATACGACGCTGAAACGACTGGCGACATTGCGGCCCAGGACGTTGGCCACCATGCACGGTTCCGTGTATGTCGGAGACGGGAGCCAGGCCCTTCTCGACCTGGCAGACGTCTTCCGAGACGTCCTCGACCCTTCCGCCCGCATGCCTCGATAGCTCGGGGCGCCGTCAGTCAATCGGTTCGGCGCGGCAGAAGTGCCGGCGATCACTACACATTAGGGCTTTGCCCAATGACAGCGGCTTGGAGCGGAGGGATCGACAGAGGCCGGGACGACGGCAAGGAGACCTTCGGTCACCGCTCGTTCGGTGTAGTGATAGTCTTTTTCAAACCACCGACGCTGTATGGTTTCCAGGCGCCCGGATTCTTCCAGTTCAAAGAGCAGATCGTTCACTAGCCAATGGAGACGAAAGCTTTTCTCAGACATGACGACGGTGAAAAATTCGCGGTTCAATAGCAAGGGGCGCCCATCTTCCAATAGCAGCGGCTGCCAGGATGTCAGCCGCTCCTCCCGCTTCAAGAGGAAATCAAGAACCGGCTGCTTGCCGAGGATAATATCGACAGGCGTGTCGTGTTCCTGCCATGCTCCCGCCAGGGAGTCGCAGAGCAGTAATTGGGCGCCCTTCAGGTGAGCCGCCGCGTAGAAATGTGCCGATCGTCCTTCCTGCACGGCCACAACGAGTCCATCCAATGCGGCCCGTCGTCGCTCGAGACTGCCTCCGTCAGTCGCCGGATGCATGAGCGCCGCACGAACGCGTTGGGCTACGTCCGGTCGCCGTGCGATTACGCCGAGCCCGGTTCCAGGATAGTACGGCGAGGAGTACGCAAGCCCTGCGGACTTCAAATGCGGGACATTGTAGGCTACTGAAGAGACGAACAAATCAAGATGCCCATCCGTCAACAGCCGGAAAAGATCGCGAAAATGGACGACGTGCGGGACGACTGCGATCGGTATCCCGCCGCAATACTTCGACAAGGCCGCGCCGAGCTGTTGAACGAGTTCGAGGTCCAGCCCTGTGATCGACGGCCCTCGAGCGGTGGACACTACCGGAAAGACAAAGGGCGGATACGGTTCGACCGAAATGCCGACTTGCAACTGGCGATGACGGCAGACGACGTCTACGCTATCGGATGGAGCGGGAATGGGCGCAATCAGTTCCGCGGCATCAATAACCAATCCACATCCCGCGAGAGATCCAGCCAACAAAAGGACGACAACGACGCCCAAACGTTGTCGAGACCGGTTCGGGGCTGTCTTCATGGGTCTCCCGAACCGGTTAAAAGAAGAATCCTGTAGTAAACAACAGCTGCCGCTCATTGCTGCCCTGGCCTTCGAAATTGAGCCCGTAGACAAAATAGCCCAGTGTGAACTCCAGGGCGATGCTGTGACCCACGGGAAACCGCACGCCGACATCCGCGCCATATAGGTAGGCTGGGATGTGGGTCCCGGGACCTGCGACGACGGCTCCGCCGATCACGCCGACGAACGGAACGGCTCGATCTTCCAACGGACCAAAGAGCACATGCCGCAAGAGGCGATTGATCGGCTTGCCGGCGGGAAAATCGAGGATGTCCAGAAAATTGTTCCAGCGAGGGTTCGCATAAATCGAGTGCACATCCGCTTTCACCGTGCTGGACGCGAGACCGAAATATTGATAGGTGGTGCCGATTTCAAAGTTTCCATAGCTCAATGCGGTCAGCCCGGCCTGCAAGGCAATTTCACGGTCATTCGGAGAGAAGGCCTGCCGGAGCGCAATGTCGACGTTGAACGGGCGTAAGGGCAGGATCTCCAATCGTTCTTGGGCAAGGGATGAACAAGGGATGCTCAACCAGAGGAGCGGAAGCAGTACACAGCCGTTTGTGGTGAGCCATCGACAGATCGGCCTCACGATCCTCAGCTTCCGACAGGTGTTGTCGCTATTGCGGTCTCAAGCGCTCCGAGTAAAAAGCAACGTTGATGCCATTACCGATGCGGTCTGCCGGCATGTGTGACGTTTTGCTGACTGCTTGATTTACTGGAACAATCGGAGGCCGAGGTCTGCCTGGAAGTCGACGACGTGGGAGACAGAGACAAAAAATGTCGCTGTCTAGTTCATTATTGATGGGCAGCGCTGGGAGTCAACACCAACGCGCGTCGGCGGTTGGCGTCATCTTCGGCGGTTGATCAGGCGCGCGCAGAGCCGGCGGGCGCCACCTCTGCGCTCCTTGGACGATTCACGCTGAAGGGAGGAGGAAATAGATGATGATGGCCATCACGGGGGCGCCGATGTACAGCGCTTTCTTCCCGAAGGCATCCCACAATCCATACGCCAAAATTCCCCAAATCAGTGTGTAATAGAGCGTGGCAATGCCTCGATAGCCGCCTTGAGGGGCATCTTCCGCCCAAACAAGGCCGGGCCATGACAACAACAACGCAACAGCGAGATGAAGCAGCGCTTTCATGGACCCTCCTTTGGTTTTAGACGTTCATTGCTGTTTCTTGATGCCGAGCACGATGCCTGAATACGGAAATGTCTGAGCGTCCGCCTTGTCGCGACCATGACGGCAGCCGTCCGTCACCGGAATGTGCTTCCCTCGAGGCCTCGCTGGCTCGGGCGGTCTCCTACCTTGGCAGTGGAGTCCCTGCCACGGACATCCGTATCGGCCGTCGACCGGGTTGGTGTACGGCCCAACTCGCCGTCGATCTGCTTGAGCACGTCGGCGGGGAGAGCGGGTGAGAGCAATCTGCTCAAGTCCGATGACTTCGATTCATCAAGACCACCCAGCGTCGGCGGAGAGATCGGTCGGTCCGGTGCACGGAATTCGACCGGTCCACCGATCCTGTCGAGTTGAGCCGAAGCAGGCATCACCGAAACGGCGAGCCAGACGCCGATGACTGCCAGTCGCGACCGCAACCGCATAGTCGCACCATCGCCCGGGGTCGGGTCGGTTGGCGGCTCGTTCACGCCCTAGATTTTTCTGATTCGTTCCCTGAACAATCGTGGTCGAGTGCATGGGACGTCGGTCTGCTCTTGCGATTTGACAAGGGTGTCAGGGATTTGTAGGCTCCTTCTAGGGAGGAGGCTAGGTCATGACGCTCCTATTAACGCTGTGGTTAACGTGCTGGCTTTTACTCGGTGCGGACCACGTGGCCGCTGCGGAACCGCCGCAGCCGGCGGCCGGATCCGAGATCAAGGGTGATGTGCTTTACTGGGAAGAGGACGAGTTGATCGTCCGGGAACTGTCCGGACATCAGGTACGCCTGCGAGTGACGCCGGAGACCAAGATACAAGGCGCGTCGGGAAAGCTGAAGACCGGGGACAAGATTGTGGCCAATGTGGCCGCGCCCGACGGCCCGGCGCTGTCCATCACCCTGCAGATCCCTGACAGCGGACCGCCGGCCGCTAATCGCCGCTGATCGGGTCGCTCTCGAGCGTTTCGCTGCAGCCGAAGCTGCCGCACGACTCCACGTCCGGATGTCCGGGCATCGGATTGACAAGCCGTAGCGGAGGCGCTAGCCTGCGCTATTCATGTCGCTTCCTTCTCATTCTTCGTGACAACGATGCGCTCTCCTGGCATGAGGAGAGCAACCATGGGAGGTGTGTCATGGAACCAGGCTTGAGGCGGGCGACCTTGGGTCGTATCGCGGCCGCGCTCGGTTGCCTGTGCGGAGCGATTGGTCTGTTCACCGGCGTCACGAAAAGCACGTGGATGCTGTCGCCGCATGGTTGGGGAACCGGCGGCCTGCTCCTGCTCTTGTTCGCGGTGTTCGTGGTACTCGATGCCGCCGTGTCCTTCGAGAGATCCCGAGCGCTGCCCAAACTGTAAGACGTCTCATTCGTTGCGGTTCAACGGATGATCGAGCGCTCCGTCGGGAGCCACGAGCAGTTCTCTGCCGCGCATCCTCACGTCCTGCGTTTGACTCCATCGCCGCCGGCGCGTAGCCTACCGCTCGGCAGCCCGATCGAAAATTCGCGACTCCTCCAGCACCTATGGATGGCTTGCATCAGCTGGAACTCGTCATTCTCCTGCTCGGCGTGGTGCTGGCACTCACGACCCTCGCTCAGCGACTCGTCATTCCATATCCCATTCTGTTAGTCGTCGGTGGATTGACATTGGGATTGGTCCCCGGTCTGCCGGTCATGACGTTGCGGCCCGATCTTGTGTTTCTCGTATTTCTGCCGCCGATTTTGTGGGCGGCCGCCTATTTCACGTCATGGCGGGAATTCCGCTTCAACCTACGGCCGATCGCCCTGCTGGCGGTCGGACTGGTTTTGGCGACCACCGCCGCCGTCGCGGTCGTCGCGCGATGGCTCTTGCCCGGCATGGGATGGGGAGAAGCGATCGCGCTTGGCGCCATTGTGTCGCCTCCTGATGCAGTATCGGCCACCGCGATTGCACGGCGGCTTCAGATTCCCCGCCGTGTGGTGACGATCCTGGAAGGCGAAAGTCTGGTCAACGATGCGACCGCGCTGATCCTCTACCGTGCCGCGGTTGGCGCGGCAGTGGGCGAGACAATCACGATCGGGCCGACCGTCCTCCAGATGGTGTTCGCCGGGGTGGCGGGCGTGGCGATCGGCCTGGCCGTCAGTATGGCGACGCGTTGGGCCCTCTGTGCCACCCAGGACAGCTTTACCCAAATCGCCATCACCTTGTTGTCACCCTATGTCGCCTGGATACTGGGCGAACAGGCCCATGCCTCGGCCGTCTTAGCCTGTGTCGCCGGTGGGTTGCATTTCCGTCAGCATTTCAGCGCGGATGTATCTCCGGTGACCCGCCTGCAAGCCCGCGCTGTGTGGGACCTCCTGATCTTTCTCCTGAACGGGTTTATCTTCATCCTGATCGGCTTACAGTTAGGGGCGCTCCGCGAGGCGGTTCCCGCCGGCGGGTTTGGTCTGCTGTTGGCGGCCGGCGCGATCATTAGCCTGACCGCCATCGTGGTCCGTTTCATCTGGGTGCCGCTCGCCGCGCTCATTCCCCGCTGGATCAGCCGGAGCCTTCGAACGCGCGATCCCATGCCGCCCTGGCCGAACATTTTTCTGATCAGCTGGACCGGCATGCGCGGCATCATCACGCTTGCGGCGGCGCTGGCGCTCCCGCTGACGACGAGTGCCGGAACCCCTTTGCCGTTCCGGGCGGAAATCATTTTGATCAGCTTTGCGGTGATCCTGGCCACGCTCGTGCTGCAAGGATTGTCGCTGGCGCCGTTGATTCGCCGGTTGCATCTCGAAGGCGACGACGGCGCGCTCGAACGCGAGGAAATGCTGGCTCGTGAGCAGGCGGCGACGATGGCCTTAACGCGGCTCGAAGAACTGGCCAAACAACGATGGTCGACCGACGAGCACGTGGAGCGCCTTCGCCTGCATTACAATGAGCGGCTGTCGCGGTTTGCCAACAACGGGGCCGTGGATCCGGAGTGCACGGCGGAGATGGTCGAAGCGTTCCGCCGGCTGCGTCACGAAACGCTCACGGCCGAGCGGGCGACCCTGATTGCGATGCGCAACAACGGCACGATCAGCGACGATGTGCTCCATCGCTTGGAGCATGAGTTGGATATCGAAGCACTGCGTCTCGGCATCGGTGAACGGCGGGGGGCGCGATAAAATAACGGCGGACGCGCCACGCGTTCACAAAGGCGGCCGAACGGACAGGCTGATCGCGTGCTCGGCCGAGGGCCGGGCGTTCTATCGGAGGACGTGATGTTCGGACCAATCACTATTCCTTACGGGGCCAAGATGTTGTTCAACAGCGTGACGTTGAAGGCGGGAGTCACATTTGAAGATATCGAGCTGGCCGTCGGTGAACTGTGTAGTGTCGTCAAGGACACCTACGGCGGAGACCGCGGAGGCTTTCTCGCAGGGCAGGTCTTCAAATTCTCTGGCTTCGTCTCGGAGCAGGGATCGCTGTCGTCCACGTCGACGGACGAGCACTATGTGATCGTCACGTATTGGCGGTCGTTCGAGGACCATGAGCGGTCCCACGCCAACGAAGTGTTTCTCAAGAAATTTGCCGCGCTGGCTGCCCTCTGCGCCGACACGAAGGAGCTGGGGTACGACATGCTCTGGCAGGGGCAGGCCGAAGAGCGGCCGACGCGCTGATCCGATGGACCACCCGGATCAGCTAGCCGGTGTTTCGCATACGGGTCGTCTCGACAAACTGTTCTGTGGCTTCGTCGAGGACGCGGCCGGCGCGACCTTGGCCGCGATGGATGTACAGGAGTTGGGGCGCGATGTCGGGCACGCGGTCAGGCGGCAACGGCATCGGGTAGGTGACCGAACGTGCATGGTCGGCCAGCTGCAGCTTCGGGTTATACACGCTGTTGAACTTCCATAACATCTTCACGAAATTTGTCTGACCGCGAAGCAAATGCCCCGCGGCGATGCGGGCCGTAGATTTCAACGCTGTCCATCCCAAGTGCTTGGTATTCAAGACCTGCTGTGTCTTGACCAATTCCTCATAGAATTCGGGCAGCGGTAAAATGGTTGGAAGCACGGCGTGCTGGATGTCGTAGAGACGGTAATCCCGCGTCGTCACGCGTCGGGCTTCGGTATGCCATGTCTCAGTGCCCGGGTATGGCGTATTGACGCTGACGTTGACGATTTCCGGAATCTCCAGACACCACTGGCGCACGATCTCGAAGCGCCGGCGATCCCATGAGGGATCGGCAATCAAGTTGATCGCGACCGTGATTCCCAAGGACCGCGCAAATTCGAGCGCCTCGAAATTCTTGCTCAGCGTGATGCGCTTGCGATGAAGCGCGAGCCCTTCCTCATCGATCGCTTCAATGCCGATAAACATATAGGCGAGTCCCAAGGTCTTCCAAAAACGGAACACGTCCTTGTTGCGCAGCAGGACGTCGCCCCGCGTCTCGAGGTAATATTGCTTGCGGATGCCGCGCCGGGCGACGGCTTCGCCGATGGCCATCCCTTGTTTGGCCTGGATGAACGCCACGTCGTCGACGATGAAGACACCAGGCTCCTGTACCCGGCTTAGGTCCTCGACGATGCCCTCAGGGCTGCGCACGCGGTAGCTGCGGCCGTAGAACGTCCAGGCGCTGCAAAACGAGCAGTCCCAAGGACATCCACGGGTGAACTCAATCGACGCACAGGGATCGAGCACGCCAATGAAGTATTTGCGCCGATGGCGAAGCAGGTCGCGAGCCGGATAGTGGTCGTCCAAATGCTCGAGCATGCGGACCGCCGGCCCTTCGCCGGCGCGCGTCACCGCGCCGGGAACAAGGCTGAAATCGTCCGGCGTGTCGGCGATCGCTTCGAGCAACGGTCCGATCACCGGTTCTCCTTCTCCTTTCAAGACGCAGTCAATTGCGCCTTCGCCGTGCTCGAGGATCGCGCCGGCCACGAACGACGCGCTGTGGCCGCCGACGAAGACGCGGGTGGTTGGCAGGAGTTGTTTGGTCAGCTTGGCGAGATCGACAATCTCGGGTACGTTGGCGAGATAATTACAGGAGAATCCCACGACGTCCGGGCGCTCTTCCTTGAGGAGACGCACATAGTCGCGGGGCGATTCCACCTGCAGGTCGAGCAGCGTCACCCGGTGCCCTCGCGCCCGTGCCGCCGACGCGACCACCTCCAGGCCGAGCGGTTCCAGGCGTAGATAGATCTTGGTGTACATGAGAGGACCGGGATGCACGAGCAGGACGTTCATATCGACCTCTAATCGTACGTTGACTCTAGGAAGGCTACGCTGCCGAGCGCAACGAGGAGTCAGCCTAGTCGGCGATCATCGGCAAGAGAATTACGGCCGCCAGACACAGGGGCGGCGGTCGAAACAGTCCCCCGGGAGATCAGCGGAGGTTGAGCAGCGAGGAAGCGCCAGAATGATGGCGACCATGGAGGGGCTGCCGAGCTGTCCGACGGTGTTTTCACGGTCGTCTCAGAGACCATACCTAAGGGTCAAACATATCCTCCGCTTTTCCCGCCGGCGGTGTCAACATGGCGGCGGTCGGTCCTCCGTCTCCCGAATGCCGCGCCGCCGTGGTATGCTGCGGAACGACATGGGCACGGCATCCACAGAGCAGAGCGAATTGGCAGCGGCCACCGCGAAGCGCCGCACGTTTGCGATTATCAGCCACCCGGACGCCGGGAAGACGACGTTGACCGAAAAACTGCTCCTCTACTCCGGCTTGATCCGGACCGCCGGGATGGTCCGCGGCCGTAAAGGCGGGAAAACGGCCGCCTCCGACTGGATGGGCATGGAACAGGAGCGCGGAATTTCCATCACCGCCTCCGCCATGCAGTTTCCCTACAAGCATGCCGTCATCAATCTCCTCGATACGCCTGGGCATCAGGACTTTTCTGAGGACACCTATCGCACGCTGACGGCCGCAGACAGCGCGATCATGGTCATTGATGCGGCGAAAGGGGTTGAGGCGCAGACCAGAAAGCTCTTTGCCGTCTGTCGAATGCGCCGCATCCCCGTGTTGACGTTCGTCAACAAGATGGACCTTCCCGGACGCCCTCCGCTGGACTTGATGACGGAAGTGGAGCAGGCCCTGTCGATCCACGCAAGTGCCGTGAATTGGCCGATCGGATCCGGCAGCGACTTCGCAGGCATTGTGACGCGCGACGACCACCGCGTGGCGCTCTTCAGCAAGACCGCCCACGGCGGTGCCACGAAAGTCGATGTGCAGACGATGGACCTCGCCGATCTGTCAACAAGCGGACGTGTCTTGCCGGACGTCATGGGACAAGTCGAGCATGATTTGGAGTTGCTGGCAATCGCGGGGAACCCGTTTACACGCGACGCGTTTCTCGAAGGGGACGTGACGCCGGTCTTTTTCGGGTCGGCGTTGACGAATTTCGGCGTCGAAAGTTTTCTCGACGCCTTTGTTGATCTGGCCCCTTCTCCGACCTCACGCTTGGCCGACGGCGATGACGGTAGCGAACTGGCGATCGATCCGATCGACCGGCCGTTCAGCGCCTATGTCTTTAAGCTCCAGGCGAACATGAACCCGAAGCATCGCGACAGCACGGCGTTTCTCCGCGTCTGCTCCGGCCGCTTCGAACGGGACATGGTGGTGAAGCATCAACGCTTGGGACGGGAGGTCCGCTTGTCCAGGCCTCACAGCCTTGTCGCCCAGGAACGGAGCACCGTCGAGGAGGCCTTTCCCGGGGACATCATCGGGATCATCAACCCAGGGCTCTTCGCGATCGGCGATACGATTTCCGTCACCGGCGGATTCGCCTTCAAGCCGCTACCACAGTTCCAACCCGAAATTTTCGCCCGTATCCGTCCAACCGATGTCGGCAAGCGCAAGGCCTTCGACAAAGGGATGGAGCAGATGGCCCAAGAAGGCACCGTGCAGATACTGCGGAGCCTGAATGATCTGGAGTCGCTCGTGGCGGCCGTGGGTCGGTTGCAGTTCGATGTGCTGCAATACCGGCTGCGTCACGAATATCGTGTGGAGACGGTGTTGGACTTGTTGTCGTACACGTGCAGCGCTTGGCTCGAGGGCGATCCCGCCACCTTCAAAACGCCCTCCGCCTCCATGATCGTCAAGGACCAGCGTGGTCGTGTGGTTGTGCTCTTTCAGGATGTGGTGATGAAGAACATCGGCCGGGAGCGGAATCCCGGTCATGTCTTGAAGGACATGGGCTAGCGGATCTATTTTGATCCGCCGGCGATCCGAACTGATTCAACCTCAGACGACACCTTCCAGCGATTTCCCCTGAAAATATCCCAACGTTTGCGGAGCCGGCAAATGGCGTATTTCTTGCTGACTGATCGCTGGCAGGAGGAACGCCATGGGCATTCGCATACTGGTCGCCGACGACGATCCCGACATCAGAATGAGTCTCTCAGAGCGCCTACGGTGGCTCGGCCACGAGGTGGTCACGGCAGGTGACGGGCAGGGCGCCCTCAGGGCCATCGAAGGGGCCGCCCTTGATCTCGTGTTTCTCGACGTCTCCATGCCGCGGCTCAACGGCATCGAGGCGCTCAAGCTGATCAGGAAACGCTGGCCCAACCTTCCGGTCGTGGTAGTGACGGCCTATGGGACGATTCGGCTGGCCGTCGAGGCGATGAAAGAAGGGGCGGTCGATTTTATCACCAAGCCCTTCGAACAGGGCCAGATCGATCACACCGTAACGGCAATGACCGAGCGGATCGGCCAGCGGGTGGAAATCACGAAGTTAATGGGCGAGATTACGCATGACGTCAAGAATCTCCTCATGCCCCTGGTCGCCGGAACCGATCTCCTCGCGGACGAAATCGACGATGTCTTTCGGCATCTCCCGGCGATGGAGCGGGCGCGCGCCGAACAAAGCCATTCCGCGTGCGGCGAAGTGATCGCGATGTTCCGCAATACGTCCCGGCGCATTCAGGACCGGATGAAGGCGATCGCGGATTACGCGGCCCTGACCCGAGCCTCGCAGAAGTTCGAACGCTGCGAAATCGGGAAGATCGCGCAAAGTGTCGTAAAATCCTTGCGCACGGCGGCGGAACAACGGCAGGTCACCCTGAGCGTCGAAGGTGTTCATGGCTTGCCGCCGATCGCTGGCGACGAAGCCCGCCTGTACTCGATGCTTTATAATCTGGTCGACAATGCCATTGCCGAAGTGCCGCCGCGCGGCACGGTCACGATCAGCGGGTTGCACATGGCCGGCGACGATTGTGTGGTGATTCGGGTGGCGGATACCGGCAAGGGCATGCCGGCCGACATCCGCGACCAGTTGTTTTCGAATCGACTGGTCAGCAGCAAGAACGGCGGAACAGGCCTCGGCACGAAGATCGTCAAGGACGTGGTGGACATGCACGGCGGGCGGATTTCCGTGGACAGCGAGCTGGGGCGTGGCACGACGTTCGACATCCGGCTACCGATTGAAGGGCCGGCGTTTCTGACAGAAACGTCTGTTCAGGCGGCGCCTCAGTCTCTCTGACTTACCGCGGCGCGGTCGACTTCATCAGACTGTCGGCTTGCGGCGGAAGAAACCCCTGATAACCGCGGTGCCGTTCGGCGAGTTCGAGGACGGTAAAAGGCTGCCCGTCGACGAGCTCAGGCGCCGAGAAAATTTGACGCAGCTGGCCGCCGGCCGGTCCGACGATCGCGCCCGCGAATTCCACGCCATTGCTCTTGAGCCGCGAGACGGCGCGATCGATATCTTCGACGCGTACGGCCACATGATGAAACACCTGGTCGCCGAAGGCGGTCACCCACTGCGGAATGATGCTGGTTGTGCCGCGGGCATCCGGATACGCCTGATCGACGAACAATGCCGGATAGCCGGTCTTCCGGTACACTTTGGCGTACCAGTCGTCATACTCCAAGGTTTCATCGTAGGCATAGCCCAGCGCCACAAACTGTTGCGCCCGTCGGTCGATATCCAGGGTGCGCAACGTCAGATGATCGACGACGGGATAGAATCCGACGCCGGCTTCTTCGAGCAAGCCTCGCAGAATTTTCGCTGCCCGGTTCCGGGCCACGTATTCGGTCACCATTCGTTCGAGCAATCCGTCTAATTCTCGATTCGTGTCCATCTTTGACTCCTGCCGAATCGGTGCTTCTCCATCCGCAATCTGAGATCTGAAACTTGCGATCTGAGATTGCCACGCTGAGTCGTCGCTAGGCGCCGAACTTGATGCCTTGCGCGAGCGGCAAGTCCGTGCCCCAGTTGACCGTGTTGGTTTGCCTCCGCATGTACGCCTTCCAGGCGTCGGACCCGGACTCTCGGCCGCCGCCTGTCTCTTTCTCGCCCCCAAACGCGCCGCCGATTTCCGCGCCGGAGGTCCCGATGTTGACGTTGGCGATGCCGCAGTCGCTGCCGGAGGCGGAAACAAACCGCTCGCCGTGCCGCAGATTGTTCGTGAAGATCGCCGACGACAGGCCTTGGGGAACGCCGTTGTGAAGCGCCAGCGCTTCGTCCAATGCCCGGTAGGTCATCACATAGAGAATCGGGGCGAACGTTTCTCGTTGCACGAGCGGCCAGTGGGGCTGCGCCCGCACGATGGTCGGCTCCACGAAGTACCCGGGACGGTTCAACACCCGGCCCCCGTAGACAATGTCGCCGCCTTCCTTTTTGATCTCGTCGATGGCGGCACGGTACGTCTCCACCGCGACGTGATCGATGAGCGGACCCAGCAGCACATCCGCATCCAGGGGATTGCCGATGCGCACCTGCTTGTAGGCCTTGACCAAGCGGTCCATGAGCTCGTCCGCCCGTGATTCATGGACGAGCAGCCGCCGAGTGGTGGTGCAGCGCTGGCCGGCGGTGCCCACGGCGCCGAAGACGATGGCCCGCACGGCCAGGTCCAGATCCGCACTCTCATCGACGATCACGGCATTGTTGCCGCTCAGTTCCAGGAGCGTCCGACCCAGCCGCTGCCCCACCAAGGCAGCCACGTGGCGGCCGACCGGCACCGACCCGGTGAATGAGATCAGCGGCAAGCGCGAATCCTGGACCATGGTCTCGGCCAACGCCGGTTGATCGGTGATGAACAACGAAAAGATTCCCGTGTATCCCAGCTGCTCCATGACCTGGTTGCAGATATGCTGGACGGCAATCGCGCAGAGGGGTGCCTTGGGGGAAGGCTTCCAGATGACGGTGTCGCCGGCAATCGCGCCGAGGAACGCATTCCAGGCCCACACGGCGACCGGAAAATTGAAGGCCGTGATGATCCCGATCGGTCCCAGCGGATGCCACTGTTCGCTCATGCGGTGAGCCGGCCGTTCGGACGGCATGGTTGCCCCGTAGAGCATGCGCGACTGTCCGACCGCAAAGTCGGCCATGTCGATCATCTCTTGGACTTCGCCGTCGCCTTCCGCTTTGATTTTGCCCACCTCAAGCGAGACGAGTGTGCCAAGTTGGTCTTTTTTCTCGCGGAGGGCCTGGCCGATGAGCCGGACGAATTCACCGCGCTTCGGCGCAGGCACCATACGCCAGGTAAGAAACGCGTCACGGGCGCTCGTGGCGATCACCTCATAATCCTCGCCGGTGCAGGAGCGCACGGCGGCAATGGCATCGCCGGTGGCAGGGTTGACGGACTGGATCAATGAGCCGGCCGTCTGATCCGACGACCAGAGTTTGCCGGTGCTGCCGCCGGAATTCACGGCCTGGATCCCCAGCGACCGGAGGGCGGCCTGGACAGTGCTCATCGGAAGTACACTCCGAAATCGTTGCCGAGAAAGTCCTTCAGCGCAATCGATTCCTGGGTCACGAAGCCTCGCCTCGGTTCGGGATGCCGGAGCACCAGGTCCATGACGCAGCAGACGCTCGAGGCGGTGGTGACCTGAATCGCGGACCAGAGCTTGCCCTTGATGCATTGCGGGTAGACTTTCTTGACGTAGCTCTCCTCGAAGAATTCACCGTGCTTCGTCCCGGTGACGGAGGCATAGATGAGCACGACATCCTGCAAGGTTTGCGGAATCGCATGCTCCAGCACCCGCTTGAGCGTCTGGCGGTCTTCGTTGAGCCGGAGATCCTTCATCAAGAGCTGGATCTTTTCACAATGGCCGGGGTAGCGCAGGGTCTTGTAATTCATGGTTTTCACCCGCCCGACCGAACTATCGGCCAGGGTGCCGAGCCCGCCGGACGTATTGAAAGCTTCGTACAAAAGCCCGTCGAGTTCGATCGTTTCATATCCTTCGAGCGGCTGCAGGGGAATTTTGCGGCCGTCTTCGATCCCATAGCACAAATTGCCGTATTCGTTGATCAGCCCGTCCGTGGACCAGGTGAGCGAATACTTGAGCGCATTGCTCGGATGTACGGGTAGAGCGCCCACGCGCATTTTGACGTGGTCCAACGTTTCGAACTGCCTCATGAGATCCTGCGTCACGATGCTGATGAAGCCGGGAGCCAGCCCGCATTGCGGCATGAAGGCATGCGCCGCGCCCTGGCTCATGGTGCGGATCTCATTCGTGACCTCGACGTCCTCCGTGAGGTCGAAGTAATGACAGCCGTGCTTCAAGGCCAGCGCGGCAACCGTCGGATTGCAGAAATAGGGCAGGCTTGAAATGATGGCGTCGACCGGGTACGCGCTCAGATGGCTGGCGACGGTCTCCGGGTGCTGCACGTCCAGGACGACCGGCGTCACCCGCGTGAGGCCGAGGTCTTCGACCAGGTGCTTGGGGGCATCGAGCGTGATATCGCCCACATGCACGTCATAGGTCCCGTGTTGGGAAAGCAGACACGCCGCGAGCGAGCCGATTTTCCCCGCGCCAAGGACGAGCACTCGAGGCATCGCAGCGACCTCCGGTCTCAGTCAGTATACTCTTCTGGCCGCGTTTGAACAGTCTGCGGCGAAATTGGTCTAGCCGGCGCAAGGCGTGTCGGGACAATCGATCACATACTGCGGACGTCCCGCGGCATCATGCAGTTCCGTGCAGCGAAAGGCGGGAACATCCGCTTTCAGGCGACGCAGCAGCCGAGACATTGTGCTGGGGGCCGGTATCTCGCACACCCACACATGCATCCCGGATTCGAGGTCTTCAAAATGCCGCTGCACACGAAACTCGGGCTGCTCCACGAAATAGGCCGAGAGAAAACCGTTGAGCGCCTGAATGACCCAGGCATGCTGTTTGACATACCGATAACTGATCCGCAGTTCGGCGACCTGGCTGCTCTCGGAGTCCATCGTGCCACTCTATCAATTCTCACGTTGAGACTGCGACTGTGAACTGTGTATGGTGAGCACATGGCGTGCGGAGAAACGGCCGGCGATCGGACACGCGTGGAGGCCTATCGCGCAGCATGGGCATGACGGCGTATAACGGAGTCTCGATCCCGGCGTTCATGTATGGCACCGCCTGGAAAAAAGAGGCCACGACTGACCTGGTTCTCGAAGCCGTCAAGGCCGGGTTCAAGGCCATCGATACCGCGAACCAGCTCATCCATTATGACGAGGGGAGGGTGGGCGAAGCGCTTGTGCTCCTGGCGCAGCAAGGCGTAGGCCGCGAGCACTTATTCCTTCAAACAAAATTCACACCGCTCAATGGGCAGGACCATCGAACGCCTTATGACCGGACGGCGAGCGTCGGCATGCAGGTCCGGCAATCGTTCGAGAGCTCACTGGCCCATCTCCACACCGACCACCTCGATTCCTACGTGCTCCATGGTCCCTACTATCGCGGCGGCTTGGGTCCGGAAGACTGGGAGGTGTGGGCGGCCATCGAATCGTTATATGCGGAGGGCAGGACCAAGATGATCGGGGTCAGCAATGTCTCGGCGGCCCAGTTGGCACTGCTCTGCGAACGGGCGGCCCACCGCCCCATGATCGTCCAAAATCGCTGTTATGCGGCCTTCGGGTGGGATCGGGCGGTGCGCGAGCTGTGCCGCACGCACGGCATTGTGTATCAAGGATTCTCTCTGTTGACGGCGAACCGGGAAGTCTTTCTGGATCCAACGATTCGAGCGATCGCGGAAACATACAACACCGGCGTGGCCCAGGTGATTTTTCGATTCGCCATGCAAATCGGCATGGTGCCTTTGACAGGCACGAGCAATTCGCGACATATGGTGGAGGATCTGCAAGTCGACCGGTTTACGCTCACGCCAGTCGAACTGGAACATATCGAAACCATCGGTGTCTGAGGCAAGGAGCCGCGGATGCAATACGTACAGCTCGGTCGATCAGGGCTCAAGGTGAGCCGTCTCTGCCTGGGCACGATGAATTTTGGTCCCGAGACCACCGAGGCGGACAGCTTTGCGATGATGGACCGGGCGCTGGAACTCGGTCTGAATTTTTTCGACACAGCGAACGTGTACGGATGGAAAGTCGGCGAGGGATGGACCGAGCAGATTATTGGGCGTTGGTTCGCTCAGGGCGGCGGCAGACGAGAAAAGGTCGTGCTAGCCACGAAAGTGTACGGGCGCATGGGCGATTGGCCCAATCAATCGCGCCTTTCGGCTCTGCACATCAAACGCGCCTGTGAAGGAAGCCTGCGGCGTTTGAAGACCGACTGCATCGAGCTGTATCAAATGCATCACGTCGACCGCGAAACGCCCTGGGAGGAAATTTGGCAGGCGATGGAGCAACTGGTGCGCGAAGGCAAGATTCTCTATGTCGGCACGAGTAATTTTGCGGGATGGCAGCTCGCGCAAGCGCAGGAACTTGCCAACGTCCGCCATTTTCTCGGCGTGGTCTCGGAACAAAGCCTGTACAATTTGGTCGAGCGGACGATTGAACTGGAAGTGATTCCCTCCTGCACTGCCTACGGTATCGGGCTGATTCCGTGGAGTCCGCTGGCGCGAGGGTTGTTGGCCGGCGCCTTGACGCCGGCAACCACCGGCCGACGGGCGGATCAGGACGTTCAACGGGAGGTGCAGAAATACCGTCCGGCACTGGAAGCGTTCGAGCGATTGTGCCAAGGCCTCGGTGAGCGGCCATCCAATGTGGCGCTGGCGTGGCTCCTCCATCAACCGGCCGTGACGGCGCCGATCATCGGTCCCCGAACGCTCGAGCAGTTGGACGATACCATGCGAGTCGTCAGTGTGACGCTGGGCAAAGAAACCTTATCGCGCTTGGATGAATTGTTTCCGGGACCGGGGGGTCCGGCTCCCGAAGCCTACGCCTGGTAAAAGAAAGGGAGCTGCGCTGCTCAGGACCTTGTGGTCCGCCGGAGGCGTCGTCGGCTGGTGGCTGCGCAACTCGTTCCATTCGAAAAGCGACGCGTATGGAACATCGAACAGTCCTCGCACCTGTCGAAGGGGCCGCGCCGGCCGCGGCTCGGCGCGGACCTCCTTCAACACCAAGACGAACTACCGCCGTTCGTCCTCCGGAATACGCGCCTCGCGTGGCGAGCGCTCAACCGGCGAAGGATTCTCCATCGTGGCCGGTTGGTCGGCCGGTGATGCGACCCGATCGCTTGGCCCCGATTTGTCGACCGCTGGGGCTTTTTCGGGGGACGCCGGCTGAATCATATCGCTCCGTGACGCCTGCTTGACCGGCAGACGGCCCGAGGCGCTGGCCGTGCCTTCCAACAGCACGTCGGCCACCAACGCGTCCTTGGTGCTGACCACCTGCCCGGCTTCCTGTTTTGCGAAAAGAAGGTCCATGGCGAGCGGGCCCGATTTGTGCTGCCCGCTCAAGGCCTGCTTCATGGTGCCGATTCGCTGCGCCAGATCGATGGTCGACGCGTGTCGCAATCGCGGCAGCAGTTCGTCGTTCACCATCTGCCAGTAGCCCGACTTGATGTCCTCCAGCGCCATTTTGGTTTCGTTCGCGATCTGGAGATCGGGGATGGTGATGATATTGCCTTCGTGCTCGAGCTGCGGCGTGCCCCAATAGTACAACGTGCCCTTGACGGCATCGCTCGTGTCGACGGCGAGCAGCGTCCGGCCGCTCACATCCGAGGCGACGACGCGCTCGATCATGAGCGTGCTTCCCAATGTGGTCGGAAGATGCGCCTCTTGATGATACAACTTGTCTTGTAATTGCTGGTTGAGAACGGCATAGGGCACGGGCACCGACAACAAAATCTTATACGGCTGCCCCTCCTGCAGCGCCGCGGCCGCATTGTCCATATGGACTTTCAATGCCGAGGCGTTCGACTTTTGGCAAGGCGTCTGGAACAACGCGACAGGCGTTTGCCGCGCGACGCCCGTGATGGTGGTGTTTTGCGCGGGTCCTTTCATCGAGCCGACCGAAAAATCCTTGGCTTTCCCATACAGGCAGAGTTTGTTCGTGGCGGAACCGACCGCGATTGGTTCCTGCAGCCGGTCCCACACGAGATTCAACGGGATGATGTAGCCGGCCTGTTCGATCGATTGCGTCACCTGTTGCTTGACCGCTTCCTGTTTGAACAGCTCAGCCAGTTGATCCTGCACCGGCATGTTGAACATGTTGCATTTCGTGTCGCTGTCCGGCTTCAGGCTGAAGGAGGTTTGTGCGTCGTTCATGGTTACGAGCAATCCTTGCTCCTGTTCCCGCAGCACGAGGCGCCCGGTCCCCTCGAGCACGGTGTAGAGCGGATCAAGCCGGCAAGCACGAGCTGCCGTGGATTCAATGTCCCCGCGATATGTCGCGCTATACTTTACGAGCCCGTCTTGAATCTGTACTTGCGGTTCTCCTTCACGGATGAACCGCCACCGATAGTCGCTGCTCAGCGGATGATGTTCCTCGGTGAAGCGCTCGGGGACCGCGGATTGAATGGTTTTCTGCAGCGGCGTGAGGTCGGCCGACAGCGTCACCGGCAGGAGCGACTCGGGTGCCTGAGCCTGTTTTTGACCCGCGCTGAGCGGTTGAATGACGGGCGGTGTCTTGCCCAACTGCGGCGGCGCCTGCGGCTTGCTTGCGCTTTCCGGAATGGTGTGGCTGCAGGCGACGAGGGTGAAGATGGCCATGCAGACCGGGAATGTGGACGATTTCATGATGACCCTCCTTGTTTCGTGTGAGCTCTCTGTGATGTTCGGAGCAGTACCCAATTCATCAAGTCAAAGCACATCCCGTACCGGGTTTGTGCACGATCGTCGGTGGGGAATCTTAATGAACAACAACAACTTTTCACGTTGCGAGCATCGCTCCTTAGGCGAGATTACCGGGAAGGATGCTGCGCAGGCGGACAATCTGTCCGTTTGAAGGTTTTTGTGATGAACGTTCCGCACTAGGAGAGTTGCGAGGTTCACCGCCCCGGGGCCCTTGCATTGTGTCGGACGTTCGAGGCACCTACAATGGCGCCATGATCGTTCCGGACGAACAACAACGCTGCCGTTGGGTCGGAGACGCGCCGCACATGATCCGATATCACGATACTGAGTGGGGGCGTCCTCTGCACGATGACCGTCGGCTCTTCGAAATGCTGCTCTTGGAGGGGGCGCAGGCGGGTCTCAGTTGGGACACCGTGCTTCGGCGGCGTGAAGGCTATCGCGACGCCTTTGCCGGCTTCGACCCGGTCAAAGTCGCCGCTTTCGATCGACGCAGGCGAGCGGCGTTGCTGCGGGACAGCAGAATCATCCGTAACCGTCTTAAGATTGAGGCCGCCGTCAGCAATGCCCGCGCCTTCCTGGCGGTTCAACAGGCCTTCGGCTCGTTTGACGCCTATCTTTGGCCGTTCGTCGGGGGCCGGCCTGTGATCAACCGATGGAGGCGCGCCGCCGACATTCCCGTGACCACTGGAGCAAGCGACCGGTTATCCAAGGATCTCAGGGCGCGGGGATTTCGGTTCGTGGGCAGTACGATCGTTTACGCGTTCATGCAAGCGGTGGGAATGGTCGATGATCACACGGCGGGCTGTTTCCTCGCCGAGCAGCGCCGTAGGCGCCGATGAACTGTCGTTGGGGAGCGCCGGTCAGGCGGCATCCGATGAGGCGCTTTGCAGCGTGGCGAGAGACTGCTTCAGGCGCTGCCCGTTTCTCTTCGGGCCAATCATAACAAGCTGAGAGGCGCTGTCGCGGAAAGACCGATGGTCGAGAGAATAGGGCTGCGGTGAATCGGTTAGTTCGCGGTGAGATCGAGGCCGGTGACAGCGCCAATACGGCGGTATTTACGATCCCGCTGCGCCAGCAGTTCGTCGAGGGCAAGATCGGTCAGCTGATAGAGCTGATTGGTGAGCGCTTTGGCAACCCGGTCGGTGACGGCTTGGGGTTCGCGATGGGCGCCCCCGAGCGGTTCGGGAATCACTTCGTCCACGATGTGCAAGTCCACCAGATCCTGGGCGGTCATTTTGAGCGCCGCTGCGGCATCGGGGACCTTCGCAGGATCATCCCATAAGATAGCGGCGCAGCCTTCCGGGGAAATGACGGAGTACACGCCGTGCTCGAGCATGAGGATGCGATCCGACACACCGAGCGCGAGCGCACCTCCGCTGCCGCCTTCGCCGATGACGATTGAGATGATTGGCACGGTGAGACGCGACATCGCGTACAGATTTCGGGCAATCGCTTCCGCCTGGCCGCGCTCCTCCGCCCCGATGCCTGGATAGGCGCCGGGGGTGTCGATGAACGTCACTATCGGCCGTCCGAATTTTTCCGCGAGCTTCATGAGCCGAAGCGCTTTCCGATAGCCTTCAGGGTTGGGCATGCCGAAATTGCGCTGCATCCGTTCTTTTAATGTCTTTCCTTTCTGATGCCCAATTACCATGACGGACCGGTCGCTAAAACGGGCAAAGCCACCGACGATGGCCCGGTCATCGCCGAAGGACCGGTCGCCGTGGAATTCGAGGAATTCGCGGAAGATTTCTCCGATGTAATCGAGGGTGCTTGGCCGTTGGGGATGCCGGGCGAGTTGGGTCCGCTGCCAGGGAGTCAGCTTCCCGTAGAGTTCATGCTCCAGGTGGGCAAGTTTCATCCGCAGCTTACGGATTTCGTCCTGCACGCCGGATTTTCCACTCCCCGAGGCGGCGAGTTTTTCGATCTTTTCCTCGACCTCGCGGAGCGGTTTTTCAAACTCGAGGTAGTCACGCATAAACTTCAGTCTCCGAGTTTGCGACGCTGATATCTTGGTGGGCTACGATACCAGAGACAGGGCTCCTTTGCCTAGCACTTCTTCAACATCTGCGACAAAGTGCTCGGTGGCGCTTACAGTTAGATGAGGCAGCGGAGCTGTGTCCGCTTCCAGAGCGCCGTCGGTTTGAAACGTCAGCGACACCGAGGTGCCCCCCGGATGCCGTTTGAAGACGTCCAAGAGACGCGGCAGTTGCCCCTTCATCTCCGGCCGGGCGGCAAGGCGGATATGGATGCGCTTGATCGTTTGGGTTTGCACGTCCGCCAACGGTTCGATCCTCATGCCGCGGATCTTCGTGCCCTTATCACCGCGGTCGATGGTGCCCGTGACGCGGATCAACCGCTCGGGCGCGATGAGGTCGCCCACGGTTTTGAAGAGATCCGGAAAGACAATGACCTCGACGGTGCCTTGCAGGTCTTCGAGCGTCAGGTACGCCATCCGGTCGCCTTTTTTCGTGAGCATGCTTTTGACGGTCGCGATGATGCCGCAGAGGCGCACCTCTTTGCCGTCGGAGAGTTCCGTGATGCTGGCGGTCGTTGCCGTCGCAAGCGCATGAATCGTCGCTTCATAGCGCGCGAGCGGGTGGGCGGTAATGTAAAACCCGGTCAGCTCCCGTTCGTATTTCAGCCGTTGCGCCTGATCCCATTCGGGCAGATTCGGCAGCGCGGGCTCCATGTGGGCGTGCGGCGCGCCAGTGCCGTGCGCGTCTTCGCCGAAAATGCTCGTCTGGCCCATCTCCCGCTCCCGTTGCGCCGCGGCTCCGTCTTCGATCGCTTGATCAAGCATCGCCATCAGCTGTGAGCGCTTGCCGCCGAGCGAATCGAAGGCGCCGGCCTTGATCAAACCTTCCAGCATGCGCTTGTTGACTTTGTGCAGATCGACGCGCCGACAAAAATCAAAGAAGGAGGCGAACGGCCCGCTCTCGGCGCGGATGGCCAGCACCGAGTCTACGGCGCCTTCACCGACGTTCTTGATCGCCGCCAGTCCGAACCGGATCGCGCCGTCAACCACGGTGAAATTCTTTCGGCTTTCATTGACGTCGGGACCCAGCACCTTGATGCCCAGATCCCGGCACTCGGTGAAATAGCCGACGATTTTGTCCTGGTTGCCCATGTCGCTCGTCATGAGGGCGGCCATGAACTCTGTCGGGTAGTGCGCCTTGAGATACCCTGTCTGATAACAGACGACGGCGTAGGCGGCCGCGTGCGATTTGTTGAAGCCATAGCCGGCGAATTTTTGAATGAGTTCGTAGAGCTTCTCCGCCTTCTTCTCGGCGAACTTCTTCTGCCTGGCGCCGTCCAAGAACTTCACTCGCAGCTTTTCCATTTCCTCCGGTTTCTTCTTGCCCATCGCCCGCCGGAGAATGTCCGCTTGGCCCAGTGAGAAGCCGGCCACGGTGTGGGCGATCGCCATGACCTGTTCCTGGTAGACGATGACTCCATAGGTGTCTTTGAGGATCGGCTCGAGCTCGGGCAGCTCATAGACGATCGACACTTTGCCCTGTTTGCGCTTGATGAAGTCCGGAATCAGATCCATCGGCCCAGGCCGGTAGAGCGCGATAATCGCGATGATGTCCTCGAACCGGTCCGGCTTGAAGCCCGTGAGGAGATCGCGCATGCCGGAGCTTTCCAACTGGAAAATGCCGGTCGTTTTACCGGAGGAGAGGAGCGCGAACGTTTTGGCGTCGTCAAAGGGCAGGCCGTCGACTGCGAGGGGCGGCTGGTCAGGCCGGCCCTCGTTAATCAACGTCTCGGCGCGTCGGATCATGGTCAACGTTTTCAAGCCGAGAAAGTCAAATTTCACCAGGCCGATTTTTTCAACGTCTCCCATCGAGTATTGGGTGACGATTTCGTCGTTGGCCCCTTTATAGAGAGGGACGTGGTCGGTCAGCGGTTCTTCGGAAATGACGACGCCGGCCGCATGCGTGGAGGCATGGCGGGCCAGCCCTTCCAGCGAGCGCGCGATGGTCATGAGCTCGCCGACCTTCGGATCCGTCTCGACCAGTTCGCGCAGCCGGGGCTCGGCCTCGAGCGCCTGCTCAAGGGTGATGTTCAGTTGATTGGGTACGAGCTTGGCCACCTTGTCGGCGTCCGCATACGGCATCTCGAGCACGCGACCCACGTCGCGGATGGCCGCTTTGGCACCCAAGGTCCCGAACGTGATGATCTGGGCGACGTGATCCGAGCCGTACTTGTCGACGACGTAATTGAGAACTTCACCGCGCCGATCCATGCAGAAGTCCATGTCGATATCGGGAAGCGAGACGCGTTCAGGATTGAGGAACCGCTCGAACAGCAACGTATAGACCAGCGGATCGAGATCGGTGATCCGCAGCGCATAGGCGACGAGACTGCCGGCGGCGGATCCTCGGCCGGGCCCGACCGGGATGCCTTGTGAGCGGGCGAACCGGATGATATCCCACACGATCAGGAAATATCCGGCGAATCCCATTGAACAAATCACCGTCAATTCTTCACGCAGCCGTTGCGCATAGACGGCCGGAGGAATTCTGCTCGGTCGTTCCGCCAAACGGGATTTCAGTCCCTCGACGGCCAACAGTTCGACATAGGATTCGCGCGTATAACCGTCCGGCGCTTTGTACTGCGGGAGATGTGTTTTATTGAGCGCCAGTTCCAGCTCGCACTGCTCGGCAATTCGACACGTGTTCGACACGGCGCCCGGAAATTCGGCAAAGGCCGGTGCGATTTCTTCCGTCGATTTTACATACAGCTGGTCCGTGTCGAATTTCATTCGCGCCGGATCGCTCAGCGTCTTGCCGGTCTGGAGGCAGAGCATGAGCTCGTGCGGCCGCGCATCTTCTTTTTTGAGATAGTGACAGTCGTTGGTGCCGGCGAGCGGAATGCCGAGCGCTTTGTGGATTTCGATGAGGCCGGCATTGGCGATGCGTTGATGGTCGAGACCGTTCGCCTGCACTTCGAGATAGAAGTGATCTTTGCCGAAAATTTCCTGAAATTGGCCTGCGACCGCCATGGCGCCGGCCATGTCTTTTTGTCCAATCAGATAGGGGATTTCCCCGCTGAGACAGCCGGAGAGAGCTATTAAGCCCTCATGATGCTCTTTGAGAAGCTCCTTATCCATCCGAGGCTTATAATAGAAGCCTTCAAGATAAGCTTTACTGACGAGTTTGATTAAATTTTGGTACCCCGTGAGATTTCGCGCTAAGAGGATGAGGTGATAATAGTCGTTGTGCGCGAGTCCGCTGTCTTTCTTCGCATGTCGGCTGCCCAGGGCCATATAGGCCTCGCACCCGATGATCGGCTTGACCCCGATCTCTTTCGCCTTGCGATAGAACTCGATCGCACCAAACATGTTGCCATGATCGGTCATGGCAACGGCCGGCTGGCCGAAGCCTTTGATTTGCTGAACCAGCGGTTCGATCTGATTGGCGCCGTCGAGGAGGCTGAATTGGGTATGCAGATGCAGGTGTACGAAGGAGGCGGTCATGGATGCGGATTCTAGGAGAGCGGTGACGGCAAGTCAACGCGCGGGCGGCAGTTGTTTTGAGGGTGGAACACGTTTGACTTCTCACCCGCCCATCCGCGGCGCGACGACGCGTGCCTTCACCGTGACCGCCGCAGCACGCGACGCGGCGACTCGTCCTTGTTTTCACCCGCCGACCAGGTCTTTCCTCAGCTGTACGATGAGCCTGTGAACGATGCAGGAACGAAGACCGGTGAAAGGCGCGTCCTGGGTCAACGATGGCAAAGCACTCGGAGCGCACGGGGTGAACGGCTGGGAACGGGACTTGTTCAACGCTGCTGACTACAGGTTTTCGCCGTATTTCTCCCGGTGCTGTTTTTTTGCACCGGCAACCCAGTGGTCGGGTTTGATCCGGCCGGGCAGGGCGTCCAACTTCTTCGCGATGCGCGCGATGTCGGTGGGTTTCCATTTGGCGATTTGGACGTAGGTGAACGTGCCCATCTTGTTCAATGCGCGCTCGATCGCGGGGCTGATGCCCTGGATTTTTTTCAGATCGTCCTTGCGCGGTGCGATCGCGGCCTTCCCGGCGGGAATCTGTAGACTCAGCTGATTGGCGGGACCGTTCGGCCGCACGAGCACCGGTCCACCGTCCTCGCGGCCGCGCAGGGCGGCGCGCACTTCGCCGAGCCGTTTCCGCAGCCGGGTAATCTCTTCCTGTTGATCACCCATGATCTTGGCTTGCCCGGCAAGCTCCGCTTGAAGCCCTTCGAGCTCGACTAGGCGCCGCTCGAGCGCCGTAATGTGACGCTCCCGTTCCTCGAGTCGCCGCCCCCGTTCCGCCTCTTCGGCCACACGACGGTCTCGAGCGGCGAGATCCTCCTCGAGTTGGTGAACCGCACGCCGGTGCTGGGCCTCTCGTTCGCTTACCTGAACTTCGAGCCAATGGAGGCGGCCCTGGGCCGGCTCAAGCTCCGCGAGCTTCCTCCGCAGGCGGTCGAGTTCTTCGAGACCGCGCTCCGCGTCGAGGAGCCTCTGCTGCAGGGTGGCCACCTCCTGGTCCTTCGTGTCCAGCTCCTGCTGCGCCTTCGCCCGGGCGGCATTAGCTTGCCGAACCTCATTCGCGTAGGCGGCCAACGTCGCTTCCTGCGCCGCGAGTTGCTCGAGCTGCGTGTGGGTTTCCGAGCGAGAAGAGAGATGCCGTGCCTGGCTCTCCTTGAGTTCCTGTTGCAGCGTTTCAATGCGGCCTTGCCGCGACGCCAAATCCTGTTGAACCGAGCGGCCCAGGCTTTCGAGCGAGGCCACCTTGGACTCGAGCGCCATGACCGCCGACGTTTTGACTTTGAGTTCGTAGATTGCCGTGTCGAGCGCCTGGCCTTTCGCGCGCAATTCGGTTTCCAGGTCCGCGATGCGTTGCTCATGCGAGAGCGCCTCGCGATGGCGCAGGAGCCAGCCGACGACTCCGCCGATGGCGGCGGCCATCAGGAGGCAGACCGTCATCTGAGCGATCAGCGCGGTCATCGTGGCGACGTCCGCACGTGCAGCTCGATGCGGCGGTTGCGTTGCAGCGCGGCTCGGGAGACACCGCTCTCTAGCGGTTGGCTCGCTCCATACCCCACTGCCGTCAGTTCATGCGTCACGCCGTGTGCCGTCAGGTAGTCCCGCACAGCTTCGGCCCGCCGCCGGCTTAGTTCCCGATTATAATCGGGCGCCCCGAAGCTATCCGTGTGTCCGCCGATTTCGATCGACGTGTGGGAGGCCTGGGTCAGGACCGGAATCAGGCGATCCAACGCCGCGCGTCCGCGGCCCGTCAAGGTCGCTTGATTCGAATCAAACTCGATTTGGTTGTGCGACAACAGGTCGTTGATCTGGGCCTGCAACGAGGCCGCCGGGACCGAGGCCGCCGGGACTGAGGCCGTTGGGACCGAGGCCCTTGGGACCAAGGCCGCGGTGGAGACGGTGATGTGGTCTTCGAGCTCGAGACCCAGCGTGCGCAAGGGAGAGACGCTCTGCAGGATCCTGGTTTTCAATGTTTCCGATCCCACCGTTCCGCTCAAGACAACGTAACGGCCATCGATCATCACCGAGCGTATGCCCTGCATTTGTTCGAGCACCGGCAACACGGCCGGCACGTGTTGGACCCACGCGGTCGTGGCAATGCGGCCGTCCACTGTCAGCTGATCGAGGACCCGTACCTGCTCCGGATCGTACACCGTCTGCGCCCGCTGCAGAATGCGGTCGTGCGTCTCGCGGTCGGGTAACGACCCGCGAAGCATCAGGGTGCCCTGTTCGAGGCGGGCGTGAAAGTTCGCGGGAACCGGCGTCGTTGGGGAAGCCGATGACGGGAGGTGCCGAGGAATACAGACGAGCGCCAGCAGTGTCAGCGCGCACACGCCGCCGCTCAGAATGGTCCTGCGTTCCATGCGCATCAGCCATTCAATTGCAAGCATCACTTGAACCGCACCGTAGCATAAACGCCGGAGGCAAGCCACCCTGGGATTTGGCCTGAGAGGGGTTCGCTGAGTTGAACTTGCAGGACACGTTTGCTATTCTCCGCCATCCTTCCGGGCCGCCCATCATTGATTCGACGATTGCTAAGGAGTTGTCTCATGGCCAGCATACAGCGGGCATTGATCAGTGTTTCGGATAAGACCGGCGTCGTCGACATGGCCAAGGGCCTCGCCGCCCTCGGGGCCGAGATTCTGTCGACCGGCGGCACGGCGAAAACCCTGCGAGAAGCGGGCGTCCCGGTCACGGATGTGGCCGCGTACACCGGCTCGCCGGAAATTTTGGACGGCCGCGTGAAGACCCTGCATCCGAAGATCCATGGCGGCTTGTTGGGGCGGCGGTCGGTGCCCGCCCACGTCGAACAAATGAACGCCCACGAGATCGGTCCGATCGACATCGTCGTGGTCAATCTGTATCCCTTTGAAGCGACGATCGCCAAACCCACCTGTCATTTCGACGAGGCGATTGAACATATCGATATCGGCGGCCCGTCGATGCTTCGCTCCGCAGCCAAAAATCATGAGGACGTCCTCGTCGTGGTCGATCCGGCAGATTATGGCCGGGTGCTCAAGGCCCTGGAGGATAACACCGTCACGCGCGCATTGCGGCGGGAGCTGGCCATGAAGGTGTTTCAACACACAGCCCGGTACGACGGCGTCATCGCCGGCTACCTCGAACGCCAGGTGCAGGGCAGCGACGTGAAGTTTCCGAAGGTGCTGTCCTTGCAGTTCGAGCTGGGCGAGATCCTGCGCTACGGCGAAAATCCGCATCAGCAGGGAGCTTTTTACCGGGAACGGCTGTCGACCGAGCCGTCCGTCTCGCGCGGTAAAATTCTGCACGGCAAGGCGATGTCGTACAATAATTTCCTCGACGCCAATGCCGCGCTCGAACTCGCGAAAGAATACGACGAGACGGCGGTGGCGATCATCAAGCACAATAATCCCTGCGGCGTCGCCCTGGGTGCCACGCCCGTGGAAGCGTACGTGAAGGCCCGTGAGACGGATCCCGTGTCGGCGTTCGGCGGCGTAATTGCCTTCAATCGTCCGGTGGATTTGGCTGCGGCCAAAGAGATCACCTCCACCTTCGTCGAGGTCGTCGTCGCACCCGGCTTCGCCGAAGACGCCCTGGCCGAACTGAAGCGTAAGAAAGACCTCCGGTTGCTGGATGTTGGAACGCTAACGAAGGTGAAGCAAGAAGGCTATGACCTCAAAAAACTGGTGGGCGGGCTGATCGTCCAGGATCGCGATCTCGGCGTGCTGACGGACTTGCGGGCGCTGGCCGTACCGACCGTGCGAAAGCCGAGCGACGAAGAGTATGCCGCCTGCGCCTTTGCCTGGAAGGTTTGCAAGCACGTCAAGTCGAACGCCATCATCTATGCCAAGGCGGGTCAAACGGTCGGAATCGGTGCCGGCCAGATGAGCCGTGTCGACAGTGTGAAACTCGCCGCGATGAAGGCGCAGTTGCCGGTCAAAGGTTGCGTCATGGCTTCGGACGCGTTTTTTCCGTTCCGGGACGGCCTCGATGCGGCCGCGCAAGCCGGCATTACGGCCGTGATCCAGCCCGGCGGTTCCATCCGCGATGCCGAAGTCGTCAAGGCGGCCGATGAGCATGGGATGGCGATGATCCTCACGGGCATGCGCCACTTCCGCCACTAATCGGCTGCTGAAAATGAACTCTCGCTGCGTTCTCGGTCGTCGATCCGCCTCGACGTACGGAAAAGAGTACGCCCCTCGGCGTCTAGACTCCCTGCGGCCTTGCGACAGTCCATTTTGAGCAGCCACTGTGTCAACCCTGCAGGCGAATACTCCGTTTTGATGCGGCCGGGTCGGCCGAGTAAGATGGCTGCGTATTCGAGCATCCGCGAGCCGGACTTCTCAAAAGCACGAAAGGAAATCGCGTGAAGGTTCTGGTCATCGGCGGCGGAGGCCGTGAGCATGCCATGGTATGGAAGCTTGCGCAGAGCCCGCGGCGGCCGCAGCTCTTCTGTGCGCCCGGTAATGCAGGCATCGCGGCGCTTGCCACCTGTGTGCCGATCAAAGCGGACGACATCACCGCATTGAAAGCTTACGTCCAAAGCCAGGGCGTCGATCTGACGATTGTCGGACCGGAAGCGCCGCTGGCCCTTGGCATTGCCGACGAGTTTCGGAAGGCGAAGCTGAAAATCTTCGCGCCGACGAAGCAGGCGGCGCGCCTCGAAGCGAGCAAGATCTTTTCCAAGGACATCATGACGAAGGCGGGCATCCGCACCGCGCGTGCCCAAGCGTTCACGCAGGCCGCCGACGCATTGGCCTATGTCGAACGGCATGAGCTGCCGGTGGTCATCAAAGCCGACGGACTTGCGCAGGGCAAAGGCGTGCTGATTGCGCGCAGCCGGGACGAGGCGGGGCGCGCCATCGTCGATTCCATGGAACGCGCGGTCTTCGGCGCGGCGGGAAAGCAGGTTTTGATCGAAGAATATCTCAACGGCGAGGAATTGACCGTCATGGCGTTCACCGATGGACGCATGGTGGCGCCGATGTTGCCCGCGCAAGACCACAAACGGATCGGCGACGGTGATACGGGACTCAATACGGGCGGGATGGGAGCCTATTGCCCGGCCCCGCTGGGGACACCGGTACTCTGCGCACAGGTCACTCGGGAGGTCCTGCAACCGGTTGTGGATGTGATGTCGCGACTGGGTTCGCCGTTTCAAGGTGTGCTGTACGCGGGTCTGATGGTCGTCGACGGGCTGCCGTACGTCTTGGAGTTTAACGCCCGTCTGGGCGATCCCGAGACCCAAGCCGTGCTGCCATTACTCAAGAGCGACTTGCTCGACGTTGTTGAAGCGGTTGTCGAACACCGGTTGGATCAGGCGCCGGTCCAGTGGCATGAGGGCCATGCGGTCTGCGTGGTCATGACCTCGGCAGGGTATCCGGCGGCCTATGACGTCGGCGAGGTGATCCAGGGACTCGACGATCTTCCGTCCGATGGCGCGATGGTGTTTCATGCGGGGACGGCGAGAAACGGCCAAGACATCGTCACTGCCGGAGGACGCGTGCTCGGCATCACGGGGCGAGGTGGGTCGTTGGCGGAGGCGCAGGCGGCTGCCTACCGCAGGGTGAAGCAGATCACGTTCAAGGGCTGTCACTATCGTCACGACATCGCCTATCGCGCGCTCGCGCCGACTACATAGCCGCCCTGCTGCTCTATGCCGTTGATCATCCCTTACGCCGCGACGGCGCTCGCCGAGCGTTCGTCCCAGCTCCGCCCCATCATTCAGCGAGGGGGCATCGTCGCGGTTCCGACCGAGACGTTTTACGGGCTTGGGGTCAACCCGTTCGACGAAGCCGCGGTGCGGCGCGTATCCGCCGTCAAGGGACGGGCGAAGGGTGCCCCTATCCTGGTATTGGTGGGGACGCTCGGTGAGCTGTCCCTGTTTACCGAACGTGTGCCGGCCGCCGCGTCGATTCTCATCGAAGCATTCTGGCCGGGGGCGCTCACCATCCTGTTTTCCGCCCGTGCCTCTGTTCCGAGCGCGATTACCGGCGGCACGGGACGAGTCGGTCTCAGACTGAGCTCATGTGTGCCCCTACGAGAACTGCTCGAGCGAGTGGGGCCGCTCACGGGGACCAGCGCCAACCGCACGGGTGCCCCGCCGCCTCGCACGCCGCAACAAGTACAAGATGCGTTAGGCGAGGAGGTGGACGCAATCCTGGATGCCGGAGCGACGCCTGGCGGATTGCCCTCCACAGTTGTGGAGGCGGACGACGGACTTCGCATCGTTCGCGAGGGGGCCATCCCGCACGCCGCCATCGAGGCGGCGGTTCATGAAAGAGGATTTTCGCTCAAGATGACCTAAATATGGTATACACGAGCCCCAGCAGTGCCCATATAAAGGAGGGATCAATGTCAGAGCGACGAACAGGACGAGCGATGGGGCTGGTCATAGCCTTGGCGGCAATGCTGTCCGGATGCGATTATTGGCCGCCGGCGTTGCAGACGCAGATCGAGCAGCTTCGCTCGGAACTGCAGACTGTGACGATGGAGAAAACCCAACTGCAAGCGCAGATGGCCTCCCTGAGCAAAGTGAAGGACGATTTGCAAGCGCAAGTCGATGATCTCGTCCGTACGAATCGCGACAAAAGTACGATGATCGCGAGTCTCCAGAGCAGCGTCACCGCATTACAGGAGCGGCTGGCGAAATCCTCAAAGCCGGTGACCGCAAAAGCGGCGACCGCGAAACCGGCGAGCAAGCCCGGGGCCAAGCCGGCGGTCAAGACCGCCCACAAGGCGCCGGTGAAGAAGCAGACGCTCACGAGATCGTCGGCACCGCATTAGCCGACGGTTAGGCGGATGATTTCTTGGGCGGGTTCGCCGTCGATGAGCCGGCAGCCGGCGGGGCACTGCTTGTGGCATTGCCCGTCGATGCGGGGGGCGGACTCGCCGGTGAAGACGCGGGTGCCGCGCCGGAACCGGTCGGTGTTTCCTTCTTCTCTCCGGCCGCCGCCGGAGTTTTCTCTCCCTCTGAGGGCGGTTTGAGTTTGTTCGAGTAATCAGTCACGTACCATCCGCTTCCCTTGAACATGATGCCGGGTGAGGAAATCAACCGGCGCAGCGATTTTCCGCAGCGTTCGCAGGTCGTCAAGGGCGCATCCTTGATGCTTTGCTTCACTTCGACCCGATTGCCGCAACTCTCGCACTGATACTCATAAATCGGCACAGGCGGTTCCTCCTCCGATCGAACGTTGATCGATTGTGCTGCTCAATTCGCGGATGATGCGCTAGCCGAGTTTCTCAAGTGCCGTCCGCAGGCGTCTCAAGCCGTTGGTAATCGTGTTCATGCTCGTCGCATACGACAGCCGGATATGGTCTTCGCTACCGAACGGTTCGCCGGGGACGACGGCAATATGCGCATCGTTCAGCAGATAGGCCGCGAGCTCAGTCGGCGACGTGACGTTGCCGCTGGGACCACGTCGACCAAGGAGACGCCGGATGTTCGGAAACGCATAGAACGCCCCGCCGGGCATCGTGCATGACACACCGGGGATGGCATTGAGGCCGTCGACGATCGCCCGCCGCCGCCGATCGAATTCCGCCACCATTTGTGCCGTAAACGGCTCGCCGACGCGCAGCGCGGCCACCGCCGCCTTTTGAGAAATGGAACAGGCGTTCGACGTGCTCTGGCTTTGAATGTTACCCATTGCGGTGATGAGCGGCTTTGGTCCCGCCGCATAGCCGATACGCCATCCGGTCATCGCATACGCCTTGGAGACCCCGTTGATGACCACGGTCCGGGCGGCAATCTCCGGTCCCAATGACGCAATGCTCACGTGGCGCGCGCCGTCGTAGAGGATCTTCTCATAGATCTCATCCGAGATCACGACGAGGTCATGGCGGACGGCAATGGCGGCGATGCCGGCCAGCATCTCGCGTCCGTAGGTGGCGCCCGTGGGATTGCAGGGGCTGTTGATGAGGAGCGCTTTCGTCTTCGTGGTAATACGGCGCTCAAGTTCCTTGGCATCAATCGCATAGCCGTCGGATTCCTTGGTCGGCAGCAAGACCGGCGTGGCGTCGTTCAAGAGCGCTTGATCCGAGTACGATACCCAATAGGGCGTGGGGATGATGATTTCATCCCCTTGTTCCAGCAAGGCCTCGGCCAAATTGTAGAGCGAGTGCTTCGCCCCGCACGACACGAGGATCTGCGATTTCTCGTAATGGAGACCCTGCTCGCGCTGGAGTTTGTCGATAATCGCGCTTCGCAAGTCATCGATGCCGGAGGACGGCGTGTACTTGGTAAATCCCGCCCGGATCGCCGCTTCGGCCGCCGCTTTCACCGGTTCCGGGGTGTCAAAATCGGGTTCGCCGGTGGAAAAATCAATCACGTCGATGCCTTGTGCCGCCATGGCTTTGGCCGTCGCGGCCATGGCGAGGGTCGGCGAGGGGGCGATACGGTTGGCGCGGGCCGCGAGCTTCATGGTTTGACGCTCCTGATCCGGGCTTGGAGCCGGCGCGCGACTTCCGGATGAAGGAATTCGGTCAGCGAGCCCCCGTGATTGGCGACGTCCTTAATAATGGTGGATGACAGATACGAATATTCCTCGCTCGGCATCAGAAACACCGTCTCCACGCGTTTTGCCAGTTTGCGGTTGATGAGCGCCATTTGGAATTCGTGCTCAAAATCCGAAATCGCACGAAGGCCGCGGATGATCGCATGCGCGCCCGAGCGCTGGACATGATCGACGAGCAGCCCGTCGAATGTGACGACTTCGACTTGGCCGATGTCCTTGAGCACCAACTGCACCATGTCGAGCCGCTCGGTCAGATTAAACAGCGGATGTTTGGCCGGATTCGGCGCGACGGCCACCACCACTTTATCAAAGACGCGTAGGCTGCGGGTGATAATGTCCGTATGCCCGTGCGTGATCGGATCAAATGTGCCGGGATAGATGCCAATCTTCATGAGCCCGGTTTCTCGGACGCCTGGTGATAGACGAGCAGGCTCGTATCGCCATAGTCGTACCGGCGCATCAGCCGAACGGAATCGGCCCCGGCCGCCGCCTGCACACGCGCGGCTTGTTCAATGATCACGACGGCGTCGGCGGTCGGAATGCCGAGCGCCCAGCTGTGCAGCACGAGCTCGACGGCGTTCTGGTCGGCGTAGGGCGGATCGGCAAAGACCACATCGTAGGGACCATTCCATGACCGGCGATTCCGGAGGAAGCTTTCCGTCGAACGGAGGCACACGTCCGCTTGTTCGAGCAGGCCGCAGGCCGTAAGATTCTTTCGCATGATCTGCACCGCTTTAGGATCCGATTCCACAAACGTTACCACGCTCGCGCCGCGACTCAACGCTTCGATGCCGACCGCCCCGGTGCCGGCATACAGATCGAGAAAACGACAGCCGGGAATGCGGCTCCCAAGAATTGAAAACAGGGCCTCGCGGACCTTGTCGGAGGTCGGCCGCAGCGGGGTCCCCCGTGGTCCAGTTAAGCGCCGACCTCGGTGGGAACCGGCGATGACTCGCATACGTGTGTTGATTGCGGGATAGCCTGTTCGAACCCGCCATTCGCGTTGTTCACGAGATGCAACGGCGGAAGGCAGTTCAGAAGCGTCCGACTGTAACACAGCATTTTTGGAAGGGTCAAGGTGAGGAGCGGCGGTCAGGCCCCATAGGGCCGGGCGCCCTCAATAATGGTCGCTGGGCGATTGCTGCTATTTTGACGCTGCGCGTGAGGCTGACTATAATTCTGCACGATGATGCGGGCGGACCGGCGAGGGGTTGGACGGAAGATGAGCGGCGGTATCCTCGTCACCAGATGCGCTCGCGGATGGCAACGCGAGCGGAGGTTAGCGTGTAGCCGTTTGAGCTGGCGCTGCGGGCACCGGCTGGGCGTCACGCGCCGCCAGGCTTTTACGCCGGTTATTGGAAATCGTCCGATCGATGATGGCGCCGCAGTTGATGCACTTCCAAGCGTAGAAAATCAGAAAGAAGTCTGAGAACCGCTCGAGCATCATGAGCCCTTTGCACTTCGGACATTCCATCGGTTCCTCCCTGGTTCCGGTGCGCAGCTGCGGCCGAAGCAAAGCAAGAGCCGAACCAATTTTTGTCGATACGTAATTTCAACATCTTAGACGGTACGTATTTGTTACCAGGGGGGCTTCGGAGGGCATTTCGTCAGTACAAAAACGTTCACGTTGTCATATTTTTGTTCAAGGAGATGCGAGGTGGGCCGAAAGACAGTCAGGCACGGTATTAGCCACTGGCCCGCAACGGAACGTCCGCGGGAGCGGCTCTTAACGCAAGGCGCCGACGCGCTGACCGACGCTCAACTCCTCGCCATTCTTTTGCGCGTCGGCCGGCAGCGCTCCTCGGCCGTGCAGGTGAGCATGGAAGTGTTGGCGCGCCTCGGCGGCGTCGCCGGCTTGGCCCAGTGCGGGATCGAAGAACTGTGCGCCGTCGACGGCGTCGGGGAGGCGAAAGCCGCGCAGGTGAAAGCCGCGTTGGAATTGGGCAAGCGGTCGCTGGCGTCGCCGTTGTCCACAGGCACGCGCATCTCGTCGAGCCGCGACCTGTTCGAGCATTATCATCCGGCGCTGCGCCAGCTGCGGCACGAGATTTTTAAAGTCGTGTTGCTGGACGCCAAGCATGCGATTCTGCGCGATGCGACGGTCTCCGAAGGGAGTTTGACTCTCAGCATTGTGCACCCCCGGGAGGTGTTCTCGATGGCCGTCAAAGAGTCAGCGGCGGCGGTCATTTTTCTCCACAATCATCCGAGCGGCGATCCCACACCCAGCCAAGAAGATCACGTCCTGACTGCGCGCCTGGTATCGGCAGGGGAGGTACTGGGCATTCGGGTGCTGGATCACCTGGTGATCGGTGACGGCAAATACGTGAGTTTTGCCGACCAGGGCTGGTTGTCCATCACGCACAACGCAAAGGAGCAGGCGACCATGTAATGAGTTCACCATGTGCGAGAGCGCGGATGCCCTTTCGCACGACCAAGGAGGGTGCCATGAACGAGCCTGGTGCGAGGTCTCTCAGAAATGTGGCGTTGATCGCCAATCGAGGGGCGGGCAAAACGTCATTGGCCGAAGCAATCCTTTTGACGTCCGGCGTCATTCCGTCTCTTGGGTCCGTCATGCAAGGCACGACGGTTTCGGATTTTGAGCCGGAAGAAATTCAGCATCGCAGTTCCGTCAGCACAAGTCTTCTCCGTTGTAGTTGGAATCACACTCCCATCCATCTGCTCGATACTCCCGGCGCGCTCGGCTTGCTCGGCGAAGCGATTGCCGCCTTGCAGGCAGTCGATGCCGTGATCCTGGTGCTCAGTCCGGCGAGCGGCATCCGCAGTGAACTGCTGCGGCTCTGGCCCCATGTCAAGACGCTCCGCCTGCCGTGCCTCATCTTCGTGAACGAACCGGACAAGGAATCCGGGTCCATCGCGGAGCTCCTCGCCGCCTGCCAACGGGATCTGGAGATCACGCCGTTACCGATGTCGGCGGTGCTCAAAGACGGCGGCCAGTGGATCGGTGTCGCCGATTTCGTGACCGAGACCGCGATACATTCTCGAGCCGAGAACGGCAAATGGCTGTCTCAACCGCTGCCGGCCGGCGCCGAAGCCATGACGGCCGAGGCGCGAAAGCGTATTCAAGAGGCCGCCGCGGAGTGCGACGATCAGCTGCTGGAACAGTATCTCGCAGGGGGCGAACTGTCGGAGGCGGATGTCCGCCGCGGGCTGCGGGCCGGCATTCAGGCAGGGAGCGTCATTCCGCTCTATACGGGATCAGCTGTCAAAAATATTGGCATCATCCCGCTTCTCAACGCCATCGTGGATTTACTGCCTTCACCAAGCGAGCACGCGCAGACTCGGCCGCTCATTGGACAGGATGTCACCGGGCAGGAGGTGACCCGGGCCGCCACGGCCGAAGCGCCGTTTTCAGGCGTCATTTTTAAAACGATCATCGACCCTTTTGTCGGGCGACTGTCCTACGTGCGGGTCGCGTCCGGCTCCTTGCAGGCTGATTCCATGATCTACAACGGCACCAGACGGATCAAAGAAAAAAGCGGGCACCTCTATCAGCTTTGCGGGAAGAAACATACGGCCGTCGGCATGGCCGCCGCCGGCGACATTGTCGCGATCGGGAAACTGAAGGATACCCAAACCGGCGATACGCTCTGCGACGAGTCGCAGGCGATTATCTACCCCTGGCCGGTCTTGCCGAAACCCGTGTTCTCCTTTGCCATCGAACCCAAGTCGAGCGCAGATATCGATAAGGTGAGTCTTGGACTGCACAAATTGATCGAGGAGGATCCGACGCTGGGCTTTACGCGGAACGCCGATACGAAGGAAATGGTGCTGAGCGGTACGGGCCAGCTGCATCTGGATTTGGCCTTGGAAAAACTGCACCGCAAATACGGGGCTGAGGTCGTGATTCATACCCCGAAAATCCCATACCGCGAGACGATTCGATCCACGGCGCAGGCCCAAGGGAAATACAAGAAGCAGACCGGCGGCCATGGCCAGTACGGGGATTGCTGGCTCGAACTCGCGCCGGCGCCGCGCGGGGAGGGGTTCGCGTTCACGAATCGGGTGGTGGGTGGGGTGATCCCGCGCAATTTCATTCCGGCGGTCGAAAAGGGGGTCGTCGAGGCCATGCAGCACGGCACACTGGCTGGCTTCCCTGTGGTCGACGTGCGGGTCGCAGTCTATGACGGATCCTACCACGTCGTGGATTCATCCGAGATGTCGTTTAAGATTGCGGCCTCGATGGCGTTCAAAAAAGCGATGGAGACGGCGCATCCGATTTTGCTGGAACCGATGATGACGGTGGAGGTCGAAGCGCCGGCCGCCTACATCGGAGCAGTCATCGGTGATTTGAACGCCCGGCGGGGACGCATTCTGCACGTTGAGGCGCGCGGACATGCGGAGATCGTCAAGGCGCTCGTCCCGTTAAGCGAAATCATGACCTACACGACTACGCTCAATTCGCTGACGGGCGGAGGGGGCAGCTACGTGATGGAGTTGGCGCGTTATGACGAGGTGCCCCGCGACGTGGCGGCTAAGATCGTGGAAGAGACAAAGGCCGGCAAGCCGGCCCTGATTGCCCATTAACCCGGCACTTCCAAAAGGCCGCGTCGTCGTCGCGCGTGGCGGGGACGCGGCCTTTTGAACGATGCTGCGGATCAGGGCTCGCTCGGTTTGAGGACAACATAAAAGGCCCGGCTCTCGCGCAGGACCCGCAGCAGCACCGTGTCCCCGCGCCGAATTTTGCCGATCGCGCTGGTAAACTCACCGACGGAGCCGACGTCCGTACGATTCACTTCCTTGATCAGATCGCCTTCCCGAAGTCCTTCGGATTGTGCCAGGCTCCCAGCTTCGACTTTCGTCACGAGGACGCCGCGGTGTTCCCGTAGCTTGAACTTCTCGGCCAAGGCCGCGGTCAGATCCTGGACGTCGAGGCCGAGCTTGGATTCGGTGCGGGATTGCGGCAGCGAGGTCAGGGTCGCCTGGTCGCGGCGTTCCGTGAGGGCCACTTCCACGACCATTCGTTGTTGGTTGCGAACGACTTCCACTTTTGCCTTGGCGCCGGGGAGCAGCCCCGCGACAATGCGCGAGAGACGGTTTGGACTGTCGATCACGGATCCTTCGATACGCGTAATCACGTCGCCGGGCTTGATGCCGGCGGCGGCCGCCGGGTCTTTGTCGAAGACCTCGTTGACGAGCACGCCTTCCTGCTCGTTGACCCCGAATTTTCTCGCGAGCTCCGGGGTCAACGGCTGAATTCCGACGCCGAGCCACCCGCGCACGACGCGGCCCTGCTCGACCAATTGCTGCAACACTTGTTTCGCCATGTTCGAGGGAATGGCGAAGCCGATGCCTTGGGCAAAGTTGATGATCGCCGTATTGATGCCGATGATTTCGCCGCGGAGGTTAAAGAGCGGGCCTCCGGAATTCCCCGGATTGATCGACGCGTCCGTCTGAATGAAATTTTCGTACCGCGAAAGATTGACGTTTTCCCGTCCGATGCCGCTGACCACGCCCAGCGTCACCGTCCGCTCCAAGCCGAAGGGATTGCCGACGGCGAGCACCCATTGCCCCACGCGCACGCCGCTCGAGTCGCCGAACTTGGCGTTCGGCAGCGGATGATCGGTGGTAACTTTCAACACGGCGAGATCCGTATCCGGATCTTTGCCAATGACCTGGCCAATCAGCTTCGTTTTATCGGACAGCCGTACTTCGATTTCCTGGGCATCGCCGACGACATGGTTGTTGGTAATGATGTGCCCGTCGCGAGTGATGATGACGCCGGCTCCGGAGCCCGGCGCATTTGGCATGCGCTCCTGTGGCACGTCACGGCCTTTGCCGCCCGGCGTGATGGGGAACAGGCTCACGACCGAGGGCTTGGCGGCTTCCGCCAACTCGGTGATGACGGTTTGCATCTCTTCCAGGAGCCGTAAACCGTTGGATGTGGCGGGCGGCAGACCGGCGGGTTCGGCGTTCTCGGTGGCCTGCGCGAATGCGGGGGCCGCGCCCATCCGGAGAGCGAGCACCGCGATGATCACGAGCGAGGACCGCATGCATGCTAGTGTACCGCAGGCTGTGCCGAAAACCTATAACGGAGACAGCGCGGGACGGACACGTCGTACGGCAGCGTCACGCTTTGCCGGCTGGCGCGGCGGCAAACCAACCGGCAATCTGATCGAGATCCGCGCGAAGGCCAATGGCGATCACGACGTCGTCGGCTCGGAAGACAAAGCCGTCGGCCGGCGGAATGAGAAACGGCCCTCTAAAAACCGTCACCAGCCGGACCGACGGAGGCCACGCCAGGTTTGAGACCTGTTTGCCGAGCGCCTTCGAACCCGGAGAGACGGACAGCCGTTCAAGAGCGGCAGCGCGCAGACTCAAGTCCCGCTGCAGGGTGAGGAGATCTCCTTGGATGGCTTCGAGCTTTAACGCCCGAATTTGGGCGTCGACCTGCACGAGGGTCTGTTTGAGCAGATGCACCCGGTCGGTCGCCTGCGTAACGGTGCGCTCGAGGTCGCCGGTCGAGTGCCCCGGGCGACCAACGGCATGACGTGACAAGGCAGCCGCGAGGTGTCGTCCCAATTCACCGTGAACCGTTTCAATTTGGGTTAAGAGGCTGGCGGCTTGTCCATGGAGCCGCAAGACGTGAACTTTGCGATTCACGCGCTCGGCCACGGCGACAACGGATTCATAAACGGCGCTGCCGGTCAGGCTCAGTTCGCGTTGAAGACGGCCGAGAAACTCAAGAGACATCGCGAATATACAATGTCTGATAAGGGATATTATGTAAACTAGACAGTCTGGCTCGATGCAGCCTGACGCTGCCGCCTCGGTGCAAACCCTTCCCCACCGCGGTGGGCTGTACGCGTGGCGTGGCATCGTTCACGTTGGCGCTCTCGTAGTCAGATACCGGTCCCATGAACACCGCTCTCACCGCGCGCTTTCTACGCTCAATATGCGGTCCGGTCAAGAGCCATGCATGGGATTATGGATCCCGCCCTCGGCGCGACCGGGCTGACTACCAGGGAGGCTGTTGACAGGGTCTATAGCCCGGGCTTACACAAAGGCCATGAGCCTTCATGCGTTGGCCGGGAAGCCGGCCCCTGCCTCCGTCTTGGTCGATCTCGCACGATTACGCGACGCCTATGATCGGGATGTTCCTGATCCTGCCGTCCCTGGGGAACGCGTGGCCTTTGGGACTTCCGGGCATCGGGGCTCATCCTTCAAGCGATCCTTTAACCGCCATCATATTTTGGCGGTCGTACAAGCGATTTGTGAGTACCGCAAAAGC
>DATJGE010000035.1:0-26719 GCA_035495295.1 Nitrospira sp. | reverse complement strand
GGACCCACGTACAAGGCGCGCGGGCGCATGAGCCGATTATGGCTTTGCTGTTCGATGACATGCGCGCACCAGCCGGTGATGCGCGAACAGACGAAGACCGGCGTATACAGCGTCCGGCTGATTGACATCAGGAGATAGGCCACCGCCGTGTAAAAGTCCAGGTTCGGGTACAGGCCTTTCTCTTCTCGCATCACCCGTTCCACCGTGACCGCAATCTCGTACCACCGATGCTCGCCGCACGTGCGGCTTAAGGCGTCGGCATGCCGTTGGATGATGGCCGATCGCGCATCTCCGTTCTTGAGGACACGGTGACCGAATCCCATGATTCGCCGTTTGGCTCTCAGCGCCTCGCGCACCCAGTGCTCCGCCTTTGCGGGACTGCCGATTTCCACAAACATTTGCGCCACCGCTTCGTTGGCGCCGCCGTGCAGCGGGCCCTTGAGCGTACCGATGGCCGCGGTGATGGCCGAGTGCAGATCCGTCATCGTCGACGCGGTCACGCGCGCGGAAAATGTTGACGCATTGAATTCATGTTCTGCATAAAGGGTCAGAGACACGTCGAGCACGCGCGCCATGGCGCTGGCCCGATCGTCGCCCGTCCGGCCCGTCAGGAGATACAGCAAATTGGCAGCGAAGCCCAGGTCGTGTTGCCGGGAAACGACCGGGGTGCTGCTCGCGATCCGGTCCGCCGCTGAAATCAGCAAGGGAATCTGCGCGAGCAGGCGAACGGATTTTCGAAGGTTGGCTTCGGTGGAGCTCTCGCCGGCATCCGGATCCATCATCCCGAGGAGCGAAACGCCGGTCCTGAGGACGTCCATCGGATGGGAGCCTCGGGGCACGCGTTCAAGAAATGCAACGACGGGACGAGGCAACATTGAATGATGGGTGATGTCCCCGGAGAACTCCTTCAGTTCTTTGGGAGTCGGCAGGTGGCCATAAAGGAGAAGAAAGGCCACCTCCTCAAAGCAACTCTGCTCGGCCAAGTCGGCGACGCGGTAACCACGGTACAAGAGTCCGGACTCTCCCTCGTCGACCAGGCAGAGCGTCGATTCTCCGGCGATCACGCCTTCAAGGCCGGGACTGTAGCCAGGATGTTGGGTGTCACGTGCCGGTGACTCGCTCATTGCGGTGCTCATGGTTCCTCCCGACGGTTTCCAGAGGTTCGGGATAGCGAAGCAGCCCATACAATTCTTGCCGTGTCATCATGTGATGCAGTCGATCGCGTTGGGTGCCGAACAGCTTCAGTTCCGCCAGCAGCCCTTCGATGGCTCTGAGCGCCGTTCGTAAAGCAGTAACGGGAAACAAGACGCCGCCATAGCCCATCGAGCCAAATTCGGCGCAGCTCAACAGCGGGGTTTTGCCGAATTCGGTCATGTTGGCCACCAATGGGATCGTGATGCCGCCGTCCCGCATGCGCCGGGCAAACTGTTGGAATTCATCGGCCGACTCCAAGGCCTCGGGAAAAAGCGCATCGGCGCCTGCCTCCGCATAGGCCTTGGCGCGGCGCACGGCGCCGTCGAATCCCTCGACGGAGCGCGCGTCGCTCCTGGCAACAATCATGAAGTGCCGATCGGTTTTGCCTGCGACCGCCGCCTCGATCTTTGACGTCATCTCATCCACCGGTATCAGCCGTTTCCCCGAAAGATGGCCGCATTTCTTCGCCGACTCTTGGTCCTCGATCTGCATACCGGCGAGCCCGGCCTGCTCAAAGACGCTGACCGCGTCCCGAACAGCCGCCGGACCTCCGTAGCCCGTGTCGGCATCGACGATGGTCGGAATCGAGACGGATCGCGCAATCCTGCCGGCTTCGTCGGCCACCTCGGCGAGT
Source organism: Nitrospira sp. (assembly GCA_035495295.1). Lineage (GTDB taxonomy): Bacteria > Nitrospirota > Nitrospiria > Nitrospirales > Nitrospiraceae > Nitrospira_C. Next base: position 24,891 of record DATJGE010000035.1, on the reverse strand, counting down.
CCGAGAAGACCGATGTCCGGGACGCCACGACAGGCCGACAATGCCGCGCCCGAGACATACACCGCTTCATAACCGGCCCGCTCAACCTGCATCGCAACCAACGCATTGAATGCCCCGGGAATCGGGATGGTGCTCGTGGTCAGCAGTGTCTGCAGACGTGCGGCTTTTGTCGGTTCCGCTGTCATCGTGTCAACCGTTCATCCTCATCAGAGGCATCAGCACTGCAGCATCGGTCAGTCGATCCAGTTTCCATATGAGTCCAATCAGGCGGTCCGCGTTCGTGCGACCGAGCCGTCGCGCGGCCAAGCCTCTGAACTTGGCTTCGACTTCCTGGTCGGACATCGGATTGCCGGGATGGCCCAGCGGTAGGTCCTTGTGTTTCGTATAGGTCCTGCCTTCCCTCGTCCTGACCGTAATGCGGGTCGGCATGGTGTCGGGATAGCGTTCGACAAAGTCGGCGTCGCGCACGACGCGGACCTTCTTCATCATTTCACGCAAGGTCGAATCTTGTAGGCGCTTCGGAGAAAATGATTGCAGCGACACCTGGCCGTCCTGCAGCGCGACGGCGACGCAATACGGAAAGCTGTGGTCGGCCGTTTCTCTCGTCGTCGGCTGCCATTTTTCGGGCTCGCGGCCGATGATTTCGATGGCGACGTCATAGCTGCCGATCTCGATGTCGGACACATCGCCGATGGCTCGCTCCCCTTCCGCCTGAAGCAATTCGGCGCGCAATTCCAACGCCGCCTCGACGGCGGTTTGCGCATGATATTCGACCGGATAATGCTTGATATAGGTATCGAGGATTTTGAACCGGGGCGCCTGGCGGTCGGACGTGACGGAGGCGTCATCTTTCTCGGCAGCTAATACGGGAAGTTCGAACTGTCCGGAGACGAGTTTCATGAAGCCCTTCTCTCCTTCAAAAATGGGAGAGGGGCCAGTCATGCCGAACTGAGCCAATCGGGCGGCAAACAAGCCGTTGCGCGCCGCGTTCGAAAACGCGCAGGCCTTCCACATGGAAAGATCGCCGACGCGGGTCTGGCGAAGGGCGATGTTGGATACGCCGGCGAGGTTGACGGCATGGCGTGTTTCCGTTTCCGACAGCTTCATCACCTTGGCCGCGGCAAGCGCTGACGAAAACGGACCGTACGTCACATGATCCCATCCGCGAGGACGGAGCGCCGCCGCATCGCACAACCGGCATTGGACCTCGTAGGCGAGTACGATGGCTTGTATCACCTGTTTGCCTGAGGCGCCGCTCGACTCGGCAGCCGCCAACACGGCAGGGATGTTGTCTGAAGGATGGGCTGGCTCCTTGGCAAGATAGGTATCATTGAAATCGAAATATCTGACCAACGCACCGTTGGCGAACGCGGCCAGATCAGGAAGGGTTTTATGGCTGGTGCCCCAGATCGTCGCGCCGCCCGTCATTTTGACTTGTTCCGCAAACTGACGTGCGAAGCGGCAGGGCGGAGCGTTCCAGGCGCCAAGCGCGCAGCCGAGGCTATCCAGCACGCGCCGCTTCACCTCATGGACGGCCGCCTCACTGAGGTCGTCGTACGTCAACGAGCGGCCATATTGAGCCAGGCGACTTGCAAGCATCTGAAATCCCTCCTCCGCACATCAGACCCGTCAACAGTTATCCTCCGGTGTGCGCCATTCTCGCCTGTCGCTTTTCAATGAAGGCCTGAACGGCTTCGCGTTTATCGGGCGTCGCACAGAGATGACCGAACAATTCGGCTTCCCTGACGAGGCCCTCGGAGAGGGGAATATCGAGTCCTCCCCTCATGGCGTGAAGCACCGCGTGAACGGCGGCCGTCCCGCGCGCCGCAATCATCGACGCGATGCTGTCAGCCTGGGCCATCAGTTGGTTCGCAGGAACGACCCGGCTGAGCAGGCCGATTGTGATGGCCTCCTCGGCCGTCACGCTTTCTCCCGTCAGGAGCATTTCTGCGGCTTTCGAGGCGCCGACGACCCGCGACAACCGTTGGGTGCCGCCAAACCCTGGGATCAGCGCCAGCTTGATTTCCGGCAATCCCAGCATGACGCCGGCCGCCGCCACGCGCAGATGGCAAGACAACGCGAGTTCCAGACCTCCACCGAGGCAGATGCCATTAATGGCGGCGAGAATCGGCTTATCGCACCGTTCAATGTGATTGCACAGCGCCTGTCCCTGGAGGGCGAATTCAGTCCCCGCATGGGGAGTGGTCAACCGCGTGAGTTCATGTATGTCGGCGCCGGCGCAAAAAAATCTGCCGGAACCCGTCACGATGACCGCTCGGACATAGTCGTCCTGTTCGATGTCGCTCAGGACCTGGTCGAGCTGTTTCAGCACTGATCCGGTGAGCGTATTCGCCGGCGGGTTGTGCAGGGTGATACGGGCGACGTGGTGAGAAATCGTGAGCAGCTGGTGATTCATGACGTCCTCCATGCTGCAGTTCCATATGCCAACGACGACTGATGCCGGTCGGTGTCCTCAATGATCCTAAGACCATTACCGCGATGATCGGGCAGCCCCTTTCGTTTGCTGTGCCCCGATTGCTGCCACAAGTTCGGTCAGCCCTTCGCCGGTCGTGGCGACGGTCCCGATGACGACGGGACACCATTCTCGTAGGTCACGGACGGTTTGCGCCGCACCGGGAGCGTCAGATTTATTGACCACGACGATGTCGGCCATTTCCAGCAGACCGGCTTTCATCGCCTGCACTTCATCTCCAAGGCCCGGCGCGACCACCGCGACGACAGTAGGCGTAATGTTCACAATCTCTGTCTCGTTCTGCCCCACGCCGACGGTTTCGATGAGGACGACTTCGTAGCCTGCTCCTGCCAAGGCTTGGCCGGCCTCCGCTGTCATACGCGCAAGACCGCCTTGATGGCCGCGCGTTGCCATGCTCCTGATGTACACGCCGGGGTCGAGCACATGTTCGTGCATCCTGATGCGATCTCCCAACAATGCTCCACCGGTCCTGGCGCTGCTGACATCCACTGCCAGAACGGCCACCTTCAGTCCCAGTTGCCGATAGGCCTTGATCAAGGCATTGATCAGCGTGCTCTTTCCCGCTCCTGGATAGCCGGTGATACCGATGAGCAAGGACGGAGGCACCGAAGACAACAGCCGCAGCCCTTCAATCCCGTCCTGGTGCTGACATTCGATCAACGTAATAAGGCGGGACAGTGCCCTGATGTTGCCAGAGCGCAGATGCTCAATAAGCCCGCCCACCTGTCCTTGCTGATTCCTGACTGTCACGGCAGAGAGCGTCACCGTACAGCCTCATAGATTCCACGATGCTGTTGCAGCTGCGAAAGCCGTGACGACAACGGGCGGTTCAGCACTTGGCCTAACTGTCGAACCGCATGCACGACGGCCCGTTCGTCAACATTGATGGCGGCGCCAGAGGCTCTCAGCGCATAGACGACGTCTTCCGTCGCCGCATTGCCCGAAGCACCGGGCGCATATGGGCAGCCGCCGAGACCTCCAGCAGAGGTGTCGAATGACGCGATGCCGTATTCCGTCCAAGCAGTCAGCACGTTGGCGATGGCCATCCCATAGGTATCGTGGAAGTGAAGCGAGAGTGCCGCGCCGCCGATGTGTCGCCTGATCTGGTCCAATAAGCTTCTGACGTGATGCGGAGCCGCTTTTCCGATCGTGTCCCCCAACGAGATTTCCTCGACGCCGAGATCCAACAGCCTCTGCATCACCTGCGCGACTCGAGACGCAGGGACGGCGCCCTCGAATGGACAATGGGTCGCCGTCGAGATGTAGCCCCGGACCGCCATGCCGTCTTTTTTCGCCTGCGAGACGAGCGGCTTGAACCGTTCGATCGATTCACGCACCGTACAATTGATGTTTCGTTGAGTGAACGTGTCGGAGGCCGCGGTGAAGACCGCGATCTTATCGACTGCGGCGGCCCTGGCACGTGCCAAGCCGCGTTCGTTCGGTACGAGCGCGGAATACAGCACGCCAGGACGGCGCTCGATCCGTTTGAAGACTTCGTCGGAGTCCGCCAATTGCGGAACTGCTCGAGATGAGACGAAGGAGCCTGTTTCGATCTCCGCCACGCCCGTCAATGAGAGCGCATTCACGAACGACACCTTCGCCTCCGTTGAGACGGTGCTGGATTCATTTTGTAATCCGTCTCTGGGACCGACCTCCGTAATCCGAATGGCTAATGGGGCGATGCGGTCGCCATTGCTGGGTGACCGCGCGTGAGGTCCTCTGGTAACCGCCTTTTGTCGCATCAATCCCACACAGGTGCCCGCCGGTCTCGGAAGGACCGAATGCCTTCCTGCGCTTCCTCTGAAAGACGGGCTCGAACATTGGCATCCACGCAGAGCTTCCATGCCTCTTCCATTGATAACTGTCCGAGTCGGCGCAACAGGGCCTTGGTGTCGCGTGCCGCCTGCGGGGCGACGAGCGCCATGTGTTCCGCCAATGCGGTGACGTGCACGTCAAGGGCAGCCCGGTCGACCACCTCGTGAATGAGACCCGCTTCCCTCGCCGTTGTCGCTGAGAATGATTCACCGGTGAGGCAAAACCGGCGGGTGAAGGACTCCCCGGTCTTCCGCAAGATCAACGGAGCGATGATCGCCGGAACGAGTCCAAGACGGACTTCACTGAACGCGAAGGCGGAGTCCGCAGCCGCCAGGGCGATATCGCACACGGCGATGAGGCCGATCCCTCCACCGTATGCGGCGCCCTGGATTCGCCCGATGACCGGACAGGAGCAGTCGTTGATCGTTCGGAACATCTTCATTAACTGTTTCGCATCCTGCCGGCCTTTGGCAGCGGACACCGCCCTATCAGGCCCCATCCAATGAAGGTCCGCGCCGGCGCAAAAGATCTCCCCAGCACCGGTCAATACGATCACGCGGATTGAGCGCTCCTTTCCGAGCCTCTCGAACGCCTGGCGGATCTCGTCCACCATAGCCGCATCGAAGGCATTCCGCCGGTCCGGACGGTTCAATGTCACGCGGCCTATGCCCTTTTCGCAGTGAACGAGGATCGACATCGGCGCCTTTGGCATTTCCTCACATGCGGAACACTGGAGCGGAGGACCGTGGAATCGGGACCGTCATCGCCACGTCGAGGCACAGTCCGAGAATGGATCTGGTCTCCAGAGGATCGATGATGCCGTCGTCCCAGAGTCGAGCTGTGCTGAACAACGCGCTGCCTTCGCGCTCATATTGAGCGAGCGTCGAGTCTCGAATTTTGCGTTGGTCAACATCAGAGAACTCCGCCTGTTCGCGGGCTCGCTGCTGCTGCTTCACCGTAAGCAGGACGTGCGCCGCCTGTTGCGCACCCATCACGGAGGTACGTGCGTTAGGCCAGAGGAACAGAAATCTCGGACCGTAGGCGCGTCCGCACATGGCATAATTGCCTGCCCCATGAGAAGCACCGATGATGACGGTGAACTTCGGAACGTCGGCGCAGGCGACGGCCTGGACCATTTTCGCGCCGTCCTTGATGATGCCCCTCGCTTCGTAGTCTTTCCCGACCATGAAGCCCGTGATGTTCTGCAGAAAAATGAGCGGAAGGCGCCGTTGCGCACAGAGTTGTACGAAATGTGCGCCCTTCAACGCGGCCTCCGACAGGAGCACTCCATTATTTGCGACGATGCCGATCTCATGCCCAGTCCAACGGGCAAACCCGCATGTGAGCGTCCGGCCGTAAGGCGCCTTGAATTCATGAAACTGACTTCCGTCCACGAGACGAGCGATGACCTCTCGTGCGTCAAAAGTGACGCGAGGGTTGCTCGGAATGAGCCCGTAGAGTTCGCTCGCCGGATACCGAGGCTCTTCCACGGGTCCTCGCTTGCGAACGACCGGCCGCCGCGGGAGCGTCTCGATGATTGAGCGGCAGATCTCAAGGGCGTCCTGATCGTTGTCCGCGAGATGATCGCTCACGCCGGACAATCGCGTATGGAGATCGGCCCCGCCCAACTCCTCCGTAGTGACCTCTTCTCCGGTCGCTGCTTTGACAAGGGGCGGCCCGGCCAAATAGATCGTGCCGGTGCCTTTCACGATGATATTTTCATCGGCCATGGCGGGTACATAGGCGCCGCCGGCCGTGCACATGCCCATGACGACGGCTATTTGCGGAATGCCCAAGGCGGACATTCGTGCCTGGTTGTAAAAAATGCGCCCGAAGTGTTCTTTGTCGGCAAACACGTCGGCCTGTGCCGGTAGGAAGACGCCTCCGGAATCGACGAGATAGATCGCAGGCAGACGGTTCTCGAGCGCAATTTCCTGGGCACGGAGATGCTTCCTGATCGTGATCGGGAAATAGGTGCCGCCTTTCACGGTGGCATCATTCGCGGCAATGACGCAGGGCCGCCCGCAGACATACCCGACTCCGGTAATGAGGCCCGCGGCAGGCACGGCTTCCTCAAACATGCCCGATGCCGCCAACGGACTAAGCTCACACCAGGGTGCGTCTGGATCGCGCAAGGCGGCGATCCTCTCCCGGGCCGTCAGCTTGCCTCGTTGCTTGTGTAGAGCGACCGCTTCAGGCGATCCGCCTGCTCGGGCGCGCGCAAGGTGCTTCTCGAGATCCGCCACGAGCCCTTCGTAATGCGCTCGGTTCGACTTGTATTCGTCAGACGTCGAGACGATCGTTGTCGTCAGCGTGCGCATGCTTTCCTCAATGATGAGGATGGATTCCCCGTACGAAGGAGACAATTTCATCCATGGGTGCTCCGGGTCTGAAGAGCGCCTTTACGCCGGCCGCTTTCAGCAAGGCGATGTCGTCAGCCGGTATAATGCCGCCGCCGAACACCACAATGTCGGCCGCCTCCAGGTCCTTGAGCAGCTCCAAGACGCGACGGAAGAGGGTATTGTGCGCGCCTGAAAGAATACTCAACCCGATCCCGTCGACATCTTCCTGAATGGCGGTGGTCACCACCTGCTCGGGTGTCTGGTGAAGTCCCGTGTAGATCACTTCGATGCCGGCGTCGCGCAACGCGCGCGCGATTAATTTGACGCCTCGGTCGTGTCCGTCCAGCCCGACTTTGCCGATCAGGATGCGCAGCGGTGCTGTGGCTACTGCCATGCCGTCACCTCGCGAAGCAAATATTTCCCTTCCTCATCCCTTCGAACGTATCCGGCTTGAATGAGCGGATCATGTTCGAACAGGAGAAGCCACTGTTCCTCCAATGCTCGATCCAGCACCCAGCGTTTCGTCTCTAAGGTCTGAATCGGAAAGAGGTCATAACCCATGATGTAAGGCAGCGGGAGATGCGAGACGGTCGGGATGAGGTCGCCCAGAAAAAACGCCGCCTGTCCCTCAGATTCGATCTTGATGCTTTGATGCCAGCGGGTATGCCCTGCAGTGACGATCGCCTTCACGCCCGGCAAAAGTTCCGTATCCCCGTACAAAAATTCCCACTGATTCAGATGCGTCAACGGGGTAAAGTTATCGCGACGGTAGCTGGCTTTTGTCCGTTCGTTGGCGCAGGCCGCGTCCTCGAATTCCCCCCGCTGCACAAAATATTGGGCCTTCGGAAAGGCCGGCCGCAGGCTCCCGTCTTCCGCCTTGACCGTATTGCCCCCGGCGTGATCGAAATGAAGGTGGGTGTTGATGACGATGTCGATGTCTTCCGGGTACAAGCCGAGGCGCTTGAGAGACTCGACCAATGTCGGGGCGCGTTCCACCGCAAACATGCTGCGGAACTTGCCGTCTTCCTTGGCTCCCATCCCGGTGTCGACCAGGATGCGCTTTCCGTGTGCCTGAATGAGGAGGGCGGTCAGGCTCAGCGGAATGCGGTTTGACTCATCTACGGGGCAGCACCGCTCCCATAAGACTTTCGGCACGACACCAAACATGGCACCGCCGTCCAGCGCGAACCGGCCGTCACTGACGGGATGGATCTCGAATGCGCCGAGCTTCATTGCCACGCCTCTTCAGAGTACTACCGGCTCACGGTAGACGCCGTAAATCTCTCGAAGCGCCGAGCAGATTTCCCCTATTGTCGCCTTGGCTTTGACCGCCTCGATCAAGTACGGCATCACATTTTCTCCGCACGAAGCGGCTTCTTGGAGCTCTTCGACCGCGCCTGCCATCCTGAACGGGTCGCGGGCCTTCCGGAGGTCCGACAGGCGCGCCACCTGTTCCTGCTCAATCTCCGGTCCGATTTTCAGTGTCGGGATTGGATCCGTCGCGTTCTCGACATGCTGATTCACGCCGACGATGATCCGATCACCCTGCTCGATCTCCCGCTGGTACCGTTGAGAGGCATCGAGAATTTCTCGTTGCGGGTATCCTTGCTCGATTGCTTTCACCATGCCGCCCATCTCGTCCAACCGGCTGAAATACGCCAACGCCCCCTCTTCCAAGCGATCCGTGAGCGTTTCGACGAAGTATGACCCCCCCAACGGATCGACGGTGCCGGTCACTTCGCTTTCATGCGCAATGATTTGCTGAGTACGCAAAGCGAGTTTCACCGCCTCTTCCGTCGGCAACGCGAGCGTTTCGTCCATCGAATTGGTATGGAGTGACTGTGTCCCGCCCAACACGGCGGCAAGGGCTTGGAGCGTCGTGCGGACAACGTTGTTCATGGGCTGCTGCGCTGTGAGTGAACACCCTGCCGTCTGCGCGTGGCAGCGGAGTTGGGCGGATCGCGGATCAGCGGGGTTGTACCGGCGAGTCATTTCACGGGCCCACAGCCTGCGGGCGGCTCTGAACTTGGCGACTTCTTCAAAAAAGTCGTTGTGCACATTAAAGAAGAACGACAACTGCGGAGCGAAGCAATCGACTGCAAGGCCGGCTTTCACTGCCGCCTCGACATACGTCAGCCCGTCGTAGAGGGTGAAGGCGAGTTCCTGCACCGCGTTCGCACCGGCCTCGCGGATGTGATAGCCGCTAATGCTGATCGGATGCCATTTCGGCACGTGCATCGTGCAGTAGGCGATGACGTCGGTGACGAGGCGAAGGGATGGTTCCGGCGGGAACAACCATTCCTTCTGTGCGATATATTCTTTGAGGATGTCGTTTTGCAATGTGCCGCCCAACTGTTTGAGCGGGAGACCCCGCCGTTGGGCGACGGCCAGGTACATCGCGAAGAGGACGACCGCCGGTCCATTAATGGTCATCGAGGTCGTGACCTTATCGAGCGGAATGTCGGCGAACAACCGTTCCATATCGTCGAGGGAAGACACGGCCACGCCGCAGTGGCCGATCTCGCCGCGAGCCCGGGAATCATCCGCATCGATACCCATGAGCGTCGGCATGTCGAATGCCACACTGAGCCCGGTCTGCCCGTGTTCCAGCAAATATTTGAATCGCCGGTTCGTATCCTCCGCTGACCCGAACCCGGCGAATTGTCGCATCGTCCAGAATCTTCCCCGGTACATCGTTGGGTAGACACCGCGTGTGTAAGGGAATGCCCCAGGCGCTCCGAGATCCTCCTCGGCCGACCAATTCTTCAAATCGTCAGCCGTATACAGGCGGCTCACCTCGAGTCCGGACAACGTCTGAAATCGATCTCGGCGTTCCTGCATGGTCAATCCGTCTTCTCTTCGTTATGCCTCACGTCTTCGTGTTTGCCGCTTCCCGACGCTCACCGCTGGCTTCGTATCGGTAGAAACCCCGGCCGGTTTTTCGACCCAGCCACCCGGATTCAACGTACCGTCGCAGCAGAGGGCAGGGACGGAACTTGGGATCGTCGAGATCGTGATAGAGGACCTCGCAGATCGCGAGCACCGTGTCCAGGCCGATGCGGTCGGCGAGTGCCAGCGGCCCTACGGGATGGTTGGCGCCGGTCGCCATCGCGAGATCGATATCCTCCGCGGAAGCGACGCCCTGCTCCAGTGCGAAAACGGCTTCATTGATCATCGGCATCAGTATGCGGTTCACAATAAACCCCGGAACGTCTTTGGCGACGACGGGGATCTTGCCGAGTCGACGCGCTAATTCGACGGCGACCTCGACGGTCGGTTTTGACGTGTCCCGTGCTTGCACGATTTCCACCAACTGCATGACCGGCGCAGGATTCATGAAGTGAAATCCGACCACTCGATCAGCCCGTCCCGATGCTGCCGCTAATTGTGAAATGGAAATCGAGGACGTATTGCTCGCGAGGATCGCGTCACGGTGAGTGGCACGGCCTAATTCATCGAACAGCGTCTGTTTCAACTTGAGGTCTTCCGGGATCGCCTCAATGACCACCTGCGCGTGAGACAGCCGATCCATGTGACCTCTGTCTCCGATGGGAGAGATCCGCGCCATCGCGGCTTCCGCGTGATGCTGCGAGAGAGTCCCCCGTTCGACGGCTCGATCAAGACTGACACGTATTTTTGACAGCGCATCCGCGACCAGGCGCTCGGCAACGTCGATCAGCAGCACGGCATAACCGCCGGTCGCGCATACCTGCGCAATGCCCCGCCCCATCTGGCCGGCGCCCACGACGCCGATGGTCTTGATGTCGTCGAGCCGCATGATCGGCCCTTTCAGCTTCTCTACCGTTCCACCACAATCGCCAACGCTTCCCCGCCGCCTATACAAAGGCTCGCCAGTCCACGGCGGGCGCCGCGCGCTTCCATCCCGTGGAGCAGCGTCGTGAGAATGCGGGCGCCTGTCGCGCCGATCGGATGGCCCAACGCCACCGCTCCCCCGTTGACATTCACCTGTTTATGGTCGAGGTTCAGTTCACGGTTGATTGCAAGCGAGACCGCTGAAAAGGCTTCGTTGATTTCGAATAGATCGATGTCTCCTATCGCCAGGCCGGTCTTCTTGAGCACGCGTTTGATCGCCTCAATCGGAGCGATTGTGAACCACTCTGGCGCCAGCGCCGCTCCGGCATAGCCGACGATACGGGCCATCGGCGTCAATCCAAGACGCCTCGCCTCCTCCTGCGCCATGACAATCAGCGCGGCAGCACCGTCATTGCAGGAAGGCGAGTTGCCCACGGTGAGGATGCCGTCCTCCTGAAATGCCGGTCTGAGGTCTCGCATTTTTCCAAGATCGACCCGGTTCGGCTCTTCGTCCTCCGAAACCATCAGGGTCTTACCTTTACGTTGCGGCACCTCGATCGGGACGATCTCGCGCTTGAAGGCGCCTGTCGACATCGCTTCGCGCGCCCGTCGATAGCTTTCCAACGCGAAGTCGTCAACCTCCGCCCGCGTCAAGCCGAATTTCCGCGCGCATAATTCCCCGCCGTCGCCCATGTGGAAGTTGTTGTAGACGTCCCATAGTCCGTCTTTGATCAGACTATCGATCAGCTCGCGATGTCCCAGCTTGTAGCCTTGGCGCGCCTGCTCGAGCAGAAAGGGGGCGCGCGTCATGTTTTCCATTCCTCCCGCGACGACGATCTTCGCTTCACCCAGCGCAATGGCGTGCGTGGCCATAATGACGGTCTGAAGGCTCGATCCGCAGACCTTGTTGACGGTCACGGCGCCGACCGACTGCGGGATGGCTGCTCCGATTGATGCTTGTCTCGCCGGCGCCTGGCCCAGGCCTGCGCTGAGCACGCAGCCCATATACACGACATCGACGGATGCCGGAGACAAGTTGATCCGCTGTAATGCCGCGGCAATTGACCGGCTGCCCAGCTGGGTGGCGGACACGGACCTAAACAGACCGTTGAAGCTTCCCATCGGCGTACGCACCGCGCTGACAATGACGGGATTTGTCGAAAGCTTCACAACATTTGCTCCCAATGACCGTGTTCGAGATAGTGCCTGATCTTCGCCATGAATTGATCCGCCGTCGCGCCGTCGATCACACGGTGGTCGAACGAGAGACTGAGGTATGCCATCGGTCTGATGGCAATCGCGTCGTTGATGACAACGGGACGTTTTTCGACGGCGCCCACCCCGAGAATCGCAATTTGTGGCTGATGAATGATGGGCGTACTGAACAAGCTGCCGAAGCCGCCATGGTTCGTGATCGTGAACGTGCCGCCCTGCACTTCATCAGGGTTCAGCTTCTTGGACCTCGAACGTTCCGCGAGATCCGCGATCTCCTTCGCCAGCTGGGTCAGTCTCTTTCGATCGGCATGACGAATGACGGGCACCAGCAGGCCCTCTTCAAGCGCGGTGGCGATTCCCACGTGCAGATCCTTCTTGATGACGATGCCCTGATCGCTCCAGCTCGAATTCACCATCGGCACATCGCGAAGCGCTCGAGTCACGGCACGGACGACAAACGGCAGATAGGTGAGGCTTTTGCCTGCGCGGAAGGCAGCTATGCCTGAAAAGTCGGCTTCAAAAAATGTGCTGACATGCGCCGACGTCTGCCGGCTCTTCACCATCCGGTCGGCGATAGTCTTTCGCATCTGAGTGAGGGGGACAACTTGTTCGCCCATCGAGGCATCGCTCACAACGGCCGGTGTCGTGTCCGGATGTGCGCCGCCGGCCACAAAGTCCAGCACATCCTTCTTCGTCACGCGTCCACCGGCCCCAGTCCCTTTGACCAGCCTCAGATCCACTCCATGCTCGCGGGCCAACTGCCGCACGGCCGGAGAATGATGTTCCTCGCCTGCGGCGCCAGGTTCGACTGGGCGGACGAGGACGCCGCCGACCCGGTTGATGACTTCTGCGGGTGGCGCACTGTCGATGCGAGCCAGCAGCGTGCCGACGGCCACGGTTTCACCCTCCTTCACGAGGATCTCGTTCAGCACCCCGCTCGCGGGCGAAGGGACCTCCAAATCGACCTTTTCTGTTTCCACTTCGAGCAACGATTGGTCCTTTTCTACGGCGCCACCAAGCGGAATCATCCATTTGACGACCGTACCCTCCGCAATACTTTCGCCGAGCTGCGGCATAATGATGTCGGTCGCCACAATCGCGCTCCTATCAGGACCTCGACGGCCGTCAGTAGGCGGCCAGCTTCCGCGCCGCAGCCACGATATCGGACGTCTTCGGCAGGAAAAATTCTTCCAGCGGCGTGCTGTACGGCACAGGCGTATCGGGGGCAGCAATGCGCACAATCGGGCCGTCCAGGCTGTCGAAACATTCCTCCGCCAGGAGGGCGGCGATCTCGGCACCGATGCCGCCGGTCTTATTGTCTTCATGCAGGACGATCGCCTTGCTCGTCTTATGCACCGAGGAGTAGATCATCTCCTTGTCCAAGGGCATCAGTGTACGAAGGTCCACGACTTCCAAATCGATGCCTTCTTTAGACAGCAACTGTGCCGATTCGAGGGCGAGATGCACCATCGCGCCGTAAGTGACGACCGAGATATCGCTGCCCTCGCGCTTGATGTCGGCCCTCCCGATCGGGACGATGAAATCGTCGGCCGGAAGTGTCGCCTTGATCCGCCGGTAGAGAAACTTGTGCTCGAAGTAAATGACGGGATTCGGGTCACGGATCGCCGCCTTCAGCAGACCTTTGGCGTCGTAGGGCGTGGACGGCGCGACCAGCTTGAGGCCCGGCGAGTGGAAGAACCACCCTTCCGGACACTCAGAATGAAACGGTCCGCCATGGACGCCTCCGCCGAACGGCGCTCGAATCACCATCGGCACGGCAGCGCCCCAGCGATAGTGATTCTTTGCCGCGACTTCCGTGATTTGATCGAAAGCGCACGAAATAAAATCCGCAAACTGCATTTCCACGACGGGGCGCAGGCCCATCATCGCCGCGCCGATCGCCGCCCCCACAAACCCGGATTCGGCGAGCGGCGTATCCAGGATTCTCCATTCGCCGTATTTGGCTAAAAACCCCTCCGTAATCCTGAATGCCCCGCCGTACTGCCCGATATCTTCCCCCAACAGGAACACGCGCTCGTCGCGCGTCATCTCCTCGTCCAACGCTTGCGAAATGGCCTCGAGATACGTCACCTCTCCAGTCGTCTGCACCGTTGCGGTCGTCATGCGGCGCTCCTTGTGCCATTGGTGTGATGGCAACCCTCAGCTTCGGTGGCAAACACGCCTTCCAAAGTTTCCGGGCCTTCGGGCAGCGGGCTTTGCTCGGCAAACTCCAGACCGGCTTCCACCTCTTTTTTTGCCCGCTCGGCGATTTCACGGAAGTAGGTTTCGTCGCCGTATGCCAACTCCATGAGCAAACGCTCTGCGATCAGGATCGGGTCCTTTGCCTTCCATTCTTCAAGCATCGCGCGCGGAACGTATTTGGCGGGATCGTGCTCAGAGTGGCCGTGCATGCGCATGGTTTTGAATTCAAGAAACGTCGGTCCCTCACCGGCGCGGGCCTTCTGAATGGCCCGTTTGGCCGCCAGATAGACGACCGCGACGTCGTTTCCATCCACGATCTCTCCCGGCATTCCATAGGCCTTCGCCCGCTCGACGACGTCGGATATCGCCATTTGTAAGCGCAACGGCGTGGAGTAGGCGTACTGGTTGTTGGTGCAGAAGATGACGACCGGAAGCCTACGCACGGCTGCGAAGTTCATCGCTTCGTGGAAGTCGCCGCGGCTGGTCCCCCCGTCGCCGGTTCCCGCAACGACGACGCGAGATTCGCCTCGCATCTTGAAGGCCAACGCCGCGCCGGTGGCGACCGGCAGGTTGTCGGCGAGATGACTGACAAAGCCGATGATGCCGCGCTTGAGGTCGCCCATGTGCACGTTGCCGTCTTTGCCTTTCGTCGGGCCTGTTCGCTTTCCCAAATACTGGGCCAGGACTTCGCCCGGTGTAATCCCCCGGATGAGGAATGCCCCCATATCACGGTGAAATGGTGCGATGACGTCGTCTGGTTCGAGCGCGGAGGCGTACCCTACCGCAATCGCCTCCATGCCGTGGCTGGTATAGCAGCCGCCGACGATCCGACCTTGGCGGTAAAGTGCGGTGATCCGGTCTTCGAGGGCCCTGGTGAGCCTGAGGTAGTAGTACATGTGGAGCAGGTCGGCGCGTTTGATGTGGCTGGTTACGTCTGCCAGGTCCATGAGTCCCTCCTCGCAGATCAACGGGCGTCAAAGTTCAGGCATGTCTTTCCATGACAACAACGCTTTGTTGTCCCGACACAACGGACAGTCGCTGGCTTCCCACTGCGGCATCTCGAGGTCCGCCGCATAGTAAAAGGGATATTCTGCGGCCAATTCCTTCATCAGCGGGAATTGCCCGCTATCCCGCCTGGCAAAGACCATCATCCCGGCAAGGCGGCCGCCGTTGTCAGTGATGACCTTTCCAAGCTTGCTGACGCAATTGCCTCGCGTGGTCACGTCGTTGAGCGCCAAACATCGGTCGGCCGCGCCGACCGCTCCCACGGTGACCTCGGTGCCAATTCGTCCGGTCTCGCAGTTGTAGGGAGTTAATGAGACGCGAACAGGAATCACGGTCCCAAGCCGGTATGCGATGCCGTCGGCCAGTTCCCGCGCCGCCGAGGCCGTCGCCAGCAGGCCGGTCACTGCGCCTGGCTCGAATGTTCGTCTGACCCAGGCGGCCATGTCGTCCATAATCAGGCTCATCAACTGGGGAAAGCGGGCGATGGACTCGAATCGCAGATAGGTGGAGGTGTGATGACCGGAGACGACTTCGACATGCGTGTCGAAATACACTGATCGCGCCGACCGCAAGATGTGGAGAATATCCCACTCGGTCAGCTTGGTCTCTGGCCCCGCGCGGATGATCGTCGCAAGCCTGGCCTCGACGTCCGGCGTGGCGTAGAAGGCTCGATGACGCTGTTCCAATTCCGCGAGGGCTTGCTCTACGGTGATCGTGGTCATGGCGTCTCCTGGATCCGTGATGCCGAGATGTTCGTTCTGAGGACGCCGATCGGTTGTATTTCAAGCTCCACCACATCGCCCGGCTTTAGAAACCTGTCCAGTTCCAGGCCGCAACCTCCTCCAACCGTCCCCGAGCCGAAGAGATCTCCGGGGTAAATCGTCTCTCCTTTCGACACATGCGCGATCATTTGAGAGAACGACCAATGAATCGTGCCGAAGCGCCCTCTCGACCATTCTTCGCCGTTGACTCGGGCGACCATCGTCAATGCGGCGACGTCTCCGATTTCATCCGGAGTCATAAGGCAGGGTCCAATAGCGGTGGCGAAGTCTTTTCCTTTGGCCGGACCGAGCCGGCACGCCATTTCTTGAAACTGGATGTCGCGCGCGCTGAAATCGTTCATGATCGTATAGCCCGCGATATACTCGTGTGCCTGACGTTCCGAAATATCCCGTCCTTGCCGGCCGATCACGCAGGCAAGTTCCAGTTCATAATCCAATTTCGCAGTGTCCAGCGGCCAAGCCAGTGCTGCGTCCGGCCCGATGATCGTCCGGTGATTGCCTTTGTAATAGACGGGAAATTTGTACCACTCAGGCGGGATCGGCTGACCGCGTTTTTTCGAGGTCGCTGCAATGTGGTCTTCAAATGCGATGAAGTCCCGAAGCGAAGCGGGATTGGGCAGCGGCGCAGCCAGCCTCACAGCGTCAACGGAGTGCACGATGGTTTCACCGCTCGGGCCCTGAGGTGCGGGGCCCAAAGTGGCCATATGGTCAAGCGCCCGCCTTGCCGCCGCCATCGCCGATGACCCGCCTTCAAGGAAAGCCGCCATGTCAGGAGGCACTTGCGCGTCGGCGAGACGACGCGGTTGCGACTCCCCGTGATCGGACAGCCATCTGGCATAGGCGATGTTCACGTCCACCACCCGGTCGCCCCTCAACACGCCCACGCGGGAAAACGCACCGAGTGGAGTACCGATAACGAACGTCACGAGTTTCATCGCTTGCTCCAGCTCAATGCATAATCTTTGATTTCCATCGCCTCCATATTCCTATCGACCGCGAATGGATGCTTCGATTCGACCATCACGGCGACTTCAGTCGTATGAGTCTTGACTCTGCTGGCTTCTACCGCATTCGGTTGAGGACCGTGATGAATGCCTTGAGGATGCAGCGTCAGCATGCCGGGCTGAATGCCGGCGCGGCTGAAAAATTGCCCCTCGTGATAGAAGAGGACTTCGTCGTAATCCATGTTGCGGTGATAAAAAGGAACGCGCAGGGCGTCAGGGTCGGTCTCAAGCGGCCTCGGCGCAAACGTCGAGACAAGGCAGCCGCCCGCTTGGAAGGTCACATGGACGCTCGGGGGAAGATGGTAGCGCGGACTCATGACCGGTCTGAAGTCTCTGACGTTGAGTTTTGTCACCCACAGATCGCCTTTCCAGCCGACGACATCCATCGGGTAGAACGGGTAGACCACCAGGGTCCACGTGCCCTCACGCTTGATCCGAACTTCCCACTCTGACCCTTCAGCCTCCGCGCGTTCGGGCGTGACCAATTCAGGTACGCCCAGGACTCCCTTGTCGAAGAGCGCGTGCTGACCGAGCGGCCCGCGATCTGCCAAGGTGATCGGCACCGGCGTTTCAATCATAAGAAAGAGAGCGGGGCCTGCGTCCACATGGACGCGATAAGTCGTTCCTTTCGGAATGACAACGTAATCACCCGGTTCGTACTGCAGCGTCCCGTAGTCCGTTTCGAACCGCCCAGTCCCTTCATGGGCAAAATACACGACATCGCCGTCCGCATCGCGGACGAAATAGCGCATGGTCTCCGTCCGGTGGGAGAAAGACAAACCGACGTCCTGGCTCTGCATGAGGACAATGGGTTCGTCGGAAGCTGGAGACTGGCAGACAAAGGCGCGCGGCCGCAAAGGGCCCTCGATACGGGTCCACGCCGTCGGCGGATGACTGCGGTAGAGATGGGATACAGGGCCAGAAAAGCCGTTTCTGCCATGTTCCTCTTCGCAAAGGCCTTCGGGGATTCCAACATGCGCTTGCCGGGGAACCTTCCCTTTGCTGGTGAGATACATGCGGGCCTCCACGGTCAGGCAACAGTCATGACGCCTTCTTCAGCGATGGATGGGCGCGACCGGAGCCTTTCGAGTCGTAGTCAATGATCGTCCGCTGCGCCCCAGAGACCTGGTCACGCTCAATATCCTTGTACAGCGATTCAACGGTGCTGCGGACGAATGTCTTGGCTCGTTCGTCTCCATGTTCACGCTGAGTCAATTCGATAAACAGTCCGCCTCCAGGAAAAAGCGGATACGTAAATCGCTGCTTGAGCGGGCCGAATCCATCACGGCCTTCCTTCACCGGTCCGCAGAATTTGACCCCATGCGCTTCCCACTCACGACAGGTCGCCTCGATGTCGTCGACTTCGAGCGCAACATGTTGGACGCCTTGACCGTACTTCTCGATGAAGTCGGTTATTTGGGATTTCATCGCCTTGTCCCGTCCCTGCATGAGGGCGATGCGGGCGGCGCCGCACTGGACCACCACCGTATCCATCGATGATTTGTCGGTGCCGACGTCGCGTGCCGACCAAATCACCTCAAAGCCCAGCACCTTTGTGAAGAGAAACTCGGCCTCTTCCAGATTTTCCACGCAGAGAGTGATGTGATCGATACTTCGAGGCTCAATCATGATGATGCCCTCCTCTCTGCGGCTTTGGTTCAACGCCTTTTGACCAGTCGACGCAGTGCAAATTAATAGCTCTACGTGATTGCATGATAGGATAGTACTATCATTCTGAGTTTATGGCAACATATTTTGATTCACAAGAAGCCTGGAGAGACCACTTTATGACCGTTCAGGTCGGTCAGTACGTGTTCGACTCTCTTATTGCGCGGGTAATATAAAAGGTATATTATCGAAACAGAAATCATTCCCTGCTGCACTCCCGTCCTGGAGGGATTGCCATGACATTCCATCAAGACATGCGGCAGCTCGTGCTCAGCCATGGAGCGATCAATAACGCCTACCTCACTCGGTTTTGTGCCGGAAACGTTTCAGACCGCGAGTTCAAAGACTTCGCCATTGAATTTTACAACTTCGCCAGATTCTTCCCACGCATCCTGGTCGCGCAGCTGGTTAATACCGAGGATGAGGACGTCGCAGACGAGCTCACCAAAGTGCTCTACTCCGAGTTAGGAGACGGGCAAAGCCGTCATCGCCATGAACTGCTCTATCGCGATTTCCTTCGGTCGGCAGGTATTGGGATACACGATGCCCTGACGCGTCCGATGCTTGCGTCAACACGCAACTACATCGAAGGAATGGAGCGGCTCTACAGCGACGGCAATCATACGAAAGCGCTCGGCGCTTCCTTTGGCCTCGAAAATATGGCGATCACCATGTGGGACCACCTCATTCCGGGCCTCACCCGCCTGAAAGAGACGCGGTATCCCCGCATCGATCTCACTTATTTCACGTTTCATCGAGAACTCGAATGCACGCATGAGGAGGCGATGAAGCATGCCGTCCAAGCAGTGGAAGGCTCCGGGCAACAGGGCCTCACGGACCAAGACAAGGCGGACTTCCGCGACGGTATGACCGCCGTTCTCGATTATCTCGAAGGATTTTGGATGGGCCTCGAGCGGCGCACGTATCCCGACGGAACACCGCATCCGGTCTATCATCACGCGGCGTGAGGGTTTGCACCGATGGAGCGTCGCTCAACGTCAGCCGAAAGGAAGACGGATGTCTGACATTTCCGCGTATCTCGAGGCGATTAAAGAGCGATACGACCTGGGCAGCGACTATGCGCTGGCCGAAAAGCTCGGGATCGCCCAGCCGGATGCCAATCTGATCCGCCGCGGGCTCAAAATTCCCAAACCGGAAATCTGCATCAAAATCGCCAAGCTCCTGGACAAGAATCCGGTAGAGCTTTTGTTGATTGCGCAGAAAGACAAGGCGCCGACAGCGGCCAAGCAATATTGGACCCTTGCATTGACGGCGGTCGACGTCATGCTGCACGTGCCCAAGACGCCACGGTACATCCCCCGAAAAGTCGAAGCGATCGGACGCGAACTGCGGCAACTCGAGACGCAAACGCTGACCTATGAAGGCGCCGAGGCGAATGCCGAGGCCGTCCGCCTCGTGCAAACGGCCGACCGGTCCATCGATGCGATAATGGAACGCTGGAACATCTGGAAAAAAGGAGAGGCGCTCTATCCAAGCTATCTATTGGCGAATCAGATCGCCGCCAAGCGAGGCGTCATGATTCGCCGCCTGCTGGTCTTGACTCGTGAGCAGATGCAACAGGAGGCGGTCGCGGCCGACGCCGTCCAAGTCATGGATGATCAACAGCGGACGGGTATCAATATCTTCTATGCCTTCCGGGAGCAGCTGGATCGCTCGCCGGCCTTTCGCCGCTTTGAAGAGGACTACCGGCGCCAGGGGGCCGCAACCGATCTCAATGCGGCTATGTTCGATCGAGAGATTTTGATTTTTTCACAGTCGTACGGGCAGACCGAGCTCGGCGTCGTCGGGACGCCGACACCCATTACGATGATCAACCAGCTGCAAATTACGTGGAAGCCGGAGCTGCTCAGAGATTTGGATCCAGCCCCTCTCTTCGACATGACACGGTACGTGTTCGAGTATTCTGGCGCTCAAGCGTTCAAGATGGAGCTGGCACGCTTCAAGAGGTCGTTCGCATGAACTTTCCCTCCGAACCCTTCAAGATCAAAGTCGTGGAACCGATCCGGCGCACGACGCGAGAGGAACGTGACCGCCTGTTGAAAGCGGCCGGTTACAACCTGTTCCGAATCCCGGCGGAGAGCGTCTATGTGGATCTCTTGACGGACAGCGGCACGTCGGCGATGAGCGACCACCAATGGGCAGGCTTGATGCTGGGAGATGAATCCTATGCCGGCAGCAGGAATTACTATCACTTTGAAGAGGCCGTCCGTTCCATCTTCGGCTACACCCATGTCATTCCGACCCACCAGGGCCGCATGGCCGAAAATCTGCTGTTCTCCACCGTCGTCAAACCCGGCATGTGTGTACCGAACAACATTCACTTCGATACGACGAGGGCGAACATCGAGCATCAAGGCGCCGAGGCGGTCAACGCAGTGGTGAAGGAGGCCTACGACCCGCATAATGAATCACCCTTTAAGGGAAATATGGATCTCGTGCGGCTGGAAGAGACGATCAACCGCGTCGGCCCCGACCGGGTTCCCTTGGTCCTGCTGACGATCACGAACAACAGCGGCGGCGGACAGCCGGTTTCGATGGCCAACATCCGGGAGACGCGTGCCCTGCTCACTCGCTACCGTATCCCGCTCTTCTTCGACGCCTGCCGCTTTGCGGAAAATTGCTTCTTCATCAAGGAGCGCGAGCACGGATATAAAGACCGGTCCATCCTGGACATCGCACAAGAACTCTTCAGCTACGGCGACGGCTGCACCATGTCCGCGAAAAAAGACGGTCTCGTGAACATCGGCGGATTCCTCAGTCTCAACGATGACCGATGGGCCCAGGACATCACCAATATGCTTATTCTCGTCGAAGGTTTTCCAACCTACGGCGGACTGGCGGGCCGGGATCTCGAAGCCATGGCGAGAGGCCTTCGCGAAGTGCTCGAGGAGGATTATCTGGCGTTCCGCGTCGGCCAAGTCCGGTATTTGGGAGATCTCCTTGACCACGCAGGCGTACCCATACTCAAACCCGTCGGCGGCCATGCGGTCTATCTGAATGCCAAGGAGTTTCTTCCGCACATCCCGCAGGACCAATATCCGGCGCAATCATTGGCCGTCGCGCTGTATCGGGACTACGGCATTCGCGGAGTCGAAATCGGCACCGTCATGTTCGGAAAGAGAGACGCTGAGACCGGCCGTACCATCCATCCGGAACTCGAAATGGTGCGGTTCGCGATTCCTCGCCGCGTCTACACGAACATGCAGATCGCCTATGTGGCCGAATCGATCATCGACCTCCATCGGCGCCGGGACGGCATTCTCGGGCTCAGGATGGTGTACGAAGCACCGATGCTCCGCCACTTCACGGCTCGATTCGAGGAATTGGACCACGCAATGCCGGTCCGCCAGATGGTCGTTTAAACGAGGTGCCTGTGGCCGAACTCTTCAAAGGGCTCGAGCAGATTGAAGCAGCCCGCGAACGAATCACCGGCCGTAGCTTCATGGCCGGTCTCTTCGCCGGCAAGCCGGATTTCTCGCTTCTTGTTCCCTCCAACGAACCAGTAGAACAAAAGACAGCCTGGGAGGAGTTTCGGCCGCGCCTCGAACGCTTTTTGATCGACCATGTTGATCCTGACGCTATCGAGCGGACCGGAAAGATTCCGGAGGCCGTCATCCGTGGTCTGTTTTCGATCGGTGCGTTTGGGATGAAAATACCGAAAGAGTATGGCGGCCTCGGCTTCTCCTATCACAATTATGGTCGTGCACTGGTGCTCATTGCAGGCTGGAGCAACATCCTGGCGCTTACCGTGGCCGTGCCTCAATCCATTGGAATCGCCATGCCCCTGCTTCTATTTGGAACGGAAGAACAGAAGCGTCGATATCTGCCGCTCGTCGCCCGCGAAGCGGTCTCTGCATTCGCGCTCACCGAGCCCCTGACCGGATCGGATGCCGCCAATGTCAGCACCGAAGCCGTGCTGAACGGAAACGCCACCTATGTGGTCAATGGTGAGAAACTCTGGTGCACGAACGCTCCAATTGCCCGCTACGTCACGCTGATCGCCCGTGTGCCGGCCAGACGAGCGCAAGAAAACGGGCGTCCGGTCTGGATGCCGGTCGTCGAGGGAAAGGACGCCGAAGCATCGGTCCCAACCGCGTTTGTGCTGGATATGCAGACTGTCGGAGTGCAGGTTCGGCAGCGCTGTCAATTCGAAGGATGCCGTGGAATCGAGAACGGGCACATCATACTGCGCGACGTTCACCTTTCCACCTCAAGTGTCATCGGCGAAGTGGGGCGCGGACTCAAATACGCCTTAACGATCCTCAATGTCGGCCGCGCCGTGAGCATACCAGCGATCTGCCTCGGTATGGCGAAGCAGGCATGGCAGCCGACGTTGGATCGAGCCAATAGTCGGATTACCTTTCAACGACCGATCGGCGAGCGACAAACTCAACAGATCCGCGTCGGTCGGATGGCACGAGAGCTGCTGGCGATGGAGGCTCTCGCCTCGACCATCTGGCGCATGGCCGATGAGCACCGATATGACGTGCGCATCGAAGCGGCGGTTGCGAAAATCTTTTGTTCGGAAACCACCATTCGGTTCCTGAAGGACGCCCAGACCATTTTCGGAGGCATGGGGTATGAAACAGCCGACTCCAAGCGGGTTCGCGGGGAACCGGCGTTCGGAATCGAGCAATTGGTCCGTGACGTGGAAATGTATCGCATCGGCGAAGGGGCGACCGATATCTTGCGCCCGTTCGTTGCGCGGGAGGCGCTCAACATGCACCTTGAGCGCGCCAAGAATTATTTCGATGAGCAGATCACCGGTTTTAGGCGCCTCGTTGAAATCGGACGCCTGATCGCCTTCTATGTGCCCTGGTATCTGCGCCAATGGATGCCCGGGCGGTTGCCTGTTGAGCCTTTGTTTCAGCATTCCTCGGTTCGTTCGCACCTTCGTTTTGTTGAGCGTGCCAGCCGACGGCTCGCGCGCGCCGTGTGGTATGCCCTTCTGTCCCAGCGGCAGGCCTTCCAAGAAGACCAAGGGCGCCAAAACCGCATTGAAGCCGTCGGGGAGGATCTCCTTGTGATTTCAGTGACAAGCCTCTACGCGGCACAACAGCAGCGCACGCGAGCAGAGCCGCCCCTGTGGGAACTCGTTGAGGAAGTGGTCGGTGACGCCGCTTCGCGCATAAAGCTGCACATTCGAGAGATGCGTCACAACAACGACAGCAGGATGGCCAAGATCGGGGCGAAGGCACTCGGCGGAGCTTACGCGTCTTTCTCGAGCGGTGTCATCGAGCGCAGTCTTGAAGACTACCGTGCACCGGTCCATCCCCCTGTTGCGAAAAGTGAAGAACACGCCGTCGTCTGATGCACGGGGCGCCACCGCGGACCGATAGTCAACGATCTATCCTCCCGCACTCCTTCACGAGGACGAATCGATGCGCGCATGGCTGATGGACTCGTATGCTGGAGTGGACACACTTCGGCTCGAGCAGGTGCCGGATCCCGTCCCGAGACCGGACGAGGTGCTCCTCAACATCCGGCTCGCCGCCTTGAACCCTGCCGATGCCTTTCTGGCCTCGGGTCAGTACCCCGCCAAGCCGCGTCTTCCTCACATACTTGGGCGCGACGGCATCGGCGACGTGGCGGTGGTCGGCTCGTCCGTCCGGGGAGTACGAGCGGGAGATCTGGTTGGAATCCTACGTTGCGATATCGGCGTCGAGAGATGGGGTACGTTGGCCGAAAAAGTCGTCGTACCGGGCGAGAGCTTGACCCCGATTCCACAGGGATGGACGCCCGAGGAAATGGCCGGTGCTCCTCTCGTGTTCTTGACGGCGTGGCAGGCCCTCACACAATGGACGGAACCGCCCGCCCCCCCGCCGCCAGGATCCAAAGTTTTGGTGACCGGCGCGTCCGGGGGTGTCGGAGTCGCGTCGGTCCTCCTCGGGAAATCGATGGGCCTTACCATCCTGGCGCTCTCGCGGAGCGCAGAGAAGCGATCCACCTTGAAGGCACTCGGCGCCGATTTCGCTTTCGATCCCAACCAAGCAGATGTCGCCGAAGCGATTCTCACAAATAATGGCACGACAAAAATTGACCTCATGATCGGCACCGTCGGCGGCCCCCTCCTGTCTCAACTGCTCAAGGTCCTTGGCTATGGTGGCAGGGTCAGCGTTGTTGGCAGAAGCGGCGGCCCTGTGCCTCAATTCAATACCGCCGCTCTCTTGTTTCGGCGCATTCGCATCGGCGGAGTCGCCGTCGGTGATTACAGCGCTGCGGAAGCACAAGCGACCTGGAAGCAGATCGTGCAACGGCTCAACGGTATCGCACAACGACCGGTCATCGATTGCATCGTTCCATTCGAAAAGGTCAAGGAAGGGTTCGCTCGGTTGGCTCAGGGGCCGATGGGAAAGGTGCTTGTACGAGTGCAGAGCACACCTACGCGGTTGAATGGTGGATCTGGCTAACGGTAAGGATACAGGCATGACTGTGTTTCGCCTGCTCGACCTGACGCTGTCTTCGCCGGTTGAGAACCTCGCGCTCGACGAAGCCTTGCTTGAGGAGGCAGAGGAACACCAAAGCGACCC
>DATJGE010000034.1:0-24928 GCA_035495295.1 Nitrospira sp. | reverse complement strand
ACAATCGTGGGATTGCAACTGGTTCGCGGAGAGAAGTGACTTGAGCACTCAAGGAGCCATCCGCTTTCGGCGGAAGGCTCCTCAAGCCAGCTAGCCTCGCCAAAGAACGGATTACTTTCCGCCGCCCTTCTTCTCGTCTTTTTTCTTCTCGTCACCGAAGGTGTCCATGTGGCCACCCTTCTTTTCGTCCTTCTTGTCCTTCTTCTCATCACCGTATACGAGGACGTGGCCGCCCTTCTTCTCATCCTTCTTGTCCTTCTTCTCCTCACCGGCGAACGAAGGGGCGCTGAAGGAAATCGCCACCGCCACTGCCATAATTGCCAACAACATGCGCTTCATAATGTGTCACCTCCCCTGGTTTGTAATGTGTGCCCTTCAACGGGCACTGCGGGTGGTTGAGCAAGCTTGGTGCCCCCAGGGCACCTCAGTGACTACATTCGATAAATCAATATCTTAGAGAGCCTCTCTATGGTTTGACACCTCATCGATGCAGTATCCGAACTGTGGCAAAATAGTCGAGCCTGACTAAACTGCCTCAGCTGGAGTCGGTGTGTCATCATGACCGTACTACCCAAGCAGGCCAGACCGCTTCCTGACCGGCTAAGCGCCGGAGCCCATATCCTATTCGTCGGTATCAATCCAGGGATCCGGTCTGCCACCGTGGGACATCATTTTGCCGGACCTTCCAACCGCTTTTGGAAGCTCCTGTTCGCGTCAGGCCTGATCGGTGAGCAGCTTACGTATGAGCAAGATTGGAAGCTCCCCG
Source organism: Nitrospira sp. (assembly GCA_035495295.1). Lineage (GTDB taxonomy): Bacteria > Nitrospirota > Nitrospiria > Nitrospirales > Nitrospiraceae > Nitrospira_C. Next base: position 24,162 of record DATJGE010000034.1, on the reverse strand, counting down.
AATGGGGGCTTGGGCTCACGAATATTATTAGCCGAAGCAGCGTCGGCATCGACGAACTCAACCCGGAGGAATATCGGGTAGGTCTCGCCGCACTAGAGCGCAAGATCCGTCGTTATCGCCCTCGCACCGTGGCGTTCCTGGGGGTTACGATTTATCGAATCCTGTTCCCTCACGAAAACGGAGAGCGGCTTTTCGCCGTTGGCCCCACAGAGGCTCGGCTCGCCGGAGTTCCGGTGTTCGTGCTTCCCAACCCGAGTGGGCGAAATGCGCATTATTCATACGAGGAGATGCTTCGGATCTTTATCTTGCTACGAAAACACGCTTACGCCTCGGCGCGACGGCGGATTCGTCCCCATTACTTCCTTCTCCCTTGATCGCGTGCTTGCATGAATTGTTGATTCGCCGCAACACTGCGACAACGTGCAACCCTTCGCGTTGAACCCGCAGCTTCGTAACCGCCGCCATCTCTGTCCTGGAACAGCCTTTGGGAATCGTGTTAATCTTCACGGCCGAAACGGCTCTTCTTCGATCAACCGCGGAGCGCACAGCTATGTTACTGACCGGCAAAAAAGGATTAATCGTCGGCGTGGCCAATAAACACAGCATTGCCTGGGCCATCGCTCAATCGACGGCCGGCCAGGGAGCCCAGCTCTTCTTTAACTATCAGAATGACCGCCTGATGGAAAACGTGGAGGAATTAGTCGCCACTCTCCCCGGCTCCAAGGCGTACCCTTGTGACGCCGCCGATGACGGGCAGATCGAACACCTGATCGATCAGGTGGGGAAAGAAGCGGGCAAACTTGATTTCCTGGTGCACTCGATTGCGTTTGCTCCCCGCGAAGAACTCACCGGACAGTTCGTGAATACAACCCGCAAGGGCTTCGCCACTGCCCTCGACATCAGCGCCTATTCGCTTGTGGCGTTGACAAGAGCGGCCACCCGGCTCATGCCTGAGGGCGGTTCCGTCGTCACTCTCACATATCTCGGTGCCGAACGAGTCGTGCCGCACTACAACGTCATGGGCGTGGCGAAGGCGGCGCTGGAGGCCTCCGTTCGCTATCTGGCGCATGACCTCGGCCCTCGCAACATTCGGGTCAACGCCATTTCGGCAGGACCGATCAAGACGCTGGCCGCTCGCGGCGTGTCCGGGATCAGCAGGATGGTGGAGCATCATAAAGACTTTGCGCCGCTTCGCCGCGCGACGGAACAGGGAGAGGTCGGCGACACGGCGCTTTTCCTTCTCAGCCCCCTGGGCCGTGGAATCACCGGTGAGGTGATCTATGTGGACGGCGGATACAATATTCTGGGATCGCTGGCGTCGGTAGAATAGCAGGCCGTTGAAAATCTGACCGGCCCTCCGGCCTTCACTCGAGCGACCTTCGTGACGCCTTTAGCCGCCCCTGCCGCTTCTTCGCTTGTAGTCTTCTGTCTCGAGAGCTCCTGGTCGGCCTGGTGGGTTTTCGTCTCTTTCTCGGAACCGCCACGCGTTGAATGAGCTCCCGCAGACGATTCAGCGCATCATCCCGGTTCTGCTCCTGACTTCTGAACTGCTGCGCCTTGATCGTCACGACGCCGTCTGCCGAAATTCGATGATCCCTCAACTCCAACAGTCCTTGTTTATACAACGGCGGCAGCGAGGACGCTCTGATGTCGAAACGCAAATGGACAGCAGACGACACTTTGTTGACGTGTTGCCCCCCTGCGCCTTGCGATCGCATGGCATGAAGCTCGATCTCCGAATCGGGAATCACGACGTGCGTCGACACGTGCAGCATGTGGAAGTGTACCGCACTCACGCGGACCGCGTCTTAATTTCTGGGAAAGCGAGAGGCTGAATGTAAAGGAAACTACCGCAGCTCCGGCAGACGGTCGATAATCCGAAGCCGGACTTCATCCCCGACCTGCATCTGCACCATTTTCGTCGTCAGGCTGGCCCGCACCCGCTGTGCATCCTCCAGCTTGAACTGGACTTGTCCTCCGCAACGTTCGACGAGATGAAAAAGGAGCATCGTCGTCAGCCGCTGGAGCTCCTCGTCAGTCGTGTTTTGGCTCATGTTGAGGATTTGAGACATGCGGGCGAACCTTTCTGGAGCGGATCGTGATATTCCGTTATGGCTGAAGAGGCGTATGGGTCACAATGCCTCGAAAGAAGGGGGCCGACGAGCCGCCGTAAACTCATTCCGAATCAGTAACTTACAGAACTCTAGCTGGATAGGTCGTGGATTTCTTTCAGGACGGTCTCGATCTCGGCAGGTGAATTGAGGAGACTGGGCGCCATTCGCGCGTACTGCGTTCTATACGGCGTCACACTGGCTACGATGCCGCGGCGGCGCAACTCGGTCACGACCTGGTCCGGCGGCATCCCCGCCACTTCGAAACACACGATTCCTGCCGAGAGCTCCCGAGACACCGGCGTATGGAGCGTAATGCGCGGCATCGCTGAAAGCCCTGCCTTGAGCTGTTCGTTCAAGTCCTGGATCCGCCTGGTGACCCGCGACTTCCCCAAGGTTTGATGAAACAGAAAGGCTTGATCCAGCGCCCATCGGTGTTCGAATGAATGGAACCCGCCCGGCGTCATATAGATGGAGGTCGGAAGCGGCCGAGGTGGGATAAGCTTCATCCACATGTCGTACGCCTCTGAGTCAAAAGTGGGAATGATGGCCTTGGCGACCGGCCAGGCGCGCGGGTGTCCCCAGACCAATCCCGTCCCGCGCGGTCCGAACATCCATTTATGCGTTCCAGCGATGAGAAAGTCGCATCCGACTTCGGTAAGACGGAAGTCTTCCACTCCAAGAGCGTGGACTCCGTCGACGCAAAAGATGACCCGGTCATCCTCGGTCCTCGATTGATTGAGTCTCTGGATAGCTTGAGCCATGTCGGCAATGGGAAGCTTAAGCCCCGTGCTCGAATGCACCCATGTGGCCGCGACGATTCGCGTGTTCGGCCGTATGGCCTTGATCAGCATATCCACCAACGCTTCTCGGGAGACACGGCGAAGGTCTTCATAGAGCGAGATGCGCCGCACGCTCGCTCCCGTACGCTCTGCCCTCAAACGCAACGACGTTTCTGTCGAATAGTGATCATGGGTCGTCGTCAACATTTCTTGACCCTGTTTGACCGTCAAGCCTCCGTACAAGAGTCCCAATCCCATCGTCGTGCTGTCAGTCAACGCAATCTCAGTGGACGAGACACCAAGATAGCCGGCTGCAGCTTGCAGCACTGCGGCTTCCTGTTTTTTTTCATGGGCGAACCAATACCCGATCGGATCAGCGTCCAAGCCCGCCCGATGCCGTTCGATGGCCTCGCGGACCGGTCTCGGATGGGAGGCCAGAAAAAATCCGGCCAGGTGAATCAGTTCTCGGGAGAGAGAGAATTGATCGCGCACCGCCTGCCAGTCGAGAGGTGAAGATGGTTCGTCGGCTGCAGCCGTTCGCGGAACCGGAAACTCCGCAGCAAGAAGAGCCGCGCTCAGCGCAAGGCCGGATCGGACGAGAAAGCGTCGGCGATCAATCGAGTTCATCGTATGCTTACTGTACCGTCCGGCAATGAGAGGGGGCAAGATGACGGCGATTAGATGGAGTAGTGTTCCATCGGCGGGCAGGTGCAGACGAGATTCCGATCGCCGTAGGCTTCCTCGATGCGGCCGACGTGCGGCCAAAACTTGTAGTCCTTGACCCATGGAGCCGGATACGCGGCCTGCTCCCGGCTATAGGGACAGTCCCATTCCGACGCCGTGACCATCTGAGCCGTGTGAGGAGCGTTTTTGAGCACGTTGTTGCTGCGCGGCTGCCGTCCGTCAATGATGTCCTGTATTTCAGCACGGATAAGGATCATGGCATTGCAAAATCGGTCCAATTCATCCTTGGATTCGCTTTCAGTCGGCTCGATCATCAACGTGCCGGCGACCGGGAATGAGACGGTCGGCGCATGGAAGCCGTAGTCCATTAAACGCTTGGCGACATCCATCGCCTCGATTCCCGCCGTCTGTTTAAACTGCCGCAAATCAAGAATGAATTCGTGGGCGACGAACCCCGCGTTACCGGTATAGAGAATCGGATAATGTTTCTCCAGCCGTTTCGCCATGTAATTCGCGTTCAAAATTGCGACTTGCGTCGCTTTCGTCAGTCCGTCGCGTCCCATGAGGGCGATATACACCCATGGAATCGTCAAGATGCTGGGGCTTCCGAACGGCGCGGCCGAGACCGGACCGATCGAGCGGTCTCCGCCGAGTCCAGTCACGGGATGACCGGGGAGAAAGGGAGTCAGATGACGGGCCACAGCGATCGGTCCCATGCCCGGACCTCCGCCGCCATGGGGAATGCAGAACGTCTTGTGCAGGTTGAGATGGCAAACGTCGGCGCCGATGTCCCCTGGCCGGCAAAGTCCGACCTGCGCGTTCATGTTGGCTCCGTCCATGTACACTTGGCCTCCGTGCGTGTGCACGATCTGGCAAATCCGTCTGACGTCCGCTTCGAACACCCCATGCGTGGACGGATAGGTCAACATCAATGCCGCTAACCGGGTGCGGTGTTCGCCTGCCTTGACTTCCAAGTCGTGCAAATCGACGTTGCCCTGCTTGTCACAGGCCACGGGCACGACCGTCATTCCGACCATGGCGGCACTGGCCGGGTTCGTCCCATGCGCCGAAACCGGAATGAGGCAGACGTCCCGGTGAAATTCGCCTTGGCTCCGATGGTAGGCCCTAATGACCATTAACCCAGCGTACTCGCCCTGCGATCCGGCGTTGGGTTGCAATGAGACGGCGGAAAAGCCGGTGATTTCGGCCAACCCCATCTCCAACTGCCGGAACAGCTCCTGATAGCCCTTGCTCTGCTCGGCCGGCGCAAACGGATGCAGACGCGCAAACTCAGGCCAGGTTACCGGCAGCATCTCCGACGTGGCGTTCAGCTTCATCGTGCAGGAGCCGAGTGGAATCATGGAATGCGTGAGCGAGAGATCCCGCCCCTGAAGGCGATGCAGATAGCGGAGCATTTCATGCTCAGCATGATAGCGGTTGAACACCTCATGAGTGAGGTAGGGAGTCGTTCGCGCAAGGTTTGCGGGAAATGTGGCGACCACAGTCTGAGCCAGTTCCCCGATCGTCCACGGCAGCCGTATATGGCCGATGAACACTTCGATCAGTCGCTGAACATCTTCAGGCGTGGTGGTTTCATCGACGGAGATGCCAAGCGAATCGTCGTCATAGCGACGAAGATTCAGCCCCTGTTCGTCGGCCCTGACGAGAATTTGTTCGCACTGCGTCTGCGTCAGGCGGATTCGAATCGTATCGAAAAATTCCTGGCTTCCGATGTCGAAGCCAAGTTGACGCAGGCCAACCGCGAGCAGCGTCGCCAAACCATGGACGCGCTCGGCGATCAGACGCAGGCCTTCCGGCCCATGATAGACGGCGTACATGCCCGCGATGATCGCAAGCAGAACCTGAGCCGTGCAGATGTTACTCGTCGCCTTTTCGCGTCTGATGTGCTGTTCCCGTGTTTGAAGCGCGAGCCGGTAGGCGACCCGTCCGCTCGAGTCCTTCGACACGCCCACGATGCGTCCCGGCATCTGGCGCTTATATTCTTCTTTCGCCGACAGGAAGGCGGCATGCGGACCACCGAAGCCGATCGGCACGCCGAATCGCTGGCTCGACCCCACGGCGATGTCCGCCCCGAATTCTCCCGGCGGCCTCAACAGCGTCAAAGCGAGCAGATCAGTCGCCACGACCACGAGCATGCCGGCCTTATGAGCCTGATCGACCAACGCCTGATAATCGCCGACGTAGCCGTCCGTCGTCGGATATTGCAGCAACACACCGCTGAGCCTGGGATTGTCGAAGTCGATCGCCCGCGTGCGCCCGATGTGCAGCGTGATGTCCAACGGCTCTGCCCTCGTTTGCAAGACCGCGATCGTTTGCGGATGACAATCCTGGGAGACGAAAAACTCCTTCCGCTCCTGGCCTGTTCCGCGCATGACGGCCAGGCACATGGCCATGGCTTCGGCGGCGGCAGTCGCTTCGTCGAGCAGCGACGCGTTGGCAAGCGGCAATCCGGTGAGGTCGGCGATCATCGTCTGAAAATTGATCAATGCTTCCAACCGCCCCTGGGCGATTTCAGCCTGATACGGCGTGTATTGGGTGTACCAACCGGGGTTTTCCAGAATGTTCCGTTGAATGACGCCGGGGGTAATGCAGTCGTAATAGCCCATTCCCAGGTACGAACGGTATACCCGGTTCTCCGCAGCGAGCTCGCGCAATTCGCGCAGCACCGCTTGCTCACCGCGCTGAGGCGGCAGGTCCAATGGGCGACCCAATTGAATGTCGCGAGGCACCGTCACGTCGGTCAAGGCTTCGAGCGATTTCAGGCCGAGCAGCGCCAGCATTTCGCCGATGTCGGCATCGGTCGGCCCGAGATGACGGTGCGCAAACATGTCGGTTGGATTCAAAAATTCCGGAGTCGCCATGAGAGGTGTTGCGCCCGATTCGGTGATGAATAGATTCTCGGCAGAATATCATGCTGGACCCCTTTTCTCCAAGCGGAGATGTCGGGGTGGGAATCGTCCGCGCCAGGTTTGCTATAATCCACTATTCCCTAGCCGCCATGCGTATCCTTGTCATCGAAGATGAAACCAAAGTCGGCTGCTTCATCAAGCGTGCACTTGAAGAGGAAAGCTACGCCGTCGATCTCTGCGAAGACGGCGCCAAGGGCCTGGAAATGGCGCTGTCCACCAACTACGATTCGATCATCGTCGATCTCATGCTGCCTTCGCTGTCGGGACTCGACATCGTTAAGGGTATCCGACGCGAACGCATCCAAACGCCAATTTTGATTCTGACTGCACAGTCGCAGGTCGATCAACGTGTGAAAGGCCTCGACGCCGGGGCCGATGACTACCTCACGAAGCCGTTCGCCATCGACGAGTTACTCGCGCGCGTCCGGGCGTTGCTGCGACGGGGATCGACCGACAGCCCCGGCATCCTTCAAATCGACGACCTCGTTCTGAACCCGGCGACGCGCGAGGTGACCCGTGGAGGGCAGCGCATCGATTTGACGTTGAAGGAGTACGCTCTGCTCGAGTATCTGATGCGCCATAGCGGCCGCGTGCTGACCCGTCCCATGATTTCGGAACACGTGTGGAATCAAGACTTCGACACTTTCACCAATGTCATCGATGTCTACGTCAACTATCTTCGCAACAAAGTGGACCGGGGCCGGGCAAAAAAACTGATCCATACGATCAGAGGCAGCGGGTACATGCTGAAGGCCGACTAGCGATGGCCCGTCGAGGAGTTGACTGATGCCGCTGCGTCTTCGACTCAGCCTCTGGTACGGCAGCGCCCTGGCGCTGATCCTAGTGGCCTTTTCGACCGTCCTCTATTTCGTCACCGCCCGCAGCCTTCGTGACGCCCTGGATCAGTCGCTCGAAGAAACCGCCGCAGCCGCCGTGCGCTCTCTCGAAGAACGCGGTTTCCTGCCGCTCATCGACGAGGATGAGCTCATGTCGCAGTTCCCGGAACTCGCCCGCATCGACAAGTTCTTCCAGATTTTCAGCCCGTCCGGCACCATCACGATCCGCTCTCCCAACGTCAAACAGCATGAATTGCCGCTCAGCCGCCGAGCCCTTGAAGTGGCGTTTTCAGGACAAACGATCTTCGAATCTGCCAAGTATCCCAAAGAGCCGCCCCTGCGATTGATCTCGGTCCCCATCATTTACCGTGGGAATCTGCTCTATATCGTGCAGGTTGGCACGTCCATGGAATCGGTCGACCAGACCTTGAATCGGCTCCTGCTGGTGCTGTTGGTCACCATGCCGCTGGCCTTGGCGGTCTCACTGGCCGGCGGATGGTTTCTCGCCGGACGGGCCTTGCGCCCGGTCGACGCCATCACGCTCGCCGCCCAGCGGATCGCGGCCGGCGATCTCACGCAACGGCTCAACGTACCGGCGTCCGTCGATGAAATCGGACGCCTCGCCAGCACATTCAATAATATGATCGCGCGGCTTGAAACGTCCTTCCGGCAGATTCGGCAGTTCAGCAGCGATGCCTCGCACGAGCTGCGCACGCCGCTGACCGTTATGAAAGGGGAGACGGAACTGGCGCTGCGACGGCCTCGAGAGACAGGCGACTATACCGTGGTGCTGGAGAGCAACCTCGAAGAAATCGACCGCATGACCCGCATTGTCGACGAACTGCTCTTCCTGTCGAGGGCGGACATGGGTGAAGTCAAAATGGAGCGGCTGCCGGTCAAACTTGAGTCGCTGTTGGAAGACATCCACCGGCAGGCATCGCTGCTCGGACAGGAACGGAATGTTCACGTGGCGCTCGGGCTGGTCATGCCCGCCGTCGTCCTCGGGGATGAATTGCGGTTGCGTGAGCTCTTTCTGAATCTGGTCGACAATGCCGTGAAATATTCGGATCCCGGCGGTGCGGTGGAGATGTCGCTGACAACGCAGGCTAATCACGCCAGGTTCGTCATTACCGACCAGGGCATCGGGATTTCCAGAGAAGATCAAAAAAGGGTTTTCGACCGTTTCTACCGGACAGACGACGCCCGCAGTCATACGAAGAAAGGCACCGGTTTGGGTCTGGCGATCTGCGCATGGATCGTCGAATCCCACCATGGCCGGATCGAAGTGCAAAGCGAACCGAATAAAGGCTCCACATTCACCGTCTTGTTGCCGTTGGCGTCGTCTCCCTCCTCTTAACGACTTTTAATACCCTCCTAATCGACCTCTCATAGCTGGTTGCTACCGTCCTCGTATGGATTTTCGAGCTGGCGGTTTGACGTCAGCCTCACTTCTCTTTCACCAAGCACCAAGGAGGACGTATGAGTCAGTGGGTTCGGAAAACTTTGGGCGTGATGGTCAGTATGGCGGTGCTGGGAACGGTCTTCGTTGTCGGCAGTGAATCGTTTCACGCCTTCCCGGCAACCGGTTCAACCGCAGCGCCGGCGACAGTCGCGGCGCCGATGAGCGGACTGCCGGCGAACGGATTTACGGACGTCGCCAAAGCGGTGACTCCGGCCGTCGTCAACATTACGACGGTGATCGGCGAAAAAATCTCGGGACGCGGGGGCGAAAACGATCCACGCGACCGCATGGAGGAGTTTTTCGGGGGTCCCAATGGTCCGTTCGGACCTTTCGGACCGAAATTCCGCGGTCCGCAAGGGCCTCAAGGCCCGATGGAGCCTCGTGGCTTCCGCGGGAGCGGGCAAGGGTCGGGCGTCATCGTGTCCCCGGACGGCTATATTCTGACAAACAACCATGTGATCGATGGGGCGCGTGAAGTCACGGTCACCCTCCCGGATAAGCGCGAATTCCAGGGAACGATCGTGGGCGCCGATCCGAAGACCGACCTCGCAGTGGTCAAGATCGAGGCAAAGGACCTTCCGACGATCCCGTGGGGAGACGCCTCGAAGCTGCAAGTCGGGGAATATGTCCTCGCAGTCGGGAATCCCTTCGGTTTGAATTCCACGGTGACGCTCGGCATTGTCAGCGCGCTCGGACGAGGCCGCATGGGCATCACGCAGTATGAGGACTTCATCCAGACAGATGCGGCGATCAACCCGGGCAATTCGGGCGGCGCGCTGGTGAACACTAAAGGCGAACTCGTCGGAATCAACACCGCGATCTTCTCGCAGAGCGGCGGTTATCAAGGCGTGGGCTTCGCCGTGCCGACCAGCATGGGCATGCCCATCTATGACAGCCTGGTGAAGCACGGCAAAGTGGTCAGAGGATATCTCGGCATCGGCATCCAGGACTTGAACCAAGATCTTGCGAAATCCTTTGGCGTCCCGAACGCGAAGGGCGCCGTCGTGACGGATGTCAAGGAAGACAGTCCTGCCGATCACGCCGGTCTGAAACAGGGCGACGTGATTACGTCGTACCAGGGCTCGGCTGTCGAGGACGCCGTGGCGCTTCAGCGCCTCGTCACCAAAACCGCCGTCGGTTCCAAAGCGGCGGTGAAAGTGTTGCGGGACGGCCATGAGAAAGACCTCACCGTCACCATTGGCGAGCTGCCTGGCGAGGTCAAGATCGCCAAGGCCGACGGCGACGAGAAAGAGTATGCATTCGCGGGTGTAGCGGTGCAGGACCTCGATCGCGACACCGCAAAGGAGTTGGGCATCAAGGGCAAGGCGCAAGGCGTGGTGGTTACAAGCGTCGAACCGGATAGCGGCGCCGAGAAAGCCGGCCTGATGCCGGGAGACGTGATCCGTGAGATCAACCGTCAGCCCGTAAAATCCGTGAAGGACTTCGAAAAAGTCTCTTCGGGGGTGAAGAAGGGTGAGAATGTGCTGATTCTGGTCAATCGTCGGGGGGCGTCGTTGTTCCTGACCGCCAAAGTGTAACTTCAAGGCGACGGGGATGGGATTCTTCCTATCCCCGTGCCGTTTAGTCGAACACCACCGTTTTGCGTCCGTAAACCAACACACGGCGTACAATGTGTCGCCGGACAGCCCGCGCAAGGACAATTTCCTCAAGGTCCCGACCTTTTCTGACAAAATCGTCAACCGTGTCGCGGTGTCCGATCCGAATCACATCCTGCTCGATGATGGGTCCCTCATCCAAGTCGTCGGTGGCATAGTGTGCAGTCGCTCCAATGATTTTCACTCCGCGATCGTATGCCTGCCGGTAAGGATTGGAGCCAATAAATGCCGGAAGAAATGAATGGTGTATGTTGATCACCGGGCAGCCGACCTGTTGCAGAAACTCCGCGCTGAGTATCTGCATGTACCGGGCCATCACGACCAACTCTATTCGATGTTCTTTCAGCACCGAGAGGATTTGCCGCTCCTGCTCGGGCTTCGTCTCCTTTGTCACCGGATATACAACGAACGGAATCTTGTAGAGATTAGCCCAGCCAGCGCATGTGTCATGGTTCGAGATGATGACGGGAATCTCGACGGACAACTCATCTCTTTTCTGGCGCTGCAAAAGATCGGCTAAACAATGGTCCTGCTTTGAGACGAGAATGGCAACGCGGGTGCGATGCGTGGAGGGATGAATTTCGTACTGCATTCCGAACACTTTTGCGATCGGATCGAATGCCGAGGCGATCTCTACGACGGGAATCTGAAAGTGTTCCGTGGAAAACTCCATCCGCATAAGGAAATCATTGGTTTCTTTGTCCGTATGGTGATCTGAATCGAGGATGTTCCCTCCGAAATCGTGAATGAAGCCGGCCACTCGAGCGACGATTCCGCTGCGGTCTTTGCAGTTGACGAGAAGGACGACGGACTCGTTCTTAGCGCTCATGCTGAGAATTTCGAACGGGCCCGTGGCAGGAATCGGATCTCAGATCGATCAACGGTAATACCTGTCCGCCTCTCTTATCGGAGGATGAGAGGGGCCAGTCCCCGAATCACCGACGATTCTTCCGATCAAATCATAGGTGGTGGCATCCGTGATTTTCACGTGCACAACTTGTCCAGGCTTACCCAATCCTTTCTCAATATAGACGGCGCCATCGATGTCGGATGCCAGTCCTTCATGTCGCCCTTCAAGCCAACGGCCATCCTCCTCCGAAGGACCATCCACCATCACCTCGAGCGTCGATCCGATCCGTTCGATGCTTTTCGCCGCCGCAATCGTTTCTTGCACTGATAAAAGCTCATTGCGGCGCTCTTCCATCAACGCCCGGTCGACCTTCCCGCCAAGGCGAACGGCGGGTGTCCCTTCCTCGTCGGAATACAGAAACACGGCGACGCGGTCGAACTCCGCCTGCTCGACGTAGCGGGTCAATTCTTGGAAGATGTCGTCCGTTTCCCCGGGGAACCCGACGATGAAAGCGGTTCGAAACGTCACACCCTGAATTCGTGACTTGATCCGTTCGACGAGCCGTTCGACGGCCTGACGGTCGCCCAAGCGGTGCATGCGTTTGAGCATCTCGCTGTTGATGTGCTGGAGCGGCATATCGATGTATTTTGCAATTCGCTCCTCGCCCGCATAGAGCTCGAGCAACTCGTCCGTGACCTGCTGCGGATACAAATAAAACGGCCGGATCCAGTGCAGTCCCTCCACCTTGACGAGCTCGCGCAGCAATGAGACGAGACCCTGCCTCAGGCCTAAATCCACGCCGTAATTGACCGTATCCTGAGAAATGAGATTGACTTCCTTCACGCCCTCCTCGGCTAATCGCCGCACCTCTGCCGTAATCGATTCCACCGGGCGGCTGCGTTGTTTTCCCCGCATGATCGGAATGGCGCAAAACGCGCAGTTACGGTTGCAGCCTTCGGCGATTTTGACATAGGCGCTATGGGATCGTCCGAGCCGGAGGCGGGGCGCCATTTCATCGTATAAATATGGAGGTTGGCTGATCCACAAGCGTTGCTGCTGTGTCCGCGGGGCCAGCAGTTTGCGGCAAATATCGGCGATCTTCGCGAACTCGCCTGTGCCGACGACGGCGTCCAACTCGGGCAACTCCTTGAGAAGGTCGCCTTGATAGCGTTGCGCCAGGCACCCAGCAGCAATGAGCACACGGCATGCCCCGGATTTTTTCAGCTTCGCATGCTCGAGAATCGTGTCGATGGATTCCTGCTTGGCTTCTTCAATGAATCCGCAGGTGTTGATGATGACGACTTCGGCCCTGGTCGGAGTCCCCGTGAGCTCAAAGCCGTCGGCCGCCAGCGTCCCGAGCATGACTTCAGAATCCACCTGATTCTTCGTGCAGCCGAGATTGACAAACCCGACCGTCGTCTTTTTACCCGAACGCGACGATCCTATGGTCTTTTTGGGACGGCCAAGCTGAATGAGCTGGTGACTCATACGCTTGTCAGTCTACGAGAGCCGTGAAAACACTGTCAACGAGCCCCTTGCGTGCAGGAACGGATTCCCCTATCGTGCGGACATGATCAGGACCTTCCAAGGCATCAGACCCACCGTTCCTAACTCGTGCTTTATCGAAGAGACCGCCGTCGTCATCGGCGACGTGGTGATGGGCGAACAGTGCAGCGCCTGGTTTCACGCCGTCATCCGGGGGGACGTGCACCACATCCGCATCGGGCATCGGACCAACGTACAAGATTTGTGCATGTTGCATGTGACGCATGATACCCACCCCTTGATCATCGGCAACGACGTCACGATCGGCCACCACGTCGTGCTGCACGGCTGCACGATCAGGGACCGCGTGCTGGTCGGCATGGGCGCCATCATCATGGACGGAGCCGTGATCGGCGAAGACTCCGTCATCGGAGCCGGCGCGCTCCTGACCGAACACACCGTCATTCCTGCAAAGAGTGTCGTGCTTGGCTCGCCTGCCAAAGTCCGGCGACAGGTCACCGAAGAAGAATTGTCCTGGATCAGAGAGTCGGCGGCGAACTATATCCGCTATGCAGGACAGTATACTGATGATTCCGGGAGCACCAGAACCGGCTTTCTTCTCTAAGCCCTCCGCCGCTTGTCCGCACCCACTCGGACGAAGCAGATCGCATCGCCCACCAACGCCGTCCGGAACTGCCGCCGCTCAACGCGATACGGAACGTGCTTCCGGTGACACCAGTCGGCAATCCAATTGACCTCTTCCACGGAAGTTGTGACGATCCCGGGCAACCGCAGTTTCGGCAGGCAGCGATCGACAAGCAGGCGGAGGATCTTCCGTTCTTTTGCAAAGGCGGCCGGATCGAACGTCAGGGGCACGGCTCGGCCATACGACAACGCGGCAAGCTGCGGGTACCGCTCCGAGTCGTTCAAGACGCTGACGATCCAAAGATGATCAAACGTTCCTCTCGCGTTTGCTGCATCGGTCGCATGAAAGCGGAGAGGTAGCCCATGGCAAGCCCGATTGAGCACGGCGACTTCCAAGCGCCGCAAGTTGCACGGATACACCGTTCGATGCAGCTCGAGCGATTCGATCAGCAACGGCGGCAGCTCGGCGACCCCGGCACCGACGTAAAGGCTATGCCCCCCGGCGGGAAGCCGGGAGAGCAAGGCTTCGGCGACCCGCAAGCCGAGACGGCGACAGGGCACTCGTTTTGCCTTCCAGAATGCCTCTCCGCCTTCATAGCAGTAGATGCTGGCAAGTCGCCGGTAGTCGAGCTCGTCGAACACGTGTGCGACGGTCCGATGCGTCGCAGGACTGATCCGCTTCGCCCGCTTCATCCTCCACTCGCACCGGCCAGATCTTCCACACAGCCGACGACAAGGTCGCTGACTCCTGCGAGAAAATCGAAGTTCAATGTGTCGAGCGTATCCGTCGATTGATGATAGTGCGGATTGCGGAAATTCGCGGTGTCCGACAGCATGACGGCGCAATACCCCTCGTCCCAAAATGCCGCATGATCGCTTCTCCGGACATCAGGCAGGCCCTCGCCCTGGCTTGGCACGGTCAGAGTCACGGTCGGCGTCGTGGGCGCCGCACGCCGCGCGCTGCGCTCAAGGGATGAGATGAGATCTCGCGACGCCTCGTTTCCGACAATACCCAGAAAATTCCCGACTGACGGAACGGGAATGGGAACACCAGGAGGGGTTCGCTGTGAACCTGCATCCTGGCTGGCGTATCCGACGCATTCCAAGATGATTGCACCGTGCAACGCCTGGCCGGTCCGTTTGAGGCCCGAGACGAAGGCTCGGCTGCCCAAGAGCCCCTGTTCTTCCAGACAAAACGCGACCAGCCACACCGGTCGAGCCACAGACATGTGCCGTAGTCGATCGGCGGCTTCCAGCATGACGGCCAACGCACTCGCGTTGTCGTCCGCGCCAGGCGACGCTTCAACCGTGTCGTAATGCGCGCCCACCAACAGCGGCGGCGGTGCATTTTTGGCAGGCCGCCCCGCCGGCCATTTCATGGCGAGAACGTTTGAATAGGACCGTCCTAGGGCTCGAAACGGTTGCCCGCTCGTCGTCCATCCGTATTCGGCAAAGCGTGCCGTCAGATACTCTGCAGCCCGCGTCAATGCTTGCGGAGCGGTCTCAGGATGACGTTCCCCGATTAACGACTGAAGATGGCGAAGTAGATTGGGCCGTCGGTTCTGCAAAGGAGGGTCGCGGCGTTACGCCGTGATTTCAGTGCCGATGCCCTTCCGCGTGAACACTTCGAGAAGGATGGCATGGGGAATGCGGCCGTCGATGATGTGCGCCTTTCCCACGCCTTGTTCCAACGCATCCAGGCAGGCATGGACCTTGGGCAGCATGCCTTCGGTGATCGTGCCTTTCTTGACCATCCGCTGGACGTCCTTACGGGACACGGTGGACAAATGCCGCCCCTTCGCATCGCGGATCCCTTTAATGTCGGTCATCATGACAAGCTTCTCAGCGTGCAGGGCGCCCGCGATCGCGCCCGCCACGAGATCCGCGTTGATATTGTACGTGTTGCCCTCACGGTCCGTGCCGATCGGTGCGATCACTGGAATATAATGGTCGCCCTGCAGTTTAAAGAGCAGGCTTGGATCCACTTTTTCGATGTCTCCGACGAATCCAAAATCGCTTTCAGCGTCATCGTCGTCGAGGTCCCGTTCGAGACTTTCCGCCCAAGCCCGCGCCGTCAGCGGTTTACTGAGGATCAATCCTCCATCCTTCCCGCTCAGTCCGACGGCGCTGCCGCCGTGGCGATTGATGAGGTCGGTGATCTCCATGTTGATCTTTCCTGCCAAGACCATCTCGACGATTTCCATGGTCGCTTCATTCGTGATTCGCACGCCGTGCAAAAATTTCGATTCAATCCCCAGGCGGTCGAGCATCTTGTCGATCTGCGGTCCCCCGCCATGGATGATGACCGGATTGAGACCGACGTACTTTAAGAGGACAACGTCTTGGGCAAACCGCTCCTTCAATGACGATTCCGTCATCGCGTTGCCGCCGTACTTGATCACGATGGTCTTGCCGCGAAACGTGCGGATATAAGGCAAGGCCTCGATCAGTACGTTGGCTTTCCGGATAAGTTTGTTCATCTAGGCTCCTCGCAGGCTTGGATGAACCCGATTGACAGCGCGACCATAGCACGATCGGCCGCTGGAGGCCCAGCGAAATTGCCAGGTACGGAATTACCGCTTCTCGCGCTTGGCCGGCGGGCCGGCGGTCGCCCGGCCTGCCCTGGGATGAGCCCGATCATAGACTGCCAGCAGTTGATCGGTCGCCACATGGGTGTACCGTTGGGTCGTGCTGAGGGAGGCATGGCCCAGGATCTCTTGAATGCTGCGAAGGTCGGCGCCCTCGTCCAGAAGGTGCGTCGCGAAGGAATGCCGGAGGGTATGGGGGCTCACGGCTCCGGCCGCCAGCCGGCTCGAATAGCGAGCGACGATACGGGCTACACTGCGGGTGGTCAATCGCCCTCCTCGATGGTTGCGAAACAATGGCTGGGAGAGAGCACCGGCGCGAGAAGCCGGAAGACTCATACCGTAGCGCCGGAGAGCCTCCAAGGCGACTTCTCCAATAGGTACAATCCGCTCCTTCCGTCCTTTCCCCGTTAACCGCACGAGGCCTTCAGACTCATGAAGGTCTCCGACATCCAATGCCACCAGTTCGCTCACCCGTGCTCCCGTTGAATACAGCGTCTCAAGCAAGGCGCGGTCCCGCAACGACCCGATATGCTGATCGGCGGGGAAGGTCATGAGCGCGTCGGCATCGTCTTTGGTCAGGATGCGAGGGAGCGATTTCGGTTGTTTCGGCGTGCGCATGCCTGCGACCGGATTGTGTCCGACCAGGCCGTGACGTGTCAGATAGCGGTAAAAACTCCTGATCGCGGCCAGCTTGCGCGCCAATGAGGCCGGTTTCACGCGTCTCTGATCAAGCCATTGCAGATAGGCGCGGACCGCATCGGTCGACACCGCGGCAGGATCGACAGGAGCGGATACCAAGCGGCGCGCCAGCAAAAAGGTGTTCAGCTGCCGAAGGTCTGACGCATAATTTCGGAACGTTTCCGGCGAGGCTCGTTGTTCCGCCTCTAGAAACCTTATGAAAGCCCTGATCGACTCATCCATGCGGCATGGTCCTCAAGCGCGCGCTGTGAAAACAACTGTCGCTTGCGCTCCTTGTCCCTAACCGTGACGGAGAGCGGCGGGAAGAGTCCAAAATTCATATTCATCGGTTGAAAATGACGCGGGTCTGTCCCGGTGATGTACGACACAAGACAGCCGTGAGCCGTGGTAGCCGGAGGCGTGACCAGCGGCAATCCGCGTAATGCGCGGACCGCGTTGATACCCGCGAGCCCTCCCATCGCCGCGGAATCCGTGTATCCTTCCACACCAACCAACTGGCCGGCGAAGAAGAGCGTGCTGCGATCCTTAAGTTGCAGCGTAGGACGCAAGAGATGCGGGGAATTGATGAACGTATTGCGGTGCAGGCTGCCGTAGCGAAGAAATTCCGCCTGTTCCAGGCCGGGAATCATCCGGAACACCCGTTTCTGCTCTCCATAGGTCAGCCGGGTTTGAAAGCCGACGATGTTGTAGCAAGAACGGTGGGCATTCTCCGTTCTGAGCTGTACCACGGCATAGGGGCGAACGCCGTCGGGATTCTCGAGGCCGACGGGTTTCAACGGACCGAACTGCATGGTCTGCCTGCCGCGCTCCGCCATGACCTCAATGGGAAGGCAGGCTTCAAAATAGGGAATCCTTTCGAATGATTTGGGCTGCACCTTTTCCGCCGCCAGCAATGCCTCATAAAACTTTTGGTAGGTCGGCTCGTCCATGGGGCAGTTCAGATAATCGTCACCGCCCTTGTCATACCGGGACGCCCGAAACGCCACCTGCATATTAATGGACTCCGCATCGACGATCGGCGAAATCGCGTCATAAAAATAGAGATGGTCCGACTTCGTGAGTGCGGCGATTGTCTGCGACAGCCTGTCGGAGGTCAAGGGGCCGGTGGCGACAATGCAGACGCCATCGGTTGGAATGTCGGTGATTTCTTCACGGAGGATACGCACGTTGGGATGGCTCTCAAGGGCCTGCGTGATCTTTGTGGAAAATTGCTCTCGGTCGACGGCCAGTGCCGTCCCGGCGGGCACCCGCACCTCATCGGCGATCTTGATAATGAGCGACCCTTGACGCCGCATTTCCGCTTTTAATATGCCGGCGGCATGGAGCGGATCCGTCGAGCCAAGCGAATTCGAACAGACAAGCTCGGCCAATGCCCCTGTTTTATGCGCGGGCGTCGTTTCCTTTGGGCGCATCTCGTAGAGTGTCACCCTGGCGCCCTGATTGGCCGCCTGCCAGGCCGCCTCTGATCCGGCCAGACCGCCGCCGATAATCGTGATGTCTTCGCGCATCTGTAAGGGACTCCTTAGAGAAACCGGAAGAAGCGGCATTCTAGAAATCGTCTTTGAGCGATGTCAAGATAAGAGGGCGCCCTGCAGGATGCCAATCGGCGGTGGCTGTGCATTGAACGATGCGAAAGCGTCGTGCTAGACTCCGATCGATGGGCGATTAGCTCAGTGGCAGAGCGCTTCCTTCACACGGAAGAGGCCACAGGTTCGATACCTGTATCGCCCACCATCCTCTTAAATTCGCACGGAATTCTCACTATTCCGAAGCCCGCGCGCAAACCCGCCCTTTTCTGGACAGATGCAAGAACGTCGGCTACACTTCCCCTAGTCAATGTAATTGTGGAACAGCATTCGATCGAGGACGCGAGGTAGACTTATGAAGACGACACTCGTAGCGGTGGGATTGTTCGTTATCGCTGGCTTCGGGGGCTGCGCGGGCCATCAGCAGGCCGCTGAATCGGATCTCGGGTATATCGCGCCGGCCAGCATCTATAGCGTGATGGACAGCACATCCCTCGTCTACACCGACGTCGCCGCCGGCTCGCCCCTGAACGACAATCCGTTCCGCTGGGCGGGATTTCTTTTGCACCCGGTCGGACAGATGCTTGATTACGGATTTAACCGGCCCGTCTACTCGCTTGGCGGAAGCATGCCCTATCTCTTCGGGTACACGAGTGAAGACGCGATGCTGGACAGCCAGCGACGGCACTCGTCTCGATACTGAATTGATCCAGCCCTCCTTCCCGGCAACGCCCGCTTTCGTCCGACGAAGGCGGGCGTAGGCTTTTCAGACCTGGCAAAGCGCCTCACGGTTTCGGTATTCTCCATGTCACCCGCATGAGGACCGTGTGCCGACATAGAAGACGGTGCTTGCTGCCGCACGTCGCGGTCCTCGCCCTCGGCCTCGTTGTTTGGCTGTCGAGCTGCGAGACGCCAAATCCGCGTCAACAGCACCTCCCGCCGTCGGACACCGACCTGGTCCTGCTCAAACCCGGAACGCTCTGTGAGCGAAAGCCCGCCTTTCTTCAACAGCACCCCCCATCCACCCTCATCGCGAAAACCTGGGGGACAGGCCAAGAATTCATGATCCCGGCCGACCGCAGCCCGTCCCACGGCGACGAATCGTATTTTTTCGATGAGGACGGAACGCTCGTTGGCACGCTGTTCACGTTTTCTGCCGGCCTCGACTTGGCGCCCTACTCGGTGCTTCGTCACACGCTGACGCTGCTGAAGCCGACCCTGGAATTTTATTTGACCGTGGCGAATTTCGCCGCAAAATCCAATATGGATTCCAGCTCGCTCTATGAAACCGGCGACGAGAAAAGCACCACGCAATATTTAGTGATCAGCGCGCATGAACATCCGGCGCTCCTGCAAGCTTCCTTCACGATTGACCCGTACGTGAAGTTGTTCTCGCCGTACCGGCGCGAGTTCTTGAACCGCCTACGCCTGCCAAGCGGCGCCCAGCCGGGTCAGCAAGTTGACAGTCAGGGCGCCGAAGACAAAGAACCGTTCCCTTCACTGCAACAATTCGCGCGCGGCCAAACGGCGCAACTCTCGTATTGCGGCGGCCAGTCCTACGACATCGCCGCGGATGCCTACCGCAAATCCATTGCCAGCGGCTTTACGAACAAAGTATGGCAGGCCGAGGCGCACCACAAGCTCGGCCAGTCGTTATTCGGGTTAGGACAATACGAACAGGCGAAGGCCGAATTAATTCAGTCGCTGGCGATTAGACCGAACACACCGGAGATCTTGAACAATCTTGGCACGACGCAGTTGAAGCTGGGAGACAAGGAAGGCGCCTTGGCCTCGTTTGAAAAAGCCGTTACCCTCCGTCCCAATTACGCCATTGCCCGCTTCAATTTGGCTGAACTCTTGGAGCCGACGAATCCCAAACGCGCCCTCTCTGAATACGAGACCTATCTGGTCCTCGTGGAAGGCATACCGGAAGAAGCCGACCGCGTGGCGTTGGCTCAGCAACGCGTCAAAAAACTGAAGCCTCCGAAATGAAGGCTACCTGCGGATCTTTTCTTCTTGTTCCTGGAGCGTTTTGCAGGCGATGCACAGAGTGGTCACAGGGCGGGCTTTCAAACGCTGGTAAGGAATCTCTTCTTCGCAACGCTCACAAATGCCGTATATGTTCTTGTTCATCCGGTCCAAGGCCTCATCGATCTTCTTCAGCAGCTTCTGCTCCCGTTCCTTGATCCGCATGGAGAAATTCTGATCCACCTCGGCAGACGCCTGATCGCTCACGTCCGGAAACGCCTCAGGCCGTTCCCGTTTGGTGAGTCCCTCGCCAGCCTCATCCAGAATAGCTTGCCGCTGTTTCTCGAGCTCGCGCCTGATCGCGCTGTACTTGCTCCCGGCCACCGGCTTCCTGGTCCGTTTCGCAGCGATAGTCCTGTTGCGCGTTATCCGCTTTGGTGAGTTCCTTGTTTTCATGTGTCAACCAACGCTCAGGAAAAGAACGTGAGACTATAGCAGGGGCGTGAAAAGGCGGTCAATGGGAAAGGGGAAGGACCGTCGGCGTCAGAGATCCCGGCGGCCTTCGATCGACTTCAAGAGGGTCACTTCATCGGCATACTCAATGTCCATCCCGACCGGAATGCCATAGGCGATCCGGGAAACGCGAACGCCGAGAGGCTTCAGCTGATTCGTCAAATAGATCGCGGTGGCTTCTCCCTCGATGGTGGGATTGGTCGCCAAGATCACTTCCTGGACGCCGCCGAGTTTCACACGATCGATAAGTTCTTCCGCGCGGATATCCGATGGCCCTACGCCATCGAGCGGAGAGAGCGCGCCGAGCAGGACGTGATAGAGTCCCCTATAGGCGCCGGCGCGTTCGACGGCATACAGCGTGCTCGGCTCTTCGACGACCAGAATTCTTGACTGATCCCGCTTGGGGTCCAGACAGTATTCGCATAGGTCGCCTTCGGCAATATTCCGGCACTGACGGCAGAACGACAATCCGTCTTTGACGGCTTTGATCGCGTCGGCCAACCGCAAGGCGTCGTCCCGTTCCGCCTTCAGCAGGTGGAAGGCCAACCGCTGAGCGGTTTTCTGACCGATCCCCGGCAAACGGACAAGCTCCCGAACCAAGCGAGCCAGCAGGCCTTGTTGATCGACAGCCATCGGATGTTAGAAGAGCCCGGGGATGTTCATACCGCCGGTGACCGATTTCATTTGATCGGCCACCATCTGCCGGGCTTTCTTCAGGGCGTCGTTCGACGCCGCAAGAACCAGATCCTGCAGCATATCGACGTCGCCCCCTTTGGCAGCCTCGGGGTTGATGACGACGCTCACGATTTCCATGCCGCCGTTTGCCGTGACGGTGACCATGCCGCCGCCCGCCGTGCCGACGACGGTCTTCGTCGCCGCCTCTTCCTGCAGTTTCGCCATTTGCGTTTGCATCGCCTGGGCCTGCTTCATGAGGTTGGCCATATTGCCCAACGGATTTTTCATTCTTGCACCTCTTGTCGGTTCGCGACCGTCCTGACATCGGCGAGTTCGGCTCCAAAGATTTCCAGGGCCTCTTTCACGACGGGATGAGCCTTCGCCCGCTCGAAGAGCACGAGCTTCTGTTCTTGTTCCTTGGCCGCCCTGATCTGTGCCATCGTAGGACCGGACGGATCGGTTTCGGCCAGCTCGACCACCCGCAGCCTGACCGGCTGCCCGCTCATCCGCTCACACAAGGCGCTCAGCGCCTGAACGTTGTCGGCCTTCTCCAGCATAGCCCGCGCCACGGTCGCCTGCTTGGTGAATCCGATCGTCACCACATTGGCGTCAATCCCGACGAGGCGTCCCATTTCCAGAAAGGGTGCGACGTTCGGAAAACTATGCCCGACTTCTTCTTGAAACCGTTCCCAATTCAGCGTGATGGCCTGGGCCGTCCGAACCGGCGACGACAGACTTGCGACGACAGGCGCCGCCCGTTCGGACGACGCCGGTGGTGCTGGAGCGGTGCGAGCGGTCGGGGCGGCCGGGGCAGATCTCGAAGGGGGGGCGGACCGCGGCGGCGGTGGACCGGCCGAACTCGCAGGAGGCGCCGGCTTGTCAGCCCGGACGGGAGAAGGCTGAGGCGGACGGCCCGAAGTCGCCGCCCGAGCCGGCTGTTCTGGGGGGACCGCGTTCAGGCGGAGCAGACGGGTGGCTTTCACCGCCGCAGTTTCGAGAACGAACCGCGGATGCGCACTCAATCGCAGCGCGTCTTCAGCCTGGGTAAAGAGCGCAAAAAGCTGTTGAATCTGCTCCGGCGTCAGCGACGCCTGGTCGGCCGCAAGTTGGACGAGGTCGTCGGCGGAGGCTTCGATCAGAGCCGGCCATTCCGCTTGCGGCGTGACCGAGACGACGAGCAGGTTGCGCAGATATTCGACCACGTCGGCACAGTAGACCCGTAAATCGTGTCCTCCTTCGATCAATTGAGCGAGGGTCCGAAGAGCGGCCGCACTGTCCTGCGAAATCACCGCCAGGATCAATGACCGCAGCAACTCCTGAGGCACGGCGCCGAGCAGAGCTTCCAGGTCGCCGTGGACGATCGACTTGCCGCCAAAGGCTACCGCCTGGTCGAGCAAACTCAGACCATCCCGCATGCTGCCTTCGCTCGCCCTGGCTAACGCGGCGAGACTCCGGTCTTCAATCGCGATGCCATCCTGCACGGCCACGTGGCGCAAACGCGCAATGACTTCGGCCTTCGCGATCCGCCGGAAATTGTAATGCTGGCACCGAGAGAGAATGGTCGCGGGAATTTTGTGGATTTCCGTGGTCGCGAAAATAAACACCACGTGCGAGGGCGGCTCCTCAAGCGTCTTCAACAACGCATTGAAAGCCGAATTCGAGAGCATATGGACTTCATCGATGATGTAGACCCGATAGGCACCTTTGAACGGGGTGAACTTGACGTTCTCGCGGATCTCGCGGACATCGTCCACACTGGTGTTCGATGCGCCGTCGATCTCGATGACATCGACCGAGTGCCCCTGCGCAATCTCCGTGCAGTTGGGGCAGGTCCCACAAGGCATCCCCGTTGGCCCTTGCTCGCAGTTCAATGCTTTTGCCAGGATCCGGGCCACCGTCGTTTTGCCAACGCCCCTTGTCCCTGAAAATAGATAGGCCTGTGCGATGCGCTTCGTCGTAATCGCGTTGACCAGTGTTTGCACGACGTGGGGTTGGCCGATCACATCGTCGAAGGTTCCCGGCCGGTATTTTCTGGCAGAGACTTGGTAATCCATAGTTGTTATCCGTTCCCCACGGGACGCTCAAAACGACTCTATTTTCACCCGCCCACCCCAGCGCGCCAAGACGCGCTTTTCACCAGGCAAGGCCGCAGGAAGGGAGAACCACGAGGCGTACGTTGGTTAGTACGTCGAGTGGGGCGACCGACCGAGAACGCAGTTGGAGACCGTTTTCAGCATTCTGCTTAGCGGGGCTAGGTGATCCTGCGGCACCCAAAACGTTCTGCTTACCGTTGCTTCCTTCCGGACCTGGCGGGGTTCACAGGGTCTTGTTGCACAGGGCCCAGCCCCTTTACCTGGCTCGTCTTCACGCGCCGTCGTTCTGACATCCCATACTCGCCACCGCATCCCAAGGGCCATACGATTCTAACAAGGTTGAGGCCTATTGACGGGCGCGGAAATTCATTGCCGGTTGGGACAACTGGCGCATCATTGCCGTGCGATTTTAAATCCCGATACTGTCACGTTTAAATCCGATGCTCTCGCTGCTTACGCTCCTAACTGAGGGGGCCAGCCCCCTCGTACGCTCCCCATGAAGGGGACATATCCCCTTCACAACCCTGTTCGAATCCCACCCTCTCTCCCTTAGTCGTATTGCGATGTGATTCCCAATATGAGCTCCATTCACAATTCTCACGGCTCTTGTATGGCGGAGAGGGTGGGATTCGAACCCACGGTCCCGTTGCCGAGACGCATGCTTTCCAAGCATGTCGATTCGTCCACTCTCGCACCTCT
>DATJGE010000033.1:0-4120 GCA_035495295.1 Nitrospira sp. | reverse complement strand
GCAAAAAGTTTGAGAAGATGGACATGGTGCAGATGGCGAAGGTCGCCGGTTGCGCCTATGTCGCGACGGTCGTGCCGAACAACCCGCGCCGCGTGGAGAGCGTCATCAAGAAGGCGGTGCTGATTGCCCGTGAAGTCGGGTCTACCTACATTCAAGCCTACACTTCCTGCAACATTGAATACGCCATTCCGACCGACAAGGTCATGGAAGACGCGAAGACGGTCGAGAACGATCGCTACGCATTCTCAGAATACGTGAGTGACGAAGCCAAGCAATATCTGACCGAGCGGTACGGCTACAAAGAGTTTCTTCCGAAGCCCGCTGCTCCGGCCTCAATTCCGGGGAAGGCCTAAGCCGACAAGGAGGTTGAATTATGGCGAAGCGATTCAACATTCGAATGGCAGGTGTCGGTGGCCAGGGAGTTGTGACCGGCTCGCACATTCTCAGCACCGCCGTCATCAACGCCGGTGGCGAAAGCACGATCGTCCCCTTTTATGGGTCGGAAAAGCGCATGGCGCCGGTCGAAAGCTACGTCCGCGTGTCGGATGAAGCCATTTACGAGATCGGCGAGATCACGTTCCCCCATATCATCATCATCTTCCATCCCCAGGTCATCACCCACGGCAAATCCTACACGATGCCGTTCTACTTCGGGTTGAAAGAAGACGGGATTGCGCTCATCAACAACGACGGGCCGATGAAGCTGCACAAAGATCAAGCCCGCGAGTTGGAAGAGCGGCGCGCAAAACTTTACTATTTTCCCGCGACGAAGCTTTCATTGGAAGTTGCAGGGATGGACCTCGCCACCAACATGGCGCTGATGGGCTGCATCGGTGCGATCACGGGGCTGACGAACATGATAGGGTTGGAGCAGGCGGTGAAAGACCGATTCCTCGGCAAAGGGTTCGTCGTCTCGGGTGGTACCGCGGCATTGGACAGTGTCGTCGAACGGAAATTCAAGAAGAAGCAAGAGTTGATTGATAAAAATGTCGCCGTGATGCGGGCGGGGTGGAACTACGCCGTCGATCACGGCTGGGCGTCCAAAGACGCCAAGCGCGTGGAAGAGCCGGTCGCGGCGGCCAGCGCATAAGCGCATAAAGGAGCACCATGTATCTCGTAGCCGATATCAGCGTAGAAATCTGTGCCTCCAAGAGTTGCAAGCTCTGCACGCAGTATTGCCCGGAAGCCAACACCATTCTGTACAGCGAAGAGATGGGAAAGGATCAGGGATTCAAGTATGGGTCCGCCTATGTGGCAGTGGATCGGTGCAAAGGCTGCGCGCAATGCGTCTGGGTCTGCGATAACATGGCCAAGAACAACGCGATCAAGATGATCATGATCGATCAGTTGCCTAAGGCGGCGCTGACGGACAATGTCACCTACGGTGAGAAGAGCACCACCGCGGTGCTCGCCAGCCCGGTTGTGGGATAAGCGTCGGGATCCAGAAAGGGGAACGGAGTGGCCACTACAGCGCAAGACACGAGAGAAAGAATCATCGTTCCTGGCCCGGCGGGATTTCATCCGCCGTCTGCGGCACAACTTGGAGTTTCATTACCAGATCCAGGTCAGGGCTTGTTTTACGGGCTGCTCGAGCCGAACGAAGAGAAAGTTATCGAAGAGATGGCGCGCAAGATGTTGACCAGCCCGAACGCGACGATCTTTCCAGGCCCATTGCTGCTCTGGGCCTGGAACGACCATGCGGTGGAAAAAGCCAAGGCCACGCTGGAAATTGCGGCGCAGATTCCTCAAGTCATGATCATTCCCATGCCGGATTACCGGCCGAAGTACCCCAAGATCGATCCGGAAGAAGTGATCAACCCCAACCATCCCAATTTGACCATCTGGGGCAATAAGATCGAAGCCTGCATTTTCATCGGCGTCCACTGTCACTATGCGAATTTGACGTTGAAAATGATTCGGGCAGGAACAAACTGCTGCACGATGGCGATTTGCGCCGAGCAGGGCCATGAAGATGCCATGCTCACGATTCGCGATTCGGATACCGCCAAGATCAAGCGGGTCGCGCAAATCTTCAAGAAGGTGCGCGAGGAGATGGGTATCAAGCTGCCGGACAACGGAGAGAACGTCCGTTTTACCGGCACGCAATCGAAAGTCCACGGTGGGAAAACCCATACCAATCCGATGACGTTTGCTCCGTCTCCAGCCGGGACGGGAAGTGCAGCGATGTTCGGTCATTCCCCAGAGAACATGAAACGCGAAGGCTGATCCGCGACCGGTCATTAGGGTTCATAGGACAACGCATAGCCACGCAGGAGGTTCAAAAAGGCCGTCCAGCAACCCCTCAAGGAGCGGAGAGGTGAAGCGAACTGTTTCTCATACATTGGACCCTCTGCGCGATGCGAGAACATCGCTGACGGACTTTTTCAACATTCTGCCTAATGAGGTGCCATCATGAGTGAAGCTCTAGAGGCTCAACAAAAGACGAATCCCCAGGGTGATCCGATCACCAGCGTCGCGGCTCCGAAATTGGATGGGAAAAAGGATCCGCATGCCGACGCCAAGCGGCAGAAGGTCGTGACGCCGGAATACATGTTTCATGAAGCGCCCAGGACGAAGGAATTCATCACCGGCAGCGAAGCCGCTAAGGAAGCCATTCGCCGTTCGAACGTGGATTTGGCCGTTGCCTATCCCATCACGCCCCAAAGCGAGACGATGCAGTTGGTCGGTGTGCTCTACGGTGAAGGCTATGTCAAGGAGTATTACCGCGGCGAAGAAGAAGTCGGGGTCATGGCCGCCATTGCCGGCGGGTCGCGCGCCGGCGTGCGGTGCTTCACCGCCACAGCCGGTCCGGGCACGCTCCGGGGCATGGAAGGCATTGCCTCCTGGCCGGGTCACCGGTTGCCTGCCGTGGCCATGTTTACCTGCCGGGTCGTCAATGCGCCGCTGGCCATCCAACCGGACAACATCGAAGTCGCCTATCTCCTGAACTGCGGCATGATCGTCTTCCATGCCGAGAATCAGCAGGACATGTTCGATTTCATCATGGCCGGGTTCACGATCAGCGAAAAGAACGATGTGACGCTGCCGGTCGGTGTGTGCTGCGACGGCTTCTTCGTCACGCACGCGCGCGGCTACGTGCGGATGCAGGATCGCGGCATCAAGCTTCCGCCGCGCGAAGCCTGGCGCGGGGCCGTTCCTGTGCTCGATGCGGAGAATCCTCCCGCCCGGCTCTCACGAGACGCCCCTGTACAAAAATCCAACTTCATGGCCTACAACATCCATGCGGTGTGGCAGCAGGAAGTCTGGGCCGCCGTGGAACGTTCGCGGAAGTACATCAGCAAGTATATGGGCGGTATGCTGACCGCGGAAAACGTAGAGGGCGCCGATGCAGTCATCATCGCGTCGGGAAGTGCCTGCGCGCAATCACGCGAAGCGGTTCGCCTCTGCAAGGAAAAGGGTCTGAACGTGGGACTGATCAAGGTCCGGTCGCTTCGCCCCTTCCCCACTCTGGAGCTCCGCCAGCTTTGCAGCAAGGTCAAATTGATCGTCGTGCCTGAGTTCAATTACGTGGGATGGCTGGCGAAGGAAGTGGCCACCGCGATCTATGGGTATTCCAAGGCGAAGATCATCGGCGGACCTCGCGTCTATGGAGGTCAGTCGATGCCGGTGGAATTGATCGTGGATGAGGTGGAGTCCGGTCTGACGGGCAAGAAGTCCACAAACGTGGCACTGTCCTCGATCATGGGCGGCGCGGTGAATCCCGACGAAGTTGCCCACTTCATGCGCAGCATCTGACCCGCTCGTGCTGAAACACAAAGTGCCCGTCAGGATCCGATCCTGACGGGCTTTTTCATTATCTCCTCTTGAATACCCCTATCCCTGGATTTCGTCCTCCATCATTTCCTCGCTGGCCGGCATGCCGTAGGCCACATACTTGGCGTAGGACAAATAAATCGACGCGCTGTCAGTCATAGCCTTCGATCCTGCCGTGAGCCGCACCACCTTATCCGATCCCGGAGGTTCCACGTTCTGGAGCATCCTGACGTGGTCATGCAGGAGCCGAATGTAGCGTTCCACAGCCGATTCGACCTCTTTGTAGGCCTTTAGGATTTCATCCGTCATAGTTGTCCTCCGTAATAGGCTGAGCATACACTAGGGT
>DATJGE010000032.1:0-47966 GCA_035495295.1 Nitrospira sp. | reverse complement strand
CCACCAAGGCGACGATCGATACGACCGTCAACTTCTTCTCGAGCACAACACCGAACTCGCTGTTCACGGAGGATGGGCTGGTCAGACAGGAGCAGAAAATCAACCTGTTCGCAGGAGTGGCGTATGAAAACCTCCGCCAGGAAGCCGCCGCCGGCAGCGGACAATACGTCACGTCGCTGGCCGCCTTGTACGGGGTGCCTGCGGCAAAGCAGGCGGACTTCGGAAGAGTGCTGCAGCAGCGTCATGCCGAGCTGTTTGCCGCGGATCTGCAACAAGACAATCGGGCGCATCTTCGAATGGTCAGTGCATTGAATCATGTGCTGACGCAGGAGCCTTCCCTGTTGCGGTGACGAACGCAGTCAGGACCTCAAGGAGGAACTTATGGGAGCAATGGGGAAGGGCGTTGTCTTGTGGCTGCTTGGAGTGCCGGTGAGCCTGCTGGTCCTCTTGTGGGTGTTCGGAATTCTTCGATAACGACACCGCGACAAAACACCTTCATCAGACAAAGGAGCAAATCATGGGATTTCTGAAGATAGGCCTGCCGATGATTGCGGCGATCGCGTGCTTCGCGATGCCGGTGTTTGCGGCTGATCTGGAAACGCAGGTCCTCGATAAAAACTGCTATATCGAAGTGTTCGATGACGACGACTTCGATATGAAGGATGACCATTATAAGATCCAAGGGCCGAAGGAGTTCGCCTCCCTTTCGGATCTGGGCGGGAAAGACTGGAACAACGACATCGAGAGCGTCATCGTGGGTTCCAACGCACGGGTGAAGGCCTACTCAAAGAAGGATTTTAAAGGGACCGAACTGGCTTTTGCCCCCGGCCAGCGCGTGCCCAATCTGGGGAAGTTGGACATGAAGGATGATATCGAGTCGATGAAGGTCGCCTGCGGCAGCTGATCGTTTCCTTACGCCTCGGAAAGCGGCGATGTCCGCTTTCCGAGGCCTTCCATCGTCTGGTGAAATTCCCTTTACCCGCCTCTTCAGCCGCTCACGTCTCAAACGCGGCCTTGCAGCGATGACGGCCGCATCCTACAATGCGCCTCCACGCGTTCTGATGTCTCGACGGAGGTGCCGATGCCACGCAAGAAGGCTTCTCTGACGAATGAGCAGACCGCCGGCTCCGGCAACGCGCAGGACTTCGAGCGGCTCGGTGTCTTCTACCTTGGACGGCCGTATGATCTCGCATCGAAGCAGGCGAAACCCGGCTGGTTGTTATACGATTCGAAGGATCTCGTGACCCACGCGGTCTGCGTAGGCATGACGGGAAGCGGAAAAACCGGCCTTTGTCTGGCGCTGCTGGAAGAGGCGGCGATCGACAACATTCCCGCGATCATCATCGATCCGAAGGGCGACCTCGGCAATCTGCTTCTGACGTTTCCGGCGCTCAAGGGAGAAGACTTTTTACCCTGGATCGCTGAAGACGACGCCAGAAAGAAAGGGATGTCTGCGGCGGCCTACGCGGATGCGCAGGCAGAGCTCTGGAAAAAGGGGTTGGCGGAATGGAGCCAGGACGGGGCCCGTATCCAGCGGCTGAAAGAGTCCGCGGAAGCCGTGATCTACACTCCGGGCAGCAATGCGGGTCTCCCGGTTTCGATTCTCAGATCGTTCGCCGCCCCCGAGGAACAGCTGCGCGCCGACGCGGAGTTGCTGCAGGAGCGCATTACCACGACGGTGACCAGCCTCTTGGGCTTGATCGGCGTGGACGCCGACCCGATTCAAAGTCGCGAGCATATCCTGCTGTCAACCATTCTCAGCCAGGCATGGGCACGAGGCACGGATCTCGATCTCGCCGCCTTGATTCACGATATCCAATCTCCGCCGGTGGCCAAGATCGGCGTGATGGATCTGGAGGCGTTTTTCTCCACAAAGGAACGGTTTGCCCTGGCGATGAGGCTTAACAACCTCTTGGCGGCCCCGGGATTTCAGAGCTGGCTCGACGGCGAGGCGTTGGACGTCCAGCAGTTGCTCTACACGGCCGCCGGCAAGCCGCGTCTGGCCATTTTTTCGATCGCGCATCTCAGCGATGCCGAGCGGATGTTCTTCGTTACGCTCTTGCTCAGCCAGATGGTCGGATGGATGCGCACGCAATCGGGGACTACGAGCCTGCGTGCGCTGTTGTACATGGACGAAATTTTCGGCTACTTCCCGCCGGTCGCGAATCCGCCGTCCAAACTTCCCTTGCTGACGCTGTTGAAGCAGGCCCGCGCCTTCGGTCTCGGTGTCGTATTGGCCACACAAAACCCTGTCGACCTCGATTACAAAGGCTTGGCGAATACCGGTACCTGGTTCATCGGGCGGCTGCAGACCGAGCGCGACAAGGCGCGCGTGCTCGAAGGATTGGAAGGGGCCTCCTCGAGCGCGGGCAAAGCGTTCGATCGAGGCCGCATGGAACGGACGCTGGCCGCGCTGGGCAACCGTATCTTTCTTATGAATAACGTTCATGAGGATGAACCAGTGCTGTTCGAGAGCCGTTGGTGTTTGTCCTATTTAAGAGGCCCCCTCACACGGTCTCAGATCAAAACGCTCATGGACGGGGTGAGAGGCAAGAGGCGAGAGGCCAGTGGCACGACGACAATGTCAGCCCCCTTGCTTCGGGCCTCTAACCGCTTGCCCGGAGCGGAGCGTCCAATGCTACCTCCGGAGGTCCCCCAGCACTTTCTGCCGATACGGGGCAGCAAGCCGGAAGGCAGCGAATTGCTGTATGCGCCGATGCTGGTCGGCGCGGCTGAGGTCCGCTTTGCCGACAGCAAAACCGGCCTCGACAAGACGCGGAAGGTCACGGTCTTGGTTCCGCTGGACGGCGGCGCCATCACCGTCGACTGGGATCGTGCGGTGGCCGTGGAGATCAGCGTGCCGGATCTTGAGCAAACGCCGCAGGTAGACGCGGGCTTCGCCGCGCTTCCGCCGTCCGCGGCCAAGGCGAAGAGCTATGAAGGCTGGAGCAAGGAGTTCGGCGCCTGGTTGTATCGAACGCAGAAGCTTCAGGTCATGAAGAGCCCGAGCACAGGCGAAGTGTCGAACCCCGAAGAGTCGGAGCGAGACTTCCGCGTGCGATTGCAGCAATCGGGCAGGGAGACGCGGGACAAGCGCGCCGACTCCCTCCGCGGGAAGTATGCGCCGAAGATCGCCGCGCTACAAGAACGGATCAGGCGGGCGGAGCAGCAGAAAGCCAAACAGGAGGCGGAGGCCAGATCCAGTCAGATGCAGACTGCCATTTCGGTAGGCGCGTCGATCCTTGGGGCTTTTTTAGGCAGGAAAACAATCAGCGCCGCGAACATCGGCCGTGCCACCACCGCCATCCGAGGCGCCGGTCGCGTGCTGAAAGAGTCTCAGGATGTCAGCCTGGCGCAGGAAAACGTCGCGGCGTTGCAGCAGCAGTTGGTGAATCTCGAAGCGCAATTCAAAGCCGAAAGCGAGGCAGTCGCTGCGTCGAGCGATCCGGTCCAGGAAAAGTTCGAGATCGTGACCGTCAAGCCCGTCAAAGCCAACATTGCCATCACACTCGTCGCACTCGCATGGACGCCGCAGTGGCGAGCCTCGAACGGGGTCATGAATCCAGCCTGGACGTGAGTCGCACCGGTCTGTTCAACGCGCAGAGCGAAAGCGCTCGAAGAGTTGCTCGGCTTCTCCGGTCGGATTGGTGATGGGTCGGGTGAACACTTGCTCGGCGACGTGAGCACCGAGGGCTCGGTAGGATTCGAACTGCGATTCATCGAAAAACTGGTCGGCGGTCGGTTCGTGAGGGAACTCCGCATGACTGCTGGCGTACTCCGTCACGTCGGCCGGCTCATTTCCGGTCAGTGAAGGTTTGACGTAGATAAGGAGGCCGGGCGCCGCGCCGTGATCCATCCGGTCGTAGCGAATGAGTCCTAACGCGAAATGCGCGCGGCTGAGACGAGTGCCTGTCTGCAATTCCAGCCGCTCCGTGTCGATTTCAATGTCAATCCCAAGATCGATTCTCGTTTTACGGATCGCATTGCCCAAATCGGTAAACGTGCGGTCGCTGTCGCAACTGCCATCGCTGACCACGATGTAGTGGCAGCGCCGCAGCACCATCTCATAGAGCCCTAGATTTTCGAAATGACCTCCGTCCGAGAGATACACATAAGGATTGGCGGCATCCGTCAGTCCGAACGTTTCCGCCAATAACGGACGAACGGAAATGCGTGGATTGGCGAGGTTGAACGTATGGCGGCCCGCCGGTCCTGGATTTCCCAACCACCAGCCGAGGCGTACATTGAAGAAGGCCAACAGGAACGTGACTGCCGGCGCGGAGTGGTATCCCATGTTCGGGCTGGCGGCGGCCCCCGAAATCGCCATGGCGGTTCCGAGGGTAATGGCTTTCCCCACTCCTCCGTTGATGCCGTAATCGCTCGAGCGGCGATATCCCAGATTCCAGCTTCCGCAGAACAGGGGAGATGCGGTAAACGACTGCGCTTTGCGCTGCTGCCAGGCGAGATTGTCACCCCGGACCAGATTGATGGCGATGTTGAGAATATGGAGCGGCCGACGGACTTCTGCATGCGGCGCGAGGTCGCGCAGCTGGATATTGTCGTTCGGATCGAAGCCGGTGAACGCGTTCGGCCGGCGCTCCTGACCGTAGTCGGCGAGGCGCGAGGCGCCAAGGTACGCCCGTATCAAACGATTGCGGTAGATCGAGTGCAGGGAGAATTTATTGATGTTGATGACCAGCGACATGGCACCGGAGAGTGCGACGAAAATACAGACCACTTCGATCACCAGCCAAGGCGGACTGTTGTGAAGCACGCTCGCATGGCCCCAGTCATCTCCCGGCACCTGGAGGCCGACGGCTGTGCCGATTTCCACGCCGTGCAGAGCGCCCAATCCCTTCATGAGGGCGCTCGTGAACAGGGTGATGAGGATAAGCAGACAGGCGATGAAAATGGGTGCCGCGAGCCGGACGGCCCGATCGAGCACCACATCGAGCAGCGTCGGCTTCGTTTTCGCTGTGGCTGTCGTTTTCGAGCTGAATCCCAGCAATAAAGAGATGATTCCTGAGAGGCCTCCCAGCGACGTCATAACTGTGGGCGTATAAGACAAGAGCCCGGGCCCGAAGACCACGAGCGTCCCGAGTCCCATCCAGGTCACGCTGGCGATCAGCATCCAGGCACCGGCTCGCCCCCACCACTCACGATCGTGGTCATCCGTATAGCGGCTCGCGACGCCGACGAAGATGGTGGCGGTCAGCAGGAACATGGCGAGAAAGCCGGCGACGGCGAAGCAGCCGTACCATTCAGCAAAATCGCTCACCGGCACGTCGGATGGAGTTTTCGCAAGGACCGACCACAGGAATAGCCCGCCCAGCGCGCCGGACCATACGATGACGAGAAACTCGGCAAGCAGCCAAATGCTCAAGGCTCGCCAGCGACGCAGGAGGATGGCAGCAGTCAGCCAGCCAAGCCCATGGATGACGGCACCGCCCAAGACGAATGTGCCGCGGCTATCAAGGCCAAATACCGTGAGCTGATCGAGATGACCGCCTGCGTTGCGATACCAGGCATAAGCGGTGGTCAAGTTCAGCGCCGCCGCCAATATAGGTGTGAGGCCGCCGATGAGAAACCATTGCTGCCGCTCGAAGCGTTTCCATACGAGATCTGCACGCAGGAGGTCCAGGCTGGGGCGGAACAGATGGAGGTGGGTCAAGGCCACGAGCCCGAAGGCCAGCCCCGCAATCAGCATCGCCTGTACCGCCGGATACGGATCAGCCGCCGGCCAGTTCAGGATCGAGATGAGCAGCCGGGGCGCCACCAGCACGGTCGCGAGGATTGGGACGAGCACAAGCCAGTTGAGCGTAAGATTTCTCAGATAGGCGGCGAGCAACGTCCACGTATCCACCGACATCAATCCCAGCCTGGGGGTCAGATAATTGCTGTATCGGCGGAGCCATTTCAGGGGTTCAGGCTCCGGATCTTCGGGATTCGAGGGTGGTCGACGCAATTGATCCGTGACGCCGGCAACGCCCTCGGGGTGCCGGTGAATCCAGGCGCTGAGCCAGCTGCCGATATAACCGCCGCCTGAAACGGTCGACATATAATCGAATTGCTTCAAGAACGACACACGGGCCAGCCCCTGGAGGACGCCCAATCCGAACGTCGCACTTCTGATCCCGCCGCCGGAAATACAGAGCGCCGTCCGCTTGCGCGGGAGGTTGTGCACGTGACCATACAGGGCCGCCAACCGGTCCTTCTCGGCTGACGGCGTTTGAGCCGGCAGTGGGCCGTGAAGCGCCGCATATTCCTCTTCGAGAATCGCGGCGAGAGAAAAAGGACCCTTTTCGGCGCTGTCGGTCATGGCTTCGGATTCCGGAGGTGCGCTTCAATGAAACTCACGATCCGCGGCCGATGCTGCGCGACCACCTTGCGCGCCGCTTTTTGAAGGAGGGCGCCGTGACAGGGAGTCTTAATTTTGAACAACGTCGGAATCTCGCTGACGGCCTGCTTGATCTGCGCAGGCGTGACCGTGGAAAGGAAATCGCCTCGGCAGGCCTCCGGCAGGTCGTCATAGCCCGTCCATTCGGCATCGACATGCTTCAACACCTCGATGCGGAGATGGGCGAAGTCCGGAAGCACGACCCCCTCCGTTCTCAAACTATGCCAGAGCAGCGTTTGATAGGTATTCGCCCGCTCCTCCATGATGCCGACGATGCGAGACGGATCGTCACGGAACACTTCAAAGCCCTTTTCGCTCTTATCCAATTGCGGGCCGCCCGCATCGAACGGGAACGAAGTATCAATGACGATGATCAGGCCGCTCTTCGACGAACCTTGAGGGATTTTCTTCAAAAACAGCGTGGTCAAGGATTCCGTGCCCAAATTGTCGAAGAGTCCGCCGTCCCCGATGTGCAGATACGTCGGCCTGCCCGCCACCTGATAGGTGACCGGACCGACGACCGGTGGGAAGGAGGCCGAAGTGGCGACGGCAAGCGACAGTGGAAGATTCCGGTAATCGGCGCCGATCCGCTCGAAGGAGAGAGGAAGGAATTGTCGGCTGGCTTTTTTCAATCCCGCCTCAATAATCGCCATGCCTTCGGCCGTCACGGGCACGGGCCGATTGGGTTTCTTCAGTTCGTTCGTCAAGAGCTCGATGAAGTCGTAATCAAAATCCGATGCCGGCAACGTCGTGAAGGCAAAGCGCTGGCCGGAGTTGTACACGGTGCCGTTCAAAATCACGCGCGGAATGTCGCCCCGCTGTTCCCGCTCGTAGAGTTGCGCGAAGGTGATGTCGCCCAGAAACTCGTTGTCCCAAACTTCCGAGAGCGAATAGGCGAGCTTTGTAGGGTTCAACGCGCGGAAGAAGGCGAGTTGGCGGAGCACGGCCCTCTGCTGGAAATCCGATTGCATCACCGTCTTGTATGCTGAGAAGAATTCCCGGTACCTCGGGGTCAGGCCATCGGCGCCGAGTATCGGTTCAGACCGCGGGGGCTTCTTGGTGACGTAATAGGCGGTGGCCAGACTGCCGCCCGACACGCTCGACATGTAGCTGACCGTTTCGAGCACGCTGCGTTGCTCAGTGCCGATATGAACGGGAAGTTCGGCCAGCGCTTCCAACGCTGCTGCGGCGAAGGTCGCCGCCCGGCTGCCTCCACCCGAGACGGCCAGCCCGACCATGAAATCCTGGTCGGGCAAGGGAGCAAACAGGGGTTCGGCAGTCTCCGGTTGTGACGGGAGTTCGTGAATCTTGGCAAAACATCCGGTCAAGATGACGCTGATGCTCAGCATTGCTGCAATAAATATCATCTCCGGAGGACCCTCCTTCCGCCGTTGGTCTTGTTCTCTGGACTGAAAATAACGAACGCGTCCATGTTCAACGAGTGTTTTTGCGATCACGTCGGCTGCCGTATTCGCTTGGGCGCCGGGACCGCGATGAATGGGCCGGCTCCAGGAACGCGGTACCGGCAATGAACCCGGAATGACACGGGTCATTCAGATCGGCGACGAACACGGTAGGTCGGGAAGCGAGGAGCCAATCAGAGAAGGCGGTGACCGGACGCCAGCCCATGAAGGAAGCACGTCGTTCCCGGACGATGGTCAGAATCCTTGTCAGGCGTTGCGGCTAATGCTTCTTGTCCTTCTGCATGATCTTGTCGGTCCAGGCCAATAGAATGGCGGAGCCAAGAAACGTCATATGGATGAAGATTTTCCATTTGATGTGTTCAGTATCTTCATTGGCGACGTCGACGAAGGCCTTGAGCAGATGAATGCTCGAAATGCCGATCAACGAGGCCGCTAGTTTGACCTTGATGGTCCCCGGATCCACGTGGCTGAGCCAATCGGGTCGGTCGGGGTGGCCGTCGAGGCTTAGCTTGCTCACAAAGGTCGCATACCCGCCGATAACTACCATGGTGAGCAGATTCGCCACCATCGTGACGTCGACTAGTCCCAGCACGCCTAGCATGAACTTGGTTTCTTCGAGGCTTTGAATGTGGACGACCATGTCCCAGAGTTCAATCAGAAACTTGTACGCATAGAGGAGTTCCGCCACGATGAGGCCGCCATAGAGCGGCGCCTGAATCCAGCGGCTCGCAAACACGACCGCTTCGAAGCCTTGCTCGAGCGCATTCGTGGTGTCTGAGACGGTTTCTGAAACGGGTGAAACGGCGTGATGATCGGACATGATGCTCCCGGTGTCAGTGAATCGACGTCAATGGATGGAAGGGCCTGATGGGACCGGTATCCTAGACCGAGGAGGAGTGTCTGTCAATTTTACGTGGATGGGATTGTGAGCGTCACGGTCGTGCCCTGCCTGGGCACGGAAGTGATCGCGATGCGCCCCCGGAGCTTTCCGGCCCTCGCGCGCATGTTGCGAAGGCCCATCCCGTGCGCCTGGCGCGCCGCCGGAGAAAAACCTTGGCCATTGTCGGTGATCTCGAGGCGGATCCTGTTCCCCTGCCGGCGCAGCGACACCAGCCGTTTCTCCGCCTTCGTGTGGCGGATGCTGTTGCTGAGCGCTTCCTTGGCGATGGCCAATAGATGCGTCCGCTGGTCCGGAGACAGCCGAAAACCGGCCTCCTCGTCGACGGTGACGGCAATCTCTCCTACTCCCGTCGCCGTAAATGACCCGGCGAGCGCCCGAAGCGCATCGGCGATGTTCTGGTCGAGGACGACGGGAGGCTGGACGTGGGAAATGAAGGCGCGCACTTCCCTGATCACATGGTTCAGCTGAGCGACGGATTCTTCCAGCCGTTTGGCGTTCGTCCGTGAGATGCGCTGAATGCGCTGCTTCGTGAGCTCGAGCCCCATGCCGACGGCGTACAAAGATTGCAGCAGATTGTCGTGAAGGTCCTGGCTGAGCCGTTCTCGCTCTTCGAATGCCTGACGCACCGCGAGCTCGCTGCGCCGCAACGCCTCTTCGGCACGTCGTTGCTCCGTAATGTCCGTTCCGACGGCCACCATGCACTTGGTCTTATTCAATTCGATGAACTCGCATGACACCAAAAACCGGCGCTCGGTGTGATTTTTCGTATAGACCATCATGTCGAGATTTTGCAGCGACCCTTCGGCGCTCAAACGCTCGATGAATTTGTGACCCTCGGCGGGGTTCGGCCAGAGGCCCAAGGTGAGCGTGCTCTTTCCGATGACTTCATGTCGCTCGAACCCGAACGCCTGGAGGCAGGCCTCATTGACCTCGAGGCAGCGTCCCGTCTCGAGGTCCGTTACAATCATGGGGTAGGGACTCGAGCGGAACGCCTTGCTGAACCGTTCTTCGCTCGCACGAAGCGCCTCTTCTTGGTTCTGAAGGACCAACTCCGAATTCTGACGTTCGAGCTCCTGTGTGATCCAGCGAGCCATGAGGAGGAGAAAGTCCTTGTCTGCCTCGGAAAAGCGACCGGGATAGGGCTCGTAATCCATGAAGCAGATCGTTCCGTACGGTTGCCCGCCGACCATCAGACTGGTGCCAAGATAGGACTCAAACCCGAGAAGGATACCCGCGGAGCCATCCTTCCAGTCCGAGTCTGCGAGATGCTCAATCGCGATCGTGCTGTTGTTCTTCAAGGTTTGGGTACAGATGCTGCACCTGGGCAGCAAAGTGCCCTCTTCCGCCGTGGGTCTATCAGAGCGAATGGCGGTCAGCTCCAATTGCTCTCCCTTGAGGGTCGTGAAGGCGGCGATGGGGAGTTGGAATCGCCGGCGTCCAAGATCCAGCAACTCCCGTATCTGTTGGTCAAATGAAACGGGTTTCCTCGATGTAATCTCATGCAATTCTCGGATGGCGGACTCGCTCAGGCGAAGCGCCTCTGCAGCCTGTCGCCGCTCGGTGATATCCAGCGCGACGCCGACATAGTGGGTGAGACTACCTGTCTCCGCATCGCGCACCGGAAATCCGCGGTCCCAGATCCATCGAACGGCGCCATCCGGCCGGACGATCCGGTATTCCTGGTCGAACGGGATGCCATCCCGGTGCTCGCCAAGGGCGGCCAAGACACACCCGCGGTCGTCAGGATGAATGGAATCGACGAAGGATTCCGGATCGTTATAGAGGCTAGCGCACGTGCGTCCCCACACCCGTTCATAGGCCGGGCTGATGTAGAGTGTTTTGCCGATGTGAGGGTCAGCAGACCAGACGACCTCCTCAATGGTTTCTGCAATTTGCCGAAAACGGCTTTCGCTTTTTTGTAGCGCCTCCTCGGCTTTTTTCCGGTCGCCGATATTTTGGATGACGGCAATGAAGTACGCCGGTGCGCTTGTGCCGTCGCGGACCAACGAGAGGGTCATGTCGACCCAGACCCAGGCCTCGTCGCTGCGGTGCCAACGCGTTTCCATGGAAAAGGACGGCCGCTTGCCGGCGACCAACTCCCCGAGGCGCGCCAGCGTCACCGACAAATCGTCTGGATGGAGGAACTCCTGACAGGCCCGGCGCAACATGGTCTTGGAGGAATAGCCGA
The DNA here is from genome assembly GCA_035495295.1 of Nitrospira sp. GTDB lineage: Bacteria > Nitrospirota > Nitrospiria > Nitrospirales > Nitrospiraceae > Nitrospira_C. Next base: position 37,056 of record DATJGE010000032.1, on the reverse strand, counting down.
GCGTTTCACAGAGACGGGGATTCACGCGCAGAAACAGACCGCTCACGCTTAGCTGCGCCATCCCAACCCCGGCATGCTCGAAGAGCGCTCGCCACCGTTCCTCGCTTTCCCGCATGCAGTCTTCGGTCACCCGCCGTTCCGTAATGTCCTCGCATACGACCAGGGCGAGGATTTGGCCGCGGTGGTCCATCACCGCTTGGGCCCGTTCCTTGACCCAGAGCGTGCTGCCATCCTTCCGCACTTTCTGGATCTCCCATTGGAACACCTTCATGGGGCTGGCGGCGCAGACGGTCAACTGTCCGAGGACCGCTTGATGTTCTTCCGGTTGGAAGACCTTGAGGATGGAGTGGCCGATCAGCTCGTCGGGCTGGTAGCCCAACTGTGTCGCGCCGAACTGATTGACGGACACGACCGTGCCGTCCGGCGAGAGCGTAAAATACATGGTGGGATTGTTGTCATAGAGCAGCCGATAACGGGCTTCGCTGTCTCGCAGCGTGGACTCAGCCTCGAGGCGCCGGCGAGTTTCCTCCTCCAGCGCGATGAAGCTCTCATGCTCGCGGATATTGAGCGCGCCATTTGCAGCGCTGTCATTGACGTCGGCGCTTTGCGGCTGCTCGATCTCGCGCTCCTCGAGCTCGGCAGATAGGGATGGACGGTCATCAGAAGGGTTAGCCATCTTTACTCACGCCACGCGACGCAGCGCTAGCATAGGGCGGATATGGAGGGAATTTCCAGTCCCACCGTACTCCAACGGCGGGGAGACCCCAATCAGGCCAACTCGCGCCGCAGCCGTTGTACGACGCGCTCACTCAGGCCGGCTTCGCGCAAGGCGTCTTCGCTGGCCCCGGCAACGTTCGCCAGACTCCCGAAACGTTTCAGGAGTTTGGTACGCGTAATCGAGCCGATGCCGATAATGTGATCCAATTGCGACGTGACCAGCGTTTTGCCTCGTAGCTTGCGATGGAAGGTGACCGCGAAGCGGTGAGCCTCGTCCCGAATCCGCTGCAAGAGATGCGTCGCCGGCGAATTGGCGCGCAGGACAATCGGGTTCTTCCTACCGGGCAGATACACCCGCTCGTCTTTCTCGCCTTTGGCTTTGGCGAGGCCGATGACCGCGAACTCCGGATGACCGACTTCCTGCAGCGCGGCGCGCGCGAAGGCCAGTTGGCCGAGGCCGCCGTCGATCAATACCAGATCCGGTTGCGCGAGATCTTCCATCCCCTTGTAGCGCCGCGTGACTACTTCCTGCATGCTGGCAAAGTCGTTGGCGCCTTGCACCGTGGCGATCTTAAAGCGCCGGTAGTCGGATTTCTTCATATGACCGTCTTCCCAGACGACCATGGACGCGACTGACTGGTCGCCCATCGTATTGGAAATATCGAATCCTTCGATCCGCCGCGGCAAGGCCTGCAAACGGAGGACCCGTTGCAATTCTTCGGCGGCCTGCCGGTCGAGCTCCTGATTGCGGAGGTGGTCGGCCAGCGCCGCCGCGGCGTTTTCCTCGGCCAGCAGCACGAGCTGATGCTTGGTGCCGCGCTCCGGGGCGAGCACGCGCACGGTCTCGCCTCGTTTGTCCGACAGCCAGTGCGCCAACAGGTCGGCATCGGGAATGTCGACGGGGATGAGCAGCTCCCGGGGAGGCTGTCCTTCCTTGTTGTAAAACTGTTCGATCGCCGATCGAACCAGTTCTTCATCAGCGGCTTCGGATTCGAGCCAGAAGAAGTCCTTGCGGCCGATCAACAAGCCGCCGCGCACGAACAACACTTGCAGATCAACACTGGGTCCATGACGCGCGATGCCGATGACATCCTGGTCGACCGAGGCGGTTTGTGTAATTCGCTGCCGTTCGAGCGTGCGCTCGATCTTGAAGAGCCGGTCTCTCAATCTGGCCGCCTCTTCAAACTCCTCGCGGACCGCGGCGGCATCCATCTGAGCGCGCAGGTCGTCCACCAATTCCCGGTCACGGCCTTCCAGGAAGTGGCGTACCTGCCGGACAATGCGGTGGTAGTCCTCTTGCGTTTGCTGTCCGGTGCAGGGGGCCATGCAGCGCTTGATTTCAAATTCGATGCAGGCCCGTTCGGCCGTGCCGTCGATGTCAATGGTGCAGGTGGCCAGCGGGAACACCTTCTTGATGACCTTGAGCGTTTCCCGCAAGGCCCCGGCGGGTGTGTACGGGCCATAGTACAGTGCGCCGTCTTTTTGGACGCGGCGGACAATCGAAAGCCGTGGGAAACGGTCTCTGATGGGCAACCGAAGATAGGGATACTGCTTGTCGTCCCGCAACACGACATTGAAGCGTGGCCGGTGACGCTTCACGAGGTTGCTTTCGAGAATCAGCGCCTCCAGCTCGGATCGCGTGACCATAGTTTCCAGATCGGCAACCTGGCTGACGAGCAACGAGGTCTTAGGCGTGTGATCGGTGCCTTTCAAAAAATAGGACCGCACACGGTCCGCGAGGCGGGCTGCCTTGCCAATGTAGATGACGTCGCCCGAGTGATCCTTGAACAGGTACACCCCAGGCTGATCGGGGAGGTGAGCCAGCTTTGATTGGACAATGTCAGAATGGGCCATTGAGCGATCAGCCTTCAGCCATCAGCTCGCAACGGAAAAAACGAGCCGCGATTTCGCCACTCATTTTACGGCGTGAAGTCTGGGCAGGCAACGTGGTCGGATGAGCCGGGCCGTTCGCTGAGGAGCGATTGCTGATGGCTTCTCTAGGGGAGGGAACGTACGAACGACGGGCTCAAACTGCCTCGGGCGACTTCCGCCACAGGGCCTTTCATCGTGAGATTGAAATCGGATCGGACATCGATCGTCAACGTCCCGCCGGGCATCTTCACGGCCACCGGACTCGCGGCCAATCCCAGCCGAACCGCCGCGCTGGCCGCGGCGCAGGAGGACGATCCTGAGGCTTGCGTCTCGCCTGCCCCACGCTCCCAGATGAGGATCGACACTTCTCGATGGCCGGTCGGAACGGCCAGCTGCACGTTCGTGCGTTTCGGGAAGATCGTATGATGCTCGAGTGCCGGTCCGAGTGCCAAAAGATCTTCACGCGACCAAACCTCGCCGGGCTGTTTGAAGACCACGCAGTGGGGATTCCCGACGCTGACACCGGTAAACTTCAACGAACGTCCCGCCGCTTCAATCGATTGCTGGATCAATTCCTCGACCGGGAGTGTGCACGGTAAGGCACCCGGTGCAAATGTGGCTCGCCCCATGTCCACCGTGACGGCACTGGCATCGCCCCTCCGGTCGAGGTGCAGATCGATGGTGACGACTCCGCCTTTGGTTTCCACCGTGAAGCGCCTTTTCTTCGTTTTCCCGGTTGCATGGAGGTAGCGGGCAAAAATGCGAAGGCCATTGCCGGATTTTTCCGCTTCACTGCCGTCAGGATTGAAGATGCGTAGACCGAAATCGGCTTTTCTCGAAGGGATGGCGGCGAGAATGCCGTCGCTGCCCACCCCCCAATGGCGGTTGCAAATCGCTTGAACCGCAGGGGGCGTGAGCCTGAAGCTCAATTCCTTCGGGTCCATCACCAGATAGTCATTACCCAAACCGTGTCCTCTGAAAAACCCGTTCTTCATGCCAGTCTCCGAGAGCGAATGGAATCGGAATGGCGGTCAGCCGGCGAGGGTACTGAGTCAGCGGTCAATGGTCAAGGGGCAGTCGATGGTCAACAGTCAATTGTCGATGGTTGGGAATGGAGCCCAGGTGAGTCATTCGTCAAGTCATCGGTCGTTTGATGCCAATGACACATGACCACCGCACCATTGCCAATCACTATGTTCTACACAATCTTCACGCCGGCCGGCCGCTCGATCAATTCCACTTCGTAGCCGTCCGGTGCATCGATGAAAATGAACCGGCTTCCCGTGGACGTCTTTGTCGGCCCATCCGTAATGCGAACGCCTTGTGTCTGCAGCGCCGTGATGGTCTGATCCAGATTGTCGACTTGGAAGGCGAGGTGCACCAGATCTTCTTGCACCCGCACGGGCCCGCTCGGCGGAAAGCTACACAGTTCGATGAGTTCGTCGCTGTTGGGTACGCGCAAGAACGCCAGGTGAGATCCTCGCGGTGAGACCTTGCGTTCCAGCACTTCCAGGCCGAGCACTCGGGTGTAGAAGGCGATCGTTTGATCCATGTCGGTGACGCGCATGCGCGTGTGCAGGAGCTTTGTGACCTGAACCATGACTATTGAGGATCCCTGGCTGGGCCCGCCGTTTTACGGAGGAGGATTTCGGCGCTGCCGGGGATGAGAAAGTTGGGCATCGGGCCGATTTCCTGATATCCCTGCTTCCGGTAAAAGGCCCGCGCTGTGGCGTTGAAGTCCGATACGCAGGCGAACAGATTTTTGGTTCTGGCGAATACCAAGGCTTCCACGTGCCCCAGCAACCGCTTGCCGGTTCCTTGCTGTCTGGCCCACGCGGCGACGCCCAGGAGTTCCAAATAGTCGCCGAGCAGGAATTTCTGCCGGATGACTGCGATGCCGGTGATCCTCCCATCGGCTTCCGCGACGAAGGTTTCCCGCTCCTGCGGAAGAGGGCTGAAAATGCGGCTCCAATCTTTCTGGTCGTAACCAAGGGTTTTCCAGGGATCCGAATCACCGAGCAACCGGATGACGGCTTCCCGGTCGTCGGGACGCATCGGTCTGATCGACTGCCCGGTCGTCACCTGGGGAACTTGCATGACAGGACATCGCTCACGGTCGCGGGGCTGAGACCCTTGCGCGGCAGGACCTCGGTCGTCAGCCGCTGCACGACCTGCCGCGTGTACTTGCCTTTGCCGTTGGCATGCAGGACGACGATGCTCCCGCCTTTGGCGCGTTTGGCGATGCGCGCCACGATCTGCTCCGCGGAGAGCGCCGGATCTGGATCTCCGGATTCGATATTCCATTGAATGAATCGAAGGCCCAATGCCCTGACGACATCGAGCGTCACGTCGTTGTATTCGCCGAACGGCGGACGAAAGAGCACGGCCTCGTGGGCGTAGTGCTCACTCAGCAATTTGACGGGTCCGGCGATTTCCGTCCGCTGCTCGTCCGCGCCATGCATCGGGAGATGGGCATGGACCTCGCCGTGGGTGCCCACCTCAAAAAAGCCGATGCCGAGCAGCTGCTCGACCTCAGGGTCATGTTTCGCCATCCATTGCCCGGACATGAAGAAGGTTGCGGGAATTTTGTGGTCGATGAGATAGTCGATCAGCGCCTTGTCGTATCCCGCTCCCTTTCGCACCGGGCACAGGTCGAAAGTCAATGCGATCGCCGGACAAGCCGGTGGCCCGGACGTGATGACCTGCGTCTCGCCTGCAGGCGGCCTCAACAGCGTGAAAGCGGCCCCCACGATCAGGATTCGAAGCAAATATCGAAGCATGCCCTCTAGTATACCCGAAGAGCGGCATCGCAAAATCCGTAAAATGTCCTCGACTTAGCTTGTGCGCGAGACGGCGCGTCCCGGCGCGCCGAGGCTGGGCGGGTGAGAACCTTCGCAGGTTGACGGCCGCGTTCAGGCGTTGTTACTGTGATCGCATGTTCAACGCTCCGGCATGGGAAATCGGACGTGCGCTGGGGATTCCCATCCGTGTGCATCCGTCGTGGTTTCTGGTGTTTCTCTTCGTCACCTGGTCGCTGGCCACAGGGTATCTGCCCGACGCCTTGCCCGGCCTCTCGAACTCGCGCTACTGGGGCATGGGCGCCGTCGCGGCGGTGTTGCTCTTCGTCTCAGTCCTGCTGCACGAACTCGGACATTCTTACGTCGCTCAGCGCTATCGGATTCCGATCGGTCAAATCACCTTGTTTCTGTTCGGCGGGGTCGCACACATGCGGGCCGAGCCGCCCAGCCCGAAGGCTGAATTCCTGATTGCGATTGCCGGCCCGGTGGTCAGTTTCGCGCTTGGCGCGGTCTCATTGGGTCTCGCCGCGGCCTCGGAATGGTGGTTTCTGCCGTCGGGCGGCCAGGGGTTTGCCGTCCTCGGTGGTCTCTTGGGACTCGTGAACGTTCAGCTGGGTCTCTTCAATCTGATTCCCGGATTTCCGTTGGACGGCGGCCGTGCGCTGCGCGCCGGACTTTGGGCCTGGGGCCATGATTTCCACGGCGCCACGAGTCGCGCGGCGTTCCTGGGATTGGGTTTCGGCTTTCTGCTTGCTGCGTTTGGCGCGGTGTTGTTGGGCGGGGCCATCGCCGGTATCTTCGACCCGTCGACTTCGGGCAACGGGGGATGGCTGATCTTTATCGGCGCGTTTCTGTTCGGGGCAGCCTGGAACACCAGAAAGCAAGTGGCACTTCGCGTGGCGCTCTCCGGCACGTCGGTCAGGAATGTGATGGTCCGTGCCGTCGTCAGCATACCCCCGCAGCTAAGCTTACAGACGGCGGTCGAAGAGTTTTTCGTCGCCTACGGCTACGGAAGCTTCCCGGTAATGGAAGACGACCAAGTGGTCGGGCTCATTGCGGTGGAGGACGTGCAGGCGGTTGCCCAGGGCTTATGGCCCTGGCGGACCGTGCGGGACGTCATGCGGCCGGCCTCCCGCGACGTATGCATCCCTCCGCAAGCTTCGATGATGCAGGCCATGGAACGCATGGTGCGCACGGGCTATGATCAGCTCGTGGTCATCGACGCCGGTCGTCCGGTAGGACTCGTCACGCGCTCGTCCGTCGCGCAGTTTCTCCAATTACACAAGACCTAAAACGCGAGGCGTCTCGCGTTGCGGGTGCCGGGTGGCTTCCGGAGCACGAAACGGTTGTAGGGAGGTCGCTTCGCCTCTCAATCGGCGCGCGCGACGCTGATGTTCTGTGCGATCGCGATGCGAACGAGATGCACGACGAGGAGAAACCCGTAGACGACACAGAAAAATTTGAACGTGACTCGATAGAAGTCCATCAGGATGACGGGCAGGCACAAAGCGAACAAGAGGCTCGCGATCAGCGTCATGAACGTCAGCCGCCGGCAGAACTCATACGAGGCTTCTTTCCCGATGGGCTTGAGGGCACGCGCATAGCGCTCGGCGCGCTGGAGTCTCGCCTCATTGAGGAGCGAGGCGCCGGGGCCCCAATACCGAAGGTAGAGATAGCCCGCCATGATCAGGACCCACGGCATGCCCCACAGTGGCCAATAGGCGGTCTGTCCATACGTCTCGCTGCTCACCAGCGTGGCAAACGACGGCGCATACAATAGTCCCAGCACCAAAGGAAGCACGCGTTCATCCTGGGGCCGATCGCCCTCAGGACCGCCGTGAATCAACTCTCGCTCGAACAACGGATACCCGTACTTGAGTACGACGAGCGCAATGGCGGCGCTCATCGTTTTGTCCGGTACGTAGCGGACCCACGTCTGAAACCAGTTGACGATCCACCAGCCGACATGTTCTCCCCGGGTCAGGCCGAAGAGAGAGTCCAGATACTGATGGACCACCTGTTCCCATTGCAGCACTCGCGCATGCAGGGTTTCGGCCACTTCCGGGTTCAAGGCAAAGGTCGAATGCTCGTTCAAGGCCGCTTGGACGAAGGTGCCCGGGATGCTCATGACGGCTGCGCCGACGACGCCGAAGATATAGAGAAACCAGGCATGCGAGAGGGCTGAACTCTTGCCCGTCCGTAGATATGTTTGAAATCCCGGCTGTCTGGCCATCCACCCCCAGTACATCGCGCCGGTCATGCTCACGAGCGACCAGGGGAAAATGATCACGTCCGCTCCGGACTCCGGGAAGAGGAGCCAGTTGACGACCGAGTTCGAGAGCAAGGCCACGATGGCTCCCCACCAGGGTCCGAGCAGAAAGGCGACCAGCGCCGTGCCGGTCATGTCGAGAAAGAGAATGCTTTCCAGGTGGCGGCTCAGCGTGAGGCCGACATAATTGAGCAACAGGCCGGCCGCCACGATGACGCCTGTCTCATACACGAAGAGATACGACGCCCCGCGGAACGGCTTGGCGGAAAAGAAATCGATCGAAGCGAGCGGTTCCTGTATCTGGCGCTCTTGCGAGGGAGACGATTTTCGGTCCTTTCGTGTTGTGAGGCGGTGCTGGATGTCCATCAGTTTTTCCATCACCGTCAGCAGGGCGGCAATGAAGCCGATGAGCGTCCCGCCCAGCATCAACATCTCTTTTCCGAAGTCTTCGGACATCGCTGATCTCCCGTGGTTCAGAGGCTCATTCTAGCCGCGAAGACTGGTCCCGGCCAGAAAAAGCCTAGAAGCCGACAGGACGCAAATCAGCGACCGGCGGGGGCTCGCGACGAGGCGACGTCGGAGGGGACGCCGTCGGCCGCTGCCTCGGCCTGCGTCCGTTGTTGGAGCGCATGGGCAAGCTCGGCGCCAAACAGGAACAGCAGCGCCGAATAGTAGATCCACAGCAGCAGAAGGATGACTTCGAGCAGCGAACCATACAATTTGGTATACACGGTCGCATAGTCGTTGTACGTGACGAAGATCAATTTCGCCGCGACCCAGAGCACGCTGAACGTCAACGAGCCGATCAACGCCTCACGCCATTGCGGGCGCCGCCTCGGCACGTAGCGGTACAGGGCGCCGACCGTGAGGAAGGCCATGACGAACGGAAGTGTATAGGTCAAAAAGACATCATGCGCGGCAAGCGCGATGAGATCCAGGCCCCACAGATGGGATGCGTAGGCCGTCAATAAATTCACCGTTTGCGTCGCAGCGTAGGACAGGATCAGCAGCAGGCCGATGGCTCCCTGAGAGGCGACCGCGATCGCGGTGGAGATCAACGGATGGCGTTTCCAGGTACTGTCAAAGACGACGTTCAGCGCATAGTCCAATTCATAAAAGACGAGTGTGCCGAACCAGGCAAAGGAGAGAAAGACCAGCCATCGAACCGTATCCAATTCTCCGATGCGCTGAAATTCCACCGCCAGGCGCTCTCCGACGGTGGGAAGAAACCCTTTGAGAAAGCTCAGCAGAACCTGGCCTCCGATGACGTCGTGACTGACGATGAAACTGACCCCGTAGAGCAGCATGAAGGCAAGGGGAAACAGGGAAAGAAGCGAGAAAAATGCCAGCGAGGCCGCGAGGCTGCCGCACCCGTGCCCCAGGAAGGACGTGAGGAGGTCGGACAGCAGCCGCCGGAATGACGTCAGCATCGCCATCGCCGGGCTAGCCTAGCACGAGTCAGCGAGTCCTGCACGGCCACCGAGGAAATTAGAGATGCGCCTTATTTGAGAAGAAGAACGGATTGAAGGGCGAGGCTGACCACCGGAGTGGGAAACAGCCCGAAGATGATCACGCCGGCGACCGCACAAGCCAAGACGATCGAAAGCGCCGGAGAGGGCACGAGGTGCGAAGGTTCGGCCGCCGACGGCTCCGGTTCACGCATGTACATCAGCATGACCACGCGCATGTAGTAGTAGGCGGAAATTGCCGAAAATATGAGGCCGACCGCGGCAAGCCAGCTCAGGCCGGCTTCGACAGCGGCCATGAAGACGTAAAACTTGCCGATGAAGCCTGCCGTCGGCGGGATGCCGGTCAAAGAGACCATGAACACCAGCATGATAAACGCGGCCAGCGGCTGGCGTTTGGCGAGTCCCGTGAAGTCCTCGATTTCATCTCCTTCGAGCCCCCCTTTGCGGAACATGGCGATCAGCGCAAAAGCGCCGAGCGTCATAAAGGCATAAAACGTGAGATAGAGCATGACGCTGGCGATGCCGGGCGTGCCGGCCGATTCTCCGGCGCTGCGTCCGGCGGCGGCAAGGCCGATCAACGCATACCCCGCATGCGCGATGCTCGAGTAGGCCAACATGCGTTTGATGTTGGTCTGGACGATGGCGACCACGTTTCCTAACGCGAGTGTGAGCACGGAGAGCAGCACGAAGAGCATCGACCAATCGGCCTTCAATCCGCCCAAGCCCTCGACGAACACGCGAAGGAAGGCGGCGAAGCTCGCGGCCTTTGACGCGACGGCCATAAAGGCGGTCACGGCCGTCGGGGCGCCTTGATAGACATCAGGCGTCCACATATGAAACGGCACTACGGCCAGCTTGAATCCGAATCCGACGGTCAGCAAAATGGTGGCGATCAATAACATCGGATCGTCGAATCCCTTGGCCGCGAGTGCGCCCGCGATGACGTTCAATCTCGTGCCGCCGGTCAGGCCATAGAGCAGCGAGATTCCGTAGAGGAGCAAGCCGGAGGAAAAGGCGCCGAGCACGAAATACTTGGCGGACGCTTCCAGCGAGCGGGGTGATGAGCGCTTAAGCCCGGCCATGACGTAGAGCGACAGAGACATCAGCTCGGTGCCCAGATAGATCGTGAGCAGATCCGCTCCTGAGACCATGACCATCATTCCCGAAAGCGCGAGCAGGATGAAGCCGTAGTACTCTCCCAGATGAAGTCCTTCTATCTTGAGGTATGGGAGCGACATCAAAATCGTCAATCCCGTCACGCCGTAGAGCAGCAGCTTCCAAAATCGAGCGTATCCATCGACGATGACCAAATCACTGAAGGCCGAGAGAGGGAGATTGAGAACGCCGATTTGTCCACCCGTCACGCCGATGCAGAAGGCCAGACTCCCCAGGCTCAGCCAAGCCAGGAGTTCTTTCCTGGAATGCGGCGTCAGAGGATCCAAGACCAACACCAAACAGGCCGCCGCGACGACGATCAGCTCCGGTAGAATCATCACCAAGTCCGCGCCGTAGGAGGTCATGGCCGGCCGTCCTGGGCTCGATCACCTGAGACGACCGTAGAAGTCGCGGCGGCGGAGGGATGGGAGATCGGCGCCATTTTGGTTCTTGCCATCGTTTCCAAGGTTTTGTTGACGGTGCTGTGCATTCGGCTGACCAATGGATTAGGAAACAGGCCGATCCAGAACACGAGCACAACGAGCGGGAGCAGCGTGCCGAACTCTCTCCAGCCGATATCGCTGAGATGCGGCAACTCACGGGGCAGAGCGACCCCGAAGACCACCCGTTGCACCATGTAGAGCAGATAGGCGGCGGCGAGAATGAGGCCTAAGGACGCGAGGACCGCGGCGGCTTTGCTCCACAAAAAGGTTCCGACCAGAACCAAAAATTCGCCGACGAAGCTGTTTGTGCCGGGAAGGCCGAGCGAGGACAACGTGAAGATGACCAGCAGCGTGGCGTAGCGCGGCATCGGCTTCGCCAGGCCGACGTTGTCGGCAATCAGGCGGCTGTGCGTCCGCTCATAGATGATGCCGACGCAGAGGAACAGCGCTCCCGTGGTGATCCCGTGGTTGACCATCTGCAAGACCGCGCCTTCGATGCCCTGCTGGTTCATCACGAACAAGCCGAGCGTCACAAAGCCCATGTGGCTCACGCTGGAATAGGCGATGAGCTTCTTGAGATCGACTTGAGCCAGGGCCATGTAGGCGCCGTAAATGATGGCCACAATCGAAAGCGCCGCGATCAGCGGAGTCATGGCACGGCTCGCGTCGGGCAACATCGGCAGACTGAAGCGTACGAAGCCATAGGCGCCCATCTTGAGCAACACGCTGGCCAGGATCACGCTGCCTGCGGTCGGCGCTTCGACGTGCGCATCCGGAAGCCAGGTATGGAACGGAAACATGGGCACCTTCACGGCGAAAGCCGCGAAGAAGGCGAAAAACAGCCATTGCTGCACCGCGACCGGATAGGTCACCTGGCTGAGCGCCAGGACATCGAAGGTGTGTCCGCCGTAGAAATAGAGGACGAGGATCGCGACCAGGAGGAGGACGCTGCCCGCCAATGTATACAGGAAAAACTTGATCGCTGCGTAGAGGCGATTTGGGCCGCCCCAGACGCCGATGAGGAGGTACATCGGGATCAACATCGCTTCCCAAAAGACGTAGAACAGCACGAAGTCCAGCGCGGCAAACACGCCCAGCATGGCCGCTTCCATGACGAGAAGGACCGCCATGAACGTCCGCACTCTTGTGACGATCGCCTCCCACGAAATAAGGACACAGAGGGGCATGAGGGCGGCGGTCATCAGGATGAGGGGAAGACTAATCCCGTCGACGCCGACGTGATAATGGATCGGCGGTGACGTAATCCAGGCCGCATGTTCGGGAAACTGCATTCGATTGGACGACGGGTCAAACAGCCACCAGAGCGGCAACGCGAGCAAGAAATCAGCCGAGGCGACCGCCAGCGCGATCATCCGTGCATTGCGCTCCGGCGCCAGATAGAGGACGGCGACACCTGCCAGGGGCAGAAAGATGAGGACGCTCAGCCAGGGAAAAGAATCTGTCATGAGTCAATGGTCAATAGTCATTGGTCATGAGCAAGCGGGTAGTTCTCCGACCCGTTGACTGACCGATGACCATTCGTCCGCTCCTACAAAAACAAGAACATCGTCAAGATCGCGACGGCGCCGAGCGCCATGCCCAAGGCATAATGCTGCGTTTGTCCGCTCTGCAGGAGGCGCAGAAACCAGGCGCCCCATCCAATCGCCCGGGCGACGCCGTTGACGGCTCCGTCGATGGTGGCGACGTCCATGCGCTTCCACAATTCAACGGCTGCAGAAAACGTCGGGCGGACGATGGCCTTGTCGTAGGCTTCGTCGACGTACCATTTGTGAAGGGACCACTGGTAGGCCGTCCGCCACTGCTGCGCCCAGCGGTCGGGAAGCGCGGGATGGAGGACGTAGGCATAATAGGCGGCGTACATGCCCAGCAGACCCAACGCCGTCGCCGACAGCATGATCACGGTTTCTCCCCCCGCGTGAGCGGTCTTGCCGCCGCCTTCGAACATGGGCGAGAGAAACTCGGGAATGCCCAGGTAGCCTGTCACAATGCTGAGTGCGGCCAAAATCGTCAGCGGCACGGTCATCGTGCGCGAGGGCTCATGGACATGAGCCGCGTCGCGGCCGTCGACCCGAGAGGCACCCCAAAACGTCACGAACACCAACCGGAAACTGTAAAAGGCGGTCAAGAGCACTGTCAGCACTCCCAAGATCGCTAAGAGGTGACCGAGAGGCCCCGCGGCCCACGTGGAGACGAGAATGTCGTCCTTGCTGAAGAAGCCGGCCGTGAACGGAAAGCCTGCCAACGCCAAAGAGCCGACCACAAACGTCCAGTAGGTAAGCGGCAGCCGGTCCTTGAGGCCGCCCATGTTGCGCATGTCCTGCTCATGATGCAGCGCGATGATGACGGAGCCGCAACCGAGGAACAACAGCGCCTTGAACGCGCCATGCGTCAGCAGATGGTACATGCCGGCCGAGTAGGCGCCCACACCGCAGGCCATCATCATGTACCCGAGTTGACTGATGGTCGAGTAGGCGACGACCCGCTTGATGTCCGTTTGTGTGACGGCAATGGTCGCACCCAGCACCATTGTCAGCGCGCCTACAACCGCGACCACCGACATCGCGGCAGGCGACGCGTTGTACAGCGGCGCGAGCCTCGCCACCATGAAGACCCCGGCCGTGACCATCGTCGCGGCGTGAATGAGCGCCGAGATCGGCGTCGGCCCTTCCATCGCGTCCGGCAACCAGACATGCAGCGGCACTTGGGCGGACTTTCCGACGGCACCCATGAAGAGGAGCAGGCAGATCACCGTCAGAGTCGAGACGTCGAGGCTGCCGCCGAGCGGTTCAAGAATGTTGATGGCCTTCCCTGTCTCCTGTCCGATGGTCGCAAAAACGGTTGCATAATCGAGCGACTGGAATGTGGTGAGGACGAGCAGGAGGCCAAGAATGAACCCAAAATCGCCCACCCGGTTGACGATGAAGGCCTTGGTTGCGGCGGCGACAGCCGTCGGCCGTTCATACCAGTGGCCGATCAGGAGGTAGGAACACAGCCCGACGGCTTCCCAAAAGACAAAGAGCTGCAAAAAATTATCGGCGAGGACCAGCATCAGCATGGAAAAGGTGAACAGAGCGATATAGCTGAAAAATCGAGCGTAACCAGGGTCGCCCTGCATGTAGCCGATGGTATAGACATGGACCAGCGCACTGACGGTCGTGACCAGCAACAGCATGACCGACGTCAGGCGGTCGATCGTGATGCCGATATGGATGTCCAGCATTCCGGACGTGAGCCAAGTATAGAGGTGAAACGTGGAATGGTGGCCGTCGGCGACGTCGAGAAACGCGAGGACCGAGATCGCCCACGACAGCACGACCGCCGGGACGGCGACGAGGTGAGCCTTGTCCCTAATCCAATGTCCGAAAATGCCGACGATGAGGAACGAGGCCAGCGGCAATAATGGAATCAGCTCGTACGTCATGATTGCGCGTCCTGTCGCCGACCAGCCCGTCCGTGCTCGCACGGCGCCCGGTGTGGGAATGTGCAGGGATGGGATGGCTGCACACTCCGCTGCCTCAGATCGACCGTCCCATGCTTCGCCTCGGCTCGGCTGCGCAACTCGGTCGATTGACGCTTCGCGAGAACGGACCGTCGAACAGTGCTCGCCGTCGTGCAGCACGACCGCGTCGGCTCAGCAGTATGGCGCCCGAGCCTCGGCGCAAGTCGTGTGCAGGCGTCCCATCTCTGCGTATGGGGCGGATGAATTATTTTGGCTGCGCGCGGCGGAGGAATGCCGTGTCTCGGCGCGGCAGGAGCTGGGCGGGTGAAACAATATTCCTGGTCGGCGCCACCCGCGTTGGAGTTAAAGAGAAGAGTATAAAGGCGATGAATTACCATTTTAGTAATTGGAATTCATCGACGTTGATCGTCGATTTCGCGCGGTGCAGGGCGATGATAATCGCCAGTCCGACCGCCACTTCGGCTGCCGCGACAGTCAACGCGAAGAAGACGAACACCTGGCCGGCGATATTGTGGAGTGACTGCGAGAATGCGACGAAGTTGATGTTCGTGGCGTTCAGCATCAACTCGACGGACAACAGAATGATGATGATGTTGCGTCTGATCAGAACGCCCACAAGTCCTGTGAAAAAGACCACGGCGCTCAGCGTGACGTAGTAGGCCAGAGGAATGGTCATCGCCGTCCGGTCCAATCACCGCTCACGGTTCACTCACCAGGTCTCTTTTGGCCAAAATGATGGCGCCGATCATGGCGACGAGCAAAATCAACGACGCCACTTCGAACGGAAAGAGATAAGTAGAATAGAGCACGTCGCCCAAGGCTTCAGTATTGCCCAGGCCCTCGGTCGCCGTTTCCTGCACGCCGGGTCTTGCCGCCGCCGTCCGTCCTTTGACCAGCGCCAGCATCACGGCTTCGAGGGCCAAGACCGACCCCACCGCTGCGGCTACCGGCCATTGACGATGGTACCGCTCATCCTGCTTCAGGTTGAGCAGCATGACCACAAACAGATAGAGCACAAGGATCGCGCCCGCATAGACGATGACCTGCACCGCGGCCAGAAATTCGGCGTGCAAGGTCACGTAGAGACCGGCGACATGGAAAAACATGATCAAGAGAGACAGTGCGCTGTAGATGGGGTTTCGTAACGCGACGACCAGCACCGAGGAAGCGGCGATGACCAATGCAAAATAAAAAAAGAACAGTTGTTCCATGGTCAGATGGCCGTTCCCCTTATCGCGAAGAAGGCGCGTTCCTCCATACAGCCAAACCTGCGTTGCCTCGACGGGTCATAGCTGGCGTCAGTGGGGCTTCGGAGGGACGTGACTGAACGACACGTTGAAAAAGGCGACGTTCGGGTGTTGCAACTCCAGCCGCTTCTCGCGAACGGGAAACGCACGGTCGCCGATGGCGAGCAACTGTTCCTTGTTGAGGTGCAGTTGGCGCTTGTCGTACACCGACCACTCGAATTCGCGGGACATCCCGAGCGCATCCACGGGACAGGCATCGACGCACATCCCGCAGAACAGGCAGCGCGTCATGTCCATATAGTATTCTTTAGAGTAGCGCTTGGTGGGTTCTCCCGGCACCTCGGAGCTGACAACGCGGATGACGCGAGAGGGACAGGCGGCTTCGCAGAGATCGCAGCCCACGCATTTCTCGGTGCCGTCATCGTACCGCAACAGACCAAGCATGCCCCGATAGTTGTCAGGAAGGGTCCGTTTCTCGTGAGGGTATTGCACCGTCACCGGCTTGTAGTGAAGGAGATGCGACATCGTCGCCTTCATGCCGACGAGAAGCTCGTAAAAAATGATCGTCTTAAACCACGCGATGAATTTCTTCATGTGCCACCTCCCAGTCGTCAGTCTTGTCCACGCTGACTCCTGAAAGTCGACGGTTTCGTTGCTCATCCCCTCGGAAACAGATAGGCTGCGATCGACGTCACGACGATGTTGCCCAGCGCAATCGGCAACATGACCTTCCAACCGAACTTCATCAACTGGTCATACCGGAGACGCGGCAACGTTGCGCGGAGCCAGAAGAATAGGAACAGAAACATATAAGCTTTGAATGTAAACATGACGATGCCTTCTACCCAGGCCAATTGAGGTACTCCTAAATATTCGGGAATTGTTCCAGGCCAGGGCGATGTCCACCCGCCCAGAAACATGGCGGCGGCCACGCAAGACACCAGCACCATGTTGGCATACTCCGCGATAAAGAAGAACGCGAAGCGCATGCCGCTGTATTCGGTAAAGAAGCCTGCGACCAGCTCGCTCTCGGCTTCCGGCAAGTCGAAGGGCACGCGATTGGTTTCCGCTACGGCCGAAATCACGTACACGACGAAGGCAAAAATCTGCGGCGCCGGCAAGGCAAAGATATACCAGTGCCAGAATCCGCCGGCTTGCGCCGCAGTGATTTTCACCAGACTGAGCGAGCCCGAGAGGATCAGCACGCCGACGATCGCCAAGCCCACGTTGAGTTCGTAGCTGATCACTTGCGCCGCCGATCGGAGTCCGCCCAGCAGGGAATATTTACTGTTGGAGGCCCAGCCGCCGAGGATGATGCCGTAGGCGCCGATGGACGTGAACGCCAGGATATAGAGAATGCCGATATTGATGTCACTGATGACGAACGGCTCGACGGAGATGCCGAACAGCTCGACTTTGTGGCTGGGGCCAAAGGGCACGACCGCGAAGCCGATCAGGGCTGGTACCATGGCGAGGATCGGTGCAAGGCTGAACATGAACTTGTTGGCGCCGGCCGGGACGATGTCCTCTTTGAAGAACAGTTTCAGCCCATCTGCGATCGGCTGGAGGATGCCATAGGGGCCGACTTCCATGGGACCCATGCGGTCCTGCATCCAGCCAAGAACCTTCCGCTCCGCCAGCGTCAGGATCATGACGGTCAACATGACCAGGCCCATGACGGCGGCGATTTGCGCCAACGACACTGCCAGACGCAAGCTGAGTTCAGTCACGATTCATGCCTCCCGGAATACCAAGGACCATCTCCTGCCTATGGCCTTTCGCCACTCGTCCCAAGCCGATCGATTTGCACTTGTGCACATCTGAAGTACGGGACCTTCGTCACGGGGTCGGTCGCACAATCGAACAATCGGGAGGCTTCCTGCGCAAAGTGATCGGGGAACCACACGCTCCCTTGAGGGACGCGTTCCAGAAGCTTGACCGTCGTCACGACCTCGCCGCGCTGATTCGACACCCGGACTCGATCGCCGTCGGCGATGCCTAGACGCTCGGCCTCCGTCCGGTTCATCCGGAGCACCGCCTGCTGTTCCAGTTCAAGCAGCCCCTTCGCGCGCGTGGACAATTTCCCTGAATGAAAGAGGCTTTGCGTCAGACGCATGTGCCAGCCGCTGCCCTCGATCTTGGGAGGGCGCGGGGCCAGAGTATAACGATTGGCGAGGTCCTGGCGATAGCCCCCGGACAGATACTGGTCGACGGCCGCTGGATCGATCTTGGGTGGGATCGGCGCCGGCCCGAGCAGTCCATAGCCGGGAATTACGCTCCGGATTTCCTTCAAAATGTCCTTGCTTTCGCCGTACTCGAACGCGGTATGCAACAGCATCGACAGCGTGGACAAGATCTCCCAATCCGGCCGGCTTTCGCCCGCGGGTTCGACGGCCGGACGAATGGCCTGGACATGGCCCTCTTCATTCGTCCAGGTGCCGGCCTTCTCGAGTGGCGCAGCGGCCGGCAGGACGACATGCGCGAGCGCGGCGGTTTCGGTGAGGAAAAGCTCCTGACAGATCAAAAGCTCCAAGCTTCGGAACGCTTCTGCCACGTTCAGGGTAGACGGCAAAGTGCCGACGGGGTTTTCGCCGATCACCACCATGGCCTTCAACCGCCCCGCCCTTGCATTGTCGATCATCTCCTTCAAGGTGGCTCCGTCCTTGTTCGGAAGCTCAGCGTTCCAGGCGCGTGCCACGGCAGAGCGTTCTTCGGAGGAGGCGACATCCCGCATGCCTGGAAGGAACTCGGCCAGAGCGCCCATCTCCACCGCCCCCTGGTCGTTGTTTTCCTCGGCAAGCGGCGCAAAGCCGCACCCCGGCTGAGCCAGTTTCCCGGTGAGCAGAAGGAGGTCGAGAAGGTTCAGGCAGAGGCCGTAGCCGCCGGAGTTCCGCAACAGGTCCTGCCCGGCAAGCACGACGACGCGACGCCCTTGAGCGATGGAGGCAGCCATCTCGAGGAAGCGGTCTCGGCCGGTTCCCGTCGACGTTTCAATATCGGCCCATGAGATGCCGCTGAGCGCTTGCGATACTGCGGAGACATATGCGGCCGACCGGTTCTGCGTCGACGCGTCAACTTGGCCCTCGATCACGGCTTTCAGCAGACCGAGCAGCGCGTCGCCGAACTGCGCGGAGGGAACGGTGACATGGCGGTGCGAAAGATTGGTGATGTTGCTGATCGAATCGATGCCCGGCGCCGTCGCTTCAATCGTCTGCAGTTGGGCCTGCCGCTTTTTAACCGCCTCCTTGACCCGGAGGCCGGCAATCGGGTTGGTCTCGGTGATATTGGTTCCGACAAGAAGGAGGACGTCGGCGTCCAGGATGTCGTCGAAAGTCACGGTCCAGCGATGCGTCCCTTGTACCCGGCGCATCGCCCGTACGCCGTTGACCTGCCCATAACGGGCGCTGCTGTCCAGGTTGTTGGTCCCGATGACGCACCGCATGAACTTTTGAAACAGATAGAGCTCTTCGTTCGTGCAGCGGCTGGTGATCAACCCCCCGAAGGCATCGGCGCCATGGGCGGCCTTGAGCCGAGCGATTTGCTGGGCCGTATACTCGAGCGCCTCTTCCCAAGTCGCCTGCACGAGGATGCCGTTCCGCCGGACGAGCGGCTTCGTAAGCCGGTCGGGATGGCTCGTGGCATGAAACCCGAAGAACCCGCGCGCACAGAGGTCTCCGTTATTGCGCCCGGCGCCGTACGACGAATTGACCTCGATCAAGTGGTTGTCTTTCGTCTGCACGGTGATCTGGCAGCCGTCGCCGCAGTACTGGCAAACGGTATCCGCCCGTTTCAACATCCAGGGCCGGTATTCGTACATCGACAGTCGGCTGGTGATTGCGCCCACCGGACAGATCTGCACACAGCCGCCGCAGAACTCGCAATCGAGCGGGTGGGCGCCGAAGGCTTTAATTTCCGTCATCGTGCCGCGGCCGGCGGGCGCCAATGCCTTAACGTCCATCACTTCGTCGCAATAGCGCACGCAGCGCAGGCATTGCACGCAGCGATTCATCTGCGTCTCGATGACCGGGCTGAAATATTCCTTTTGGAAGATGCGCTTGGTTTCGATGAACCGGCTGCCCGTCGCCGTGTACTCATGGGAAAAGTCCTGGAGGTCGCATTTGCCGCCCTGATCGCAGACCGGGCAATCCAGCGGGTGGTTGGCCAGGATGAATTCCAGCACCGACTTATGCGCATCGTTGACGACGGTGGTCGCGCTCCGCACGGACATGCCTTCGGTCGCAATGGTGCTGCAGGAAGTCTGGAGTTTTGGCATCTTTTCGATTTCGACCAGGCACATGCGGCAATTTGCGTCCGGCTTCAGCTTCGGGTGGTAGCAGAAGTGGGGAATCATGACGCCGACCCGGCGGGCGGCTTCGATCACGAGCGTGCCCTTGGGCACGGTGGTTTCAATGCCGTCGATGGTCAGCCGAACAGTCCCTGTGGAGGTGTCAGCCATAATCTTCAGTGTCTTGCCGCCGCGGCTTGCGGACGAAGCAGATTCGAGGCTTCGGCCTCGTGAATGAGCGCGATATATTCCGAGCGCCAATGCTTCAACGTGCTCATGATCGGCGCCACTTCGGCGTCCCCGAAGGCGCACACGGTGCGACCCGCAATGTTCTTGCACAGATCGCTCAGCGTCTCGAGATCCTGGGCGCGCCCGCGCTTTGCCACGATGCGCCGCATCGTCTGCACGAGCCAGGAGCTGCCCTCACGGCACGGACTGCACTTGCCGCAGGACTCGTGATAGAAAAATTCCATGAGGCGCAACGCCGCCCACACCATGTTCGTGCCTTCTTCCATCACGGTCACGCCCCCGGACCCGAGCATCGATCCCGCGGCAGCGACGGATTCGAAATCCATTTTCACGTCAAGATGATCGGGTGTAAGAAACGGCGCCGAGGCGCCGCCTGGGATGAATGCCTTCAAGGGTTTGTCCGCGCGCATGCCGCCCGCATGCTCGAAGATCAATTCCCGGAACGTGATGCCCATCGGCACTTCATAGTTCCCCGGGCGCTTGACGTGCCCGCTGACGCAGAAAATACGAGTGCCGGTACTTTTTGGCGGCGACCCGATCGCGGCAAACCATTCGGGACCTCGATTGACGATGTGCGGGAGGTTCGCGAGCGTCTCGACGTTGTTGACCACGGTCGGTTTGTTGTAAAGGCCATGGGTCGCAGGAAACGGGGGCTTGACGCGCGGCAGCCCGCGCTTGCCTTCCAGCGATTCCAGCAGCGCCGTCTCTTCGCCGCAAATGTAGGCGCCCGCGCCGCGATGGACCCAGATATCCACCGTCACGCCGGTTCCTTGAATGTTCTTACCGATGTAACCCGCCCTCCGCGCCTCGCCGATGGCCTCCTCGAGAATCTTAGCGCCCAGCACGAATTCGCCTCTGATATAGATGTAGGCCGTTTCAGAGCCGATGGCATAGCAGGCCAGGACAATTCCCTCCAAGATCTGGTGCGGATCGCGCTCAATCAGCTGACGGTCTTTAAATGTCCCGGGTTCGCTTTCGTCGGCATTGCAGCAAAGGTAACGCGCGCCCTGATAATCTTTCGGCAAAAATCCCCACTTCACGCCAGTGGGAAATCCCGCGCCGCCGCGGCCGCGCAAGCCGGACTTGATCACGAGCTGCGTGACGTCGGCGGGCGCGACCTTGCCCAGGATCTTCTTGAGGGCCTGATAGCCCCCGGTCCTTTCATACTCGGCCAGCGTCCCGGAATATCCGGGCTGGTTCATGTTTTTCAGTAAAATCGGTTCGTGTTTAGGCATAGTCTTCAACGCACCGGCGTCTCGGCTTTCGCGGTGACCGGCTCCGGCCACATGAATGGTCCGGTCTTCAATGCACTGGATCCCCTCGACGTCAGGTCAGAAAGAATACGATCGAGTTTTTCTTCCGTCAGCCGCTCATAGTAATCGTCGTTGATCTGCATCATCGGCCCCGTGCCGCAGGCGGCCAGGCATTCGACGGTCGAAAGCGTGAACGCGCCGTCGGCCGTCGTCTCGCCGGGACTGATGCCGAGTCTGGTCTTGATCCAGCCGATGACCGTATCCGAGCCCACGAGCGCACACATCAACGACTTACAGACCTGAATGTGGAATTTGCCCACCTGCTTCAGGTTGAGCATTGTGTAGAACGTCGCCGTTTCATAGACTTGAGGGGGCGTCAACTTCAAAAGCGCCGCAATCTCAACCATCGCGGCCTCGGTGATGTAGCCCTTTTCCTGCTGCGCCAGATAGAGCAGTGGAATCAAGGCCGATCGCTTGACCGGATAGCGGCTCAAAATGTCGTGAATTTCTTGTTGGTATCTCTCTCGTAACATCTTCCGTTCCCAAATTCGCTGAGGGCTGGACGCCAGGCTGTCCTAAATATGCGCGCGTGAACCAGACGCGCGCTAACCCACCTCACCCACCCGCCCTGAGCGATTGCTTCGCAATCGACGTCCCAGGCCGCCTACGAGTCAGGCGCGCCTACCTATCACATTCTCCCATCACGATGTCGTAGGTCCCGAAGATCGTGATGATGTCGGAAATCAGATAGCCGCGCGCCATGTGGTCAAAGGCGCCCATGTGCACGAAGGACGGTGAACGGATCTTCAGTCGATAGGGACGGGCGCTGCCGTCGCTCACGATGAAAAATCCGAGCTCGCCTTTCGGCGCCTCGGTCGCACAGTAGGTTTCGGCTTTCGGCGGCTTGAAGCCCTGCGTAAAAATGATGAAATGATGGATCAAGCTTTCCATGTCCCGCATGACGTGCGGCTTCGGCGGCGGAATGTATTGCGGCGCGTCCGCCATGATGGGTCCTTGCGGCAGCTGATCCAAACATTGCTTGATGATTCGCGCGCTCTGCCGCATCTCTTCCATTCGGACCCAATACCGGTCATAGGTATCGCCGTTTTTCCCGACCGGTACCTCCCAATCCACTTTGTCATAGACGCCGTACGGTTCCTCTTTGCGGATGTCGTAGGCGACGCCGGAGCCGCGCAGCACCGGTCCGCTGCATCCGAAGTTGATCGCATCCTCCGCCGTAATCACGGCGACGTGTTTCGTGCGGCCGAGCCAGATTCGGTTGGAGGCGATCAGTGAATCGTATTCTCTGACCTTGTCCGGAAAGGTGTCGAGGAACGTCTTCAGTCGCAGCACCAGATCGGGCGTGAAGTCGCTGTCGACGCCGCCGATACGGTAATAGTTCAGCGTCAGGCGTGCGCCGCAGAGTTTTTCAAACATGTCCAACAAAGTCTCGCGCTCTCGGAACGTCCAAAAAAACACCGTCATCGCGCCGATATCGAGTGCCTGCGTCCCGAGCCAAAACAGGTGTCCGACGATTCGCTGCATTTCAGCGACGATCGTACGAATGTATTCCCCCCGCTCGGGGATCGAAATGCCCAGCAATTTTTCGACCGCGCGCACATACGCGTAGTTGTTCGCCATGGCGCATACGTAGTCAAGCCGGTCGGTGTGGGGGATCACTTGCATGTAGGCCAGGCCCTCGCAAAGCTTCTCGACGCCTCTGTGCAGGTATCCCAAATCGGGCGTCGCCTTGACGATGCGCTCACCGTCCAATTCTAGGACGACGCGGAGCACCCCGTGCGTGCTCGGATGCTGAGGACCCATGTTCAGAAGTAGCTCTTCCCGGCGCCTGGAGCCTGAAGGCGCTTCGGCCCGGAATGCTTCCTTCTGAGATTCGGGAATCTCTCCTTCCGCCTGCTCGACCGGCGGTTCGTCGAGGCGAGGGAGGAAGTCGAACTGACTGCGCCATCCCCGGCCTTCGGCGGGGAAATCCTTTCGCAATGGATAACCTTCCGCGTAGTCCTCGGGCAACAGAATCCGCCGCAGATCGGGGTGCCCCGCAAAGCGGATGCCCATCATGTCGTAGACTTCCCGTTCGAGAAATTCCGCACCTCGCCACACAGACGTCACTGAGGCAATCGACGGATCATCTTCGGACAGGCGGGCCTTCAGCCGGAGCCTGCGCCGGTGCGGCAACGAGTGCAGGTGATAGACGACTTCGAACCGCTGGCGATCTTCCGGATAGTCCACGGAACAAATATCGGTCAAGTGGTCGAATGAAGCGTCGGGTGCATCGTGAAGAAACGTCGCCAGTTCGAGAATCCGCTCAGCGGCCACGTGCACGGTCACTTCCGCGCGCGCCGTATCGGCCTCGACGGAGAGCACAGCCTGGGGGAACCTCGTCATCAATGTTTCAACTAAGGACTGCATTTCAGTGCCTGAACCGGCGCGAGGTGAGCGGCGAGAGGTGTGATTCTGTTTGCCGCTAGCCTCTGCCCTTGTTGCTTGCCCTCTATTTCACGAACACCTTTTCACGTTGAATCTTTTCCTGCAGCTTCAAGAGGCCGTCCATGAGCGCTTCCGGCCGAGGCGGGCAACCGGGCACGTAGACGTCGACCGGCACGATCTGATCGACACCCTGCACGACCGCATAACTGTTGTAATGGTTCCCGGAGGTTGCACACGATCCCATTGAAATGACGTAGCGGGGCTCGGGCATTTGGTCATAAATGCGCCGGATCACCGGGGCCATCTTCCGTGAGACGGTGCCCGCCACGATCATCAAATCCGATTGGCGGGGCGACGCCCGAAACACCCCGGCGCCGAACCGGTCGATGTCATAACGCGAGGATACGCTGGCGATCATCTCTATTGCGCAGCAGGCGAGGCCGAACGTCATGGGCCACAGGGCCGATTTCCTGGACCAATTGACCAACGCATCGAGATTGGTCGTGAGAATATTGGCTTCGAATTGTCGTTCTAGAAAACTCATGTCACTCTCACTCTTACCGCTTTATCTTAGAATGGAATTAAGCGCGTGGCGATTTGCGGGTGGCGCCGACGTGACGGCCGAGCCGCCTGCAGCGGGGTCCCCACACCGGGCGGGGTGCGAAGCCGGCTTGGCCGTCACATCGGTGACGGGACCCGCAGAATCGACTCTCAATCCCATTCTAACGCACCTTTCTTCCATGCATACCACAGCCCGACCAGAAGGATGGCAATGAAGACCAGCATCTCGACGAGGCCCAAGAGACCGAGCGTTTGAAAGCGCACGGCCCAGGGAATGATGAAAATGACCTCGATGTCGAAGATGACGAAAAGCATCGCAATGATGTAGTACCGCATTGGAAACTGGATCCGGGCATCAGAGAACAACGGACTTCCGCTCTCGTAGGGATTCAGTTTGGCTCGGTAGGGGCGGTGTGGGCGGACGAGGCGTCCAGCCAGAAGCTGAATGGCGCCGAACGCGATCGAAATGCCGATGAACAGCAGAATCGGCAGATAATTCAACGGCACTGCTTCGTCCGCCATGACGCTTCAAGTCCTATGCTGCGGCGTGTCGGCTCAATGCTGATCCGAAAAACGGTCTAAAGGTCAGTCCGTCGAGTCCAGGCGACTCAACCCCTTTGTGCTGCACGAGAATTTTGAACGTCCGCCCCATGCCCTCCGGCTTGAGCACATGCAACGCCGCCCGGAATTCCGGAGACTCGGGTGCGAGCCGCGCGATCATGTCTTCAACGCCAAGCCCCATCAGAAAACTCATTTGATTGGTAAAGCCCGTGACGGAGAGTCCGGCCTCCTCGCCGACCGTTGCCAGGGTCGTAAAGTCGACGTGCGCGGTCATGTCTTGCAGGCCGACCTTCACGAAGGGATCTTCGGAGGCCATTTGCGAGGAGTAGCACAACAGCGTACCGTTCGATCGTTCGGGACCGTATAAATCGTCGGACGCATGACCGTAATCGATCGTGATCACCACGCCCCGGCGCAAACTCTCCGCGACCTGGCGCATCCAGCGACGAGCCCGGAGATTGACCTCCGTTCGATATCCTTCGGGAAGGTCGATGTGGAGCTGCCGGAAGTAGTCCTCGATCTCGGGGGTCGACAATTGCCCGAGCCACTCGACAAAACGGCTGTCCTTGACATCAACGTAAATCTCTTTGAGAGAATTCTGAAATTTCTGGACCCGATGGACGGGAAACGCGTCGGGCAACTCATTGCTGAAAAACAGGCCTGTGATGCTGTCGGGCGCCAGGCTGTTGAGATCTTCAAGCCAACTCACCCGACCGGCCGAATTCAGCCACGGTGTCAGCTGTCGTTGCTGAAGCTCACGCATGGCCGGGCTGCATTCCACGAGCACATAGCGAAGACGCTGAGCCAGACATGTCGACGTCTGCTCGCAGTGTGTCAACAGATGCTTGGCCAACAGGCCTTTACCTGGTCCCATTTCGACGATCGTGAAAGGATCCGGGGACCCTAACAGCGCATCGATCTGGGCTGCCTGTCTCGCCAGCGCCTCCCCCACAATCGGGTGAACGTCGGAACTCGTATAGAAATCGCCATTCCAACCGATCCGCTCTGTGCCCAGATCCGCCGGCCGCATGTAATAGCCGAACTGCGGATGGTACAGCGCCAGCTCCATGAAGCGGGCAAAGGGGATTGGCCCGTTGCGGTGTATCTCGGAAGCAATTGCGGCAATGAGTTCGGGGTGGCCGGTCGTCACGAGGTATCCCAATGGACGATCAGTACAAAAAATAGTGACACCCATAACAGATGGGCAAGCTGCCCATCGGCTCGGAGGCCAAAAGTGGCGTAATGTAGCGTTTACAATGACGCTAAGTCAAGGTGAAACCAGGAGGAAAGCTCGCTTGTTCCCTTTGGCTTAGATGCTCCGGCCATACGAGGTCTCCTCCGGCTCAGCAGCGGAACTCGTTTCGTTTGACGCTTCGCGGAACGAAACTTCGGACATCCGCCGCTGCCCACCTGACGGTCGTCGGGGATCGACCAGTACGGTATCCCGAGCCTGCGCGATTCGCAAAATAAGCACAAGTGAGCTGTACCCCTTCAGAAGGGGGCGTATGTCAGGTCGCGGTGCTTTGACGCAGTAGTGAGATCTAGAACGGTTGAATTGACGCGGGGGAGAGAGGCGGGCGCAGTGGCCTATTCTATGCCCCGTGGCACTTTTTGTATTTCTTGCCCGACCCGCAGGGACAAGGGTCGTTGCGTCCGACTTTGTCGTCGCTGCGATGGACCGTCGGCGCCGAGACCGGTTCTTCGCCGCGATTCAGCGTGAGCTTCGGCTGCGGTCGGGACATCACGGGTGGAGAGGGTGGCGCCGAGCGCTCGCCTTCGCGAACCGCCTGCACAAGAAAGAGTCGTTCGATCGTATCGGATTTGATCCGTTCCATCATGCCGGCGAACAGGTCATATCCTTCCCGCTTGTACTCAATCAGCGGATCTTTTTGACCGTACCCTCTGAGTCCGATGCCGTCTCGCAGATGGTCCATGGCGAGCAGGTGGTCCTTCCAGTGGTGATCGATCACCTGAAGCATGAAATTCTTCTCGAGGAAGCGCATCAGCTCCGGCCCCAGTTCCTTTTCCTTCCGCTCATAGGCTTCCCCCACCTGGGTCTTCAAATCTTCAAGGAGGGCGTCGCGTCCGACGTCTCGCAGAGATTCGCCTGCGTCCTGTTTGCCTTGCATGATGTCGAGACCGAACTGCCCCTGCATCATCTCGGTCAGGCCTTTCATGTCCCATTCTTCGGGATACTGTTCGGCAGGGCAGTACACGTTGAGAGCGGACTCGATCATCGTTCCCATCATTTGCTGCAGGTCATCACGGAGATTTTCACCGGCCAGGACGGCCCTGCGATGCTGGTAGATGACCTCGCGCTGCTTGTTCATGACATCGTCGTACTCGAGCAGTTGTTTCCGGATCTCGAAATTGTGGGCTTCGACCTTCTTTTGCGCATTCGCGATCGCGCGCGTGACCATCCCGTGTTCGATTGGAATTCCTTCCTCCATGCCGAGCTTAAGCATGAGTTGCGATACGCGTTCCGACGCGAAAATACGCATCAAGTCGTCTTCGAGCGAGAGGTAGAACCGGGAGGAACCCGGATCGCCTTGGCGGCCGGCACGTCCCCGCAGCTGGTTGTCGATGCGGCGGCTCTCGTGCCGTTCGGTGCCGAGAATATGCAGGCCGCCGAGCGTGAGCACCTCCTGCTTGTTTTTCTCGCAGTCGGCGCGGATCTCTTCATACACGGCGAGCTTCCGTTCGTCCGGCAGATTCTCTTCGCGGTACAGAACCTGCTTAAACATGAAGTCGGCGTTGCCGCCGAGGAGGATGTCGGTCCCCCGCCCGGCCATGTTGGTGGCGATGGTCACCGCGCCTTTCCGGCCGGCTTGCGCCACGATCTCGGCTTCGCGTTCGTGCTGTTTGGCATTGAGCACGTTGTGTTTGATGCCATTGCGGTTCAGCATGCCCGCGAGTTTTTCGGACTTCTCGATCGAGATAGTGCCGACGAGTACGGGCTGCCCCCGCTCGTGGCATTCCTTGATCTCTTCGACGATCGCCGCAAATTTTTCCTTCTCCGTGCGATACACAACGTCGGCATAGTCCAGCCGAATCATTTTCCGGTTGGTCGGAACGACATTCACGTCCAGATTGTAGATTTTGGCGAACTCCGCCGCTTCGGTGTCCGCCGTGCCGGTCATGCCGCCGAGTTTTTTGTACATGCGGAAATAGTTCTGAAACGTGACCGAGGCCAGCGTCTGGTTTTCGTTGGCGATCTTGACGCCCTCTTTCGCTTCCACTGCCTGGTGCAGGCCGTCGCTCCATCGGCGGCCGGGCATGAGGCGGCCGGTGAACTCGTCGACGATGATCACTTCCCCGTCTTTGACGACGTAGTCCACGTCTCGCTTGTACAGCGCGTGCGCTTGCAGCGCCTTCACGACGTGATGCACGAGATCCATATTGGCCGGGTCGTAGAGGTTCTCGACGCCCAACAGCTTTTCGACGCGGACGTTGCCTTCCTCAGTGAGCGCGGCGGTCTTGGTCTTTTCTTCGATCGTGTAGTCGTGTTCCGGCTTGAGCTGCGGGATGATGGCGTTGATGCGGTAATAGAGATCCGTCGTCTGGTCCGTCGGACCGGAAATGATCAGCGGCGTCCGCGCTTCGTCAATCAGGATGCTGTCGACTTCATCGACGATCGCAAAATTCAGGTCGCGCTGCACGCATTGGTCCAAGGCCGTGACAACGAGATTATCGCGCAGATAGTCAAACCCATATTCGTTATTCGTGCCGTAAGTAATGTCTGCACGGTAGGCCTCGGGCCTCGTGCAGGGGCGGAGATGTTGCAAGCGCTTGTCGGCGGCATCGTAAGTCGGATCATAGATAAACGAAGCATCGTGCTGAATGACGCCCGTGGAGAGCCCGAGGGCATGGTAGAGCTGCCCCATCCACTGTGCGTCCCGTTTCGCCAGGTAATCGTTGACCGTCACAAGATGTGCGCCCTTGCCTTCCAGGGCGTTGAGATAAATCGGCAGCGTCGCGACCAACGTCTTGCCTTCGCCGGTCTTCATCTCGGAAATGCGCCCTTTGTGCAGGATCATGCCGCCAATCAGCTGTACATCGAAATGCCGCATGGCGAGCTTCCGACGGGACATCTCCCGGCACACGGCGAACGCCTCCGGCAAAATGTCCTCGAGCGTTTCGCCCGCGGTCAGGCGTTTCTTAAACTCCTGGGTCTTGTCGGCAAGCGCCTGATCCGACAGGGGAGTGAGCTCCGGTTCCAGGGCATTGATGCGTTGAACAATAGGCATCAAGGCCTTGATTTCACGGTCGTTCTTGCTGCCGAAGATGAGGTTGAGGAGTTGAGTCAGCATGGGATTTACGATGGAGAGGGTGCCGGGATGGCGGCAACCTAACTGCCGCAGTATACCGGAAACATTTTCCGAATCCTATCGGGAAGACAACGGGTTCTACTCAAGGACGCTTGACGGGTTCACGTCGGGTTGGATACCATCGGCCGCACAGGTCTTGGCACTCACGTACGCTATGACGTCTCGGTTCATGAAGCAATCGGTCGCCTTGTTGCTGGTTCTTTGCCTGCTTGCGGTCGGTGCACTCGCCTCGGCCCAATCGATCTCACACGAATCTCATCACGCGCATCATCACAAGGCCGCCCACAGCACGGTACTCTGCAGCTGGATGTGCGCCGCGGGTCAGGTGCTTGACACCGTCAGTGCTCCGGCCCTGGTCGAGCGGGCGTCGATTTCACGTGTAGAACTCTATGCGCTTTCCGCACCTGCGTCGAATTTCTCATCTCCCCTCGTCTCGCGCGGTCCCCCGAACCCTCCTGCCGCATAGTCATCGCCCAAGTCGCGATCCGGTCCAGGACTTTTACGGACCGATTTCGTGCGTGCAGATGTCCGACGGTGTTCTCACATGACGGTCACAACCGATAATCGATTTCTCGTTTCTGCCTGGGGTGCATCTCTTGCACTTCACAGCCTCGTCATCGTGTTGGCAATGCTGTTCGTCTCGAAGGTGCGCCCCGTGTTTCAAGAGGAGCCCTTCAAATGGGACGTCGCTCTCGTGGAATCCTCGAAGCTCGAGCCGGCGCCTGAGCCAGCCGCTCAGCCAGCGCCTGCTCCTGCGGAATCGGTGCGTCAGCCGGCGCCCACCCCCGTGCCGGCACTGGTTCCTCGCCGGGTTGGACCGCCATCCGAAACACTGATGCATAGAGTGGCGCCTCGGCAGACAGCTCAGATGGTGCATCCCGAGCCGGCCAAGCCGGTCGAGCAGCGAAAAGAGCCACCTCCGGTTCACCCAATTGAAGCGCCGGCCCCGGTGGCGAAGCCGCTTCAAGAGAAGCCGGTCGAACCCGTCGAACGGCAGGTCATCGAGGCTGCCAAGCCGAAGTCCGAACCCCTGACGGCTGAGGACGCTGAACCTCTTCAGACAGCCGAACCGGTGATTGCCGACCGGCAGCCGACCGCTTCTCTTCCACCTGAGCCGACCGTCAGTCGAGCTGAGCCGACCGTGAGCCGACCGGTCGAGACCCCTGCTGCGCCTTCGGTGCAGGAGCCTGTCGCATCATTGTCACATGCTGAGCCGGCTCCTCCTATTGCCTCACCGGCAAATCCGCCTGCGCACGAAGCGGCGGTGCCGGCGGCAACAGCCGCACCTGGTCCGGCTTCCCAGGAAGCGCCGATGCAGACGGCGAAAACAGGCGCTCCCGGACCAGAGGTCAAGACAGATCATCGCTGGCTTGCCGAATCGCTCTGGCGCCGGGTGGCGGAATTGAAGCGCTATCCCAGCTCCGCCCGGTTGAACGGTCAGGAGGGAAAAGTCGTTCTTAAGGCGGTCATTCGATCGGATGGGCATCTCATTGAAGTGACGGTCCAGAAGAGCTCCGGCCATCAAATTCTGGATGCGGCCGCGATGGAAGCGGTGAAGCTCGCGTGTCCGCTCCATATGAAGCATGCCATCAACAAACCCGAGATCGTGGTGAGTCTGCCGATCGTGTACAGCTTGGCGAACTAAGCAACCGGGAATGAGGCGCCGTGATCAATACAAGCGTCCATAGAAAAGGGGCACGACGTTGGAGTCTCAGGCTATTGACCTGGACGGCAGTGGGATGCATGGCCGCCTCGCCGATGACCTTGCTTTCGGCCCAAACGCTGGATGCCGTTCCTCCACTCGGCCAGAGACACATGACGGTCCATAACGTGAAGAATGTGGCGGGTCCCTCCGTTCAGATCGACGAGCAAGGCAGGATTGCCGCCGCCTGGGTGGAGGAAGACAAGGACGCGCGGACGATCCTCTTCGCTCGATCCGACAAGCCTGACGGCCCGCTCGGGACGCCGGTTGCCGTCAATCGGCCTTCGGAGAATCCGTATTACCGCCAGGAAGCTCCGGCGCTCGTCGTCCAAGGACAGAACGTTTTTGTCACCTGGGCGATGACCCATCCGAAAATGACTCCCGACAAGCCGTTTTCCGGCGAATTGCGGCTGAGCCGGTCCACCGACGGCGGACGCTCGTTCGCGCCTTCAACACTGGTTAACGACGATGACCAGGTGATCGCGCATTCCTTCGACGCAATGCAGGTCGCTCGTGACGGGGTGGTGCATCTGGCATGGATCGACGGCCGCGAGGGCAAGAAGGAACCCGGAACGTTCGTCGCGAGGTCGACGGACGCGGGCCGCACGATCACGAAAAATTTCAAGGTGGACGAAAATACGTGCGTCTGTTGCCGGACGTCGGTTGCCACTTCTGCCGACGGCATCGTCTATGTCGCCTGGCGAAAAATTTTCGACGGGAATGTCCGCGAGACTGTGGTGGCGCGATCGAGAGATGGCGGACAATCATTCTCCCCGCCGGTCGTCGTCGGCAATGATCGGTGGGTCTATCAGGCGTGCCCTCACCGGCCGGCCTCGTTAGGGATTGACGACGCAGGACGTCTCTACGTCGTTTGGTACACGGAAGGCGCGGATGAGACGCCGGCGGTATACCTGGCCTATTCGGACGACCAGGGCCACACGTTCTCCGAAAAGAAACAGTTGAACCGCTCAAAGGGCACTTTCCCCGACCATCCGCAGATGGCGGTCGATGCCCAAGGACGGGTGATCGTGATTTGGGAAGAACAGTCACCCGTGCGTCGTGAAATCGTCGTGAGCCATTCGCTCGACAGGGGGCAGTCATTCAGCGCGCCGCGAAAGTTGAACGAGAAGCACGGACAGACGCCGGCGGTCGCCGTCAATGCCCGGGGAACGGTCGTAATGGGATGGAAAGAGCATGCCATGCCGGCGCACCGGCTCGTGATTCAAACGATGCAGTTGCCGGCCGTCTCACTGGCGGTAGCGGAGATCGGTCCCTATGCTCGGTAACCGACAACGTGTCGCATGTGCCGTCATTCTTGCGTTCTCTGGTCTGTGTTCCGCAGGATCGCTGCATGGCGCCAATCCCACCGGCAACGACCCTTTCTCGGCGCTCGGGGTCGCCCGATTGTCGGCCACCGCGCCTGCGGTTGGCTTCAATCTGAAAGCCCTCGACGGCGCCAGTGTGAGCTCACAAGAGCTCGCAGGCAAGGTCGTAGTGCTCAATTTTTGGGCGACTTGGTGCGGCCCATGCAAAGAAGAGATGCCTTCGCTCGCGCGACTTCAGTCACAGTTCGATCCAGAACAAGTCCGCATCGTGACGGTGACGACGGACCTGTATCCGCAGGGCATCAAGCAGTTCCTCGACCATCTCGGAATCGATTTGCCCGTCCTTTTTGACGAAGACCAGGAAGTGTCCCGCCTGTTCACCGTGCGGGGTCTTCCGACGACCGTGGTGATCGGCCGGGATGGTCATGCCATTGGCCGTGCGGTCGGACCGCGATCCTGGGACAGCCGTGAGTCGATCGCTCTCGTGCGAGAAGTCCTTCACCCGCAGCCATGAAACGCTGGACTAGTCCGCTCGCGATCGGGATGGTGGTGCTCTACGCCGCCTTGGCGATCGGTGCAGCGAACTGTCTCGTGCTTCACGCGGAGCAGCCGCAGGGCCATCATCACAGCCAGTCACGTGTCGCACACTCTGCCCTTTGCGCCTGGGCGTGCCAGGTCAATCCCACGGTCATGGTGGCGGCGCCCATACCGCTCGCCGCCATATCGACCATCGTGGCGAGACTGTACCTTCAAAATTCGGCGACGAGCACAGCTCCGCTTGCATCCCTGCTCACTTCACGCGCTCCTCCGGTCGGCTAGTCCTCATCCCATCGCAACGCGCCACTCTGTCGGAGGGGACGCAGTCGCGCCTCCGGCGCATGACGTGTGGACACGTCGCATCAGGAGGACGGTCATGTGGGCATCCAGGGGTATGTCGTTGGGTCAGTTTGCAATCTGTATCGGGGTCATCGTCTTCGCGACGTCTGGAGTGCCTGCCGCGGCGCAGGACGCTTCCCCTACCGACCCATCGGCCTCGCCGCGCGAGCAGGAGCTCCGGGAGCAGCTCCGCAATATCCTTCACGAGTTGGATGAAATCCAGCAGCAAAAAGAGAAGGCCACGCCAGAAGCCGAGCGGCCGTCGATCATCCAGGAGCAGGCAGAATCCGGACCGGCGGGCGAGGGAGAGGCGGCGGCCGTGCCGCATTTCGATCTCGCCGATATGAGCATCGTCAGCAAGCGGCTGCAGAAGCGACCTGAAGGCATCTCCTTGTCTGCGACCGTGCCGGCGGAGACCGATTCGCAACCTACCAGGACGATGCAGGAGTCGCTTCAGTCGCTTCCCGGCATCGGGCTCCGTCAGGCGAATGGTCCCCGCGATTTCAGCATCATGATCCGAGGGCAGGGTGCGAAAACCACCTTTGCGGTTCGCGACATTAAAATTTATGAAGACGGATTCAGTCAGACGCAATCCGACGGGTTGTCCCGGCTCGACATGCAGGATCCCTGGTTCATGCGAAGCACCGAAGTCATCCGTGGAGCCGCGTCGTCCATGTACGACAACTACGCGCTCGGCGGCATGGTCCATTTCAGGACGAGGCGCGGCAGCGACATCAACGGGTTCGAAACGTTCCTCTCGGGCGGATCCTTTGGCTATTTCAAACAGGCCTTCGCCGTCGGCAAGCGATATGACAACCTCGACGTGTCTCTTTTTGCGAGCAATGCGGCTGAAGATGGATTTATACAGAATAGCAATTACAACACTCAGACGCTAAATTTTAATTTCCGTTTCACCGTAGACGACAAGCAGAACTTCTACTTCAAGGCGATTGCAAACTGGTTGGACACGAGAGTGCCGACGAGATTGACGCAGGCGCAGTTCAATACCGACGAGCGGCAGGCGGGCGGCGCCCAGACGGCGTGTACGCCGGGCACGTACAATCCGAACTGCGCGAATGCGCTATTGCTCCATCAGGGACGCGTCGACCGCCGTACGATCGTCGGCGGCATGTACGAGCGGCAGCTCAACGCCAATACGGTGCTCACGATTGAAGCCGACTACGACGTGAAGGACATCAATCAGTACTTTTCGCAGATTACGGACAACGTGAATCCCAACTACAAGACATACACCGATCTGCGACACGATGGCCGACTTGCAGAGATGCCGCTGAAGAGTTATGTAGGGTTCTTTCTCAACAACATGGAACAAGAAGGACAAACGTTTCAGAATCTGGCCACCGGATTTGGAACCAGGGGAACCTTGCTTCAGAACAACCGTGGAAGAATCAACAACATCGGGGGCCGCTTTCGGGAAGAGCTCGAGTTCGTTCCCAAATGGACTCTGGCTGCAGGCCTTGGGTTTGAGGAGTCACAACTCAGCATCGACACCATCAACTATGACAACAACGGCGCGGTGGCTTCGAGGCCGAGCGCAACCCGCGACTACACGAACTGGGCGCCCGAGATGTCGCTGACATGGAAGCCGGCGGAACCCTACCGGCACTGGGTCCGCAGTTCTACCGGATATGCGATCCCGCAATTCTCCAATCTCATACGTGATCCCGTCACGGGCCAGCCCGGCTCGAACTTCGATTTGAAACCACAAAAGAATTGGAACAACGAAATCGGCACGGAAACCTTCTTGACCAAAGATCTGAAGGTGCAGCTCGTCGGATTCTGGACCTTCTTCAAGAATGAGATCATCACGCAAACAATCTCAGGCGGGAACACGGCTTCCGTGAATGCCGATTCCTCCCAATATCGCGGTATCGAGGCGGCCTACGATTGGCGGCCGTTGACCGGTCTGCGATTGTCCGGCGCCTATACCCACATCCAAGCCAAATACATCAACTTTTCAGATCGGACTGCGGCAGGGCTGATCTCTCGGGACGGCAAGAATGTGCCGAACGTGCCGACCGATATCCTGAATTTGAAAGTGGAATATGATCACCTGCCGACCGGGTGGGGAGGCTGGCTGGAGGGCAATTACTGGAACAGCTACTTCCTCAACAACAATAATACGTTCGGTATTCCTTCGTATTTTATCGGGATCGCAAACATTCACAAGAACGTCGAGATCAACAATCGCTGGGTTCGATTTGCCAAGTTCTTTCTCCAAGTGGACAACTTCGGAAATACGAAATATGCCGCGTCCGGCCAGGTGGTCACCGGCGAAACGACGGCCCAAGCCGCCGCTCAACAGGCTTTCTTCGCGGGTTACGGACGAGCCGTCTACGGCGGCGTCACGTTGGGCCTGTTCTAAGCTACGACCGTGCGAAGGAGCCAAGCTCATGCGACCCCTTCGCGTTGATTTCACTGGCAACCCCCCTTATAGTTGGCTTTCATTGCATTCATTCGGAGTTCTTCCTTGACGGATGCCGCGCGACCACTGCTCTTCATCGCCATCGTGATCATGGCCGTGAAGCTGTTTTTCCCCGCCGTTCCATTTGCTGCGACGCCGGCCGACGGAGGCAAGCGCGACGTGCAGCACGCGATTGAACTCTGGAAGTCCGGCGATGTGGACGGAGCGCTTGAGCTACTGAATAAATCGACCGAGTCCGGAGGATCCGCGGAAGCGTATCATTTACTCGGGAAAATCTATTTCAAAGCCAAAAAAAAGCCGCGGGAGGCGGCGGACGCCCTCACGCATGCGCTTAAGCTCAAGCCGGCCTATCCGGATGCCCTCAATGATCTGGCTGAAGTCTATTTGGCCCAAGGGAAGGCCGCCGAGGCGGAGCAGACCCTTAAACGGGCCATCGAGGTGGACCCCAGGCACGAAGATTCCTACCTCGATCTGGCCCGGCTCTATGAAGGCCGGCAGGACATTTCCGCAGCCATGCAGGTGTATCAGCGCCTCCTCACGGTTCGTCCAAACAGCGCGGAAGGCCTCTTTGGCCTGGCGTTACTGCACGAAAGACAAGGTAACAGCGACTCACAGCGCGAAGTGCTCCGCCGGCTCACGAAAGCGCACCCCACGCACGCCGACGGCTGGTATCAA
Source organism: Nitrospira sp. (assembly GCA_035495295.1). Lineage (GTDB taxonomy): Bacteria > Nitrospirota > Nitrospiria > Nitrospirales > Nitrospiraceae > Nitrospira_C. Next base: position 896 of record DATJGE010000032.1, on the reverse strand, counting down.
GCCGGACGCTTGGCCGAACGCAACAATGATCTCCTCGAGGCCGCCTACGCCTATCGGCAGGCGATCGCCGCCAAGCCGAATCTGGTCGATGCGCACTTCAATTTAGGATTCATCCTGCGCAGTCAGAACAAACCGAACGAGGCAGAACGGGAGTTTCTCGAAGTCATCCGCTATCGGCCGGAATATGCGGAGGCGCATATGAATCTCGGCGTCATCTACACGAGCATGAACAAACTCGATGAGGCGGAGCAGGAATACGAGAAGGCGGTCGTGCTCAAGCCTGACTACGCCGAAGCGCACTATAATCTCGGCGTGTTTTATGAATTGCACCGCAAGGACATGCCGCGTGCGCTTGCCCAGTATCACAAATATAGAAACCTGGGCGGCCGCGACGATCGTGTTGAACGGATCATCGGAACTGCGGGGCGGTGACGGGATACTATAGAGGCTCTCGCCGAACGTCGATATGACCGACGCTGTGACTCGCCGGCGACTATCAGGCGCCTACCCGGTGGCGGCGCGGCCGGATCCAAACACACTCTCTCTGCGCATCGCGATCAAGCGGCCTTGAGATAGCGTTCCGCTCCATTCCAGGCCGTCCTGCATGATCGAGCGGCAGCTACAAGATCTCGTTCCGAGACCTCCGTCAAGCGTTTGGTTCAGGACAGTCACCGCCACAGAGTGACCGCTGTACAAGTCGGCTTTCACTTGAACGCAGATGAACGGATTTGTCGTCGGCCGTTTGGTGCGATCATGAGCCGAAGCCAATCGCCGTGAGGAACGAGACACGAATAACTATCGCGAGCGATAACCACACAGCAAAGCGCCGCCGGTATTCGCTATAATGACTGTTCACAGTTTGTCGAGGAAAGGAGCGGGCATGGGCACAATGGCAC
>DATJGE010000031.1:0-5495 GCA_035495295.1 Nitrospira sp. | reverse complement strand
CATTGAACAGGTACCCATTCCTGAGCCGAAACCAGGCGAGGCGTTAGTGCGAGTCACGTTGACCACGATTTGTGGGACGGATTTGCATATTGTCCGTGGGGAATATCCCGTCAAGCCGGGACTCGTCATAGGGCATGAACCAGTCGGCGTTATTGCAAAGCTAGGGGCCGGTGTCACGGGATACAAGATAGGCGAGCGTGTCTTGATTGGCGCCATCACACCATGCGGCCAATGTCGCGCCTGTCTGTCTGGCCACCTATCCCAATGTGGCCATGGCGAAGGTTACGAGGCGCTTGGCGGCTGGCGGTTCGGCAACACAATCAACGGTGCTCAGGCCGAGTATCTGATCGTGCCGGCGGCACAGGCGAATCTCGCCAAAATTCCTGACGGGCTGACCGATGAGCAGGTCGTGCTGTTAGCCGATATCGCATCAACAGGCATTAGCGGAGCCGAATCCGGCGGCATACGCATCGGCGATACGGTCGCCGTTTTCGCGCAAGGACCGATCGGCTTGTGCGCAACCGCCGGCGCGAAGCTCATGGGCGCCGCGCTGGTGATCGGCATTGATCGAAATCCCACGCGGCTTGAGACGGCGCGGCGAATGGGTGCCGATGTGGTGGTGGATGCTCGGGAAGGTGATGTGGTGGCGGAAGTCAGGCGTCTCTCTGGAGGCGGCGTGGATGTTGCCATCGAAGCGCTCGGCGAGCAGACGACGTTCGAAACGGCCTTGCGAGTTCTGCGTCCCGGCGGCACGCTCTCAAGCCTCGGGGTCTATTCCGGGAAGCTCCAGATCCCCTACGAGGCGTTTGCAGCCGGGATAGGCGATCATCGCATTGTCACGACGCTCTGTCCCGGCGGGAAAGAGCGCATGCGGCGGCTCATGGAACTAGTCAAGCACAGCAGGCTCGATCTAACGCCGTTACTGACACATCACGTCTCATTGGAAGATATTGTCGAAGGATACCGGATCTTCGGCGAGCAACGAGATGGCGTTTTGAAAGTCGCGGTCAAACCCTAACACTCAAGACTCGGCGAATGAAGATCGTCGTTGCGGTTAATGGATCGAGCGACAGAATAAATCTCTTTCTCATCGGGGGACTCGGCCATAGCCCCGTGTCACGGTTCTTTCTCGACACGCGCTTCTCGATCATGCGAAAGTCTCCATCCTGATCCGCTAGACTGTGCAGCCATGACGACGCCCGGCTCAGGAACCGCGCCCCTCCTTTCCGCCAATCTATCACCCATTCAGAGTTCAAATGGCCTGTCCATGGCACTGGCGGCCCGTCGGCTCGCCGAGGATGGCCCGAATGTCTTGCCGGAAGCCGCCCAGGTCTCTGCCGTTCGACTCATCGTCCGTCAGTTTTCCAATATCATGATTGGTGTGCTGGCTGGCGCAGCCCTACTTTCTGGATGGCTTCAAGAATGGATCGATGCTGTCGCGATCCTCGCCATCATCGTGCTGAACGGTATGCTTGGCTTCGTCCAGGAATACAAAGCCGAGCGATCGCTGGCCGCCCTGAGACGTTATTCGGAGACCAGCGCCTGCGTCATCCGCGATGGACGACAACGGCAGGTTCCCGCGCGCGACCTGGTGGTGGGCGATCTCATTGTGCTGGAACCGGGCGATCGTGTGCCAGCCGACGCACAACTCATCTATGCCGCTATGCTCAAGACGCAGGAGGCCTCGCTCACCGGTGAGTCTCTACCGGTACAAAAGACGTGTGAGCCGGTACCGCCATCTACGCCGCTCGCAGACCGTCGGAATCAAGTCTTTCAGGGCACGGACGTTGTGATGGGACGGGCTCGCGCGGTGGTAACGGCGACCGGCGTCCGCACCGAGCTGGGACGCATTGCGACACTTATTGACAAGAGGGATCGTCAGCCGACGCCATTTGAACGCCGCTGGGAAGAACTGGGACGTGTCCTGCTCGTGCTTACGCTTCTCGTGGCGGCTGCAGTGTTTGCGATTGGCCTCCTTCGCGGAGAACAAGTACTCGCGATGTTCTTGACGGCCGTGAGCCTCGCCGTCGCAGCGATTCCTGAGGCAGTTCCTGCCATCGTCACAATGACGTTGGCGGTCGGCGTCATGAAGATGGTATCGCGGCATGCACTGATACGGCGCCTCCCAGCTGTCGAGACGCTGGGAGCGACAACCGTCTTGTGCACCGACAAAACAGGTACGCTGACCAAAAACCAGATGACCGTCATGAGCCTGTATGTCGCTGACCGGCGATTCGAGCTCACGGGCGAAGGCTACGTACCCGTAGGTGAGCTTCGCGAATCGGGTGGCCACGTGTCCGAGATCCCGCTCTCGGTTCGAGCCCTGCTCACGGCTGGCGTGCTCTGTAATCACGCCTCGCTTCACAAGAGTGATGGCTTGTGGGAGATCGACGGCGATCCAACAGAAGCTGCCATCCTCGTGGCGGCCGCCAAGGTAGGTCTCATGAAGGCACCATTAGAGGCAGAGCATCCATTTGTCGATGAAGTCCCGTTCGATTCCGAGCGGAAGATGATGACGGTCGTGCGCCTGACGTTGGGCCAGACCGAAGCCTATACCAAAGGCGCAGCGGGTGCGGTGCTACGACACTGCACGCGGTACGCAGCGGACGACGGTTCGCTATTGCCGCTTGACGATACATTTCGTGAGTTCGTCCGTCGCATGGAACACAACTATGCAAAGCAGGCACTTCGGGTCCTTGCACTGGCACGCCGAACATTCCACCCCCGTCCTGACCGGTTTGACACCGAGGTCGAACGGCATCTCGTCTTCCTCGGACTGATCGCCATGCGCGATCCGATCCGCCCGGAGGCTCGCCCGGCAGTCACCTTGCTCCACGATGCCGGCATTCGAACCGTAATGATCACAGGCGATCATCGTGAGACGGCGGATGCGATCGCCAACGATTTAGGATTGCTTGGCGGCAGGGATACGGTGACGGGCATCGAACTGGACGCAATGACGCCGAGTGAACTCCGCCGGCGTGTCTCCAGAATCGCCGTCTATGCGCGGACGACTGCTGAGCATAAGTTCAGAATTGTGCACGCGTGGCAGGCACGCGGTGCGGTCGTCGCCATGACTGGGGATGGCGTGAACGACGCACCGGCCTTGAAGCAGGCGGACGTCGGCATCGCCATGGGGTTAACCGGGACTGAGGTGACAAAGGATGCCGCGGACATGGTTGTGACAGACGACAACATCGCCTCCATCGCGGCGGCGGTCGAGGAAGGCCGTGTGATCTATGCCAACATTCAAAAAGCGGTGTCGTATCTTCTCTCTCACAACATCGGAGAGATCACCGTCATGCTGGGAGCCGCCGTCGCGGGGCTCCCGCTGCCATTACTGCCGGTACAGATCCTCTGGATCAATCTCATCACAGACAGCCTGCCGGCATTGGCGCTTGCCATGGATCCCAGGGAGCCTGATGTCATGCAGCGGCCACCTCGCCGACGTGATGAGGGCTACTTTTCGCCGGGTCGTATCCAAGTCATTGTGGGCCGCGGCGTGCTGATGGGCGTGCTGGCCATGGGCGCGTTCGCCTATGCCTTGTATGGCAGCGACACGGGACTCGAGTCTGCACGGACACTTGTGTTTACGATTCTTGTGTTCACTCAACTCTTTCAGTCCGGCATCTGGCGTAGCGACGTTAAAACACAAATCGAGCTAGGAATCTTCACGAATAGACCACTGCTCACCGCCGTCCTTGTCTCGGTCACGTTACAGATCGTCATTTTGACCTATGAGCCTCTGCATGCCGTATTTGCAGTAACGGATTTGAAGGCAGACGAATGGATTGGCGCACTTCTGGTCGCATTGCTCCCTATTCCAGTACTCGAATGGCACAAGAGATTCACTTCGGACGTCAATGGATCGAGTACGTCCCGCCCTCTTGATAAAGGAGAAAACGATGCATGAGAGAATCGTCTCTACAATCTTGCTCGCGACGGATTTCTCCGCCAGCGCAAACCTGGCGCAAGTGTACACGACATATCTGGCCGTGACGCTCAAGGCTTCCGTGGTCGTGCTCCATGTCAGTGAACCGCGCTCTTCGACGGCGAGAGCGCTCAATGAGGATGAGATCCAGGCAAGCCTTCGGAGATTGGAGGAGACAATTGGAGAGCACGCTGTTCCGGTCAATATTCAATGGTCGGCGGGAACGCCTGGGGATCAAATCCTCTCTATCGCGCGTGAACTTGATGCGGATCTCATCGTGATCGGCTTGCAGGGCCATACACATCTCCCCTATGGACTACTCGGAGCCACGGCACAGACCGTCACATCGAGTGCGCCTTGCCCAGTGCTGACCGTGCCCTTAACCGCCAAGGAGGCGAGCCCTTGCACATTCAGCGCCCCCGCCACTGTGACGGTGCGGCGCATTCTCGCTCCAGTTGACTTCTCAGAGCCCTCGTTGGACTCGTTGGAATGCGCCATTCACTTAACCCGTGCCCTGGGGGCCGATCTTGTCCTGCTGCATGTGTTGGAACCGGCGCATGCCAACTGGGATCTCCCCCGAATGCAAGGGGCCGAACAGAGACGTGACCATTGGAAGGCGCGTTTGGTGAATTTGGCAGGAGTCGTGAAATCTCTGGGACTATCTGCCACCTACGAGATCCGGTCAGGATATCCTTCCGATTCGATTCTGGCCTGCGCGCTTCAGCAACGGTCGGAACTCATTGTCATGGGAACGCATGGACGGCGTGGAGAAAGAGAAATACACATCGGAAGCGTGGCAGAAGCGGTGCTTAAGGAAGCCCCCTGCCCTGTTCTGACCGTCAAGCATCCGAAGTTCATTTCCGGCCGACATCCCGCAATTCAAGCCGTCCTTTCGCAGAGCACCGAGTAAGCGGCCAGAATAGACAGTCGTCAAACCACGAGAACTGATAGAGGTTATAAGGAGGAGGGGCGATGTCTCAGAGAATTCCGATGATTGCTTCGATAACCCTCGCTGTGCTTCTGGCAGGACTGTCTTCTTTCACCCATGCTGAGACTGCCGACGTGGCGGCAGGCAAGCGTATTTATCTGGAGTTGTGTAAGACATGCCACGGACTAGACGGAAGAGGGCCTGGAGATATGAAATTCAGCCCACCGACCGCCGACCTGACCAGCCCACAAGTGCAAACGAAGCTCGACTCGAGACTGTACAACTCGATTCACGAGGGGCGCGCTAACACAGCCATGGGTGCGTGGAAATATGAGCTGTCCGCTAAAGAAGTCCTCGATATCCTTGCGTATGTTCGAACCTTGGCACATGGTTCGTCAACACCGCCAAGGAAGTAGTCAAAGGCACCGGATTCTGCTGCGGATCTGGCGCCGATCGGCAGCGTCCTTCTGATCGAGATCATCCAAGTCCACCGGCTCAACCCTCACGGTCGAGACTTTGTATTCCGGACATCTGGAACTTTCGTCGGCGCTGGAAGAAAGAAGGCTGTTCACATCGGTATCGGGAAAGTGGAAGCTGGTGAATAGTTCGCCGGGTCGGACACGGTCGCTCGACGAC
>DATJGE010000030.1:0-5829 GCA_035495295.1 Nitrospira sp. | reverse complement strand
CGTAGCGGCCTGCTGGCAGCAGCGCAGCGTCAAGAAGGACGCCGCAGCGGATGAACTCCTCATTGAGTGGCTCTCCGAAATCGTGTATTGGAAAGATGCGGCCTCCGTCGTGTTCCGGGAAGCGCCGCTCACATTGAGTCGTACAGGCGATCGCTGGACCCTGGAGGCGGTGCTGATCGGTGCTCCCGTGGATCCTGCGGCCCAAACGCTGCGCAACGACGTCAAAGGCGTCACGAGGCATCTTTACCGGCTCGAGCAAGAGGGCCCGGTCTGGAAAGTCAGAGTAGTCGTCGACGTGTGAAGCCCGTTATCTAGTTTGTCGTGTTCGTCTGGTTTATCTTGGGTGGAAAGCAGACAAACTAAACAAACAAGACACACGAGAAAGACCGTTCCATGAAGCTCAACACTGGCATGACGGTGAACCGGATCAGCGACGATGTCTGGGAAATCCCGACGACGGAGAAATCGGACATGCTGGTGCCTGCCAGGATTTATGCTTCGCGCACTCTCCTACAGACAATGGATGAAGGCGTGTTCGATCAGGTGACAAACGTCGCCTGCCTGCCCGGCATTCGGCGTTATGCCCTCTGCATGCCCGACGGCCATTGGGGTTATGGTTTTCCGATCGGCGGAGTGGCGGCGTTCGACGTGCGGGACGGCGTCATCTCGCCAGGCGGCGTCGGCTACGATGTTAATTGCGGTATGCGGCTGATCCGCACCGATCTGACGCTAGCCGACGTACAGCCCAAGCTCGAACGTCTCATGACGGAATTGTTTCGCAAAGTGCCGGCCGGAGTTGGTGCGGCCGGCTCCGTCAAGCTTTCTCGCGGCGACCTCGATGCCGTCATGGTGCAGGGCGCTCGATGGTGCGTGGAACGGGGGTATGGCTGGCATCGGGATCTGGATCGGATCGAAGAAGGCGGCCGCATCAGCGGAGCCGATCCTTCCGTGGTGTCTGACCAGGCTGTGACCCGCGGCATCGGCCAACTCGGCACGCTGGGGTCGGGCAATCACTATCTGGAAGTCCAGGTCGCCTCCAACGATCGGATTTTCGATCCTTCGACCGCAACGGCACTGGGCGTCACCGGACAGGACCAGATCGTGGTCATGGTGCATTGCGGTTCCCGTGGATTCGGACATCAAGTCGCGAGCGATTATCTCAAAGTATTTGGCAAGGCCATGCGCCGTCACGGCATTTCTGTCAAGGATCCGCAATTGGCCTGCGCTCCGTTCCAATCGACGGAAGGCCAGGAATATTTCGCCGCCATGAATTGCGCGGCCAATACCGCCTTCGCCAATCGGCAGGTGATTACCCATCATGTCCGGCAAGCCTTTGCCCTGGTCTTCGGCCGGTCGTCCGAAGAGCTCGGCATGGAGCTCGTCTACGATGTCGCGCATAATATCGCGAAGGTCGAGCGGTATGCGGAAGGGGAATTGCTCGTGCATCGGAAGGGCGCGACCCGTGCATTCGGTCCTGGCAGCATGGAGTTACCGCCGGTATTCCGGACGACCGGTCAGCCGGTCATCTGCGGCGGTTCCATGGAGACTGGATCATACCTTTTGGTGGGCACCGACCGTGCCGTCGCCGAGACGTTCGGATCAACGATGCACGGGTCTGGACGAACTATGTCGCGAGCCCAGGCCAAGAAACAGGTCAGGGGGGAACAGCTGCAACAGCAGATGAGACAGCGCGGCATTCTGGTCAAGGCGGTCTCGATGTCGGGGCTCGCGGAAGAGGCGGGTGTTGCCTACAAAAACATTTCGGAAGTCGTCGAAAGCGTAGAAGGCGCGGGCATCACGAAAAAAGTCGCAGAGCTCCGTCCGATCGGCAATATCAAAGGGTAGGTAGATTTTGCAAAATCAGTGGCGAATTCACCGAGGGTTGGCACAATACGACCAGCCGTTCATTCATACAATGAGGTGGCTGGTATGGAGCAGCGCAAGAATCCCCGATTTCCGGTACGGTTCCGGAGTTCCTTTACCTCTCTGAACATTGTCGGCGGCGACGGCAGCATCACGGACTTGTCGCTTCGAGGCTGCCGGGTCGAGAGCCACACGGAGGTCAGACCGGGCACGTCGCTCGAAGTCCGGATTCACACGTCAGAAGACGAGCCGCCGCTGAAGATCCAAGAGGCGGTCGTCCGCTGGAGCCGTGCGCAGCAGTTCGGAATGGAGTTCGTCACATTGGAACCGGAAGAATGGGCGCGTCTGCAGCACACCGTCACTCAGCTCGAACTGCAGCCGTACCAAAAGATGTCAACAGAGGATCCCTGCCAACCCGCCTGAGTCGGTCTCCACCTTCTCAGAGGTTGCTCAAGCCGTGCGTAAGCGCGTAGCGGGCCAGCTCGACGGTTGATTGAAGCTGCAGCTGCCGCATCATTCGCCCCTTGTGGAATTCCACCGTCTTCGACGTGATGTGCAACATCCGGCCGATCTCCTTGGCCGTATACCCCGCCGCCACGAGCCGCAGAATTTGCCGTTGCCGCTCGGTCAACGAACGGATGGTCCCCTCCTGAGCGGTCGGCGGCTGGACCGCCGGCTGGGAAAGTGCAGCCGATAGGTCGGGCGAGACGTACTGCTTGCCGGCCAGGACAGCCTCGATGGCGCGCGACAGTTCCTCCCAGCCGGAGCGCTTCAAGACATAGCCGGACGCGCCGATGCGCAGCGCTTCTTCGACGTAGGGCGTATCCCCGTACATCGAGACGTAGAGGAGCTTCACGTTCGGGAGTTCCTGCCGAAGCCGCTGCCCGGCCTGCAGACCGTTGAGGACGGGCATCGCAACGTCCATGAGGATGAGGTCCGGCTGCAAACGGCGGGCGGCATTGAGGACGGAATGGCCGTCTTGCACGGTCCCGACGAGATCGTAGTGCCGTTCCAAAAGATGGCGGAGCCCGTCGAGGATCAACATGTGATCGTCAGCGAGCAAGATGCGCGGTTTGTTCATTCGAGATTCCCGTAAGCGGAATGGATACAGACAGTCGAGTGCCCCGGCCCAGATCGCTTGTCAGTGTCAGCGTGCCTTCCAAGAGGCGCACCCGCTCTCCCATGCTGATGAGGCCAAGTCCCCGTTGTACGGCGGCTCGGTCCTGCGGCGTAAAGCCGCGTCCATCGTCGTCGATCTGGAGCACGACGTGATCTTCGTCGTAGGAAAGGGCCAGAAACACATGAGAGGCGCCGGCATGTTTGGCGACGTTGCGCAATGCTTCCTGCGTGACGCGGAAGAGGCACTCGGATAAATGACGGCCCAGTGGCTTCTCGCCCTCTTCGAGGGCCAAGCGGACGGGAATATGTTCGCGCTGTTCGAAATCATGGGCGCAGACACGCAGCGCGCTGCTGATGCCGAGATCATCCAGCACCGACGGATGCAGCCGATGGGCCAGATCCCGTAGATGGTCCGAAAGCTCGGCGACCTCGTTCTTGACCAGCTGAAGCGTCGCCCGAGCGGCATCGGGAAGCACAGTTGTTTGATGCATTTGATCGTCGATGTCAAATGCCAGGCTGATCACCCGCTGATTCAGCTCATCGTGCAATTCCCGGGCGATGCGGCGGCGTTCGTCATCCTGGGCGGAAAGCAATAGGGCGGTCAACTGGCGTAGCTGTGCCTGGCTATCTTCAAGGGCCGCCGTACGGGCGTCGACGAGCGCTTCGAGTTCCTGCCGGGCGTGTTTTTGCGCCGTATGCCAAATGATGGTCGCTGCCGTCCACCCGGCGAGGATGACCAGTGAGCGGTTGAACAGACCGAGCTCAAACGGGACGACCGGCGCTGTCCACGTCGTCCAGATACCCGCCAATGTCAGACCGGTCGCAGCAGCAGCCATCATGAACGGCGTCATCGGCTGCCGGACTCGCGATGTCAGAGTGATCGGAATGAGGTAGAGCGCCGGAATGACGAAGCCGAGCGGAAAAAAACTGTCGAAAACGAAGATAAGAATGGTTAAGCCGACAATAGCGGCAATTAACCACTCCTGGGACCGAGTTTTCGGTTCAACGGATGGGGTCATGATTGGCAGCGTCGTACGTCCAGCCAATGGAATTCCCCGATTATATTTGCTTTCTCGGACAATGAGAACGGTCGGAATCTACCGGAGATGCATCTAGCGAGTTTACTAGAATCTAGCCTCAAAAGGCGAAATTGATTGGCCGTTATGAGCCATTTTGGTTCTCTCGCCGTGGAAAACGCTTGGAACATAAATACCTACATACTTGGCTTGAGCAGCAGTTCGCCTTCATGCCGTCCCTCACCTGGTAGGCGACTCCAGAGCGATCGCGGTACATACGATTATGCTCACGCGGGACGAAACGGCGGCTGTGGGGACGTAAACGACAGGGGACAGGTACCTCTTTGGGCCTCCCATGCCGGCGGCCGATTCGAGCAACTGCTTGTAACGGTTGCCTGCCCAAAGGCCGGCTGATCGGAGCCTTCAGGCGCGCCCACGATAGCCGTAAAGCAGGGTGATGTTGATGCGGCGGCTCACATACTCGTCTTTGAACGTGACGTCGTCGGTTTCATGAAATAAATCTGAATTGAAGACCACCGCCCGGTTGGCCCGATAGGGGATCGTGATGGCTTCCGCACCAGCCTCCGCCAGCCACTTCATGATCTTGGGCTTGTTCTTGTCGCTGTTGTATTCCTTGAAATTCCACTCGGCCGGCGCTTCCTTGTCATAGACGACGAGCCCGCCAGTGGCCGGGTTCAGATTGGCCTCGTCCTCCGTGATCCAAAAATTGACGTTGACCGCGGCCGCGTCGGCATGGATGTTCAAACCCCGCCTCGCGCTGTCATGTTTGAATGCCCACGCTTGGGTCAGGCGATGATGCGTGAAAATTCCAGGGAACTTCAGCCGCAGTTCCTCGGCGATTTGAAACAAGAGGGGAGACGCGAAGCCATCGCCGAGAAACGCTCCGCAGTACCCGTTCTCATAGTCTTTCTTCCAGATCGTCGCCTCACGGCAAAAACGGCGGAGCGCATTGAGCGCGGCATCATTCAAGAGATCGTCGATGAACGTGACCTCCGGGCGCCGGGCATGGTACCGGCCTTCGACGGCTCGCCGATCCAGCGAAGGATTGAGGGCTCCTGCCTCAATCCTCGTCGGAGGTTCCCAGGCGAGTATGCGATTGAAAGAAGGCGCGATGCTTGCGAGTTCTCGCGGATCGATCGGCACCCGGTTTACCGCCGACGCATCGCGGTTGAGCCGTTCCCATAACCCTTGCAGCGCCTCGAGATAAGCGCCATATCTGTGGTCCAATTTGCGCCGGTCCAACAAATAGCGCACCTGTTCCGCGTCGTGCTTGACCCGCGAGCGGTAGACGGCCTGGTCAGCGACGGGTTTGCCGTGGTCGTGCCGCGCACGCGCAACCTCCTCAAGGCACTCGCAGGCTTTCCCTTCGTCTCCCGCCCATGACCAGGCGATGCCCAAATTGTATCGAGCCGTCTGATAACCGGGGAGGAGGGCCAGGGCCTGCTGAAAGGCCGCGATTGCGTCATGCAGCGTACCGATTTCCATCAACGCGAGACCGAGATTGTTGTACGCTTCCGCGTGTGTGGGCTTCAGTTCGATAGCTTTCCGGTAGCACGTGATCGCCTCCTGAACCGATCCCAGCTCTTTCTTGGCCACGCCGAGGTTATTATGCGTGTCCGCCAGCGACGGATTGAGGGTCAATGCCTGCTCATACGCGCTCACGGCGCCCGTCAGATTGCCGGTCTCGCGCAGGACATTGCCCCAGTTGCCGTACGCCTCCGCGTAGCGCGGATTCAGTTCGACGGCGCGCTCGTATGCTCTGGCCGCTTCAACCGCGCGGCCGGCCTTTTGGGAGACGACGCCGAAGTTA
>DATJGE010000029.1:0-13262 GCA_035495295.1 Nitrospira sp. | reverse complement strand
CACTACCTTCTCTCACTACACCGGCACGGAACGGACCCTCGAAGAAGTAAAGGGCCTCGCAAGAAATATTTTGCAAAGCATTCCGACCGGCATCCTAAGCGTGAATTCCAGTGGCGTCATCACCGCCGTGAACCCCACAGCCGAAGCGGTATTGAAGCGGCCCGCCGCTGACTTGCTGGGCCGATCGTATGAATCCGCGTTTCCCAGCGGTGAAACGATCCGTGAAGCGCTCCATGAAGCCCTCCGCAAGCATCGGCATGTGAGCCTGAAAGATGTGCCGTATGAAGGTCCTGACGGCCGGCTTCAAACGATTCGTATCAGCACGGTCGAATTGGCGGGAGATGATGGCCAGCCGGCCGGCATCCTCTTGCAAGCACAGGACGTCACCGAGTGGCTGGGTCTCGAGCAACGGGTTCGCGTCGCCGAAAAACTTGCGGCCCTTCATACGTTGTCTGCGGGAGTGGCCCACGAATTACGAAATCCCTTAAGTGCAATGGATTTGAACCTCCATCTCCTCGAGCAGGAGTTACGCGAGTCGCCGCGCGCGGCCAGCAAGACCGTCCATTATTTGGAAGTCTTGAACGCGGAATGCCGGCGTCTCTCCGCGATTCTCGACAATTTTATGAGGTTCGCGCGTCCCAGCTCTGTCGATACTCATGAAGTGGACGTTCATCAGGTCATTGATCATATCGTCGCACTCATGCAACTTGAAGCGCAGGAGCATCACATTCGGCTTGAGTACACGATCGAGAAGGATTTGCCGCCCGCGCTTGGCGATGAGACGCAGATCAGCCAGGTGTTGGTGAATGTCATCGTCAACGCCTTCCACGCCATGCCCGACGGTGGCCGCTGCCATCTTGCGGCGACCACGTGCACGACCGATGGAAAGCGCTGGGTGGATATTTCGGTGCGGGACACGGGGGTGGGCATACCCGAAGAGGCGGTGCCTCGGTTGTTCGACCCCTTCTACACGACGAAGCCAGGCGGTTCGGGGCTTGGCCTCGCTATCGCATACCGGATCATGCAAGACCATGGCGGCCTCATCACTGTCTCCAGCGCGCCGGGCAGCGGAACCTCCGTCGGCCTGCGCTTCCCCGCCCTTGTCGCCCATCCGCAGGAACTTGGGGCGACCTCATGACAGCGCGAAGCCGCATTCTCGTCGTCGACGATGAGTTGAACATCCGGGAAGCCTTGGTGACGCTGCTTGAGAAGAAACAGTATGAGGTGCGCGGAGCCGCAAGCGCGGAGAAGGCAGTGGAGGAGTTGGAGGCGGCCACGGCTGATCTGATCCTCACCGATCTTAAAATGCCCGGCATAGGCGGCATGGAATTTCTTCGCCACCTTAAACAGAGGTGGCCCGAGATCGAGGTCCTGGTCATGACCGCGTTCGGCTCCATCGAGACCGCAGTCGAGTCCATGCGATGCGGCGCATACGACTACCTGACGAAACCCATTGATCGTGAGCGCCTTGCGGTCGTCGTCGAGAAAGCCCTGGAGCGCCATGCATTGGCATGCGAAAACAAGCAGCTCAAGGAGCGTTTAGAGACCCGGACCCGTTTCGACCAGATGGTCGGAGAGAGCGAGCCGATGCAGCGCCTGTACAGTCTGGTGGAGATGGTCGCGGATAGCGACGTGACGGTCCTCCTCACCGGAGAAAGCGGGACTGGCAAGGAACTCGTGGCCCGCGCCATCCACCATAAAAGCCGCCGGGGCACTGGTCCCTTTGTCACCTTGAATTGTGGAGCGCTCCCTGAAACTCTTTTCGAGAGTGAATTGTTCGGATATGAAAAAGGCGCGTTCACAGGGGCCGCAACGAACAAGATGGGACGGTTCGAATTGGCCGACGGCGGGACGTTGCTGTTGGACGAAGTCGGCGAATTGTCGTTGAAGTCGCAAGTGGATTTCTTGCGCGTCCTGGAGACGAAGGAGTTCAGACGACTGGGGGGAACCAAGATCGTGAAGGTCGATGCGAGGATTGTCGCGGCGACCAACCGCAACCTCGAAGCCGCCGTAAGAGAAGGCGGGTTTCGAGAAGACCTCTACTACCGGCTCAATGTCGTGCCAATCCATCTGCCGCCGCTGCGGGAGCGAGGCGACGATATTCCCCTCCTGGCGGACCGTTTTATGGCCGAGTTCTCAGCTCAGCACCACCGCCCATCGAAGGAGATTTCACGCCAAGCCATGCGGTTGTTGCGGCTCTATGCCTGGCCGGGAAACATTCGGCAGCTTCGGAATCTCATCGAGCGGCTGGTGGTCACCATAAAGGAGCCGGTCATTGAGCCGGAACATCTGCCGGAAGAGGTTCAGGCAAGCCGGGAAGATGCACGCTCCATGGTCATCTCGTTGGGATCACCATTGAAAGAGATCGAGCGTGAAGCGATCCGGCGCACCCTCATCGAAGTGACCAATCATCGGGAGAGGGCGGCCAAACTTCTTGGCATCAGTCTCCGAGCCCTTCAATACAAAATCAAAGAGTACGGCATCCGCGAGTGACGCGGCATCACGCCGCGATCCCAGATCGCCAATTTCACATCTCACCTCGGTGCTTTGTCCACGGACGCTGCGTGCAAAAATTGCAGCGTTTTGCCGTCCACGATTCATCACCCTGCACATTTTGCAGGACGATCTCAATCGCGGCAGCGCCACGGACCGTTCAAGCGTAAGTGCACAATTTATTTGCGTCGTCTACACATCCTCTCAAGCGATTCTCGGGCATCTTCCCTGCAAGCATCTTCCCTGCAAATCGATCGTCAATCGCACCGACGAAGAGATCACCGGCCAATTGCACGACGGCTGCTGGCGGTCGTGTATGAATTCTGCGGGATTTGCGGTCCTTGAATCAGTCGAAACTCCGGTGACGGTTCCGCACAGGCCGAGGAAAGCACATGCCGAACAAACGGATTGAGCGTCTCGCTCAATTACAAAAGCTGCTCAGAGTGTGCCCCACTGATGTCATCGCTCGTTGCACATTGGCACTCCTGCTCGAAGAGTTGGACTTGCCCGACGAAGCGTCATGCCATTGGAAGAGAGTTTTGGATTTTGATCCCAACAATCTCAAGGCACGCGAAGGCGTGAACCGGTGTCGGAAAAACCGGGCTGGACGACCATTCGGGTCTCAGACCTGATCATCATCACGATCTGCCATGGATCTGGACAAGAAGGAGATTAGATATGCATTACCTCATCGTCTGTTTGCTGCTTGCGGCCGTCATCAACGGAGAGGCCTCCGCCTATGACGAAACGACGGTATCCGATGGGGGCACGGTCCTCGGTACCGTGAAGCTTGAAGGGCACGTCCCTAAACCCAAAGGCTACAATCTGACGACGCTGCCGGACCAAGTCTATTGCGGCCGGATTTCAGACGGCCAAGGGTGGCGCCTGTTGCAGCCGTTCAACGTCGGACCGGCAGGAGAGTTTCGGGACGTCGTGATCTACATCGAAGACATCGAAAAAGGGAAGAGCTTTGCTGCGACCTTTACGACGCCGCGCATTGAAGCGAGGGATTGCCGCTTTATGCCGTTTACCAGCATCGTTCGAGAAAAAGAGAATGTAGTCGTCGTGAACATGGATCCGGTCATGCACGACATTCAGGCATACGAAAGTTCCCAACTCGGTGCACGGGTCCTCTTCAACGTGCCGCTGCCGATGAATCCCCAACACCCCAGGGATCTCAAAGAGCGGAGCGACGCGGCCATGTATCATAAGCACTTGGCCGGCGAGCCGATGAAGCAGCTCGTAGGCATGTCGAAGGGCCGCCGAGTATTCGTCATGCAGTGCGGCTTCCACGCCTATATGGAGAGTTGGGGATTGGCGATGGAGAATCCGTACTATGCGATGACCGATCAAGACGGACGTTTCGAAATCGGCGACATCCCACCCGGCACCTACAAGCTCGTCGTGTGGCACCCCTACATCGGCGGCGCGAAAGAACAACTGATTACGATCGCTCCCAAAGGACACACGGCGGTCGAGGTCAACATTCACGCACCGGTCGGGCGACTCTACGCGAATCAAATGGTGGACCATCCGTACACGCGGTACGCGGTCACCGATGAAGTCCAGACCCAGATCGTTCCCACCCTTCTCCGCCAGGAACGGTAGGCCATCGACCGGCACATGACCATTCTGCTTCTTTTCACGCTCATCGGTCATGCGGCCGGACTCCTGCTTCCATTCTGCGTCCCCGGCAGACCGAGGGTGCAAAACATGCTCGCCCACGGCCTTGCCGGTGTTGCAGGGGTCGGAGGCATTTGTGTCGGCATCTCGGGCCTGATCGCCGGCGAACCGTTCACCATGTCCGTCCGCTCGACGCTGCCGCTTTTGACGTTCGCGATCCGGCTTGACCCGCTAGCCTCTTTTTTTCTGCTCACGATTTCCTTGGTCAGCCTTGCGGCGTCCATTTTTGCGTTCGGCTATGTGACGAAATTCTATGGGCGTGCTTCGATTCCGGTGCTCGGCTCGCTCTTCAATGCTTTTCTGCTGTCCATGACGTTGGTCGTCATCGCCGACAACGGATTCTTCTTCTTAGTCGCCTGGGAATTGATGTCGTTGTTCTCCTATTTCCTCGTCGTGACGGAGCATGAGAAAAGCGACGTGCGCTACGCCGGTTTGTTCTATCTGATCATGACTCACGTTGGGACGGCGTTCATTCTCCTGACCTTCCTCCTGCTGTTTCAAGGAAGCGGTTCGTTTTCGTTTGATACGTTTCGCCATCCGGAGCAGCCCCTGACCGATGGCATGAAGACGCTGGCCTTCCTGACGGCCTTGATCGGCTTCGGCACCAAGGCAGGCATTGTGCCGCTCCATGTCTGGTTACCGTATGCGCACCCGGCTGCTCCATCCCATATTTCAGCGCTCATGTCGGGCGTCATGATCAAAACCGCCATCTATGCCGTGATCAGGGTCTACTTCGATTTCTTTGGCGGGCACTTTCCCTGGTGGTGGGGTTTCGTGGTCCTTGCCGTCGGTGCGGTGTCCGCGCTACTCGGCGTGATGTACGCGCTGATGGAGCACGACCTCAAGAGCCTGCTGGCCTATCACAGCGTCGAGAACATCGGCATCATTCTGCTCGGCATCGGCGCAGGGATGATTTTCCACAGCTACGGGCTCGAGGAGTTAGCGGCCCTCGGATTGATCGCCGGGCTGTACCACACGATCAATCATGCGGTCTTTAAGGCGCTACTGTTTTTCGGCGCCGGATCACTCCTCTATGCCACGCACAGCCGCAATATGGAGGAATACGGCGGCCTGCTGCGTCGGATGCCATGGACGGGCGCCTTCTTTCTGATCGGTGCCGTGTCGATTGCCGCCTTGCCGCCGACCAACGGCTTCGTCAGCGAATGGCTCGTCTTCCAAAGTCTCTTCCTGAGCTATCAGATGCCTTCACTCTTGATGAAGCTCATGCTGCCGATTGCAGCGGCCATGTTGGCGTTGACGGGCGTGCTCGCCCTCACGTGTTTCGCCAAGGCGTTCGGCATTTCGTTCTTGGCCCTGCCACGTAGTGCCCACGCCAAACACGCGGAAGAAGTGCCGTGGCCCATGCGGATGGGAATGGGATTCCTGGCGGCGTGCTGTATCGCTCTTGGCCTGGCTCCTATGCTCGTGGTCCCGATGATGGACCGCGTGACCGCTTCAATGATCGGCACCTCCATCGCAGGAAGGATGCTCGCGCTCGATGGATGGGCCTTGGCACCCATCAACGTCGAATTTTCGAGCCTCTCCTCCCCTGTCCTCGCTCTTGTCCTTGCGGCTACGACAGCGCTCGCGCTTGCCCTTGTCGCGCTCTACGGCGGCACCCGTGCGTATCGATACGGCAAGACGTGGGCATGCGGTCTTAATCTGACTCCTCGCATGGAGTACACCGCAACCGGATTCGTGCAACCGATTAAACGAGTCTTCAGCACGATCTATCAGCCGACCGTCAAGCTCGAAACGGAGTTTCTCGAGGAGTCGCGATACTTCGCCAAGCGGCGGCGATTCGAATTTCATATCGAACCGATGTTTCAGAAGTATCTGTACGATTCCGTTGTCACCTTGACGTCTGGATTGGCAGACCGGTTGCGGATCATCCAGGCCGGCAGTCTTCATCTTTATTTGGCTTATATGTTCGTGACGTTGGTCCTGCTGTTGTTGATGGCGCTGTAGCGGAGGGTCATGGTCACACACGAGTCCATAGTCCAAGCGATCGCGCTCACGCTCGCGCACGCCATCGTGCTCATCGCCCTTTCGCCCGCAATCGTCGGGCTGATCAGGAAGGTGAAGGCGCGGCTCCAATGCCGGCAGGGAGCCGGAATTTTCCAACCGTATGCCGACCTCAGGAAGCTGTTCCGCAAACAACCGATCGTCTCCACGACCACTTCCTGGATCTTTACGGCGACCCCCTACATCGTGTTTGCTTCGACCATGACGGCGGGGCTGCTCGTGCCGGTCTTCGCCTCGCAGATGCCGTTGAACTTTGCGGGCAACATCATCGCGTTCGTCTACTTACTGGCGTTGGGGACGTTTTTTCTCATTCTGGCGGGCCTCGATGCGGGATCCTCGTTCGGCGGTATGGGCAGCAGCCGCGAGTCCATCGTGGCCTCGTTGACCGAACCGGCCATGATCATGGCGATCTTCGCCATCGCCTTGACGGCCGGCTCCACCAATCTCAGCACGATCGTCCATAAGACGGCCCTGCTGGAAGGCGTCGTGACGGATCCTTCCTCGCATGTGATGGCACTCGCGGCCCTTTTCATCGTAACCCTCGCCGAGACAGGCCGGGTTCCGGTGGACAATCCGGCGACCCATCTCGAGCTGACGATGATCCATGAGGCGATGGTGCTGGAATATTCCGGCCGCTATCTGGCACTGCTGGAGTGGGCCTCCGGCATCAAGCTGCTCGTATTCCTCACACTCATCGCGAACGTCTTCGTTCCATGGGGCATTGCGACCAGTATGGCACCGGCGGCGTTGTCGATCGGACTGGCGGTGTACGTGATCAAGGTGGCCGGCCTTGCCGTCCTGATCGGCACGATCGAATGCATGTTCGCCAAACTGCGGCTCTTTCGCATCACCGATCTGCTCGGTGTGGCGTTCATCCTGGCTCTGCTCGCGCTCCTGTTCTTTTACATCTTGCGAGGCTAACCGTGCCCTGGCTGACACCGCATATCGCGACGCAAATCGTGGACTTCAGCTCAGCCATGCTGCTGCTCACCTGCTTTGGCATCGTGGCGCAGC
The DNA here is from genome assembly GCA_035495295.1 of Nitrospira sp. Lineage (GTDB taxonomy): Bacteria > Nitrospirota > Nitrospiria > Nitrospirales > Nitrospiraceae > Nitrospira_C. The sequence goes on along the minus strand of DATJGE010000029.1, from coordinate 6,047 downwards.
GCCGGCTTTCGGCCTGCGTGGACCTCTTCGCGCTCCAGTCGCTGTTTTTGGCGATGACAGCTGCCCTGGTCGCATTTCTCACCGGCACCCCCCACATTTATATCGCTGCGGCATTAACGGTGGTGGTCAAGGTCATCGTGATTCCCCGCGTGCTGAAAGGGGTCATCGAACGGCTCAACGTGACCCGCGAACTGGTCATGAAGATCAACGTGCCGGCAAGCCTGCTGATCTGCGGCGCGCTGGTCATGATCGCCTTCTTCATTACACAGCCGATCATCCCGTTTGGACATCTGTTGACGCGTGACTCGTTGGCCATTGCCTTGGCCATCGTGCTGATCGGATTCTTCACCATGATCTCCCGGCAGAAAGCCGTTACGCAGTTGATCGCGTTTCTCGTCATGGAGAACGGCCTCTTCCTGGGAGCCACTGCCGCCACGTACGGCATGCCGCTGATCGTCGAGTTAGGCGTCTTCTTCGACGTGCTGGTCGCGGCCTTGATCGCGGGAATTTATACAAACCGGCTGCAAGATGCCTTCGACAGTGTCGACACCTCTCGTCTCACGGAGTTAAAGGAATGACGGGATTCAGCGCTAATATCGTTGTCGGCTTCCTGCTGCTCGCGCCGCTGACGGCCGGCTGGCTGAGTCTGCTCATCAACGGCTCCCGCTGGCTGCACGTCATCAATCTGATCAGCATCGGCACATTGATCGGTGCAGAGGGGTTCATTGCGCGAGCCGTCTTCTCACAGGGGTCGGTCACGGCCTTCGCCGACATCGTCTATGTCGACGCCCTCTCATCGGTCATACTCTTTATTATCGGCACGGTTGGCCTCGCGTGTTCCCTCTATATGCGCTCGTACATGGACGAGCAGGTGGCGCGCGGTGTGATTGCGCCCAAGCGGCTCAGCCTTTTCTTTTTTCTGTTTCACATGTTCCTGCTTGCCATGGTCCTGGCGACCGTCGCCAACAGTTTGGGTGTGCAATGGGTGGCGATCGAAGGTACGACGCTGGCGACGACATTTCTCATTGCCTTCTGGCGCCGCCGCGAATCGTTGGAAGCCGGGTGGAAATACTTGATTCTCTGCTCAGTCGGCATTTCGCTGGCGTTGTTCGGCGTGGTGCTGATGTATTATTCATCTCTTCGCGTGCTGGGCGATGTGAGCTCCGCGCTCAATATCACCCAACTCCAGCAAGTGGCGTCCCAACTCGATCCTCACATTCTGAAACTCGCCTTTGTCTTTCTCTTTGTGGGATACGGCACGAAGGTCGGACTCGTGCCGATGCACAGCTGGCTTCCGGACGCGTACACCGAAGCCCCGGCACCGGTCGCCGCCATGCTGGCCGGCGTGCTGGAAACGGTGGCCGTGTATGCAATTCTCCGATGCCGCGGGATTGCTGATCAGGCCCTGTCTTCCGATTTCACGGGCGGTTTGCTCGCGCTGTTCGGGCTCATCTCCTTTGCGCTCGCCGCATTTTTCATCCTCTTGCAGCACAACTATAAGCGGCTGTTCGCGTATTCCAGTATTGAGCATATGGGCTTGGCAATGGTGGGATTCGGCGTGGGCGGGCCGCTTGGAACTTTTGGAGGATTGTTCCATTTGATCAATCATGCCTTCGCCAAATCCTTGGCGTTTTTTGCAGCCGGCAATATCCATCGGCGCTTTAGAACGGTGGAAATCGACCAGGTCCGCGGTCTGATCGCGGTGCTGCCCTGGTCTGCCCTGGCATTGCTGATATCTGGATTGGCGCTCACGGCGCTCCCGCCCTTTGCGCTGTTTGCCAGCGAGATGCAGATCATTACGGCGTTAAGCTCTTCCGGCCTTCCCGGGGAGTGGTCCGAGCCCGTCACCAGGCTTCCGGTGGTCCTCCTTTTGTTCTGTAGTGTCGTGGCCTTTGCGGGATTTCTCTATCGGATCACCGGCATGGTCTGGGGTCCAGCGCCGAATGACGTTGCTCATGGAGAACGGTGGTCCATGGGCCACATACCGATCATTCTGCTGGGCGCTGTGCTCGCTGGATTTTGCTTCGCGTTACCGGCGTCGTTGCGACGATTGATTGAGATGGCTTCCACATTATTATTGAGCCGCTAAGAGGCAGTGGTGACCGAACGATCATCCGCCGTACTAGAGATACAGTCAGCCTTTCCCGACTTGACGGCGGAGCACCCATCCGAGCGCGTGGTGCAGTATCGCGTGGACAAGAGCCGGCTTCCGGAAGTCGCCCGGTTTCTTCACGAGGCGCTCCAGGGCCGCTTGGCGCTGCTGTTTGCCGTCGATGGCCGCCCGTTCGAGGAGAAATACGAGATTCAATATGTATTCAGCGTGAACTCGCAGTGGGTGCTGCTGACGGTTAAACTTGTCGGACAGGACCGGCTCTTCACGTCCATTACGCCGTCCGTCCACGCGGCACAGTGGTATGAGAGGGAAATCCGGGATCTCTTCGGTTTGATTCCCCAAGGCCATCCTGATCTCCGCCGCCTGGTTCGGCACGAGCACTGGCCCAAAGGGACGCACCCGTTGATGAAAGATTTCTTGTGGGATAAGGCGATCGGCCGGCAGCAGGGCGAATACCGGTTTCGCCACATCGAGGGTGAAGGCGTCTTCGAAGTCCCGGTCGGCCCGATTCATGCCGGCATTATCGAGCCCGGCCATTTCCGGTTCTCCGTCGCCGGCGAGCCGATCATGCAGCTGGAAATCCGCCACTTTTGGAAGCACCGTGGCATCGAAAAGCTCTTCGAACAACAGACGCTGACCACCGCGCTTCCGCTCGCCGAGCGAGTCTCCGGAGACACCACGCTCGGACACGGTTTGGCCTATTGCGAGGCGGTGGAAAAGCTCTTTCACCTTGAGGTCCCCAGACGCGCGCGTTATCTCCGGTCGCTCTTTCTCGAATTGGAGCGGCTCCACAATCATCTCGGTGACGTCGGAGCGATCTGCAATGATACTGCCTACACGCTGGCTCACGCCCACTGCAGCCGGATGAAAGAACAGGTGATGCAGCTCAATGACCGGTTGACCGGCTCGAGATTTCTCCGCGGCGCGTTGGCCATCGGCGGCGTCACACACGAGGTGTCGGCGATCCAACAGAGCGAATTGGTCGATGTCCTCGATGCGGTCGAGAGAGATTTTGCAGAGTTGGAATCCATCATTTTTGCGAACGCCTCGCTGACCGACCGGTTGGAAACGACCGGCGTCCTCACGGAGCGTACGGCCTGGGACCATGGGGTGGTGGGAATTGTCGGTCGAGCGTCCGGCATGGATCAGGACGTCCGTAGAGACCGCCCATTCGCCGCCTACGGCGAATTAGGCGTCAACGTCGCGCTGTACCGCTATGGCGATGTCCGTGCACGCTTACGCGTGCGCATGGACGAGATTCATGAATCGATCCGTCTGATCCGCGACATTCGCGACAAGATTCCCCAGAGTCCGCTCGTCGGGACATCGGACTATCAACCGCAACACGGCGAGTGGGCCTTGTCGGCGGTCGAAGGCTGGCGGGGAGAGATTCTCTATTTCATCATGGCCGGCGACAACGGCCGTATCCATCGTTGCAAGGTGCGCGACCCCTCGTTCGCCAATTGGCCTGCGATTCAATGGGCCGTCATCGGAAATATCATTCCCGATTTTCCGCTGATCAATAAGAGTTTTAATTTGTCGTATGCCGGCAACGATCTTTGAGTAAGAGGCTCCTATGTTCCGTATTCTCAAAAAAAGCCTGAAGACCGGAATCGTGACTGGACAACATCCTGAGCCAGCGCAGTCTTGCCCCTCACTGACACCGGAGACGCACGAAAAGGCGTTGCCGTTCACACAGTCGCTCGCGATCAGGGAGGTAGACACAGGTTCCTGCAATGCCTGCGAAATGGAGATGAACGCTCTGACAAATCCCGTGTACGACGTCGAGCGGTTCGGCGTTCACATTGCAGCTTCACCGCGCCATGCCGATGCGCTTGTCGTGACCGGACCGGTCACAGTCAATATGGAACGGCCTCTGAAAGACGTCTACAAGCAGACCCCTGATCCAAAACTCGTGATTGCCTTGGGCGACTGCGCGATTCATTGCGGAGTCTTTAAAGGCAGTTACGCCGTGACCGGACCGGTGGACCGCCATCTTCCGGTCGATGTGCGTATTCCCGGATGCCCGCCAAGGCCATCGGAGATTCTTGATGTGCTCAAGAGATTAAAGCGATCGACATGATAATAGGTCCAGGAGTTGATCGCATCACCTCTCCTTCGGCAAGACTCCATTCACCACCCACTATGCGGCAGCCGGCCTTGGCTGCTACGAGCAACAGGTCGGGGCACAACATGACTTAGTTCCGATTGGTTTAATGGCTTGGATGAACCCGCTCATGAATTTGCCGTCGATCGCTTCAACGACTTCGTCAAGTTTGAGACCGGCTCCCCTTAGAAACTCGCGAGCATCTTCCGCCGCGTAGATTCGTGTAGGTTCGATGCTCACCTCATCGAACCCTGCCTCTTCGAGTTTCGCCCGGTAAGTCGACTCCTCTAGGGCTCCCGCCACACATCCTGCCCACAGTTCGAGGCTTTGACGGATCTCTTCTGGCATCGCCCCACGTATCACGATATCGGAAATCGCCAGGCGACCCCCTGCCTTCAACACGCGAAACGCCTCCTTCAGCACCTGGTCCTTGTCTGGTGACAGATTGATGACGCAGTTGGAAATGATTACATCCACAGAATTGTCGGGGAGAGGAATTTGTTCGATATCGCCCTTCAGAAATTCCACGTTCGTCACTCCCGCCTTCTGCTGATTTTCGCGCGCCAACGCCAACATCTCGTCTGTCATATCAAGGCCATACACCTTGCCATTCGGTCCAACCCTTCGGGCGGAGAGAAACACATCAATACCGCCGCCTGATCCGAGATCAAGCACCGTTTCGCCAGGTTGAATGGTTGCCAATGCGGTTGGATTGCCGCAACCAAAGGACGCCCGTATCGCCTCGGCTGGTAAGCCACACGTTTCCTCACCCCCATACAGGTTCGCGGTGATGGGGTCGAGAGCATCCCCTTCTAGTAGGCTACCTGTGCCACAACAGGACGGCTTTCCAGTTTTAGCCTGAACAGCCGCTTGACCGTATTCCGTTCGGACATGTGCTTTAATTTTATCTTCTTCCTTCATAGGGACCTCCATTCAAGATGCATCAGGGCCAAACAATTTAGCAACAACGATTGGCCGGCCGAGAAGCCTTCGCGGCGTTCTTGAGGGTTGCAATCAATTCTTCTGCCTCCGCCAATGCCTCTTCATCAAGTGCGTAATACATCCATCGTCCTTGAGGGCGATCACGGATGAGCCCTGCGTCTTTAAGGACCTTTAAGTGAAAGGAGAGGCGTGATTGGGTGGCCTTTAGAACGTCCGTCAGTTCACACACGCATCGTTCACCATCTCCAAGGCGCTCCAATATCTTTAATCTGGTTTCATCTGAAAGCGCGTGGAAGAGCGTGGCACCACGTGGTAAGTCCGATGATACGTGAGGCATGCGAAACTATATATCAAGAAATATTGATATGTTCAAGACCGCAACGGACCGCGTTCAACTATTCCCAGCGACCGCTTGAAAGCCTGGGACCTCCCCTAGCATAATTGGTGGCCATTGCCCGCTCTCATACTTTTGGATAGTTAGAGGTCGCGGTGCACCAGCCTACCAGCAGTCCAGCCATACTCATTGTCGAAGATGAAGCGATCGTCGCCGAGGACCTGTCCCATAAGGTGATGGCTCTGGGATATAGGATTGCTGGTCTAGTCCGGACAGGACAAGAAGCCATCCACGCCATGCAACAATCGCCTGCCGACGTGATCCTTCTCGATGTTCAGCTGTCTGGGACATTGGATGGCATCGAAACTGCGAAGATATTACAAAAGGTTGGCAACCCCGCCATCGTCTTCGTTACCGCGCATTCGGATCCTGAGACCGTCAAGAAGGCTAACGCCACGAGTCCGTATGGTTACATTCTCAAGCCATTCGGTGAACGCGACCTCGCCGTACAAATTGATATAGCGCTGCATAAACATCGAGCAGACAAAGCA
>DATJGE010000028.1:0-3980 GCA_035495295.1 Nitrospira sp. | reverse complement strand
CGTGCGGCAAGGTTTTCCTGTCGCAAGGCGCGGACCGTCCGGAGTTTCGCCAGAGCCGCGCTCACGGCCGTGCCGTCAAAGGGCGTATCCTTGATCAGGAAGTCCCAGGCGCCTTGTTTCATCGCCTCGACCGCCACCTTCACGTCGCCATGCCCGGTCAGCATCACCACCTGGACTTCAGGCTGGTGATCCGTCACCCATGCGAGGACGTTCAATCCGTCAATGCCCGGCATACGCAGATCGGTAATGACGCAGTCGAACGTCTCGCTTTCAAGCGCCGCAATACCGGCTTTGCCGTCCGAGGCGACCACGACATCGCAGCCTTCCTCCCGCAGGGTGTGCTCGAGCACGAGTCGCACGTAGTGTTCGTCGTCGATGATCAGGGCCCGCATCACGAGGCTCCTTGAGGGAAGACCAGCGAAAAGGTACTGCCGCGCTCCAGCGCCGACTCGACCGTGACTCGGCCTCCGTGCTTGTCCATCACGAGTCTTACGATCGCCAAGCCGACGCCGGTGCCTTCATATTCGTGCGGACCGTGCAATCGTTCGAACAACCCGAAGATCTTGTCCGTCTGAGCCACGTCGAATCCGATGCCGTTATCGGTGATCCGTACGATGCACTCCCCGTTGTTCCGCGTCCCATCGATCCGGATGTCCGGTTTCGGCCGGTTCCTGGAAAACTTGACGGCGTTGTCGAGCAGGTTGGCGAGGGCCTGTCGGATGCTGACCGGCTCGCCGTAGAGATCGTCGAACGTCAACTCAACGTGAATGGCCGGCGCCGCCTGTTGCGTCGAACTCATCCGATCGTTGAGAAGGCTGGTAATCATTTCTCGCACGTTGAACCACTGTTTTGGCAGGGCTTGCTGTTCCAGCCGCGAGTATTTCAGAAGCGCGTCGATCATGTGGGTGAGGCGCAATGCGGACTGCCGGATGACGCCGATGTGATGTCTCACCTCTTGATCGCCGGTTTCCGAAAATTGCTTCTCGAGCAGCGAGGAAAAACCCTCGATCTCTCGAAGCGGGCCCTTGAGGTCGTGGGCGATCGAATAGGTAAACGCTTCCAGTTCCTTCGTTTTGCGCCACAACGAGGTACTGTGCTCGCGCAAGCTCACGAGCATCGTCGTCAGCGAGCCTGCGAGCGTGCCGACCTCATCGCGACTGGGCCAAGAGGGGAATTGCGCTGACAGATCGTGATGGGCCACGCGATCGGCCGTGGCGGCCAACGCCCTCAGGGGACGAGCGATGTGCGTGGCAGCGAGCGCATACGTGACGGCGATGACGACCCCCAACAACAGCGCGAGCGATAGGGCGGTCAGCCGGGCGCGGCCGACGAGCCGGTCTCCCTCGTGCTTCATCTCGATATCGATCTGTGTGTGCGCATCCATGAGTTGATCGAGGCCTTGGGTAATGCGCGTCGTGAGACGGTCGACTTCCGCCGTCTCCAGCTGGTCTGGTTGGGTCAGTGTACGAAGGGCCTCGCCGATGTCGTCGATCGCGCGATCTTCTTGCTCGGCCAGGTCGAGTCGATGATGGTCAGTCAGCATGCCGTAGAGGACCGGATGGGTTCGGGCCGCATGCGTCCCTTTGTAGAGACTGAGCGTCCGGCTGAGCTCCGACGTATGCCGCTCGAGGCGGGGCTTCAGTTCCCTCGGCTCCGACGAGACGCGTTCCGTCGATGAGTGCAGCGCCAGTTTGATATCATACGCCTCGCGCCGCATGTTAGCGGCCGTGACGATCGCCGGTACCGTAATGCGTTTGTGTCGGTCGACATAACTGTTGATTCTGGCGAGATAGAAGAGAAGTGCCGTCAGGCTTAAGGCGAGGAGGCTGAGGATAAGTCCGAACGAAATGAGAAGCTTCTGGCCGATCGAGAGGTGGCGAAACCACCCCGTCAAAGAGCGGTTCATGGCGCTACGGTACCACGGAGAGAGATTGTGCGCCAGTGGAGAAGGAGCCGCGACGCAGGCACCTTCCATGACGAGCGCGATGCCTGAGAAAGCCGAGCTGACGCCTGAAGGTGACAGAAACACGACCAGAGTTCGCATGCTCCTTCATTTCGATGGTCACGGCTCCTCCCTCAGTTGTTATGCGCGTTCGGTCCCCCATCGTCGGTGCATGAAGCGTTCAGTAGGGGCGAAGAGTGATTTGTCGACCGCGAGGCCGATGAAAATGATGATCAGGATGACGCCGATGACCTGGTCCATGGCATGGAGTTCTCGGCCATAGTGGAGGAGTTGGCCAAGTCCGAAGCCGCTGAGGATCGTGACGTAAATTTCGGCCGCCATGAGCGAGCGCCAGGCGAAGGCCCAACCTTGTTTCATACCGCTGAGCAGGAAGGGGAGCGCCGCCGGAATGACCACATGCGTCCAGGTGTGCAGTCCGGTGGAACCCATGGTGCGAGCTGCGCGGCTGTAGATCGGCGGAATGGTCCGCACGCCGTTGTCCGTGGCGATGATCAAGGACCAGACCGTGCCCATGACCACCACAAAGAGCATAGCGGCCTCCGTCTGTCCGAACCACAACAGGGCCAACGGCACCCAACAGACACTGGGGAGCGTCTGGAGGCCTAAGGCGAGAATGCCAATCGTGTCATGGCACCAGCGGAATGAGGCGGTCAGCAGCCCAAGTGGAAGACCCACGAGGATGCCCAATCCATACCCGATCAGCAGCCGTCGCACCGTGACAATGGTGGCTTCCCAGAGCGTGCCGTCCTCTGCGGCAGTGCGCAGATACTCGAAGACGCTCGCAGGCGAAGGCAGCAATAGAGGCGACCAGATTTGGGCTTTGACGACCACATGCCAGGCGACGACCAGACCCACGAAGAAGAGGGATGCAGCCAACCATCGTGTGATCAACCAGCCACCTCCGGCTGAACGTACCCTTTCAAGACGCGGGTGATTTCCGTCGCATACCGGGCAAGATCCACACTATTGATGTCACGCGGCCGGGGGAGCGGGATGCTGAATTCTTCGCGGATACGTCCGGGGTGGGGTGAAAAAAGAATGACGCGATCTCCAAGACAGACGGCTTCGCGCACGTTGTGAGTGACGAACACAATGGTTTTGCGATGTTGGCTCCAGATCCGTTGGATGTCGCCGTACAGTTGCTCCCGTGTCAATGCGTCCAGTGCCCCGAACGGTTCATCCATCAAGAGAACGCTCGGATTAGGCGCCAGGGCCCGCGCAAGCGCGACGCGTTGTTTCATCCCTCCGGACAGCTCATGGACATTCGAGTGCATGAACCGTTTGAGTCCCACCAGTTCCAGAAAGTACTCTGCTTTCTCCAGACGTTCTGGGGCGCTCAAGCCATTGCTGAGTTTCAGGCCGAAGAGCACATTCCCGAGAACCGTGAGCCACGGGAAGAGCGCCGACTCCTGAAACATCATCAGCCGGTGAGGCCCGGGTTCGTCGATTGGCTTGCCGTCGGCCTGGACGGTGCCACGATCCGCATGGTCAAGCCCTGCGATTATATTCAGTAACGTCGATTTGCCGCAGCCGCTCGGTCCGACCAAACAGACGAACTCTCCCTCTGCAATGCGGAGCGTCACGTCGTCGAGGGCATGGACGTGCAACGAACTTGTTTGGAACCATTTCGATACATGTTCAAGGACTAGTTTGGCGGCCTGCGATGGTACCGGCGGATGCTCGGTCGTCAACATGTCAATTGACCCTTTCGATCAGGCGGGAGAGGTCGGGAGCCGACCGGATGAACCCGGCGCGTTGCGCATCCGCGACGAAATGCCGGTACTCATCTATGGACGGGTCATTGGAGAGCACGATGCGTTTCCATGCCTGAGCAATCAGATCGGGCGACACGTCTGCTTTCGTTTCAGCGGCCAGTTCAAGCCTGACCATCTGTTTGGCCTCGTCCGGATGCGAAAGGATCCAGTCCGTCAACTCACGATGAGCGCGGACGAACTTCGCCGCGAGGTCGCGCTTCCTTTTGAGAAACCTGACGCCAGAGACCAACACCGTGATGCTG
>DATJGE010000027.1:0-53096 GCA_035495295.1 Nitrospira sp. | reverse complement strand
CTTCGTTGCTGTTCCATTTGCCGCTGCTGTCCGGCCAATTCTTCGACGGTGATGGCCGCCAGCACATGACGTTCCGCCTCATACACCCGGTCCCAAACTTGGGCCAATAACGCCTCGGACTTCGTGCCTTGGTGCAGCCGCCCGTTGGTCCCGGTCACGCGAAGAAAGGGCCCTTCAAGGGCCTCGAGGATCTCGGCGACGGAGACCTCTGAGGGCTTCTTCGATAGGATGTAGCCCCCTTGTGCGCCTCGGAGGCTCGACACTAAGCCGGCCTTCTTCATCGCGTGGAGCACTTGCTCGAGGAATCGCGCAGGGATGCCTTGGCGTCGGGCAATTGCTTTAGCCTGGACGGGGGCAGAACCAGGCTGCATGGCCAAATCAACAGCGGCCATAATTCCATAAGTAGATCGCAGGGATACCCTCATACCACAGTATTCCGGTAGGAATTCGTGTATCATTTATACCCTGTCGATTGAACCGCTGTCAAGTGGACTTAGCGAGGCTTCAAACTTCATCGAGACTTCATGATGCTCGGCGTTTCATTTCATATTCTTCCTCGATGACGAGGTACGGTCCGACACATTTGAGTGGGCCGCCGCGGGTAGGATTCGCCATCCTCAGCACGCCTCGGAATTGGCGCTTCGAAAAAAGACAAAGCGACCAGTCGTTTCCAAGTGCACCGTCACGGCAGGAGCGCGAGAGCATGGAACCGATTCGTGCGGGAAGTCATGACGTCTTAGGAAACACTTGCACGTCTTGAACATGACGCACTCGAAATCTCGGCAGGCGGAATTTCTTCATTGACATCAAATCGGCTCTGGGCAATAATCCGGCCCTCTTCTGCTAGGACTGCTTTCATGACGCTCTCTTCTTCGGTGTTCAGCATTTTGTTGCTCAGCGGCGACCCGGAAGTCCAAAGCCAATTCAAACAAGCCTTCAAAGACGCGAGCCTGACGACAGCCAAGGACGCCGGGGCACTGCCGCGAGAAGCCGCCAAGCGTACTTTTGACGCCGTCATCATGGAATGGAAGCCTGGCATGCAGAATGGATCGCTCGCGCTCCCTCATCATGTCGATCTCTCCCGGACACTGCTCCTCACCGGCTCCAAATCGGTGCTGAAACGCGCTTCGAAGTTCATGCTCTCGATCGCAAAGGCGAAGACAACGCTCTCAAGTCCATCGGCGCCTCTGAGTCTTGAAGACTACGTCGAATGGAAGATGGGCGATTTCGTCAAAGGCATGCGGAACGGATCCGGACGCAATCTCCATCCGATGCTGATTTCCGCCATCGAACGGCCGCTCATTACGAAAGCCCTCCAGGAAACCAAAGGCAATCAGATCCAAGCCGCAGAGCTGCTTGGATTGAACCGGAATACGCTCAGGAAAAAAATCCATGAGCTGCACATTCCTGTCAAGCGTGGTGGAACTGCGCGAGAGGTCTAGCGACTCGCCGGGGCGCGCCCGCGGCAGAGCCAGTATGGCAAGAGAGGTCCGAGGCGGTTCTTAACTCATTTAACTAGGAGGGAACGATGACCAAAGAAGAATTGATCGCGAAGATGGCCGTGTCCGCCGGCATTACCAAGGTGGCTGCGGGCAATGCCCTGCATGCATTTACCGGCGCCGTCACCTCTTCGCTCAAGAAGGGACAGCGTGTGTCGTTGGTGAACTTCGGTACTTTTACAATCTCGAAGCGCAAGGCCCGCATGGGAAGAAATCCCCGCACGGGCGAAAGCTTGCGGATTCCGGCCGCGAAGGTGCCTAAGTTCTCAGCTGGAAAGGTGCTGAAGTCGGCAGTCCGTTGATCGACCGGCTGTAAGGCGACCCCTACGCGGTTGTGTCGAAAAAGAGAAGGCGGCGTGCTCACTTTGGGCACGCTCCCTTCTCTTTGTATTTCTTGACACTTTAGCCGGGGCTATATTAGCATGCGCGCTCGGACGATAGGCGCGTAGCTCAGGGGGAGAGCGCTACCTTGACACGGTAGAGGTCGACGGTTCAAGACCGTCCGCGCCTACCATCTCGCCGAGGGCATCCGACCATGCACTCCGGTCGGGGTGCCTTTTGCATTTTTACATCCTGTTGAGAACAGGACATTCTTGCCTCTGGAGTCTCCGGGCCTATCCGAGCTTCCCACGAAGGCAGCTGTCGCGCGTTCGGAGTAAAGAGAGTCGATCGTGCCTAAAGTCATGCTCAAGAACGGGAGGAGTTTTGAGGTCCCTCCCGGCCATACTGTGGCTCAGGCACTCGCAGCCGGAGGTGTGGCCGTCGGTTCCGATGTCTTGGCCGCCAGTGTGAATGGCAAATCGACGGATCTCTCGGCGCCGTTAACCGGCGATGCGACGGTCGAACCGCTTCGGTTCGACAGTCCGGAGGGCCGGGAGGTCTACCGCCACAGCAGCACGCACATCATGGCGCAGGCCGTCAAGGAGCTCTTTCCTACCGCCCAGCTCACCATCGGACCGGCGCTCGAGGATAGTTTCTACTACGACTTCGCCTATGAGCGGCCGTTCACTCCGGAAGACCTCGAGCAGATCGAGCAGCGGGCGCGTGAAATTGCCGCAAGGAACCTCTCCGTCCATCGGCGGGAAATGAGCAAGCAGGAAGCGCTCGACTTTTTCAAAGCCAATGGCGAACAGTATAAGGTGGAATTGATCCAAGGCTTTCCAGATGGGGAGCCGATCTCGGTCTACACGCAAGGAGACTTCGTCGACCTCTGCCGCGGGCCGCATGTACCTTCAACCGGACATGTGCGGGCATTCAAACTGCTCAACACAGCAGGCGCCTATTGGCGCGGCGATGAACGCAATCCGATGCTGCAGCGCATCTACGGCACATCTTTTCCTACTGAGGGCGAACTCCAGGCGCATCTAGCCAGGCTGGAGGAAATCAAACGTCGTGATCATCGCAAAGTGGGCAAGGAATTGGATCTGATCTCCGTCCAAGATGAGATTGGACCCGGCCTCGTGCTCTGGCATCCGAAGGGCGCGGTGATCCGGCTGTTGATTGAAAACTTCTGGCGGGAGCAGCACCTCAAGGACGGCTATGAACTCGTCTATTCGCCGCACGTCGCGCGGTTGGACTTGTGGAAAACCAGCGGTCATGTCGACTATTACCGCGAGAACATGTTCCCTCCCATGAAATTGGAGGGTAGCGAGTATCAGCTCAAGCCAATGAACTGCCCGTACCACATCATGATCTATCAGTCGCATTTGCGGAGCTATCGCGACCTTCCAATCCGCTACGGCGAACTCGGGACGGTCTATCGCTACGAACGGACCGGCGTGCTGCACGGCCTATTGCGCGTGCGCGGATTCACGCAGGACGACGCCCACCTGTTCTGCCGGCCGGATCAAATTGAAGCAGAGGTCAGCCGAGTCTTGGACTTCACGTTTTTCATTCTGCGCACTTTTGGCTTCAGCGACTTCGACGTGTTCCTCTCGACCAGACCCAAGGAATCGGTGGGCGCGGAAGAACATTGGACTCTCGCCACCAGCGCGCTGGAAGCGGCTCTCAAGAGCCGCAACATCGCCTTCCACCTCGACCCGGGCGGCGGGGCGTTCTACGGCCCAAAGATCGATATCAAAATCAAGGATGCGCTGGGCCGCTCTTGGCAATGCTCGACCGTGCAAATCGATTTCAATAATCCCGAACGCTTTGAGATGCACTACATCGGCGAGGATGGCAAGAGCCATCGGCCGATCATGATCCATCGGGCGCTCATGGGGTCCATCGAACGGTTCTTCGGGATTCTGATTGAACACTACGGGGGGGCGTTTCCGACGTGGTTGGCCCCTGTGCAGGCCGTGGTCATGGCGATCACCGATCACCAGCGTGAATACGTCACCCAGGTCGTGGCTCACATGAGAGCCGCAGGCTTTCGAGTCGAGGCCGACCTCCGGAATGAAAAAATTGGGCTCAAGATCCGTGAAGCGGAGAAGGCGAAGACGCCGTTTATGTTCGTCGTCGGGGAGCGTGAAGTGCAGGCCGGAACATTGTCCGTCAGAGGGCGGAGCGGCGCGAACCTCGGCACGATGACCATTGCGGGCGCATTGGATCTGCTTAAGGCTGACGTCCGGCAGGCCGGGCAACAACTTTCACCTACGTCATGAGAGGTGGCCTATCGTTCCCAAACTGCGGGTGAACCGCGAGATTCGAGTTCGTGAAGTCAGAGTCATCGGGCCGGAAGGCGAGCAGCTCGGCATCCTTGCCACTCCTGAAGCGTTTAAGCAGGCGCAGGAAAGCGGATACGATCTGGTGGAAGTCGCACCGACGTCGGTACCGCCCGTCTGCCGCATCATGGATTACGGCAAATATAAGTATGAGCTGAGCAAAAAAGACCACCAGAGCCGGCGGCATCAGAAATCCACACAGGTCAAAGAAATTAAGTTGCGGCCGCGCACCGATAAGCATGATCTCGAGATCAAGATTCGGCAGATCAAGGGTTTCTTGGAAGAAGGCAACAAAACCAAGGTCGTATTGACGTATCGGGGACGCGAAATGGCCAATCAGGAAATGGGGCGGGTGGTCATGAACTCGGTGATCGCCGAGCTCTCCGACACCGGCACTATCGAATATGCCCCCCGGATGGAAGGACGAAGTCTGATCATGATCGTGGCCCCCAAGAATTGACCGGCGAAACATCTAACCGCAAAGGAAAAGATCGATGAAAGTCAAATCGCACAGCGGGGCGAGCAAGCGGTTTCATAAGACCGGCACCGGCAAGTTCCTCCGAAAGAAAGCCGGCAAGCGCCATATTCTGACGAGCAAAAAACGAGATCGCAAGCGGCGGTTGAGCGGATCGGTCGTCGTTGATGAGACGAGGACCGCGGCCCTCCGGCGTCTGCTGCCGTATCAATAGGCAAGCCGTTTGGTTCAACCAGGGAGTAGAAAGCCATGCCACGCGTAAAAGGTGGGCCCAAAACACGAGCGAGAAGAAAAAAACGACTGAAGCTGGCGAAAGGGCAATATGGGGCCAAAAGCCGGCTGTTCCGTTCCGCTACTGAGTCGGTCGACAAGGGACAGCAGTATGCCTACACCGGCCGCAAAAACCGAAAGCGGGATTTCAGACAACTGTGGATCGCCCGCATCAGCGCCGCGACGAGGGCCCACGGCCTGACCTACGGCCGCTTTATCAACGCGCTGAGGAAAGCCAATGTCTTGCTGGACCGCAAAGTGCTTTCCGACATGGCGATTAAGGATGCCGCCGGCTTCGAGCAATTAGTCGGTCTTGCCAAGCAGCATCTCGCGCCCGCAACTGCGTAGGCGGCGATATCCGCCGAACAGCGCAGGAAATACTCCCCCCTAGCGGAGAACGATCCGCCTCGTTCTCCGCAACTACCGCTCGATCAGTTGTGAGAGGTTGACGTCGAATGCGACCACCGGAACGCCGATCTGCCAGCGTTCGAGCACTTCAGGGTGGACTTCGCCGACCACGCCGAGCGTATGACCGGAAACCAGAATCTTCCCCGCGCGGCCTTCAAGGAACGAGGGATGGGCCACCGGCTCCAGGCTGTATTCTTTTCCCAGATGATAGAACAACACATCGAGACAAGAATGGATCTCTGAAAAGTGGGCGGTTGCGTGAGCGATCATCGTCCCAAGGACGGTCTCGGTCCGCGAGCCGAGTTCATGGGTCCTGTCGGGAATCGCGACGTCGCCGGCCTCAAACAAGCGGTGAGGATAGAAGGCCCGGCTCGAAGCCGCTTCGACGCGCAGGAGCGACGGCAGCATCCATTGCCGCAGGCAAGAAAAACTCAGCGACATGACATTGTCGACTTCCACCATGTCGCCCCACACCGTCCCGGTGACACGCATCCGATCGCGATACTGATCCGGAGCGCCCAGGATATTGGAGATGATCTCCTGGAATCCCATTCCCACCATGAAGGTCCTGGCGCGATCTGCGGCTTGCTCGATTTTTGAGAGTCCCCCGACCGTAAATTGGGAGGGCATGACAGGCGAAAAATCGCCGTAACCACGGCTGATTGCCACATCTTCGACGACATCCATGACGTGCATGACATCCTGCCGATACGGCGGCAGTTTCGCCTTGACGGCCCCGTTTTGGGACGTAACCTCGTAGCCGTACACTTGGAGCGCCTGTTTCACCGCCTGAGCGCCGAGCGGTTGTCCCAGTGCCTGCTCGATCGTCTTGACGGCAATCGTCCTCGATCGACCGAGATCTTGTGGCGTGACGACGCGCCTCCCCAGCGGAGTTTTTTGCGGATATACCACTTCAAGCGGCTCAATCACGGCACCTCGATCGGCAAGATTGGCGGCAAAAATGTTAAGGGCTAGCATGACCATCGGAAGATCGGTGCCCGTCACTTCCACGAACAGTGCCTCATCGCCCGGCCGTACTTCTCCGATCTCGCGGCTGTTGATGATCGGGGGGAACGATAAGACTTGGTGCTTCGCATCTCTCAGGATGGGCAAACGGCCGTGTCCTGCCAGAATGTGGCCATGCTCGAGGCCCTTTGGGTGAACCATCAGAATTTCGGACAAGGTCATTACGGTTTCCATCCCGAGCGGGGTGAACCGTGCGGCGTCCGGCTCCACCAACTCGTACGTGACCGGAAACTGAATGTGCTGGAGTTGATAGAGACCGATCGACACCGTTTTGCGCTTGTGCCCATAAATGTCGGCGAGCTTCTCCTGCGTTTGGATGAGCTGGGCCAAGCTCTCCGCGGTGACGAGATGCCCCTTGGCCGTACACGCGGCGACATACGGGCGCACCCGTTCAAGTCCCGGCGCAACCACCACCCGTTTCGTGATCTTTGACGCCTTCGAGAAGAACCGATATGGTTTCAGCTTGCCTTGCTGCTTGATGCGGATCTGCCGGGCGATCCCTTCACAGCACCAAAGATCCGGCCGGTTGCTGTCCTGAAGCTCGATGCGCAATTCACCGCTTTCAGCGGTGTGCTCCTTCAGCTCCCCTTTGGCCAGCATGAGCCAGTCTTCGAGCCGCTCGATGCTGACGGGCCTCGCGCCTTGACGACCGGAAGCGAGAAGCGATTCGAGATCCTTCTTGAAAATGGAAATCGTCGGCATACGTCAGAACAGACCTCTGGTTGTGCGAATCATGTCCAAGTTGTCGGTGAACAGTTCGCGGATGTCGTGGATCCCAAGTGCCACCATGGCCATCCGGTCCAGGCCGAGACCCCAGGCGATGACCGGCACGTGGACTCCCAGCGGAAGGCTCACTTCAGGCCTGAACAGTCCGGCACCTCCCAATTCCATCCAGCCGAGCCGAGGATGCCGCACGTGGAGTTCGACCGACGGTTCCGTAAAGGGAAAGTATGCGGGCAAAAACTTCACTTCCTTAGCCTGCGCCACCTCCCGGGCAAAAAGGTTCAAGAGTCCCAGCAGAGTGCGGAAGTTGATATCCTCACCGAGGACGATGCCTTCCACCTGAAAAAAGTCGGTCGCGTGCGTCGCATCCACCTGATCGTAGCGGAAGCAGCGGGCGATCGAAAAATATTTCCCGGGCACGGAAGGACCTGATGCCAGCGTCCTTGCGGACACCGCCGTGCCTTGACTCCTTAACACGAGCCGCTTTGCTCGCTCGACGTCGAAGGCGTATTGCCAGCCGGTCGAGCCGGTCGCGCCTCCATTCCTATGAGCGTTCGCGACCGTCGTGAGGAACGGTTCAGCCACCTCAGTGGCATGAGTCGGCTGCTTGACGAAGTACACGTCATGAATGTCGCGTGCAGGATGGAACTGCGGCATAAACAGCGCATCCATGTTCCAGAATTCGGTTTCCACGAGCGAGCCGCGCATTTCCTGAAAGCCCATACTGACCAGCGTCGTCTTCACCGTATCCAGGAATTCCCGGTACGGATGCTTTTTGCCGATCGCGATGCGCGGCGCCCGAAGATTGATCGTGTATTTCCTGAATCGCTTGGTGCGCCAACTTCCGTCTTTCAAAAGTTCGGGGCTGAGCTGCGAGACCTCTTCCGCCGGGCCTTGGTTGGCCAAATGCTCGACCGCCGTCATGCCGGCCGACGCGACCTTGTAGGATCTCGCCACTCGTTCGTCGACGCGAAACGGTTCCTTGGCATTGCCGCGCTTGACGGAATAATCGAGAAGAATTTGCCTGTCGGTGTCAGGGAAGGCCTCCAGCTCCCGCGATCCTGCGTGAAGCTGCTCGAGCAGGATTCTGAGCCGCTCGGCAGTGGGACTGGGCCGGCCGGTCGATTCCAGACAGCCGCCTTGCACGATGAGCAACGCCCCCTCTTTCTTCAGCCGCCCGACGGCCTTGCTGACATCGGCCGGCTCCAAGCCTTCATGAGATTGCAGTTCCTGGATCGTCAGCCGCTGTCCCGTTCCGGCAGCGCGTTTGGCCGCACCGAGTACCTCTTCGATCGGGGACTGGCCTGCGTAATAACGCTCGCCGACCGCCGTCATGGACACGATTGGCGTGACGGTCTCCTTGTCGATCGCGACCAGCGATTTGGCCAGCAGCCACTCGACCGCCATGCTGAGCTGCGACGGTTCAAGATTCGTCGCGCCGGCCAACTGCTCGGTCGTCAGTACGGCGCCAGCGGGATTGGACCCAAAGGCGGTAAGCACCTTGATTTCCAGGGGATGCAGACTGTCGATGAGGGAGGAGATGTCCACCCGAAGACCTACCGGTGCGCGGAGGCCGGCTGTCCCGCCGTCCGCAGCGCCGCAATCGTCCCCGCATAATCGCTGCCGCAGAAAATCGCCGACCCAGCGACGAGGACATCCGCTCCCGCGGCTAGGATACGCGCGGCATTGTCCACCTTGACGCCGCCGTCCACCTCAAGTAGTGCGCGGCTTCCGGCTCGGTCAAGCATTTCTCTGGCCGTCGCCACCTTCTTCAGGCAAGACTCGATGAAGGTTTGCCCACCAAATCCGGGATTGACCGACATGACGAGCAGCAGATCGATATCCGGTAGGATCTCTTCGATCGTGTGCAGCGAAGTCGCGGGATTCAACGTCACGCCGGCCTTGACGCCATGCTCCTTGATCGCCTGCACGGTCCGATGCAGGTGAGGACACGCTTCCACATGTACCGTAAGATAACCGGCGCCTGCCGCGGCGAACTCGGCGAGGTAGCAGTCGGCGTTCGTGATCATGAGGTGCACGTCGAGGGGCAGCTTGGTCACTTTCTTCAACGATTCCACGATCGGCGGACCGACGGTCAGATTGGGCACGAAGTGCCCGTCCATCACGTCGACATGGAGCAGATCGGCGCCGCCGCGTTCGACCGCAGCGACCTCGTCGGCTAAATGGGCAAAATCGGCCGACAGGATCGATGGAGCAATGAGGGCCGTTTTCCTCATGAGCGAACGTGTTTCAGACGGGCCGCATAGAAGGCGTCCATCGATTCGCGATTTCCTATCGTCGAAAGATCTCCGCGCTCGGTGACGAAGTCTTGCGCCGCCGCCGGAAGCCACGGTGCCACGGATTGACGGCGGAACTCCGCGTGGGAACTCAGGAATTGCTCGATCACGGCTTCGTTCTCTTCTGCTTCCGTTGAGCAGGTACTATAGACCAGCACCCCGCCGGGCCGCAAGCACGACGCCGTGGAATCGAGGATTTGAATCTGCAGCGCCTGATGCCGCTCGAACTGTTCACTGCTCTTCCGCCACTTGGCTTCCGGGTGTCGCCGTAAGACGCCGAGGCCACTGCAGGGTGCGTCGATCAAGATCCGATCGAACGATATGAACGCGCGTGGTTCTGATTCTTCCGATATCGCGTGTATCTTCGACGGATCGCGAGCGTCGGCCACAACGGGTATGACGCTCGGGTGACGCAAACGAGTGCAATTGGCCTCCAACAGCTTGAGTCGTGCTTCGCTTCGATCCACGGCATAGATGCGCGCGGTATCATTCGTCAATTCGGCGATGTGCGTCGCTTTCCCTCCCGGTGCCGCACAGGCGTCCAGAACAAGACTGCCTGGTTGGACATCGAGGAGAGGCGGGATCAATTGGGCCGCCTCATCTTCGACATAAAAGTAGCCGGAAGAATAGCCGGGAATCGAAGGGACTGCGCCCCCTTCTTCGACAACCACTCCAATCGGACTGACGCGTGTCGGTTTCGCTGCAAGACCGGCCTCACGTAACCGGGCAAGAAACTCATTCCGGCTAATCAGCAATGTGTTCACTCGCAGCGTGAGAGGCGGAATGAGGCTGGTTTGTTCGCACGCCGCCGCTGCACGGTTGAGTCCCCACCGGTCAAGCCAACGACGGCTCAGCCACTCGGGGACGGAGTACCGGACGGCGAGCGCTTCGGACGCATGGATCTCCATCGAAGGCCAGGGCGGCTCAGGCTCTCTCATAAGGGCACGCAACACGGCGTTGACGAAGCCGCTCCAATCCCGCTGGAGTTTCTCCCGCTGGGCTTTCGCCAGTTTCACCGACTCGGATACCGCCGCTGAAGGAGGCACACGATCCAGAAACAGCAGTTGATACGCGCCGATGCGCAGCAGCATCTGCACGGCTGCAGGCAGACGGGCCATCGGCTTATCGAGGACAGGAGCAAGCCGCCAATCGATGGTCCACAAACGGCGCATTACGCCATACACGAGTTCAAGCGCCAAGGCGCGGTCACGTGTGTCGAGTCGAAATCGCATCGATGCGCGATCGATGAGTGAGTCAAGACCTGCGTCTGAAGTCAGGGATTCCATGAGCACCGCGAAGGCCACGGTCCGCGACGGTGACGATTTATTTGAATCAGCGGAAGGCCTGGTCATCAGGGGCGAAGGACAATGATCAACGGCCGATTGATGCGGATAACGGGGTGCTACAACGCCTCCGAGGGAGTCAGTGGCATGCCGGCATTCAGCTGGTGGCCGGCCAGATACTGGGCCACGGGCATTCGGCGGCTGTTGGCGGGCTGCAATTCATGAATCATCAACACACCGTCTCCTGTCGCCACGCGGATGCCATCTTTCCCGAAACCGACGATGCAGCCGGGAGTTGCCGTCGCCTGTTCCGTGATGGCGCGCGCCCGCCAAATCGTCCATCGGTCCGCCTTCATGAACGTATAGGCGCCGGGCCAAGGGGTCAGACCACGGATCCGATTGGCAATCGATGTTGCAGGCATCGCCCAATCAATCAACCCATCTTCCTTCTTCAAGAGCGGCGCCATCGTCGCTCGAGCATGGTCTTGAGGACGTGGCGTCAGGGTGCCGGCCCTCAATTGGGCAATGGTTTCCAATAACAGCCGCCCACCGAGCTCTGCGAGGCGCGGGGAGAGAGTCCCAGCCGTATCATCGGGGCGAATTGGCAATGATTCCTGCAGCAGCATCGCGCCGGTATCCATCCCTTCGTCCATGAGCATCGTCGTGATACCGGTTTCAGTCTCTCCGTTGATGAGAGCCCATTGAATCGGTCCGGCCCCGCGATACTTGGGCAAGAGCGAACCATGCACGTTAATACACCCTTGTGGCGGAAGCGACAGAATGGCGGCCGGTAGAATCCTGCCAAATGCCGCCACGGCTATAATATCGGGCTTCCAAGCAGAAAGCTCCGTCATGAAACCCGGCTCCTTCATTTTCGTCGGCTGAAGCAGCGGAAGACCCTCACGTTGCGCCACAATCTTCACCGGCGAAGCCGAAAGCTGTTGTCCCCGACCTTTAGGACGATCCGGCTGCGTCACGATTCCAACGACCTGGTCCGCCGACTTGAGCAGGCCTTCCAATGAAGGAACGGCAAATTCGGGCGTGCCCATAAAGACAATGCGCATTGCACCGCTTTAGCATCCGAGCTTCTTGAAAGCAACGGTCGAAAGCACAGTGCGTGGTTTGACTTGCCGAGAAATGCTTTGTTACTATCCGCGCGCGGGGTGGAGCAGCCTGGTAGCTCGTTGGGCTCATAACCCAAAGGTCAGAGGTTCAAATCCTCTCCCCGCAACCAACCTTATCGGGCAGTGTCCCTACCGATAGCATGCAGTTTAGAGAATGCGGCAGGATTGTGGTCATTCAGTCTTGCCAACTGCCCCCGGATTCACCGTCGAACGGATGGATGCGAGCGAGGTAAGCCGCATCCGTTGTTCAAAACCAAAACGGCCAACGGAATCATGGGGATAGCCTGACAATCGGATAACTCATCCCTCATATACAAAAGTTTGACCCCCTTTTTTGACCCCTTTGATGAGGACAACTTCCTGGCAAAAATTGTAGGCAATGGCTTACCTCAATCAGGGGATAGCGCTGATCAATCAATATTGGGTAGATACATGACGTGATGACGTGGACAAAACAGACGCCGAGCAGGCCCGGTTGGTACTGGCTTTTGAATCCGAGCGAAGAACCTGGACTGCCGACGATTGTTCAAATCTGTTTTGATTGGCAAACCGGTCGTTCAATAGCGGTCATTCCTGGTTCTCACCCGAAGACTTCCTCACGAGTGCAAGACCTTCAAGACTTTGACGCAATGTGGGCTGGCCCCATTGAACTTCCTGTCATATTGGAACACGTTGCCTAGAAGAAACTTGGAGACGCGCACTTCTTTTGCCGACCGTGCCGCGACCTCAGCTCGCAGGGAGCTTCAAGGACCCGTCTTTTCTTAACCAGGACTTCTCCTGAAACGTACCCTTTTTCCGCTCGCTCGCCGGATGTCCTACTAACATCGACTAGCTCCACCGTCGGGTACAACACTCGGGCCGAATGGCTAAAAGAGCTACATTAAATCGAGTAGAAGAGCGCCCAGGTGCTGACGACGAAGAGCTCCCACAAGTTAGAAGCTCAGCAGTTGCACTCCTCTTGTCAGCAGCCGATTTTTTTGCTACTTCGGCAACTTGCATAGAACCAGAGAACCGGAAACCGCTTACGGTTCCCAGAGTTCTTATCAGAGTCTTTTAAGCTGCTCAAATATTGCGCGATGCAAAGGAAGACCAATGAGAGGGGGAGTGAGCATGAAATGTTTTCCTGGAAGAAAATTGGCCAGCGGGCCACAAACGCGCAAAAATTTACTCGTTCTAGGTGGCGGAGGGCTAGCAATATTCGGCATGTGGCGCCTTGTGGGGTCGATGCTTGGAGCGTTGGCCGGGAAGCTGGATTGAGCTTGTCGCCACGAGGGGTTCTGCTTGCACGTATGCGGATCACGCGGGATATCCCTGATTGCGTAAGACTTTCATTTTCCGCCTAATAAAAGAGAGAGGAGGTAGCCCTAGCCGGCGATGAGCCCTGCTAGACCTCGTACAAACAAAATACCTAATTCTTCCCCGATGAAACGCTTGGTGCTCATAACACTCTTTGTGCTGAGTACTGGATCAGCGCACGCCGAGTGGACATTTTTTGCAACCGACGGGAAAGGCAACACGGTGTACATCGACCGGGATACGGTCTTGCGAAAAGGAAGCCTGGTGAGAATATGGGTGCTCCTTGACGCGATGACCGTCCACGAAACGCTCGAAGGCGTGCCGTTTCTGTCCAGCCGAACGCTACATCAATATAATTGCGAGAAAGAGCGATTTAGGTTCTTAACGTTCTCGTTATTTTCCGGCAATATGGCATCGGGACAAATGGTGCATTCCGACCACTATGTACTTGATTGGGAGCCCGTCCCCCCAAAAGGCTCTGCCCGTCGTCTTTTGAACTGGGTCTGCAAAAAATGATTATCGGCAGGCGTCGGACAGGAGCAACTGTTGTCGATATCGCTGAGTGAGCGGAACACTTTGAGCGCAGAAGAACTCTGAAACGGCGGCGAGCAGCTGCCAATCGGGTTGCAGGTATCAATTCACGATCTCGTAAGAGCCTTCGCCGTTCGCCTCACCTACAAATCTTTCGCCTTTGACTCAGCACATCTGCCTGCGCGTTCGTCTGTCGCCAGAAGTCGAGCCGGGTCCTGATAATTCCTACCGCCGCCTTGACGAGCATGCCGACGGTTCCCGCCTGTGCAGGCATCCGGACATACTCGTGATTGCTAGGGCATCGCCTAGTAACTGTTTGGAGTACTAGGGCCTAAACTCGCCGTCTTTACGCAGAGGAGGTTAGTGCATGACATCGCCTATTACCGTGTCCCTTCAGGTTCCCTACGCCGACACCGAACAGCAGTTCCTGGTCTTGGCCGTCCAGATCGCGGTTCGGACATTCCGAAGCATGAACGCTCGCTCCGGTGAACATAGCTCCAGTAGCTTGACTTCCAACACCGACCCGCCTCCGTCTGCATCGCAAGTCAATCGGACCACGCAGACCAAGGAAGCGCTGAGAGAGACTTAGTGCTTCGGCCGCACTCCGACAATCCCGGCAAGCGCAGGCTCCCGCGACTTTCGGGACGTCGTCATGTGAAAGGAGATACGACATGCAGCTCAAACCGATCAGTGAACAAGTCATGGTGATCACTGGCGCCTCGAGCGGCATCGGGTTAGTGACCGCCCGCATGGCCGCGAAGCGAGGGGCGCGGCTCGTGCTCACCTCGAGAAATTCAGAGGCGCTTGAACGCTTGGCCGATGAAATCACCGCCGATCCCTCCAGCGAAGGGATCGCCACTTTCGTACCTGCGGATGTCGCGGATGAATCCGCGCTCCGCTGCGTTGCGCATGTGGCCGCTTCTCGCTTTGGCCGCATCGATACGTGGGTGAACGGCGCCGGCGTGTCGGTCTACGGAAGGCTGACCGACGTGTCGTGGGAAGACCAGCGGCGTTTGTTCGAGACAAATTTTTGGGGAGTGGTTGCCGGATCGCGAGTGGCCGTCGAACATATGCGTCAAGAAGGCGGCGTTCTCATTAACATCGGCAGCACGTCTTCGGACCGCGCCGTCCCGCTGCAGGGAATGTATAGTGCGAGCAAGCATGCGTTGAAGGCGTTCACAGACGCCCTGCGAATGGAGATCGAGCACGACGGCCTCCCGCTCTCCGTCACGCTGGTCAAGCCGCACGCCGTCGATACGCCTTATGCCGAGCATGCGAAAAATTATTTGCCCAACGAACCGGTCATTCGGCCGCCGGTCTATGCGCCGGAGGTCGTAGCGGAAACCATCCTGCATTGCGCTGAACATCCGGTGCGCGACGTCTTCGCGGGCGGAGGGGGAAAAGCGTTCTCGGTCCTCGGAAATTTTGCTCCGAGGTGGACCGACAAATTGATGCAGAAAACGCTCTTCGATGGCCAGCAGGCCGACCGGCCCGAGCACGACCCTCACGATAACAATCTCTATGCACCGACCAGCGCCCTGCAAGAGCGGGGAGGCCGGAGTCCAGCGGTGCTTGAGTCAAGCCTTTACACACGCGCCTGTCTCCATCCGGTCGTGACTTGCACAGCGCTGGCGGCGACCGGTTTGACCATGGCGTCGTACGTTCAACGGCGGCGTAGTGCTGCAGCGGCGTGGCGCAAGGGCATGGCGGCCAGAGAATACCTTGCGTATCCGTGGTGACGGGTCGAGGCCCAATTTATCGATTCTGACCGGAAATGTTCACAGGCGCGGAACGACGCTTTGAATGCTGCGATAAAGTTCCTCGACGGCCGCTTCTTTGGTCAGAAGGATGTCCGCCCCGGCTTTGAGCATCGCTTCTCGGTTGTTTTGTCCGGCATTCACCGACAGACCGATGACTCTGATGCCGGGATGCCGATCCTTGATGCGCGCTGTCGCTTCAATACCGTTCAGTTTGGGCATGTTGATGTCCATCACTACGACGGACGGCTGAAGCGCTTCGACCATGGTCACCGCTTCTTGGCCGTCTGCGGCTTCGCCGATGATCTGAATATCGGCATGCGCTTCGAGTACCGAGCGGAGGCCTTGCCGCATCATCGCGTGGTCGTCCACAAGAAGCACCGTCAGCGCCTTCGCGCTCAAAGAGGCCGTCGCCGTCGTTAACCGCTTGGCGATCGGAGCGGCGCTCAGATCGAGTCCGTCATGAAGCAGCCGGGCGGCGACAGGTGCTGCAACGTCTCCCAATGGAAGCACCAGCATGGCACTCGTGCCTTTTCCCGGCGAGGTAGTGAGCTCCAATCTTCCGCCAAATGCCGTCATGCGTTCCCGAATGGAAAAAAGACCGAACTTCGGCGCGCGAGTGCCCTCGTGCTCCTTGAGCACGCTGACATCGAACCCCGAGCCAGCATCGCGAACCTCGATCTGAACGCCTTTCTCATCGCGCCGCATGACCACGTTAGCCCGTGTCGTGCGAGCGTGCTTGGCCACATTCATCAACAGTTCCCGCACGGATTGGAAGATCAGTACCGCCTGTTCTTCCGGAACCGGACCGAGATCCTGCTGCACGTCGACCGACACGAGGAGCTGACGTTGGTTCATGTGTTCCGCTAGCCATTTAAGCGCAGCGGCCAGGCCGAACTCCCGCAGCACCGGCGGACATAATTCTGCCACCAGTGTGCGGGAATAGGTTAGGGCTTCGGTCAAGACATCGTCGACCTGCTTCATCACTTCAGCGCAATCAGCAATCCCACGCGCCAGGCGTTTGCCTTGTCCGAGTTTGAGCTTGCAGAAAACCAACATTTGCTGAAGGTGGTCGTGCAATTCGGTGGCAATGCGCTTTCGCTCGCGCTGCTCCGCCATGCTGACCTCGTTCGCGAGGGCGCGCAGGCGATGTTGAGACTCCAGCAATTCTCTGGTCTTGGCCCGAACGGCCTGCTCGAGCTCTTCACTCCACGTCTGCAGCCGGTCTTGTGCATCGCGGATGTCGGTGATGTCGATGCTGGCGCCGACGTATCCGACCAACTCTCCGTCGTCCGTCAATCTAGGTCTGCCCACCGACCGCATCCATCGATATTCACCATCGGCCCTTCGAAACCGGAACTGCGCGTCAAACGGTGCGCGATCACGCATCGCATCGAGATACATCGTCACATAGGCCTTACGATCTTCGTCATGAATGTAGCGCGCCCAATCGTAATTGGCGACCTCGCTCTGCTTCGCGCCGGTAAATTCCATGTACGCATGGTTCACAAACTCACACCCATGCAAGCCGTTCATCCAAATCAACACTGGAGCGCTGTCTGCAACCGTTCTGAACCTCAACTCGCTTTCGCGCAACGCCGCCTCGGCCCGCTTTTGCGCGCTGATGTCGGTGACCATTACGATGAAACCAGCGATCTCGCCCCTCGCGTCGCGATGCGGCGTATAGACCGGATGGATCCATCGGGTTACGCCGTGACGATAGGTGACTTGGGTTTCATAATCGACGGTCTCTCCTTGCAAGGCCGCGTCCACATACGGCGCCATGGCGGCCCAGGCCTCGTCGCCGACCACTTCTTCTATTGTCTTCCCGATGACGTCCTCCCGAGAAAGTCCAAACCATGTGGTATACGCCTCGTTACAACTCACATAACGCCGTTCCTTGTTGACATAGGAGATCAATGCCGGGACGGCATTGCTGACTAACTCGAGTTGTTCTTCGCTGTGGCGAAGTGCCTCTTCCGCCTGTTTACGCTCAGTGATGTCAACATTGACGCCTAGCATGCGCTCGGCAGTCCCCGCGGCGTCGCGGAAAATTTTCGCCCTCGCAAACAGCCAGCGCACGGTGCCGTCGTTCCACACCACCCGGAAATCGTGCGTGTATTCGTTCGTCGCCAGTGCGCGTTCCATGGCCTGCTGCGCCTGCAGGCGGTCTGATGGGTGTACCCGTTGCAGCCATCCTTCGTCCGTGCCGTCAAAGGTCCCGGGCGCAAGACCGTACAATGCTTCGAGTTCAACCGACCAAAACTTCTTTCCCGTCTGATAGTCGTATTCGAACACACCCCAGCGGGCAGCCTGCTGCGCAATGCGTGTCCGCGCTTCACTCTCGTGGATGGCTTCTTCAGCGCATTTGCGGTCGGTAATGTTTTGCTGCGTGCCCCACATCCTGACGAGAAGGCCGTTTTCGACGATGCCCACCATGTTCTTTAGGAAATAGACGGTGTCACCAAAGGCATTCCGCTCCGCTGATTCGACGTTCGTGGCGCGATAGCCTGACCGGATGATCGAGAGAAGATACATTCGGGAGGCGGGATCGGACGCCGGCAGCATGAAGTCCAACCGTTTTCCGATCAATCCTTCAGCAGTGGAGAAGCCGTACATGCGTCCCATTGCATCGTTGCATTCGACGAGGCAGGCCGACCGGTACAGTTTATCAACTTGCACTTCATGGGGCAGAGAGGTATCCAGCGGCGGCTCAAATTCCATGCGCCAAATTCCTTCCGAGCTGTTTTGAATGAAGGCGCGATAGCGCTCTTCGCTCTGTCGAAGAGACGTTTCCGCTTGATGCTTGTAGAGCGTGACTTCCAACTGCGTGGCGAGATCGCGCTCTTCAAACGGCTTGAGAATGTATCCGAATGGGCCGACTGTACTGGCCCGTTTGAGCGTCTCTTGATCGGAGTGCGCCGTGAGGAAAATAACCGGGATGTCACGGATCTGCTTCAGGCGTGCGGCCGTCTCAATCCCGTCCAAGCGTCCGTCAAGCCTGATGTCCAATAGCGCGATATTTGGCGCGTCTACTCGAAGAAGATCAAGCGCCTCCTCTCCGGTCGAAACCGGGCCGATGACGCGATACCCAAGCAGTTTCACCTTGCTGGCCAGGTGCGCCGCTAGGATGGCTTCATCCTCGACGATCAGCACGGAGAGTTGGCTCATAGGTACGAATTGGGCGGGAAGCGGCGCCAGTATATGTCTGACATTCCAAGCAGGGGCCTAGGGAAACCCCTGGTTTTTTCCTCGTTGGACGCGTCCTTCATGTACGGCACTTCCACCGTTGACTCTTCCTTCCTATGGGCGGGGACAGGGCAGGACCGCCAAAAATAGCGAACTTGTTGACGATTTTGAGGCCAGTGCTATAGTTCGCTGTACGTGACGACGGAGTCTTTATGAATTACGTTCGAATCGGGAAACGGACGCTGAATCTGGACAGCGTGAGCTATGCCGAGGTTCAAGTGTGGCAAGATGAAATGACAGTAAAAGTATATTTCTCGGGCTTAGCGAACAATACTCCGTTGGTCTTTGGAGAAAACGATGCCAAAGAGTTGTGGAAATATCTCGAGTACGTGGCGGAAAAGCCTATCGCCTAATCCTTCTTCCCCTTTTCCTCTCTCGACTTTCCAGCGCTGTTCATAACGTTCGTATGCGGTATCGTCCCTGAACCGCTTCACCGACTGGAACCACTGTCGCTTCCTTTCTGTAATCCCGGTAGTAGGTCAACACTTTTTGGACATAGTGACGAGTCTCTTTGTAAGGCGGAATCTGCTTGTACCGATCCACTTTTCGTTCGCCGGCGTTGTACGCGGCCAGCGCCAGGCGGGTATTGCCGTGAAACCGATCGAGGAGATAGCGCAAGTGTCTCGCCCCCCCAGTGATGTTCTCGCTCGTGTCGTACAGGTTCTGAACACCGTGACGCATGGCCGTTTCAGGTACGAGTTGCATGAGACCAACGGCTCCGGCCTTGGATACCACGATCGGATTGAACGAGGACTCCGCTTTCATCACCGCAAGCAAGAGCGCCGGATGGAGGTGATGCTGCTGGGCCGCCCGCGTGACGGCCAGTTCCAATTCGCCGGATGCCGTCGCTTCAAAGGGTCCCGGAGCGCCTGTCTCGGGCGCAGCCACGGAAGCCGCTTGTATCGGCTTCGATGCGACGATTCCTCGCTCCACGGAACCTTCCACTAAAGTCGAGGGAATTGACACGGTGACGCCCAGGCACGCAACAATGACCACTGCCGAACCGGACCACAGCCTCATTCGTGTGTTGGATCGTTGGTTCTGCCTCATGTGTCGTCCTCCTCAATGCCGAGATCTCCTTGGAGATTCGGCCGCCTGCACAGAAGACGATTTGCTCGCCTCCCACTCCTCATTCCGCAGGTTCCATGCCTTTCGCTGGGCAGCCATAACTACGTGCTCCGTCAAGCTTTTCAGCGACTTATGCAACCAGCAGTCTCCCAACTTTTGTAGGGCTGGAAGGGGGGGGCCATTCCCTATATTGTTCCATGGGAGCGCAATTTGCTGTCGGCACCAGAGGACAGCGTGCATCTTCCGGCGATGAGGCAGCGCAAAGAAAGGCCGTTATGAAAATCCGCTACAGCGAGCGCATCCCGACCAAATTCCCCGTCATTTTTGCCGGCGATTCGTTCGTGGGTGAAGGTACGGTGAATAACGTCTCTGTTCCCGGCTGCTCCATCGTGAGCGATAGAGCGGTGGAACAGGGGACCTACCTCGAAATGAAGGTCCTGCTGCCTGACAACGCACCGTCATTATGCGTGGAGTTGGCAAAAATCCGGTGGCGTACAGGCCGTCGCTTCGGCGTCGAATTCATTCGGATGCCAGGCATGGATCAAGTCCGGCTCGGACGGTTGATCAAACGCCATCGTGCCGTCAAATCATCTGCTCGACTGGTGCAACCGCCAGTGCTACACTTGCCGTAGCGGTCCGATTGGATCACCATCGGAGTCTCAACAGTGAATCGCGTTCTTGTCTTGGCAATCTGCCTGTTTACCAGCGGCTGCGCCGAGCCGTTTACAATGTTCCACACTCAAACAGGCGAACAGATTATCCTCGGCCGCCGGTCGTACACCTACGAAGGCTGCCTCTCCACGATGCAGGAAGAGGCTGATCGCTTGGGTGTCACCTTTCAGTACATACATATCCGGGGCACGACGTTCGGCCGTTCTCTGCTGTGGCCCTTCGAACCGGGCTACGCCTGCGAAGCGGCGATCGGACCGGAAGGCCATCCCAACGGCATCTATTTGAATGTGCCGCCGCGTGTACCTCACGGCTGAGCGTCGATCCGCCCCCATCTGAAATTGTAAAATTCGCCCGCCGCTCGGCTGCAGCATTGACAATAGAACTGCGATCGCAGTATTACATTTCCATACAACCGCGACACATGAAAATCTGCTCGCGCATTCACTCACCGATTGCTACCGCTACAATGACGTTTGAAAGGAGCCGGCCTGGCTGGAACCAGGCAGACGCGTGCAGCACCGGGAAATCGATACAGTGATCAACCGTTCTCAACGTTTATCGACTTCATCGTTCAATCGTTCAAAGGAGCGGCCATGGAAGATCTTGTCATTGAGGAAGAAGGCGCCTCATCCGCGTTAAAAATCACGCTCGGCGACTTTCTCGTTTTTATCAATTGGATGAATCAGACGGAAAAGGCTCTCGAGCGCGGCGAAGCGCTGCCCACCACACCGGAGCTGGATTCAGGAAAGGTCAAAGGTTGGATCCAACTCGTTCAACGCCTGGAAGAGCGTTTCCGCCGGAGCGAAGAAAAGAAGCTTGCCCTGGAAGCGAACGTCATCGCCCAGGAAGCACAGCTCGGTCAGTTGCTGGGGCACCTGCATGCCAACATCGCCTCGCTCTACGACAATCTCGGCCAATCGAAGAAAGCCGAAGAGGTTCGTCGTCGAGCTGAAGCGTTGCACGCAGCGTAGGCGTCGTTATTCACCATAGTTTCGGTCATCCGTGCCTGCCCTATCGGCGGGCTTGATGTTCTGTTCGCTCGTGCGGCCGACAGGCCGTGAGCGACTGATAGATTCCACATTTTCCTTCTCGCCCACCCTTCCTTGGCTATAATCAAGCCAGTATGCGTTCTAGTGCCCGCAGGCTGTTTCGGCCAAGCGGTCTCTTTGTTTCGGATTCTTTGCCATGATCACGGTACTTTTGATCGAAGATAACGACGTCGACGCGCGGCTGACCCAGGACTTGCTGGCCGAATGGAGCGTCGAAGAATTCAAGGTCATCCATGCGAGAACGCTTTCCGACGGGTTGTCGCACATCGACAAAGGCCCCTTCGACGCGATTCTCTTGGACCTTTCCCTCCCAGACGCGTTCGGACTGCCGACGGTCCGCCAGGTCCATGCGACCAATCCTTCAATTCCCGTCGTGGTGCTCAGCGGCGTGAGCGACCAATCGCTCGCACTTCAAGCGGTGCAACAGGGTGCTCAGGATTATCTCGTCAAAGGCCAGGGTCATCCGGAATTGCTCGCGCGTTCAGTGCGCTATGCCATCGAACGAAAACGCTCCGAAGAGCGCCTCACATACCTCGCCCAGTATGACCAACTTACCGGACTGGTGAATCGGACGCTGTTCCGGGACCGCTTGATCCAAGCCATGGCCCGGAGCAAACGGCTGCAGCAACCGTTAGGATTGATGCTGCTGGATCTCGACCGGTTCAAAGCCGTGAACGACACCCTCGGACATGACGTGGGGGACGAGCTGTTGAAATCGGTCGCCGAACGTTTAAAAGCCTGCGTCCGCGAAGTCGATACCGTGGCGCGGATGGGAGGGGATGAATTTACGATCATTCTCGAAGGGGTTCCGACCGAACAGAGTATCGTCGTGGTCGCCAAGCGGATCACTGAATCCATCTCCTCGGTCTTTCAGCTCAAGGGGAGTACGGTCTCGGTGGGCATCAGCATTGGCATCACCGTGTACCCGCACGACGATCACAGCATCGACGAATTGCTGAAACATGCAGACTCGGCCATGTATCGCGCCAAGCAGCAAGGCGGGAGCGGCTTTGCCTTCCACGAAGCGTCAGGCTACAACCACGCCGCCACCTATTCCGCATCTTGAGATTCACGCAGTGGTCCCGCATTCCTTCAGTATTATCTGCCGATCTCTGACAACGGAGCCTCAGTCACGTACCAGGGGCCCCTCGGGTTAGGAGCGAGCATATTCGTATCGGCGAGCACGTCGCCGTTCGCAGAGAAACGCGTCTCCGGCGTCACCACGATCCCCCAATGGCGGTTCTCAATGCAGACATTGTCGACTAACAACGCATCGGCGTGATGAAACAACAGCATACCGCTCAGCCAATTCTCGGAGCATCGGTTACGCACGAGTTCAGGATGGCTCCCCGGGTCGCGTACGGCAATCCCGAAGTGATGGTTTCCTCTGCAGACGTTATCGGCCACTCGTGGCTGCGCGCCGGCAAACACGAAAATGCCTGATTCTCGGTTGTTGCAGACTTCGTTGTCGAGGAATGTCGCACGGCATTGGGGTCCGTAGATCACGACGCCCGAGAGAATGCCGTCTGTCGCCCGGCACTGCGTGACCGTACAGGACGAATCGAGAAGATTGATGGCGGAATGTTGATCGCTGCCGATATAGCGAAACGTCACGCCTGAAATCCGGCCGCTCGGAACGCGCTGCAGATATAGCGGACCGCCGCGGCGGCAAAATACCTGGACCGCATCCCGGCCGGCGCCGATCAGAAGAATCGGCCGATCGGCGACAAACACCTTGTCTTCATAGACGCCGGCCCTGACAAAGATCTGATCGCGTTCACCCGCCTCCTTCAGTGCCGCGCTCGGTCGTGGATACAACGTCGGATCCTGCCAGTCCACAATCAAGGTTTTGCCGCCCAACGGATTAGGCGGAGGCTCTTCAGAAACCGATGCGGCCTGTGGGCTCATAGCAGCGCTTTCCGCTCATGTCGGTAGAAGTTCTCGAACAACGTTGAGAACGAGTGGTTTCTGCTTGTCAAGCCGTTGGGCGAAGACCCAGCCGCGTACAATTCTGACCCCAGACGACACGACGTTTCTTCATTCCCCCCGCAAAACCGCTCATATTTCTGCCGTTTTGAAGCGTTGTCTTAGAACAGCCCGTGGCATATGGCTTGCGAAGTTGGAAACGTCGCCAAACACGCTTGCCTGCAACGGAGGCGGACCGATGAAACTTTGCACACTCATTCCAATCACCTGTGTGTCACTTGTCGTCATGATGCCCGGCCATGTTTCGAGCGTGATGGCCGCTCCGGCCCAAGTTCAAGACACCTCCCGACATCTGTACGACCGCGTCATGGAGGAATTCAAGCACCGCGACTACGAAGCGGCACTGGCAGGATTCCGCCTCTTTCTGGAACTGCACGGCCAAACGTCCCTCGCCGCGAACGCCCAGTATTGGGTTGGTGAGTGTCAATTCCGTCTCGGGCGCTATAAAGAAGCTTTGAAGGCCTTTTACAACGTCGTGTCCTACTATCCGCTCAGTCCGAAACTGGCCGCGTCGACGCTGAAGATCGGCCAGACATACACCAAGCTCAAAGATGTCGAGAAAGCCCGCATGATGTTTGAGCGGGTGGTCGATCAGTACCCCGATACTCCGGAAGCCGAGGTCGCGAGAAAAGCGTTGGAGACTGATGCAGAAAGGCCAGAGCCGGTACCATCACCCACCGATACAGGTACTGCGAATTGACATCATTGCAGATCGCTGATCCCCAAAAGGCGTTCCAGTTCGTGAACGGTGTAGGTCGGTTGGGTATTCAACGTCGTCACTCGAATTCCCGACGCTTGCAGTATCCGCTGCACGTCGCGGCCGGGTCGGGCGGCCGCATCGACTGTCGATGGTTCGTCTTCCAGTTGCACGACCTGTTCAACCACGCGAGACCCCGGATGCACGAGCGCGACATCGGCGCGTTTGAGGGCAAGGTGCCGCAAGACGTCCAGCCGCGCGTCGCCTTCCGCTTCCACGGCGAGAAAGCTTAAGAGCGGGACCTGCGCGAACACCAAATAGCGGTCTTGCACCGCCAGCCGAATGAGGTTGTAGAGAAGCAGCTCTTTCTCCCCCAGCAGGGGCTGCGGCCGGAGCACCGCTCCTAATGGAAGTACAAACGGTCCGGAGCGGAGGCCTGTCGCCGAGCGGCCGGAAAAAATCCTCCACAAGAGCAGCGCGGGAACCACCACCAGAATGATCAGAAACCACGAATCCAACGCATGACCGGTCATGTGCGGAAGTCTTTCGCCCAGCCTGGTCCGGCCGGCACGATGGCGCCGAGCACAACAGGATGCGTCGCACCGGTCACCGCCGGAATATTACCCCATTGGCCGGTCATGGTTTGGTAGGCCAAGAGGGCAAAGGCAATGGCTTCGAATGCCTTGCTTTCCCACCCGAGCGCCTCGAAAGTCGTGACGGGAATCGGCGAGAACACCGCCGCAAGGCTATCCATGACCGCCCGATTGCGCACACCGCCCCCGCCGACCACGACTTCCTCGATCGGATCTTTGATCCACCGACGGGCGGTGCCCACCGCCTTGGCCGACCACATGCTGCACGTCGCAAGGAGGTCCTCCATCGACAAACCTTGCTGCTTTTGGATGTTCAACAATTCGTCAATGAGCGGAGGCCCGAATTCTTCCCGGCCGGTGGATTTCGGGGGACGACGTGAAAGGAACGGATGCGCGAGCAGCTTGCCCAACAGGCGTGGGTCGACTTGCCCTTTGAGGGCGCATTTGCCGTCGCGATCCATCACCTGTCGTCCGTTTGTCGTCCGATTAACGAGACCGTCCAACACCATGTTGGCGGGCCCGGTATCGAAGGCCACAACACCATCCCAGGCGCCGCCCCGGGGAACATAGGTCACGTTGCTGATGCCGCCCAAATTCACAACCAACCTCGCCCGGCGCGGGTGTTTCAAGAGCAAGGCATGCGCGGCTGGCGTCAGCGGCGCGCCTTGTCCTCCGGCGGCAATGTCGCGCGGGCGAAAGTTGGCAATCGTCGTAATGCCTGTCCGTTCCGCAATCACCGCCGGCTCCCCGATCTGAAGCGTTGACCGTACGGCGCCGACGCCTGGCGCCTGGATGCCTTGAGGCAGGTGGTGCACGGTTTGGCCGTGTGAGCCGATCGCCGCAATATCCGCAGGGCGCAGTTTCGCCTGCCGGATCACTTGTAAGGCGGCATTGGCGAACCATTCGCCCAGCAGGGCATTCAAATGGCAGATCTCTGCGACGGTGCCGGATATAGAAGCACTCACGATTCGTTGCTGAAGCGATCGCGGGTAGGCGAGGGTCTGGGAGGCGAGGGCTCTGGCCTTGAGCGCATGCACGCGGCCGGACACTTCGACGAGCGCAGCATCCACACCATCCCCGGAGGTTCCGGACATCAACCCGACAATTTTCATCACGCTACCGTCCCCATGAAGATCCTCTACCGTGGGACCGCTACGCTAATCGAACTCCGCTGTGGGGTCAAGCACCGCCGAGACTGAGCAACAAGGCCATCGTTCCGTTGACAGCAAAGAAATCTCGATGCTACGGTCGCGGCCCATGCCGCCGTTCCTCGTGATCATGCTCTGCTGCTTGATTTTGTCGAGCGCCTGGTTCAACGGCGATCCGACCGGTGCGAGGGCATCGACAGCACCTCTGAACGTTGTAGTGACGATCCCGGTACTGAAAGATTTGGCCGAGCAGGTCGGAGGACGGCACGTTCGCGTTACGTCCTTGCTCAAAGGCTACGAAAATGAACACACCTATTCCCCGAAGCCGAGCGATCTGGTCGCCGTCAGAAACGCACAGCTGCTGTTGCAGGTTGGGTTAGGGCTTGAAGTATGGGTTGCCAATCTCGTGAAGAGCGCCGGTCGGCCATCCTTGACGATCGTGACCACCTCGAAGGGCATCGGCCTGATCTCCGGTGATCAGGACGAGGCCGGCAGTCACGACGACCATGGCCATGGCAACCCCCACGTGTGGATGGATCCTGAAAACGCCGTCACGATGATGCGCCACGTTACGGAGGCGTTCATCGACGCTGATCCGTCTCATGCGGAGGACTATCGTCAGAACCAGGCCGCATACCTCAAGCGCTTGGACCATTTGCGGTCGGAGCTGACGGAGCGCTTGCGCCATTTGACCGACAGGCGTTTCATCGCCCACCATCCGGCGTGGCCTTACTTTGCACGACGATTCGGTTTTGAAATTGTCGGCACCATACAATCTCAATCAGGCAGTGAACCGTCCGCAATCCGGCTTCAAAAGCTGATCTCGACGATGAAGAAGCAGCGGGTCAAGGCGGTCGTGTCCGAGATTCAGCTGAGTCAGAAGCTGCCTGAGCTGTTGGCCAGGGAAACCGGCGCACGTGTGGTCGTACTGACGACGCTGCCCGGCGGGCTCCCGCGGACCGACACCTATCTCGACATGCTTCGTTATAATGTGCTCCAATTGGCCAACGCGTTGGAAGCTGCCTGGTCTCGATAGGGCAGGGAGTCCCGCTGTTCGCCGAAAGGAATATGCTCTCCGTGTCCACTTCCGGGGCACCGATCATTCGTTTTGACCATGCCTCGTTCGGATTTCCCGGCGTCGTCGCGCTGAAAGACCTTACCCTGACCATCGGCGCGGGAGAATTCGTCGGAGTGATCGGCCCCAACGGGTCTGGCAAGACGACGCTCTGCAAAGCGGTGCTGGGCTTAATGGCCCCGCTGGACGGGCATCTGCACATCTTTGATTGCGCCTGCGATGAGCTGCGTTGTCATCACAGGGCGAAGATCGGCTATCTACCCCAAAAAGGCGTGGTCGACCGCAATTTTCCGGTGACGGTGCTCGAGACCGTCATGATGGGACGCTACGGGGCGATGGGACTCTTCAAACGGCCGGGGA
The DNA here is from genome assembly GCA_035495295.1 of Nitrospira sp. Classification (GTDB taxonomy): domain Bacteria; phylum Nitrospirota; class Nitrospiria; order Nitrospirales; family Nitrospiraceae; genus Nitrospira_C. The sequence goes on along the minus strand of DATJGE010000027.1, from coordinate 25,844 downwards.
CGGCGGACCGAAAGATTGCCATGGAAGCGCTCGCGCACGTCGGAATGGAGCGCCACAAGGACACCGCGCTGGGACAGCTCTCAGGCGGTCAGCAGCAGCGGGTGTTCATTGCTCGTGCCCTCGCCCAGCAGCCTCAGGTGTTGCTGCTCGACGAGCCGACCACGGGTCTGGATATCACGACTCAGCACAACGTTATTGAATTAGTCGAGCATCTTCATGAAGAATTAGGGCTGACCGTCCTGCTCGTCACCCACGACATCAATATGATCCGCGCGCGGGTGGATCGTTTGATTTTGCTTAAAACGCGCCTGTATGCCTCCGGTCCGCCGGCCGACGTGCTGAAAGCCGAAATCCTTCGCGAAGTCTACGGGAAGGATCTCGTGATCACGGATAAGGACCTCATCATCGTTGAAGACTACCACCATCACCATTAGCCGCCGTTTGTTCTGCCTTGCGCAGTTGTTCTCTATTGACTCTTCCCCCACTATCCTTAGAATGCCGGCCTTAGAATCGGTTGAATATCGCAGGTACCCTGTGTTCCCGATGTTGGATCTCCTGACCTACGATTTCATGCAACGCTCCCTGCTCGCCGCCGCGATGGTGGGAGGCCTCTGCGCACTCATTGGCGTTTTTGTGGTGTTGCGCGGCCTGGCATTCGTCGGCGCAGGGACGGCGCACGCCGCCTTTGCAGGCGTGGCATTGGCCTATTTGATGGGCTGGCCGCCGCTGATGCTCGCGATTGTCTTCGGACTTGTCACCGTCTGGATCACAGGATGGGTCGAAGAGAAGGGCACCATGAAGCTCGACGTTTCGATCGGGATTCTGTACACCACGACAATGGCGCTCGCTATCCTCTTCATCGGCTTGATGAAGACCTACAACGCCGAGGTCTACGGCTATCTGTTCGGGAACGTCTTATCGGTCACGCCTGAGGAACTCCGGATCATCGCCGCATTGACCGTAGCCGTCGTCGGAAGCATTCTGCTGTTTTCGAAGGAGCTCTATTTTATTGCGTTCGACCAAGAGATGGCGGAAGCCTCAGGGGTACCGGCCAGACGAATGTTCTTTCTCCTCTTGACGCTCGTCGCGTTGACCGTCGTGGTGTCCTTGAAGACCGTCGGGGCGATCTTGGTTTTTGCCATGGTCCTGATCCCTGCCTCGACCGCGTATCAGTTGACCCACAGCCTTTCAACGTTGACTTGGTACTCGATTTTTATCGGAATCGTCTGCTCAGTTTCCGGCGTCCTGCTCTCAGCCTTCTGGGACATTCCCTCGGGGCCTGCGATTGTCCTCCTCTCGACAGGAGTCTTTTTCCTCTCCGTGATCTTTTCTCCCAAGCGGTCACGGCTACGGCTTGCGGCCAATTGATCTGCTCCCGCTGTATTTGATCTTCGGTGCCCAAAATGCGTGCATTCCGACAGGGACAAAGTGTCTCAAGCCGCCAAAGGGATGTCCGGTCGGACCCGGGGTAAAACACTGTTGATTTTACTGCGCTGTCAAGGGATAAGGGAGTACTTAGTTAATCCATAATAGGAGGGTTGTTATGCCTGTTGTCATGAGTCGTGGTTGGAGCAAGAATTTGTTGTTGGCTGCTGCGCTGCTCATAGGACTTGGCGCTGGCCAGGCTCAAGCGCAAGACACCGCAATGAAGGATGGCGGAACGCAGCCTGGCAGTTCCTACGTCGGCATGAGGGCCGGCTTTGCCCCGCTCACGCAGCAATTGACGGAAGGCACCTCGACGGCAGTGGGCTCGCTCGTCAATTTTGAGGCCATGTACAGTCTCAATACATGGCTGCTGATCGGGATGATGCTTGAGTGGGAACGCCACGGCGTCAGTACCGATGGGCCAGGGTCGTTTGATCTTGGCCACCAGGATACCGTGTCCGTGCTGCCGACCGTCGAACTGCGTCCCGTCCGGTTCGGCCCCATTATCCCCTATGTCAACATGGGTCTTGGCGTAAACGTGAACAGCTTCGGTGAAAACAGAAACATCGCGGGAAGCCGCGTTTCACCCAGTAATAACTTTGCTTGGCGCCTCGGATGGGGAGCCGACTGGATGATCATGAAGCAGTTGGCGCTGAACGCCGAAATGGCCTACAAGCGGAATGACGGTCATGCCACGGTGACGGGCCCAGGCCCGCTTGGCACCGGCCGCGTTGACGACTGGAATGCATCTTCGTTCGGATTTCTGTTCGGAGTGAAGTGGTTCTTTTAATGCCCAGCGGTGGTGTGCGGAGTTGCTTCGGGGGACTCTGCGCACCGCCCTTCAGCGACACTGAATCATTCCTGCCGTGCCTGCTTCGACCGTATCCACACCATGCCGGTCTGTTCTTTGGCGCTGAACCCCAACTTCGCGTAGAAACCGGGCCGCCTCGTACACAGCCAGAAAAGTTCGACACGTTTGAGGCGGGGATGGCTCAGAATGCGTTGAACGATCTCGGTGCCGATTCCTTGCTTCTGATAGGCCTTGTCCACGATGACATCCCAGATGGTGGCCCGATAGGTGAAGTCCGTCAACACGCGCCCGAATCCGATCAGCTGATCGCCGTCCCAGGCGCACAACGCCACGTCCGTGTGACGCAGCATTTCCTTCGCGTCTTCCAGCGTGCGGTCCTTCGCCCACGGCGCTTGATGAAACAGCCGCAAGAGCTGGGAGGCTTCGAGTTCTTTTTTTTCGGAAAACGTAACGGCAGTCTTGAGGCTGGCGGGCATCTTATACTAGAGTACGCTCCGGGTGAATGTGTCGTCGCTCGGTGTTAACGGCACCTAGTGTACGAGGAAATGCATGGCAACGCAAGTCCGCAGCTGTCCTAAGTGCTTCCAACTCATGTGGCTCAAACCCACTGATTACGAACCGCTCGACGAGGAAACCGTGCGGGCCAAATGTCCGCACTGCGGTTCCGTCGTGCGGTTCAAATTGGTTTCCGAGGGCGCGAATGCCGCCGGCCCGAAGATGGGCCACTGACACCCGCGGAATCAGAGTCCGCGTCCTGCCCCGTCCAACTCCGGCTTGTTCCCCGGCAAAATCCTATGAAGCCCGGCGCGATATTCGGCGATCCGTCGCGCGTCCGTCTGATCGGCCGAAATTTCCTTGTCCCGCTGCATCCGTTCCAAATGATCGAGCACCGCCAGCAAGGGCTGCACCGAGCCAAGCAATTTCCCGACTTCGAACGCTTCGAGCGAGTCGACGAAGGCGTCGTTCAGCCCCTTATACGCGGTTGCGGCGCTTTGATGACGAAAACGGGAGACGATCGCCTCATATTCGTCAACCGCTTCCGGCTTCGGTTTGATGCCGGTCGGAACGACGGTCAGATGGACGATCGCCGGCAACTTCGCTGCATAGGCCTTCAATTGGGAGGAGAGTCCGCCAATGGCATCAAGAACGTCGCCGGTTTGCATGGAATCGTCCTAATCGACACAGTCAATGCTGTCAAGTTCCGGACAGCCGCTTGCGGACCGCGCGTTCCTCGAGCAGCTCAATGAAGGCGGCCATATCAGGCGGACAAGGCCGCTCATATTCGCAAAGATCGTCCGTCACGGGATGGCGGAAACCCAGTGTGCGGGCATGCAGCATGACCCGAGGGACCTGCGCTCCCTCAACGCTGCAGACTTTCCTTCCTCCATATGTGGCATCGCCGAGGATGGGATGACCGAGCGAAGTCAAATGGACCCGCAGCTGATGCGTGCGACCGGTTCTCGGATACAACAGCAGGTGCGCGGCCGTCCTACCGAACCGCCGGTCGACGGCATATTCCGTGACGGCGTCTTTCGGCCGGGTCGTGCGGGAGGAGAACTTCTTCCGCTCCTTGGCGTCCCGTCCAATGGCGAGTTCGATCACGCCGTGCCCTCTCTTCGGTACTTCCCATACGAGCGCTTCATAGATGCGTGTGATGCTGTGATGCTTGAATTGTCCGCACAAATGACGATGCGCCTGATCGGTCTTCGCGATGACCATGACGCCTGAGGTGTCCTTATCCAATCGATGGACCAGTCCTGGCCGTTCCTTTCCGCCGATGCTGGAAACCGTCCCTCCCGAGACTTGAAAATAATGGAGTAGGGCATTCACGAGCGTGCCGGTCCAATTTCCCGGCGCTGGATGGACGACGATGCCGGGCGGTTTATTGAGCACCAGCAGATGCTCGTCTTCGAACAGCACTTCCAATGGAATAGCCTCGCCCTGGAGTTCGAGCGGCTCGGGCTTCGGCACATCCATCGTGATCTTGTCGCCTGGCTTGATCTTCTGGCTGGGACGGACAATCTGATCATTGATGCGGATCCGCCCGAGTTCGATCAGCCGTTGCAGTCTGGAACGGGACATCTCGCGCTCGCGGTTGACGAGAAAGACATCGAGCCGCTTCGGCTGCTCACCGGGCGTGACGAGGAATTCCGTAATCATGTGCGGCACACGCTACTAAAGAGCCTTGGCGAAAAGCAATCCGCCAGACCGTCATTTGCCTCGCGGGCACGGGAAGACTATGCTGAAGGCCGAGGTGTTATTGCTGAAAGGAGATCGCGATGCGCAGGATCTTGTCGGTCGGAACCGTGATCTTTATCGGCCTGCTGGTGATCTCGCCCCGTCTGCTGGCAGCGGATCAGCAGGGAATCCCCCCGGCGACGGTGGCGGACTTCTTACACTCCGTGATCGAGGCTGACCGGACGTTTTATACGATCCATGTCGTCGAACGGCTGGAAAAAGGAGGCGGGACACAGGCGGCGGAAAACTGGCGGGCCAAAAAGGACGTGCTGCCTTTGCCGGCGCAGTTTTTGATCGAATCGAGCGAATTGGCGGCCACGACAGGGGCAAAGATTCGTTATCGACTGATCAGTCTTTGGCCGATCAATCCGACCAATGCACCGGACAGCCCGTCGGAGAGACGAGCGTTGGAGCTCTTGCAGGATCACCCGGAAGGCGCAGTGACCGAGACGTTGAAGCGGGGCGAGGAGGCATACTTTCAGGCCATTTACGCCGATCGTGCGGTTAGCCAGAGCTGTGTGGCCTGTCACAACGGTCATCCGCGGAGCAAGAAAAAGGACTTCGCCATGCATGACGTCATGGGCGGCTTGGTGATCGAGATTCCGTTGGAGCGGTAAGGATCGACGGCCCAGAGGGACGGATGGCATGGATGGTCACCGACTGCTGGCGGTAAATCGCGAGCGATCTGCGAATCGCTTCTTCCGCCTCTGCACCTTGGTCTAACGCTTCATAAAACGACGCCAGCAACGCCCATGACGCCGCTTCTCCCGACATATCCGGAAGAGACTGGTAGAGCGTGATCGCACGTTTGGCAAGCGCGATTCCTTCTTCCTCACGGCCGCGGACGCCGGCGAGTGCGGCCAGATGCAGGCGCAACCCAGCCTCCATCCTCGCGTGAGGTCGCTGAGCCAGCAACGCCAGCCCCTCCTCGTAATGAGCGACCGCCGCCTGGATCCGGTCAAGAACCCAATCGGCGTCGCCCATCGCCACCAACGCCGCAAGCGTTTGTTCGTCATCTCGCCTCGCTCGCGCCGCGTCGAAAACCTGTTGGATCTCATGAAGCCCTTCCTCGGACGACGCGTCGCTCACTTTCAACAGTCCCGATTGCAGCATGACAGCTCCGAGCGCTGGTTCGTTGTGCAATCGCCGGTATATGTCCTTCGCCTGGGCGAACCGGCTTGCCGCTTCCTCGCGGGAACCCACCCACAGTTCGATTCTTCCCAATGCGTAGAGTGCATCCGCGTGCACCGCGGAGTTTGACGTTTTCGAAAACAGTTCGAGAGCCCGGCGAAGTTGCGCCGCCGCGTCTCGTCGCCGGCCTTGCCGCTCGAAAATCGATGCGATTTTCGTGAGAACAATGGCTTCCCCCTTCCGCTGCTTCTGCGTCCGAAAGGCCTCGACTGCTTGTTCATAGTAGGTCAATGCTTCCGGGTAATGATTTTGTGCGTCATGGATTTGGCCGATGCGAACCAGTTCGTCGCCGGTCAATGTTCGGGCTGATGGCGACTGGCCGAAGATGGGCCATTCGCAGGCCGAATACGGCAACACCAGGACAATGATGGTCGAGAGAAAAAAGCGGAGAAACGAGGCCAACACGAACCGCCTCCTTATCCAGCGGAAAGCATACTGGGAGGCGGTATGACGGTCAAACGGAGGCCGAGAGAACGAGTTTTATGCTTTGTGAGCGCGCTCCGCCAGTTTTTTGCGGAGCCGGGCTTTTTCGAGGCTGATTTCCGCTTCCTTGACTTCGGAGGGCAACCCGCCGGCCTTCAGGCGCTGCTCGGCCTTTTCGACGGCAGCCTGCGCCCGGGTCACATCGATGTCTTCTGCTTTTTCAGCGATTTCCGCCATAACCGTGACCTTCACGGGAGTGACTTCGGCATAGCCCCATAGGATGGCCATGTGATTCGTGCGGTCGCCGATGCGGTACCTGAGCTCGCCGATGCGCAAGGTCGAAAGGAAATGACAGTGACCTGGGAGCACTCCGAACTCACCTTCTGATCCAGGAGCGATGACTTCATCGACCTCCTGGCTCAGGAGCTGTTTCTCGGGCGTGACGACTTCCAACAGCAGCTTGCCGGCCATGGCTAAACTTTCACGCCCATTTTCTCGGCTTTGGCGACGACTTCCTCGATTGGTCCGACCATGTAAAAGGCTTGCTCCGGCAGATGGTCGTATTTCCCGTCAAGAATCTCTTTGAAGCTGCGCACGGTGTCCTTCAGCTTCACGTACTTTCCGGGGGCTCCCGTGAAGGCTTCGGCGACATGGAACGGCTGAGACAAGAAACGTTGAATCTTCCTTGCGCGGGTGACGACCATCTTGTCGTCTTCCGACAATTCGTCCATCCCCAAAATCGCGATGATATCTTGAAGGTCCTTATACCGTTGCAAGACCGACTGAACGCCGCGGGCCACTTTGTAATGGTCCTCACCGATGATCTGCGGGTCGAGAATCCGCGACGTCGAGTCCAAGGGATCGACGGCCGGGTAAATCCCCAATTCCGCCAATTGCCGGGACAACACGGTGGTGGCATCCAGATGCGCGAAGGCCGTTGCAGGCGCGGGATCGGTGAGGTCGTCGGCCGGCACATAAATGGCCTGAACCGAGGTGATCGATCCGCGCTTCGTGGAGGTGATCCGTTCTTGGAGCGCGCCCATCTCGGTCGACAGGTTCGGCTGATAGCCGACGGCCGAAGGCATGCGGCCGAGCAAGGCCGAGACTTCGGAGCCTGCCTGCGTGAACCGGAAGATGTTGTCGATGAAAAGCAGGACGTCCTGATTCTCTTCATCGCGGAAATATTCGGCCACCGTCAGGCCCGTGAGACCGACGCGGAGACGGGCGCCGGGCGGCTCATTCATCTGCCCATAGACGAGGGCGGCCTTGGACTTCGTGAAGTCGTCGGGGTCGATGACCTTGGACTCCTGCATTTCGTGCCAAAGGTCGTTCCCCTCGCGTGTGCGCTCGCCGACGCCGGCGAATACCGAGAAGCCGCCATGGTGCAAGGCGATGTTATTGATCAATTCCATGATGATGACGGTTTTGCCTACGCCGGCTCCGCCGAAGAGACCGACTTTTCCGCCTTTGCTGTAGGGCTCGAGCAGGTCCACGACCTTGATGCCGGTTTCAAGAACTTCCGTTTTGGTTTCTTGGTCCTCAAGCTTGGGCGCCGGCCGGTGGATGGGGTACGTTTTCTTCGCCTTCACAGGTCCTTTTTCGTCGACCGGCTCGCCAAGCACGTTGATAAGGCGGCCGAGCGTTTCGCGGCCGACCGGGACCGAAATGGCGGCGCCGGTGTCCTGGACATCCATGCCACGCGTCAATCCGTCGGTCGAGGACATGGCGATGCCGCGCACACGGTTTTCACCAAGATGCGAGGCCACTTCCAACGTCAGCCGCACCGCCGGCTTCCCGGCCGCCTTGTTCTCTTCTTGGTTGACCTTAAGCGCGTTATAGATGTTCGGCAGATGGCCGGGAGGAAACTCGACGTCGACGACCGGACCGATGACTTGGATGACTTTTCCAGTACTCACTGCTATTCTCCTTCCTTGTCCGTCCACCACACGTCTGCGAGGACGAGCGGGTTGGTCAGCGACAGGACCCGCTCAAAACTCACTTCAACGCTTCGGCTCCGCCGACGATGTCCATTAATTCCTTCGTGATCGCCGCCTGTCTTGTCTTGTTGTAATACAGCGTGACTTTCCTGATGAGCTGCCCCGCATTCCTCGTCGCGCCGTCCATTGCGGCCATGCGCGCACCGTGCTCCGCCGCCGCGGACTCGAGTAAAATGCGGTAGGCCTGCACCTGAAAGTGTTTTGGGACCAGGACGTCCAGAAGCTCCGCTTCCTCGGGCTCATAGAGATAGGTACCGCCGGTGATTCCCTGAGCTTCGGCCACACCAAATTCAGCCTGGACGTCCACGGGGAACAGCTTCTCGACGATCACACGCTGCTGAATGGCGGACTTGAATTCGTTGTACACGACGTAGAGCTCGTCAAAGGCGCCCTTCACAAAATTGTCCGTAAGATCGCCGCCGATATCGATGGCGTGCTCGAAGCTCAGCTTGTCGAAGACGCCGGTCCATTCCTGTCTGATCGTCCAAGGGCGGCGGCGAAAATAGTCGCGGCCTTTTCGGCCGACGATGCTAAGACTCACTTGCAGCCCGCGGGCTTCACATTGCCGAACGAATTCTGAAGTCCGGCGGGCAATGTTGCCGTTGAAGCCGCCGCAGAGTCCGCGATCACTCGTCACGACCAGGACTTCGAGTTTTCGGCCTTCCCGCTTCTGCAGCAACGGATGAGCGAAGCGGTTTATGCGCCGGCTCAGATTCCCGAGGACGCCGCGCATTTTGTGGGCATACGGACGTGACGCCAAGATGCGGTCTTGCGACCGCTTGAGCTTGGCTGCCGCTACCATTTTCATCGCCTTCGTGATCTTCTGCGTATTCTTAAACGCGGCGATCTTCCGTCTGAGAGATTGCAGGCTTGGCATGCGTTCCGATGAAAACGGTCTCCAACTTTGTTCTCGTCGCCCAAATCCTTGCGACGTACATCCACCGTACGCCTACTCGTTGGGCTCCCTGCGGCCTTGATTGGTTGACCGTTTTGATTGGCCGCCGAGACACCATCAAGGCGCTATTTCCCGCCGTATCCCATCTTCTGCTTGAACGTCGTCAGAATCTCCTTGAGCCGCTCGCCGACCTTGTCGTCGATCTTGGAGATGCTGACGATCTCTTTCTTCAAATCGGGATGATGCTGCTGTACATAGCGGAGATAGTCGGCCTCGAATTGCTGCACCTTGTCGACGGGGACATCGTCCAGATAGCCGTTCACCCCGGCATAAATGGAAAGCACCTGATCGGCCACCGGCATCGGTTTGTACTGGCCTTGCTTGAGCAATTCGACCATGCGGACACCGCGCGCAAGCTGCTTTTGCGTCGCCTTGTCCAGTTCGCTGCCGAACTGGGCGAAGGCGGCCATTTCGCGATATTGGGCGAGATCGAGACGCAGGGTGCCGGCCACTTGTTTCATGGTCTTGATCTGGGCGGACCCGCCGACGCGCGACACGGACAGGCCGACGTTGATCGCCGGGCGGATGCCCGAATAGAAGAGATCGCTGCCGAGATAGATTTGCCCGTCGGTGATCGAGATGACGTTCGTGGGAATGTAGGCCGATACGTCGCCGGCCTGCGTTTCAATGATCGGCAGCGCCGTCAGGCTCCCGCCTCCGAGCTTGTCGCTGAGCTTTGCGGCGCGCTCCAGCAGGCGTGAATGCAGATAGAACACGTCGCCGGGATAGGCCTCTCGTCCAGGCGGCCGACGTAGCAGTAACGACAGCTGACGATAGGCGACGGCGTGCTTGGAAAGGTCGTCATAGACGATCAACGCGTGCTTGCCGTTGTCCCTGAAGTACTCGCCGATGGCGGCGCCGGCGAATGGCGCCAAAAACTGCAAGGGAGCGGCATCGCTGGCGGTTGCGGCCACCACCACGCTGTATTCCATGGCGTGATGTTCTTCAAGGGTCTTAACCACGCGCGCGACGGTCGAGCGCTTTTGCCCAACGGCCACATAGATACAAAACACGCCAAGGCCTTTCTGATTGATGATCGTGTCAACCGCGATCGCGGTCTTGCCCGTTTGCCGGTCACCGATGATCAGCTCGCGCTGGCCCCGCCCGATGGGAATCATGGCGTCGATCGCCTTGATGCCGGTCTGCAGCGGCTCGCGGACCGATTGCCGTGTGTTGACGCCGGGAGCGACGACCTCGATGCGCGAGGAATATTGTGACTTGATCGGTCCTTTTCCGTCGATCGGCTGCCCGATCGCATTCACCACGCGGCCGATGAGGGCCTCGCCCACAGGCACTTCGGCAATGCGGCCCGTGCGCTTGACGGGATCGCCTTCTTTGATGCCGACGTCGTCGCCCATCAAGACGGCGCCCACGTTGTCTTCTTCAAGGTTCAGCGTGATTCCGTAAAGCCCGCCCGGAAATTCGAGCATTTCACCGGCCATCGCCCCGTCGAGCCCATAGACCTTGGCGATTCCATCTCCGACCTGGATTACGGAGCCGGTTTCCTTGACGTCGACCTGCTTATCGAAGCCTTTGATCTTTTCTTTGATGATGGCGCTAATTTCTTCGGCCTTAATCTGCATGGTGACTCCCTTAGCTTCTCAAATGGTGACGCACCAGCCGCAGCGGGTCAGTCACGTGTCAGCAGCGACTGCATGGCATTCAACCGCCCGCGAACGGTACTGTCGACCACAGTACTGCCTATATGGATTTGCAAACCTGCGAGGTGAGCGGCATCGGTTTGGAAGGTCACATCGACTTCGCGCTTCAGCATTTCGCGCAGGCGGGTTTTAATATGGTCTTGTTCTGTTGACGACAGCGCCGTCGCGGATGAGACCATCACTTGCTGCGTGCCTTTCGACCGGTCAACGAGCTTGCCGAATGCATTGGCAATTTCCGGCAAAAACATGACACGGTTTTTTTTCACGAGCTGCCCGAGAAACGCCTTTCCGGACGGCGGACAGTCGAAACGGCCGGCAAGTTCGGTCAAGACACCCACCTTGTCGTCGACACCGAAGGCCGGCGACGCGACAACATGGCGAAGAGACGAGGATTCCGTCAACGCCAGCGCCAAGCCGTTGAGGGTCTCCCGTGTCGCTTCGATGTGGGATGGATCGACCAGCTCAAAAAGGGCTTGAGCGTAACGTCGCGCGACTGCGGTCTTAATCACTGTGCTGATCCACTCGTTGGCAATTTAGGGCAAACGGGATGCTTCCGTGCGGGCGGCACGAAAATCGGCGCGCAAACGTAGCATTGGCGGATGGGAACTGTCAATAAGACGTGGTGGCCTGTGGTCGCCTAGGACGACTGAATGATGCCGCCACCGAGCACCTGATCTCCGCGGTAGAGCACTGCGGATTGTCCAGGACTAACTGCCCGTTGCGGCTGATGGAAATGAATCCGCAGGGTGTCGTCGCCGATCGGCTCGACGCTGGCGGGCGTGGCCGGAGTCGCGTAACGCACTTTCACGGAACTGTCCGTCGTGGTGGTGAGCACCGATCGGTCGAACAGATTCAAATCCTTGACGAGGCACGTGGAGCTGACCAGACCTTCTTCCGGACCTAGGATGACCGTATTCGTCAAAGGCTGCACCTCTTGGACGTAGAGCCGATGACCGGCAGCCACTCCAAGACCGCGCCGCTGTCCGGGCGTGTAAAACGCGACGCCGTCATGCCGGCCCAGGTACCGTCCCTGCGTATCGACGAACGGTCCCGGCCTTTTCACCGAAGGCATTTCGGATTCGAGGAAGGTGCGGTAATCGCCATGGCTCACGAAGCAGATTTCCTGGCTCTCTTTAAGCTCGTCCGCCGGCAGTCCGAGAGATTCGGCTTCCGCCCAGACTTCTGACTTGTACATTCCTCCCACGGGGAAGCGGAGACGCGGCAGCCAATCAGCCTTGATCCGGTACAGAAAGTAACTCTGATCCTTCTTTTCATCGAGCGACCGGCGGAGTGCCAAGGCGCCTGCCGATTCGTCAATTCTGACATAGTGTCCTGTCGCCACGTATTGGATCCCGCGTTGATCGGCGAGATCAATAAGGGCTCGCAGTTTGACTCGTTCGTTGCAACGCACGCAGGGATTGGGCGTCGTCCCGCCGGCATAGCCCTGGAGAAAATCATCGATCACCGCCTGCCGGAACAGCTGGCGGTGATCGACGACCTCAAACGAGATGTTCAGACGCTGCGCGACGAATTTGGCAATGCCAATCTTACAGCAACCGCGCTCCTGCCATTTTTTCGAGGCGGCGGCGTTCTCGTCTTCATGTTCCCAGACCTGAAGCGTCACTCCATGGACGTCGTACCCCTGGCGGGTCAGGAGAGAGGCTGCCACTGAGCTATCCACACCGCCGCTCATGCCGAGCAGGACTGTTGGCTTCTTCATGGACCCGTATTGTACTGGTCGGAATCAGAAAGGGCCAGAGGGGAGTTGCTGAACCGACGGCCTACGAAGCGATGGAAACCTGTGCTGGTTCGGACCAGGCGTGGACGCCCATGTCGCACATGCCGTGAAAGTGCGAGCCTTCCTCAATGGCAATCAAGGGAGTCCGGATGTCACCGACGAGGACGCCGGGCTTTAAGATCTGAATCTTCTCGACGGCCGTGATCGTCCCGTTGATTCTTCCGCTGTTCATGAGCACGCCGGCCGACACGACGCCCTTAATGACCGCGTGTTCGCCAACGATCAGCGTGCCGGTTGTATGGATTTCTCCCTCGACCCGGCCGTCGACTCTGACTGTGCCGTCAAAGTTGACGACGCCCTTGAAATCGACATCCTTGGCCAACAGGGTGAAATTCTCGAAATCCGGTTCTTGCGACTGGTCGCTGCTTTCCTTCCGTGCCCACATATTGCGCCTCCTAATAAAGCGGTGATGGCTTAGGTAATTATATTTAATCCTACTGGCCGCTCGCCCGTTTGACTGCCGGCGATCCACTCATGGCCACTGGGTGTAGCGCCACTGCGTCAGGAACGCCCTGCGTCATCTCGAGACCGCCATTGAACAGGACTCCGTCTTCAATTGAGAGCATCGGCGTCTTCATATTCCCATTGAAGACGGCGGGAGCACGCAATTTCACTCGTTCTTTTGCGGCAATGTCGCCGGTGACCTTCCCTTTGCAAACGATGGTTCCCGCGGTTACCTTCGCTTGAATGACGGCTTCATCACCGATTAATAAAACTCCATCGGTATGGATTTCGCCGTCGAGATTTCCATCGATGCGCACAGTGCCGCTGTACGAGATCACGCCCTTGAATTGAACACCCTTCCCCACGAAGGCGATGATGTCCTCACTGCCGTCGGGGCTCGCGGCGGCCGGCGCCGCTCCTTCTTCGGACCCTCCGTCAGCGTTCCGTTTCGCGTCCTGCTTCTCCTGGCCCCACATGAGCAGTCCTCCAATGTCTTCAGATCGGCATTGTCGTCGTTCGTTCGCCCAGATTTCAGCGTGACGAACAAACACTGCCACCGGTCGCACGATTTGGCAACAAATATGCGTTTATTTCACGAGGCTTCGAGCGCGGTACGTAGAGGGGAACTACTGAAGCAATTGCTCGAGGATTCCATCGAGCTCGGCCGGAGAAAAGTAATGAATGATGACCTTGCCTCCTCGTTTGCCATTCAGGACGGATACCTTCGTCCCAAATCGCTTCTGCAGACGCTCTTCGAGATCAACAAGCGGTGACCGGCGCAGCTCTTTAGGATTGCGTTTTCTTACGCTGAGGCTGGAGGTAAGAATTTTTTCGGTCTCACGCACGGAAAGGTTTCGGGAGACGACGAGCTGCGCGACACGCACCTGCTCGGCGGCGCTCGCGAGACCGAGGATCACTTTCGCATGACCGGCAGAAAGTTGCCCGTTCTCGATCAATTGCTGCACTTCAAGCGGCAGGTGAATCAGGCGGACAATGTTGGCGATGGAAGATCGCTCACAGCCCACTCGTTGCGCAATCACATCCTGGGTAAGTGCAAACTCGCTCATCATGCGCTGATACGCCCGGGCCATTTCCATCGGGTTGAGATCTTCGCGTTGGAGATTCTCGACGAGCGCGAGAAGGATCGATTCTTCATCGCTGCAGTTGCGGATGACGGCCTGGATCGTCTCGAGCCCGGCCTCTCTGGCTGCGCGCCACCGGCGCTCTCCGGAGATCAACTCATAGATGCCGTCGCCCTTACGCCTGACTAGTACTGGTTGCAGGAGCCCGCTCTGCTTCAACGAGGCAGCCAGCTCCGTCAATTCCTGCGGCGAAAACGTTTGACGAGGTTGGTAGCGGTTAGGAACGATGGCCTCGACCCTCAGATGCTGGACCTCCGGTAATTCCGGCATTGGAGCCGGCTTTGTCGATGGCAGTAAGGCATCGAGTCCCCTACCGAGCGCTCGCTTCTCCATGGGTGAGAAACTCCTTTGTTAGAGCCAGATAGGCCTGTGCACCGGCCGAGGCCATGTTGTAGAGAAGGACCGGCCGGCCGTAGCTGGGGGCTTCGGCAAGCGTGACGTTTCGCGGGATGGTGGTCTCGTACACGCGCTCTTTGAAGTGTCCACGCACTTGATCGGCAACTTGGCGCGCCAAGGTATTCCTCACGTCGAACATTGTCAACACGATACCTTCAATGGTGAGGCCCGGATTCAGCGATTGCTGGATCCGCTCGATACTGCCAATAAGGCGGCTTAAACCTTCCATGGCGTAATATTCACATTGGACCGGAATGAGGACAGATCGCGCGGCCACCAGGGCATTGACCGTCAAAATCCCGAGCGCGGGTGGACAATCGAGAAAAATGATCTCGAACTGAGACTCGACGCCTTTAAGGAAATTCCGCAGCAGCTTTTCGCGCTCCTCGATATTAACCAGTTCAATCTCGGCGCCGGCGAGATCCGAATTTGCAGGAAGCAGTGACAGCCCGCCGACCTCGGTTTTCTGAATGGCTTCTTCAAATTTTACGTAATTTATCAAGCAGTTATAAACTGTCAGCTCTAGGGACCGAGGGTCAATGCCAAGCCCGCTGGTGGCATTCCCTTGTGGATCGATGTCGACGAGCAAGACCCGTTTGCCTTGCAAGGCGAGGCCGGCAGCAAGATTCACGGTGGTCGTGGTCTTACCCACTCCGCCTTTCTGATTTGCCACTGCCACAATCATGGCCATCGATGTCTGGCTCCGAAAGACTGTTCCACGTGGAACAGTGGACTAGGCGGACTTCGTCAGAACACTCACAACACGACGTCCATGTTGCTTGGGCAAAGCATAGTCATAGTTGGATTCAACCAGAAACGCGCTCGAGAGAGATTCGTCGAGTCTTTCCGTTCGGTAAAGCAGTAGATGTCCGTTCGGTTTCAAGATGAGCGCTGCTGGTCCGGCAATAACCTCGGCTCGCAATGCTCGAACAACTACGACATCTGCCAGGCGGCGTGGTTCTTGGACAGCGTATCTGTCAACTGCTCCAGCGAACACGGAAACTGCCTCCAGTTTGAGCGTCCCGACGATTGAACTGATGAACGAACTTTTCTTCAGCGAGGGCTCGACTAACAGCAAGCGTAAATCGGCACGTACAATTTTTAGAGGAATGCCTGGCAATCCAGCACCACTTCCAACATCAATGACCACGGCTTCAAAGGGAAACTTGAGTGCGTTCAGCGCCGCCAATGAATCTACGAAATGCTTGGAGATCACCTCATAGGGATTTGTAATGCTCGTTAGGTTCGTCGTTTGATTCCACTTGAGCAGTTGGGACAGATAAACCAAGAATTGCCGGGCCTGTTGATCGGTGAGTCTGATGCCAAGCCCAGAGGCGGACGTGACAAGGAAGTCGCGCAGGGCACGCTCCTGTTCCACGTGGAACAAATACGTGAAACCGCACAAGAGGTCAATAGCCTCAAGACGTTTTTATGGAGAAACAGAATGGCGATGATGAAATGGCGAAGCGGTGTGAATGCCTTCTGGCTTTCGTTTAAATTTTTCGAGCGCAACGAGCAGCACAGACATCGCCGCCGGAGTCACGCCAGAGATGCGGGAAGCTTGACCGATAGAGGCGGGACGAACTCGCTTAAGCTTCTCTCTCACTTCATTCGAAAACCCGAGAATGTGGTCATAGGAAAACTCACAAGGAATGGCCTTATTTTCCAACTGTTTGAAGCGACCGATCTGCTGCAGCTGTCGTTTAATATAGCCGGAGTACTTGATTTGAATTTCGACCTCTTCAATGATTTCTCTATCATGGCACCGCTGAACGCCAAGAGCGTCCATGAGACCCTCGTAGGTGACGCCCTGCCTTCTTAAGAGTTGTGCTGTCGAGCAAGGTCCGCTGACATCGTCAATACCAGCCGTGATGAGACGCCTCCTCGTTTCCTCGCTGAGCCGAGGCCGTGCCGTCTCCAGCTTCTGTATTTCGTCATCGATCTGACGTCGCTTTACGCAAAACTTTGCATAGACATCGTCAGCAATTAGTCCGAGCCGACGGGCGGTTTCGGTCAGGCGAAGATCTGCATTGCCATGGCGCAACATGAGCCGATACTCCGCCCGTGAGGTGAACATCCTGTAAGGTTCGCGCGCGTCTTTCGTGATCAGATCATCGATAAGCACACCGATGTACGCTTCCGAACGGTCAAGGATCAACGGTGGTTCGTTTCGCAACTTGAGCACGGCATTAATGCCGGCCATGAGTCCCTGTGCCGCCGCCTCTTCGTAGCCTGACGTTCCATTGATTTGTCCCGCATGATACAAGCCCTCAACCAATTTTGTTTCCAGCGTCGGGTGCAGCTGCCGGGGAGGAAAGTAGTCGTATTCGATCGCATAGCCTGGCTTCAGCATTCGTGCCTGCTCAAGACCAGGGATCGTTTTCAGAATGCACGCCTGTACATCCACCGGCAAGCTCGTAGAAATGCCGTTCGGATAAAACTCGGGTGTGTTCAAGCCTTCGGGTTCGACGAAAACTTGATGGCGATTTTTCTCTGCAAAGCGAACGACCTTGTCTTCAATCGACGGGCAATACCGCGGTCCGATCGACTCGATGACTCCACTGTAGAGCGGGGACCGGTCAAGGTTGCCGCGGATGAGGTCATGCGTCCTCTCGTTGGTGTAGGTCAGGTGGCAATCGCGCTGGGGCGTGTGAATCCGGTCCGTGCGGTAGGAAAACGGCGGCGGCGGATTGTCGCCGGGTTGCGGCGTCATGACGGAAAAATCGATCGAATCCCGATCCAATCGGGGCGGTGTGCCCGTCTTCAATCGCCCGACTTCGAAACCGAGATCGCGCATGCAGTCCGACAGATGCTCTGCCGATACCTCCCCGGCGCGGCCGGCCGGAAAATGGCTCAAGCCGATGTGGATTAATCCCTTAAGGAAAGTACCTGATGTCAAAATGACCGCGCCGGCAGTGATGTGCCGCGCGCCGTCAGTCACGACCCCGATCACCTTGCCCGCTTTCACAAGAAGCCGGTCGACCGTTCCTTCGGCCAGCGTGAGGCCGGTCTGGCGCTCCAATGCTGCGCGCATGGCGTGCCGATACAACGCCTTGTCGCATTGCGCGCGCAACGCACGCACGGCGGGTCCCTTACTCGTGTTGATGAAACGAAATTGAATCCCGGCGCGATCGGTATTGGCCGCCATCTCGCCACCTAATGCATCGATCTCCTTCACCAAGTGTCCCTTCGCAATTCCCCCGATCGCGGGATTACAGGACATCTGCGCGACGCGCGAGGCATCCATCGTCAATAGCAGCGTCTTTGCGCCCATGCGGGCGGCAACCAAGGCCGCTTCACAGCCTGCATGCCCGCCGCCGACAACGATCACATCAAACGACTCTGGCACGATGTACCCTTGTTACTTTCCAACACAGAAGGTGGAAAAGATTTGCTCGAGGATCTCATCCGTCGTAATCGTGCCGGTAATCTCGCCCAAGGCGTCGGCAGCGGCCCGTACATCGACGGCGACTAGTTCGTCCGCCATCCCAGCAGTAACGGAGGCCTGGGCCTGATCGAGCGCCTCCCGGGCGCGCTGCAACGCCGCCTGATGCCGCACGTTTGTGATCATCACACCATCCGTGGATTCCGCGCCGCCTCCGACCAACTGCGACCGGATTACCATGCGCAGCCGGTCGATTCCTTCACCGGTTTTCGCCGAGACGGCTACGCAGGAGCCTGATCGCACTGCAGACGCATCGACCTTCACGCCGAGATCCGTCTTATTGACCGCCACCACGTATTTACCGGCTGCGGCATCCTCGATCAGCCGCAGATCATCCTCGGCCACCGGGAGACTGCCGTCTATAACGATCACTTGGAGATCCGCGTCTTTCTGCGCCGAGCGTGACCGCCTGATGCCTTCGCGTTCCAGCGGATCCTCCGTCTCGCGTATGCCCGCGGTGTCGACAAGCTGGATTATCACCCCATCCAAATCGATCGCTTCCTCGATGACATCTCTCGTCGTTCCCGGCACTGAGGTCACGATCGCCCGGTCTTCTTTCAACAGACGATTGAGCAAACTCGATTTTCCGACGTTTGGACGTCCGGCAATCACCACCCGTGCGCCTTCGCGCAAAAGCCGCCCCTCGCGGGCGGTGGCCCCTAAGCGCTGTACCAGCGCGATCACTTTGTCGATGGCCTCGAGCAGTTCCGGTCTCTTGAGCAGTTCGATGTCTTCGCCAGCGAAGTCAATACCTGCCTCGAGCTGGGAAAGCAGGCGCAAGAGGGCCGCACGCGCCGCTTCCACCTCTCGCGCCAATTCGCCGCGCAGCTGCCGCTGCGCCGCTGTCAGACTGGCAGCAGACTTCGAGCGGATTGTATCGAGCACTGCTTCGGCCTGCGATAAGTCCAGCCGGCCGTTGAGGAAAGCCCGCATCGTGAACTCGCCAGGCGCCGCCATCCGCGCACCGGCAGCAAGGCAAGCCCGACACACCAGGGACAAGACGAGGTCGCCTCCGTGGGACTGGATTTCGACGACATCCTCACCGGTATACGACCGAGGCGCTTTCATGAAGACGACGAGCGCTTCGTCGCAGACGTCTTTCGGTTCCACCCCTGCCGGTGATGTTTGGGGTCCGCACGCTTGCAACGATGAGGGCAGCCGCACGTCCGCAAGGTGGACGGTGTGAGAACCGACCGAGGCCAGCCGGCGGCCGGACCGCAGCCGCACGACTCTGTCTCCAACGGCCACCGCCTCGGCACCGCTTAGCCGCACGATGCCGATCCCGCCTTCACCGGCCGGAGTGGCGATTGCGCAAATCGTGTCCTCGAGCGCTCCGTTTTCCATGAGCGCGATCTCTCAATGGGATGGTTCGATGATAAATGGCCGGTTGGCGTAAAGCCGGTCGGTCAGCACCTGCTGCCCTATGGTCAACACATTGTTCGTGAGCCAATAGAGCACCAAACCTGCCGGAAAGTTAATGAACAAAAACGTCATGAAGACGGGCAAGACCAACATAATTTTCGCCTGGGTCGGATCCATCGTCGTCGGCGTGATTTTTTGCTGGATGACCATGGTCGCTCCCATAATAATCGGCAGCACATAATAAGGGTCTTGGACCGAAAGATCGGTAATCCAGCCGACAAACGGCGCTTGGCGAAGATCAATGGTCATATACAGGATGTTGAACAGCGCGACGAACACCGGCATTTGCAGGACCATCGGCAGACAGCCGCCCACCGGATTCACCTTGTGATCACGATACAGCTTGATTAGCTCCTTGTTCAATTTGTCGCGGTCGTCCTTATATTTTTGCTGCAGCGCCAATACTTTTGGCTGGATCATCTGCATCTGCTTCATGGACTTATAGCTCTTGAACTGTAGCGGCACGAATAGCATCTTGATGCCCATGGTCAAGAGGATGATCGTGAGCCCATAGTTGTGGGTATAGTCGTTGATGAAGCGCAGCACATAAAAAATGGGCTTGGCCACCGCCTTGACAACGCTCCAACTGCCGAAAATGAACCAGCCGAAATCAATGGTGTCTTCCAGACCGACGTTTAATGATCGCAGCGTGTCGTATTCCTTCGGGCCGGCATACAGTTGCAGAGTCGTCGTTCCTCCACCGGCTCGTGGCACCCGCACGCCTGCCGAGACAAGTTTCTCTCCCTGCTTTTTGGCCACAGCCGCGCTTGCGCCCTGGGGCATCAAGACAGAAAGAAAGTACTTGTCTTGCAGTGCCACCCATTGCACCGCGCCTTTGCGCTCGATTTCATTCTCCGGCGTTTCCTTTTCGACTTTTCCATCGACCAGGGACGCCGAACCGATCAATCCGATAAACCCATCGCCCCATTCCACGATGCCGAAGTTCGTCCCGAGGACCACGTCATAACTCCCGGAGAGCCCGTCCACGGTCAGCTCCACGTCGACCAGGTAGGTACCGTAGTGAAACGTCAGGCGCTTCGTTACTTTGACGCCCGACGCTGGGTCATGAAATCGCAAAGTGACATGCCCGGCGGGATGAGCGGGATCAAGGCTCGTCACATCGGCGTCAATCGCATAGAGGCCGTCGTGAAGCACCTTGTCGAGGCTCTCATCGGACGTACTGATCGACAAGGGGCCTTTAAACTTGGCACCCTGATGGACAAGTTGAACGGGCTTTTCTTCCGGAGGGGCCGTATGATGACGCTTAAGTTCCCAACTGGAAATCACTCCTCCGCGCGCATCCACACCCACGCGAACCAGGTCGGTCTCAATGCTAACAGTCCGTTCAGGTTGCTGCGATTGGTCTGACGGGGACGGCTGGCGAGGCGCCTCGGACCTTGCCGACGAGGCGGCGCGGCCGACTTCCGACGGTGGCGGAGAATTGTCCGAGCCGCCCGGCGCAACAGTTGTTTGAGCCGGCGGCTCTTGGACCGCGTCCGGCGGCGGAGGCACTAGACCCAATTGCTTTAGGAGCAGATCATAACCAAAGATCACCGCAAGAGACAGGACCAGAAAAACGACGACGCGCTTTTCCATGCTATTCGACAGCGCTCCGACCACTCGTCTGTCGGCCGACGGGATCGTAGCCTCCTGGATGGAATGGATGACACTTCAGTAATCGCCAGCAGGCCAATCCCCCTCCCTTGATGACGCCGAATCGGACGATCGCCTGTGACGCATACGCCGAGCACGTCGGCTCAAAGCGGCAGGCCGGTCCCAACCAAGGAGAAATGCAGAACCGATAGACGGCGATGATTCCGAGGCATAAGTGCTTCATCATTTGGCCCGGTCTCCGAGCAATCCCTGCCGTTGCAAGGTGGCCTGCCAGAGGCTTTTCAGCTCTTCAAATGGAAGGATGAGGGCATCCCGTTTCGGAAACACCACGAGTGCATGGTCTTCTGCCAACTCGTTCCTGATTTGCCGCGACAATTCCCGGAAGAGACGTTTCACCCGATTACGGCGGACCGCGATACCAAACCGCTTACCGACGACGATACCGACGCGGCTCGGCCGGCCATCGGCTATCCTACAAATTAGGACATTAAAGCATCCGGTGGACAGCCGCCGACCATGCTGCTTCACATATTCGATCTCGCGGCTGGCTCGAAGAAAGTAGGACCGGTCTCCTGCACCTTGCGACATCGTCCGGCTCATCGAGGACGCACGGCTCCTAGCGTTCCGAATTCGGCCGAACCGCTCCGTGATGCTCTTGGGAGACGTTCCTGCTTGAGGAAGACAAGGGGGGCGAAGTCCGTGCGACGCGAGGACTTAGACCGTCAAACGCGCGCGGCCCTTGGCTCGACGACGGGCCAAGACTTTCCGGCCGTTTTTCGTGCTCATCCGTTTGCGGAAGCCGTGCTCTCGCTTCTTTTTGAGATTCGACGGCTGCTGAAACGTAAACGACATACTGATCACCCTTTCCAAGCAGATTTTGCGAGCAATTTCACGCCGACTTCGGCGGAAGTTCGCATTATAGGGAGGCGTCCTCTAGCTGTCAAACCAATCGGCTCACCGCGGATCTCTGCTCGGTGCTATATGCGGGCTGCGCCTGAACTGTGTGAATGACATGCACCTTGAGGCACTTTTGTGGACCTTTTCCAAAAAATGGACTAGACTGCCTCAGTTTTGATCTTAAGGATGTATGTGAGCAGCGCCATAATCTCTTAGAGATTCAGCACTTTGGTCATCGGGCGCTCGACAGCCGCTCTGGCATTGCCTTTGCGAACCAGCAGACTCGGCCTCACCTGCACATCGAACCCGCGGCGTCATGCAGACTATCCATCACTAACTCAGGAGGGCGTCTATGAAAATCCGCCATCTTCTCGTATCGATCGCTGGAATCTGTGCATTGATGAGCGGTTGTGCGCAACCTCCAGCGGATCAAATCAATGCCGCCGAACAAGCGGTCAAAGAAGCCCAGCAGAGTGGTGCCCCAACGTATGTCGCCAATGACTACGCCAAGGTGGAGGGTTTGCTGTCCGCCATGAAAGCAGAGGTCGTCGAGCAGGAGGGAAAGTTTGCCTTGCTGCGCGATTACGGCAAGGCTGAACAGCTCGCGTCCACGACAAAAGCTGAGGCGGAGCGCGTGAAGGGGGATGCCGTCAAGAAGATGGAGGAGGCCAAGTTCGCCGCGGTGCAGGCCCAACAGGCCGCTCAAGCCAGCGTCGCATCAACTCTGGAACTCGTCGCCAAGGCCCCGACCGGCAAAGACCGTGCTGCGCTTGAATCGATCAAGGCTGATGCAGACGCCCTCAAGGCATCGTTGAACGACGTGCAGATGATGCTCGACAAGGCGGATTTTCTCGGCGCCGAAACGAAAGCCAATGCCATACAGCAAAAGGCCGATGCCGTATCTCACGAAATTGAGAACGCGCTGGCCAAGGTTGGGAAGGGGAAAGCGGTCGCCAAGCGTAAATAGCGTCGATCTGTTCTATGATTCGGAACTTCCGACTAGTCGCTGCTTCCCTGTCGTATGCCGGGGCATTGGCGCTCTGCGGATTCCTCACGGCTTGCGTCCAAACCGTGCCGCCTGAGATGGTCGAAGCCATTGAATCCCTTGATCGTGATTTGCTGCAGTTACGAGCCGGTGAGGTGGCTCCGAACGACTATGCATCGTTTGCCCATCAATGGGTCACCTTGCGAAGCCGGGTTGAAGCGGAAGAAGATACCGTTCATTGGCCATGGGAATCCAACGACTTGGAAGCCGCGCTTCGTCGCCTTCAAGTCGAAGGCGCACGCACGCTGTCTCGGCTCGCCGACCTGCGAGAAACGGAGCGTCGAGCAGCGGCCCGTCACCTCGCGGAGATGGAAGCGAATGCAGAGACACTCGCGACCCAGGTGAGCGCAATCGACAGCCGGCTCATCCTGGCGGAAAAGCCGGTCGAAACCGATTTACTCCTGAAGCAAGCCCGGGCGTTTTACGACCAAGGACGGTATGATCAATCGCTCCAAGCCTCCGAACGCGCGGCCCATCACCTCGCGGCACAATCGGCCTTGCTGCAACGGGAGCTTGGCCGGTATGCGAATGCCGAGCGGATTGCTCAGTGGCAGCGCATGGCCAGAGAGACGATTGAATGGTCGAAGACTCATCATGCATCGGCCATCGTCGTCAGCAAAGCGGAGCGATCGTTGACCCTCTATCGCAGTGGTCAAAAAGTGTTATCCTACCCGGTGCGGCTGGGCTTCAACGGCATCAAAGAAAAGCGGTATCAAGGCGACGGCGCAACCCCCGAAGGGCGCTATCGCGTGAGCGTGAAGCGGGGCCAAGGTCAAACACAATACTATCGGGCGCTGCTGCTCGATTATCCGAACCGCGAAGACCGCCGGCGCTTTCTCAGTGACCGGAAGAAGGGAAGAATTCCAGCCTTTCGTGACATCGGAGGGCAAATCGAAATTCACGGCGTCGACAATGATTTAATGGCGCAGACCTTGGGATGCGTGATGCTCGAGAATCCGCAGATGGCGGCCGTTTTCGAGCGAGTGGAGAACGGCACGCCTGTCACTATCGTCGGTGCCTTGCTGGAGCACAATTCGGTGGCGCGGGCCTTGGAAAACCTACCGGCGCGCCGGGATGAAGTGTAAGTGTCGATAACACGCCTCATTGCGGCGCTATTCGCCGCAGCGACAGGCCTGGCGTTGTTGTTGCTCGCGGGCAGTTTGCCGTCGACGAACGCCTCGACGGCGCCAACCGCGGTGATCGACCACGCGACGCTCCATGCCCTGCGATCCCGCTATCGATCACTTTCCAAACAACTCGCTCAACTGATGCCCGGTCAGCCGTATATCGTCGTAGACACGGCCAGGAACCATCTCTATATCAAACGGCGTGATCAAGTCCTGCTGGATGCGTTGGCATCGACAGGGAGCGGCACGATCCTCGACAAGCCGGCGGAAACAGGTCAATGGATTTTCGACACGCCTCGGGGCGAATTTGCCGTGCAAACAAAGCTCCTCAATCCAGTGTGGGTGAAGCCGGACTGGGCATTCGTCGAAGAAGGAGTGGCCATTCCCAAGAGCGCCGCCGACCGCATTGAGCCGGGGGTTCTGGGAGAATATGCGCTCGGATTCGGCAAAGGATACTTCATCCACGGCACCCTCTATCCAAGACTTTTGGGCAAGAACGTGACACATGGCTGCATTAGGCTCAACGATGACGACCTGAAGAGCGTGTATCAGATGGCTAGGGTAGGTACGCCGATCATGATCTTCTGACGGATGCTGAGACGCTCTTTTTCCCTCGCCCCACTCTGGATTCTGCTGATCCTGGCGCTATCGTTTTCGTCCCTCCGCGCAGCCGAACCCGAGAACGCCCTCCCCGTCGACCTTAACGATCCCGCGGCACTTCAAGAGGCGACCAGGATTCTGGCAGAAGAAGTCAGACTCGCCGCGCGCCCGCAGACGTACATCATCGTAGATCTCGTCGAGCGTTCAGTGATCATCAAGGGGCGGGGAGCAGAACTTCACCGGTTTCCGATCGAAGGTTGGTCCGCCGTGCATCTCGCCGACGCGTCGGAGACCTTCCGCTTGAAGGCACGGCCGCCGGTCGCACGGCGGAAGATCGAACCGTCGGCCGGAACAGATCAACCGCCGGTTTCCCTCGAAGACATGCCGACGAATTTCACACTGACGTTTGCCCCTTCTCTCCTGCTAGCCGTCCACCCCTCCGCCACGCAGAATTTTTGGGCATGGCTGCGATTCACCGCGCGGGACTGGTGGATGTGGCTGAAGGTTTGGAGTCGGCGGCTTCTCACCGGAAACGAACCTCCCGCACATCCCGTATTGCGCTTGACCCTCAAGCCTTCTGATGCACAATCCCTGGCATGGACGATCACCGAAGACATGCGTTTTCTCATTCGACGAACGTCCCCGGCCTCCTGACGCCGTTTGCCTTTTCCCAGGTCCGCTCCCTAATATAGGTACGTCTCAGCGCGTGTGTCCGCGCTTCACGCAACAAGTAAATGGCTGACCGCGCATGAGACGGCGGAAGATGGCCGCGTTTAAGAGCGCAGGGTGCACCGGCCGCCTTTCAGACACAGCGATGGCCGCGCACCTGAAACAATGAAAGCCCCTCCGATGTCCGTCCGTCCCGAGATCTTGGTTCTCAAACACGATTCCTCACAATGGGCTGCCGAGGCGGCAGCGTTGGTCCTGGACCTGCGCAAGCAAGCGGTCTCGGAACATGGCCGCTTTCTCGTCGCCTTGTCCGGCGGCAAGACCCCTGAACAACTGTACCGACGCTTGGTTTCCGCGCCAACAGGGGGGATGAACGGGTGGAACCAGACGCATTTCTTTTTTAGTGACGAACGGTGCGTTCCTCCCGACGATCCGGAGAGCAACTTTCAACTCGCTGATCAGACGCTGTTTCGTCCCCTCAATATTTCGGAAAGCCGCATTTACAGAATGCAGGGTGAGCATCCCGACCCCGAGGCAGCAGCGG
>DATJGE010000026.1:0-4898 GCA_035495295.1 Nitrospira sp. | reverse complement strand
CGGGAAAGATATTTGTGAAAGTCGGTGGGCTGCCTACTGAGTTTCGGTGCCTCGGGTCCTTTTCCATCCAACATTGCACCATGGCATCTGAGACAGTGCTGTTTGTAGAGCGCAGGACCCTTATGGGGATTGCCGGGGCCTGTCTCGGCAGCGACCGATGCGCTGGCCACGATTGCCAGCGCGCCCATGACGACCAGTAGCCCATGTGCCTTCATTTATGGTCCTTCTTTCTCTGACACATGCTCAGCCTCGCTGGAAGGAAGCGTACTCCGCTCTGCTAATCGACGCAAGCAGCTCCTGACAGGGAAAATAAAAGGGGTCGGGAGTCTTTTCTCACGATCCGTTCGGCCGTCCTCGGGGCCGCAAAGTCGATTCCATTCCAAAACGCTGTGCCATCCGTCGAACCCAACCTTCGTCGCCAAAGGGGCGTCCACGTTGGACGCTGACTCGGAGTGCCTCTAACTCCGACGCGGTGTGCGGGCGATTGACTCTGCTCGTCCAGTCCGCCGGCCGTTCCATCGGCCAGTCGCTCAGCCACGAGGCGAACAAGGAATCCGTTTGCACGCGCCGCCATAAGCTTGACCATCGCCAGTCTTCCGCCCGATCGGCCAGCCGAGCGCGTAAGGCATTGCGTTCGACATACCGCGCGACGGTCAAAAAATGTTCATCGGTCTGCACGGGAAACGACTTAAAGCGGCCTTGATAGACCGGCCCGCTGCCTGCGCTCTGATGATGCGCATGCCAGCGTTGGCTATGCGTGACCGTGATCCAGCGGAGCACCTCGGAGAGTTCGGCATCATGCCGAGGCCAAAGGAGAAGATGCCAATGATTGGGCATGAGGCAATAGGCGGCGATGCGAATCTTAGTCTGAGCGTGGGCCTGCGAGAGAATGCTCTCAAATGCAGCATAGTCCGCCGGCTTCTCGAACAAAGCGAGTCGGCCGACACGCCGATTCAGGACATGATAAGCGAGGTCCCCAGCAGCGAGGCGAGGCCGGCGTGGCATGCGGGGCTTGTATCCGAACCACCATTAGCCGGTCAATAAACACGTTTTACGGTCAAGAAAAGACTCCCGACCCCTTTTTTTCGTTCGCATGAGCCTCTTGTGATAGGTGGCACACCACACTCATGGATCGGCTCTGTCGGGCGAACACCTACTTCATAAACAAGCTTGTCCCCTTTCTCTCTCTTCAAGGGTACTGCCTAGGACAGCTTTCTATTGTGTCTTGTTATACAGACGCGGGCGCAAGAGTTAACGCCGTTCAATGCTCTGCTCGTACAGGAGGTCGGATTGATGCAGAAGGCCGGTCTCGTGCCACTCATTGCGCTCGCCATCGCGCTGGGTGCTTGCACATCACCTCCTCTCCAGATCACCGCCCGCCAGATGCCGTTTTTCCTCGAACAACCGCACTCATCACAAATTGTCGCGACGGCCTCCACAGGGGACGGTCTCGAACATATTAATATCGTGGTCACAGCCGGTGAGGCGGACATCTGTCCATCCGATGCGAATGTGCCCAGCGCTATTCCATGCCGAAAAAACGCGACGACCCAGGGCAAAACCTGTTTCTTTCAAAACGCCGTCACGACCGGGACCTGTTCGATCACGCAAGCCATCAACCCCCATACCCTCGTCACCTACAAAGTACAAGCGAAGTCGAAGAGAGGCACCATACGTAACCTCGACCCAATCACATATTCCGGTGGTGAACGCCTGGTCGGAATCTTCTGCTGGTTCAAGTGGGGCTTCCTGCCGATTCTCGAATGCGCCGATTATGCACAACTGATGCCGATCTTGTGGCAGACCAATGAGCCATCCGGCGGCTCGACCGCGTCTGATCACATCGATATCAGCTTCAATCGCGATGCCGATTCGCAAGCCAATGCTCAGACCTACTCGAACATGCTGGAGCCGATGATCCGCAACGCCTATTTCAACACGGCCCAGGAATTCGGGAAGCTCTATACCTATACGCGCGATTCATTCACGCTCTGGGCCGGTCCGGAGGGAGCCGACGAAGATCGGTGCGGCCGGGGCATCACGTTCGACGGCGTCGCGAAGGCGGCGGCCGCCTATACCGACGGTGAAGTCGTGATCCATGACGACGCGAACAACCAGCGGGCATGTGCCAGTATTTCGCTCGGCGGCTCCGCGTGGATTTGGGGGAACGATGCGCAGGCGGGAGAAACGTTCGTTCACGAGAGCGGACACATGTTGTATGGCCTCGGAGACGAATATTGTTGCGATGGCGGCTACACGTCTGTATCGACGCCGAACAACGTCCATTCGTCAAAGGCGGCGTGCGAAGCAGTGGCGACGAGTATTGGAGTCAGCACGAGCCAGTGTGTGCAGATTACGAATCCGCCCATGACAACCACGTTTTGGCGAATTACCGATGGCACGACTGAAATCATGGCAGACAGCCTGAACGTCAACGCGGATTGGCGCGATGCCAGCAATCTGGCGCGCGGGCGCAAGATGCAGCAATGCTTTCAGGGCAACTGTTACTGAAACCTCGTCATGAAGCCGTTGGCGCCTGAGGCTCGATGAAACCGTCTGCACTCATTGCCGGCCTGGCTTTTCTCTCGGCTTGCGCGACCGGAGCTGAGAACGGGGTCAAACCAACAGTCCTCGATGCGTCTCTGGCCAGCCAGCCGACAAGCGTCTCGACGACCCAGCCGGTGGCCGTTGACCCGGCAGCGGATATCGTCAACATCGCCGCACGGTCGGCATTGGCGATCGGCATGGTGATGGAAATTCATGTCACAGCCGATGGCCCGGAACTGACCCACATCGGCATGATGCAAGTGCGCAAGTCGCCGCGCGGCACACATGTCACGGTGCCGCGAACAGCGGGAGGAAGAAAAGAGTCTCGAGCGGATGGCGACTGGGTGATCGTCGAGGCGTACCGCAAAGGGGCGCTGGTCTCCCGCACGGCGGTTTCAGATCCGGCGTTAATAGCCACGGAAGGCGCGGGTCTTCTCACGCTGAAGGAGCGGACTGTCTATGCCTCGCTCCCCACACCCCGCCGAGTTGATACACTTGCGATCACCGCCACTGCGGGCGGCGAAACCAAGCGGATCGATGTCTCCAAGGTCATGGACCACTTTTGCAGCTCAGCCCCCAAGGAGCGGGCTTGCGAGGGCTCCTAACCTTTTCCTGTTCCGTCGCGACGGTTTAGCAAAGTAGCCTGTCCCCGTTTCTTATCCACATTGAGCTTCGTTCGGTGAGAGCTGATCCGCAATGGAGGTACTTATGAAAAGCTTATCGCTGGCACTCGCCGTTTTCGGGTTAGCTTCCTGCTCCACTGCAGCACCACAAGTCCAAGTCACGTCTCAAACGTTAGCGACCCACTCGGCAAGCCATCCCTACGTTATCGACTTAACTCGCAGCGGAACCACTTACGATGTGGCCGGCGATATCGACTACAGCCTCGTGCGTGTTCGCACGGCATCGGGAGGTCTCACGACGATGGAGGACTTCTTAAGCCGACGAGCAGGACAGAAGACTGGGGAAAGATTACTTTTGGGAGAGCTGGATGACCTGGTTGTCCTCCTCCCTCCTGATAGCGACGGTGTTTCAGAAGCACAATGCGGACAGGGCACCTGTACCTGCACCGGCCGTAAGGATTGCAGTGATCTGAGCAAATCCGGCAAGTGCAAGAGCGGTCCGTCCGATGCGATTTGCGGCAAAGGTTTCGGAGGCGGATCCAAGTGGGGCTGCACCTGCGCTATGAAGTGATCCAGGCATCAATAACGTCGAAGGGGCCAACCTTTTCCTCGCGATTCGGAATCGTGACATTGCCTTTCCGAGAATAGCCGATCGGCTGCCGCTGTTTTTCGAAGAACTCAGGATAGCAATAAGACTCCCGACCCCTTTTCCTGCACTCTCAGTCGGCTAGATAAGCTCGCTCTTCCCTACCCCACCTGTTGAATGGCGGAGAGGAGCCATTTGCCCTGCCGGTGTCGCATGAAGGTCCAGAGTTCCGTCGTGTCGGTGGGCGTTTGATCGCTGCCTTCGACGAGATACCCCGGCTGTCCCGGCTGCTTGCTAGTGGATACCGTGTAGTCCCGCGCCGTCCATTGTAGTTTGGCCGTGGCGTAGTCCGTCCCCTCTTCCGTCCACGATTCCTCGAGATCGGCTTTCGTGAGGACCACGTCTTCGACGTGATTTTCGACTTCCTGACTCGCCTGCTCGGCGAGGGCGGTGCTGAAGTAGGCCAGCATTTCTGGCGTGACGAACCGCCGCAAGGCGGCGAGGTCCTGCTTGCTCCAGGCGGTTTGAATGTCGATCAAGAGTTGCTGGAAGGCCGCCTTATCACCCGCCGTAATCTCGCTGTCGACGGTCGCGGTCCGGAAGGGCGCGGCCGAAGAAGATCGTGAAGAAGATCCAATGGAAGAGGAGTCCAACATGGACCTGGGCGCGGCCGTCCCACGGGTCATCCCGGCGAACGCGGGCACGGGCTTGCGCCGGCGGGAAAAGTAATAGAGCGCCCCGCCCGCCACGATCATAAGAAGGAGCATATCCACTGTATTGAATCCGCTCGCATGGGTCGCTGCGCCGGCCTCCCCGTCCTCGCTGGTCTTGGCGGTACTGTCGGTGGCGCCGAAGAGCATATGGCCGATCCACGAGCCGGCAACGCCGGCCGCGATGCCGGTCAAGATAGGATGCCGCTGGAAGACGGAGGGATTGCTCTGGGCCGTCGGGGCCGGACTGGCAGCTATTGACGGCGGCGTGGCCGCCTGCGGCTTGGGCGCGGTCGATTGCTCAATCGGCTTCCCCGCGTTTTGATCGTAGGTGCGTGACCCGCGGCTGCCCATGCTGCCCGATCCGCCGCCCCGGGAGCCGCCCGAAAACCCGCCTCCGCCCCCTCGCGCTTTGGCAAAGGAAACGGTCGG
>DATJGE010000025.1:0-8613 GCA_035495295.1 Nitrospira sp. | reverse complement strand
AGTCGCGCCCGCTTCAACGGCCAGTCGCGCCCGAACCGATGGCGGAAGAACCGCGTCGCGATAACTTCGAGGTTGGGCCTCGAACAATTCCCAGCTCGGCATGGAAACGATCCGGACGTTGATCTTGTTCTCGATCAGTTTCTGGCAGGCCGCAACGATCAAACTGACCTCCGACCCCGTGGCGATCAAGATGATGTCCGGTGTGCCAGTGGGCGCATCGGCCAAAATATAGGCGCCACGCCGTAAGCCTTCTGCTGCGGCGAATCGGGTGCGATCAAGCGTGGGCACATCCTGCCGTGTCAAGATCAGCGCGACCGGTCGATTCCGTGTCTGAATCGCGACACGCCACGCCACGGCCGTCTCGTTCGCATCGCATGGGCGGATAACGAGCAAGTTTGGGATTGCGCGCAGCGAGGCTAATTGCTCAATCGGTTGATGCGTTGAGCCATCTTCGCCAAGAGCAATGCTATCGTGGGTGAAGACGAAGATTACCCTCTGCTCCATTAGCGCTGCCAATCGAATCGCCGGCCGCATGTAGTCCGAGAAAATGAGGAATGTCGCCGTGAACGCAATGACGCCCCCGTGCACCGCCATCCCATTCGCGATGGATCCCATCGCATGCTCGCGGACACCAAAGTGCAGGTTGGCTCCCGCATAATTCCACCCGCCGCCGGCCGATCCTTGCTGGTTGCCGGCCTCGTCGCACGGGTGTTCGAAATCGCCCATTGCGGCCAGCGCCGTGCGCGTGGAGGGATCTAAATCTGCGGAGCCGCCGATCAGTGAGGGAAGGGTCTGATCGATCACATTCAATATTGTGCCGGACGCGGTGCGGGTCGCGATGCCCTTGGGGTCTGCCTGGAAGGAAGGTATGTCGCGATCCCAGCCTTGAGGCAATTCGCCAGTCATCTTCTGCTGAAAGTCTTTGGCAAGATCGGGGTATGCGTTCGAGTATTCCGCAAATCTCACATCCCATGCCGCTTCGGCTCGTTTGCCCTGTTCAATTGCCAGACGGAAATGCGCGAGCGCCTTGTCTGGAACGTAGAACGGTGGATCGACCGGCCAGCCCAATGCCTGTTTCGTCAATTTCACCTCGTCCTCGCCGAGCGGAGAGCCATGGGCTTCAAACGTGTCTTGTTTGTTCGGCGAACCGTACCCAATATGCGTGCGCACGAGAATCAGAGAGGGACGCCCCCTTTCGGCTTGTGCGGCACGCAGCGCGCGGTCAATCGCTGCAAGGTCGTTTCCATTCTCAACCGTCTGCGTGTGCCAGCCGTACGCTGCAAACCGCATGGCACGATCTTCCGTGAAGGTGATGTTGGTCGCCGCGGACAGCGTGATATGGTTGTCATCGTAGAGGCAGATCAGTTTGCCAAGTTTCAAATGGCCGGCGAGCGACGCGGCTTCCGCCGCCACGCCTTCCATCAGGTCGCCGTCGCTCACCAGCGTATATGTGTAATGATTGACGAGGTGGTGACCGGGGCGGTTGAAGCGCGCGGCGAGATGGTCTTCCGCGATCGCCATGCCAACGGCATTTCCAAAGCCTTGACCGAGCGGACCGGTCGTGGTTTCTACGCCAGGCGTCAGGCCGTGCTCGGGATGGCCGGGCGTGAGGCTGCCCCATTGGCGAAACTGTTTGATTTGTTCCAGCGGCAGATCATAGCCCGTGAGGTACAGCAAGCTGTACAGCAGCATCGACCCATGGCCGGCTGATAGGACAAATCGGTCCCGGTTGAACCAGTGCGGATTAGTCGGGTTATGCTGAAGAAAGCGCGTCCACAAGACATAGGCCATTGGGGCGGCGCCCAGTGGCAGGCCCGGGTGGCCGCTATTCGCTTTTTGCACCGCGTCCACCGACAGGAACCGAATCGTGTTGATCGACAGTTGCTCCAATTGGACCGGAGTGAGGGTTGTCACGATTGATGTGCTCATAGTGAGTCCTCGTGCTTATTGGCGATTCCTCTCATGGCATGACGCTCATGCAATTTTGGCACTCCATGGGCGATACAGCTTCTCGGCTTCTGGTCGCCCATCAGCCGCCCGCTTGTAGTGATCACACAGCCGCTGCTCGTATTCGCGAGTGACAGGCATAGAGTCCATATACTCCGGCGCGTTCTTGATAGTTTCACGGGGGAGGTCGACGTAGACTGTGGCATCCATCCAACTCACGCGTTCGATCCAGCGGGGTGAGATCAGCACCTTTTTCCCCGGCCACCAGTTCCTCGTATTAACTTCGATGTATTGGATCGCCCACGTGTGCAGGTCGACGATGAAATTCTCCACGTGGCCAATCTCCCCATTAGTCGCTTCAATGTGATAGCCGCTCACCGCTTTGGTGCTGCGTAAATGCGAATCCGCCGACTCCGTTTCCGCCCTGGATGCCGACGTGTCCACCACAACGGCCCCTTCCTTCACCAAGCCTGCTGGGTAGGGCACTGAGCCCCATAGATACGGCCCGCTCCAATAAAACGGGTACCCGTAATACTCCATGTATTGGGCCTCGTGTTGCCGGGAGACGGGCTTGTCCGTCGTGATGGCGGGACTCCCCTCCACCTGCTGTTTCGTCAAACCCACTTCCATTTGTCCTGATTCCCAATCCGTCTTGTTGACGGCGATTGGCGAGATCAGCACTCGACGGCCCGCCAACCAACTGCCGGTGTTGACGACGAGGTAGCGGATCGCCCAGGTCTCGTCGTCGAAATACAATTGCTCCACCGTCCCAATCTCCCCGTCCCTGGCTCGGAGTGGGCCTCCTTGTAGCTGAGTGACCTTTCTTAACATCGTCGTATCCTCCTTGCATTTGGTCCGCCGTTGGGTGACGAGCACGCACTCGCCGCGCTCACCATCGGTGGGAGGTCGAGGCGCGTGCGATGCTGAACTTCGTTTCTCTTGAGCGAGCCTCTGACTCCTCCTCGTTGATTGTCTGCCCTCAGAGACCGGATTCCGTTGTGCTGCGCCGCCTTCGTATACGCGCGTGTCAGCAGGAGCATGGGAGAGGCGCGACGGTCATTTTGAAGATGGTTCCTATGGTACGGCAGCTTCCTTTGACGCAGACGCTTCTTCAGCGACGAGGTCATACCCAGGCGCCGGCGTGACGATGCGCACCTTGTCGCCTTCGAGCAACGCGGCGCTGGGATTGTTCACGATGCGATCGGTGGTGGTAATCCCCCCCGTTACCTCGACCGTGGCGTCGAGGATTTTGCTCACGATGATCGGCTTGAAATGGACTCGGTCGTCCTCCGTCACGACGGCCACTTGTGTGCCGTGCTCCTGGAACACCATCGCGGTGGAGGGCATCGTGAATGCTTGCCGATCGACCGGCGCCGTGAGGTAGACCTGGGCGTAGGAGCCGGGCCAAAGCGCTCGGTCCTTGTTGTCAAGCGTGAAGACAGTCACCGCGGTACGCGTACTCACGTCGAATCCACGGGCGACAGTCAGGAAGTTGGCGGTGAAATGACGATTGGGCAATTGCGGCACCGTCACGTCGGCCGTCAGGCCCGGTTGGAGGAAGGGTCCAAACGACTCCGGCACGCTGACGAAGAGGCGCAACGTATCTACGACGGCCACCGTATAGAGGTTGCTTTTTGCGTTGGGGGTGCTCAGGTTGCCTTCCTTACTAACCAAGTCGCCGACGTTGATGTTACGCTGGATCACCACGCCATCAAAGGGCGCGACGATCGTTTTGAACGTAATGAACGCTTCGATGTTCCTGACCTTTTGCTCCGATTCCTTGACGAGTGCCGCATGGGCTTTCATCTCTTGCTCCTTCACCGTGATCGACTGCTCGGAGACCGAATGATTGGGGCGCAGCGCCACCCAACGCTTGGCAGTCACCTCGGCGAGTTTATACCTGGCGCGCTCCGTTTCGAGAGCTGCCTTGGCCTGCGCATATTCCGCATCGAGATCCGGGGCGTTGATTTCGGCCAGGATGTCGCCTTTCCTAACCTGGCCTCCGTAGCCTGTGTACCACATCTTCACATAGCCCGTGACGCGTGCGTAGATCGGCGCCTCATACCAACCCATGATATTGCCGGGAAGCGTAATGGTCTCGGTCGGCGCCATCGGCTTTGCCTTGGTGACGGCCACGGTCAGGACGGCGCCTTTGACCGTCTTCTCGCGCAACAGAGCGGCGTTGTTTTTGCTCTCATAAATCCGATAGCCCACGTAGAGTCCACACAGCAGGATTGTGGAGATGACAACGAGTTTTCCACGCAGGATCGTAGCCACTATGCATTGACCTTTTGGCGAGCTGTTCGCCTGCTATAGATGATGGCGTACACGCAGGGCACGAAGAATAAGGTAAACAATGTGGCGACGAATAAGCCGCCCATGACGGCCCGACCCAGCGGCGCATTCGGGGAATTCCCCATCGACATCGGCAGCATGCCGATAATCATGGCCAAAGCAGTCATGAGCACCGGGCGGATCCGGGCCGTCCCGGCTTCAACCGCGGCCCGCAGCGCATCGCTGTGCTCTTTGAGCCGTTCGCGGGCGTAGGAGACGACGAGGATCGAATTGGCGGTTGCCGTACCCATCGTCATGATGGCGCCCGTCAGCGCCGGCACGGAAATAGTCGTATGAGTCACGAACAAGGACCACGCGATGCCCGCCAAGGCACCCGGCAAGGCCGTAATGATGATGAAGGGATCGAGCCAGGATTGGAAATTCACGACGATCAGGAGATAGACCAGTACGACTGCGGCAAGGAGGCCGCCAAGCATCTCGATATAGGCATCGTGCATCGTTTCGGCCTGGCCATGGATTGCAAGCGCTGCGCTCCGAGGCAATTCGTGCTCCATGCTGTTGGCGACCTTTTCGACATCCGCCAGTACGCCGCCGAGGTCGCGCCCTTCGGCGGACACATAGATGTCGAACAGCGGCATAATGTCCTGGTGCGTGATCAGGCCCGGCGTCCCGACCGCTGACAACGTGCTCACATTGCCGAGCAGTTGCGGTTTCTCGTCGCCCCCACCGACTGGGAGGGTCAACAGATCGTTGGTGCTTGTAAGCTGATTCTGCGGCGTATAGATGTTGATCTGATAAGAGACACCCGTCTTGTGATCGAGCCAATATTGCTGGTCGACCTGTTGGCTGCCGGACGTCGACAGGAGCATATTGCCGGCAATGGCCTGCTCCATCAGGTTGATGCCGAGTCCGAACGTGCGAGTGCCTTCGATGAGACGGGTCGGCGTGCGCATCGTCTGCTGAATCGTCACGTCGCTGGCGCCGGGGATCTGGCGCAGCTTGCCCGCCAAGTTGCGCACGAACTCGTAGTTGGCGTACATCTCCATACCGTTGATCTGCACGTCGATCGGGGAAGGCGAGCCAAAGTTGAGAATCTTCGCGGTCAGATCAGCCGGCTGGAACGTGAATTCGGTGCCCGGATAGCGCTCCCTCAAGCCCTCGCGGAGAATGGCCCGATACTCCCACACCGGCGACTTTTCATTCTTCAAGGAGATCGTGAGATCGCAATCCTGCGCGCCGATCGTCGGCGTCGGGATGAAGGCCAGATTGTGCGGTCCGACCGGTAGGCCACAATTGCTGACGACGCCTTCGACCTGGTCAGGCAGCAACCGCGCGATGTCATTCGAGACAAGGGAGGCGATACGGCTTGAGGCCTCGATGCGCGTGCCGAGCGGTGCCCGCATATGCATCTGCAATGTCCCCGACTTGATCTCGGGGTAAAAGTCACGCCCGTTGAAATAATACAA
The DNA here is from genome assembly GCA_035495295.1 of Nitrospira sp. Classification (GTDB taxonomy): domain Bacteria; phylum Nitrospirota; class Nitrospiria; order Nitrospirales; family Nitrospiraceae; genus Nitrospira_C. The sequence continues at coordinate 2,905 of DATJGE010000025.1, read as the reverse complement.
GCCGAGAGAGCCAAGCGCGATTGCCAGAGAGATCGCAACAACGCGGCCGCGATTGACGATGGCCTGTTCTAGCAGCACATTGTAGCGGTCACGGAACCGCTCGAAGCCGCGCTCGAACCCCTGTTGGAAACGGGCGAAGACGCTGGGCGGTTTCTTCGGTTGCCCGCCGGGCTCATGCGCCTGCGGCGCCTTGTGTTCTTCAAGCAGATATTTCGCCATGGTCGGCACCAGCGTGCGCGACAAGACGAAGGAGGCGAGCATCGCGAAGATGACCGCCTCCGCCATGGGCATGAACAGCCAGCCGGACACGCCGCTGAGATCGAAGAGCGGAAGCCAGACGAGGGCGATACTTAATGTGGCGACGAACGTCGGGATGACGATCTCATTGGCGGCGTCGACGATCGCCACCTCCAGCGGCTTGCTCATGGCGAGATGGGTGTCGATATTCTCGATCATCACGGTCGCGTCGTCGACGAGAATACCGACGGCCAACGCCAAGCCGCCCAGCGTCATAAGATTCATCGACTGTCCGGCCACGTGCAAGCCGATGAGCGAAGTCAGAATGGAGAGCGGGATCGAGGTGGCGACGATGACCGTCGCTCGCCATGAGCCGAGCAACAGCAGCACAATGAGACCCACCAGCGCGGAGGCAGTCGCCATTTCAAACGCGACGTCCGTGATCGAGTCCTTCACGAAGATTGAAGCGTCGTTGAGGATTTTGATCTGCACACCCTTGGGCACGATTTTTTCGATGCGCGGGATGGCCTTCTTGATCCCGTCGACCACCTCCAGGGTCGAAGCCTCGCCGCTCTTCATCACGACGATGGTGACGGCCTGCTCGCCGTCCACCAGCACGGCGTTCGTTTGTGGCGGCCCAGCAAGTTGCACATCTGCGACGTCGCGCATGTAGATGAAGGCGTTTCCGTCTCTCTTGATCGGGATGTTGTTAAAATCTCCGACCTGCAGCGGCATCGCATTCGTCTGGAGCATCCAGTCCGTCGCCTTAATCTTCTGGTCGCCCGCAGGCAGTACGAGGTCCTGACGCCCGAAGGCTTTGTGGATATCTTCTGGGGTGAGGTGGCGGGCGAGCAATTTCTGCTGATCGAGCGACACCAACAGCTGCATGGGCTTCCCGCCGTAGGGATGCGGCAGGATCGCCCCCGGTATCGTCACGAGCAGGGGCCGGATTTGCATAAAGGAGAGATTGTAGAGCTCTGCCGGCGTCAGCGTGTCGGAGGTGACTTGCAGCATGGCCACCGGCACCGAGGACGCTTCGAGCCGCATGATCATGGGCGGCGAAATATCGGGCGGCAGCGCTTTGACGACCGTCTGCGCAATCGCCGCGACTTCGGCCTCGGCGCCGGCGAGGTTGGTTTCTGGCTGAAGAAAGATGTTGATGATGCTGATGCCGTAGTAGGATTGGCTGACGATACGCTGGATGCCTTCTACCGTCGAGGTCAGGGCGCGTTCGAAGTAAAACGTGATACGTCCGGACACGTCGATCGGCAGCAGACCGGTATAGGACCAGACCACGGCGATGACGGGAATCCTGATGTTTGGAAAAACGTCGGTTGGTGTGTGGAGCAGCGACTTCGTCCCGAACAATACAATTAAGATAGCCAGAACGACAAAGGTGTACGGCCGGCGCAGGGCGATGAGGACAATCTGGTTCATGCGCTTGTACTGCCCCACTTAATTTGCGGACACATCATTATGGGTTCGCACATTCTGCTGTTCAGCCCGTCGATGTCCATGACACGACCATTGGACTTCACGGAGTTGACCTAAAACAGCGGAGGAGGGGCCTGGCCGAATTCAGACCGGTTCTGAGCGTTCCTTCCCTGCCCTAATATTCTCCAAGCCCCATCCTCATAAATCAGATGATGGATATCCCCCGCCCAGCTGGACAGGTTCACCCGTTGATCGTTCTGGTCCGATGTCGCCCACAGCGCTCCGGTACAGGTGATCTGAGCTGTTGGCTGTTTCCCGGACTTGACGACAATGCGAGAAAACGAATGCAGCGTCGCGACTCGAGCGAAGTGTTCGAAAAAGCCCTTCCAGATTTTCCTCATGTCCGCTTTCGTGAGATCCTGGTAGCGATAGTGCTCAGAGTAGACCGTCATCAGGGCGTCCAGCGCTCTCTTCCCTATGGCGTCCTCCGCTCGATTGAAGGCCTCCTCGATTTGGTGAAGCGTCTCAGCATCCCCTTGGAGGTCCGCCCCTGCGTCAATCCTGAGTGCGCCTGAAGCTGGAGCGCCGGCGCCGAGGATACTTAAAGAGATTCCAATGAGGGTTCCAGCAATGAGTATGGGCCCTCTTATGAGAGTGAATAATGGAAACGGCTTACCGATGGATAATCCGTTGCCGGTCCGCCGACCACGTCGCCAGGGTTTCCAGCAGTGCACGTTCGTCCCCAAATGTCACATCGATAATGAGATTGGCTTTATTCAGGAGGTATACAGCCGGCACCCCGATCGGAATGTTCAGCACCTTCTGTCGCGCGCCCTCGGCCACTTCATAAGGTTCGTGCAGGCCCTGCATCGTGCGAATCACCGCCCACCGCTGGTCGCCCATCACTGGTTGAATGAGGGATCCTTTGAGCACGCGGTCCCAGCCGGGTTGATTCGCCAAGTGGAAGTCGATGTATTCGTTCTCGGCCGAAACGACCATCGTGAGCTTGTCGCCCCGCTGGAGCGAGGGCATCCCTTTTTCACTTGCGGCCTCAACCGACAGAAACACGGGCATCAGCTCGCCGATATTGACCTGGATTTGCCCGGATTTCACGTCTTGTACCGTTCCGGAGACGAGCCGATCATCCGGCAGCACCACCACCCGCTCACTGGCTCGTGTCGTTTCGGAATACGTGGTTCCCGGTTGCAGCAGACTATGGCCGGCACTGAGTGTA